>NZ_CP130886.1:1819023-2425364 GCF_030622045.1 Planctellipticum variicoloris | reverse complement strand
TCGATCATGGCGGGGTCGAGGTGCAGGACGAGATGGCCGCGGGACTGCAGTGCCGCTTCGACCGCCGCGCCCGACTGCAGGCTGATTTCGCGTTCTTCCGAGTCACCTCCGGCGAGGAGGGCGATCCGCCAGGTGGAAGGGGCCGAACTCTGCATCATGAGCCTCCCTGCGTCGCAGACGCCGGCGCCGTCCTGGCTGGCCGGGCATGTTTCGATGAGTCAAGCAGACTCAGTCACGACCACGAATTTCACGAATGGACACGAAGAAACCTTGGAATTCGAAGCGGAGAAATACCAGTCCTGGCCTGGAGAGTTCACTCCAAGCAATGTGAGAACGCCCCTGCCCGTCCAACCGAATTGATCAGAATTGGAATTTGTGGAAATTCGTGTGCTTCGTGGTCACCATCCGGCGATTGTCTACCAGATTTTGATTTCCAGCTCCAGATGGACTCCGAACTGCTCGGCCACCTTGGATCGGATCAGGTCAATCAACCGGAGGACGTCGGCGGAGGTTGCACCTTCGTGCGTGACGATGAAGTTGGCGTGGCGGTCGCTGACTTCGGCTCCGCCGATACGAGTCCCTTTGAGGCCCGCTTTGTCGATCATGGCGCCGGCGCTGGCGCCGCTGGGGTTCTTGAAAATGCAGCCCGCGGACTGCGAGCCGAGCGGCTGGGTCGATTTTTTGAGAATCCAGATCTTCCGCAGTCGATTGGCGATTTCGTTCGGATCGTCGGGCTGCAGGGCCAGTTCGGCCTCCAGCACGATCGATTCGGCCAGGTCGCTGCTGCGGTAGGCAAACGCCAGATCGTCGCCGGAGCGGGTGCTGATCTCGCCATCGAGACGGACGACGGTGACCGACTTGACCAGCGGAGCAATCTCCCCCTGGCGGCCCCCCGCGTTGCCGCACAGCGCCCCGCCGAGAGTGCCGGGAATACCGGACAGGTTTTCCAGCCCCGCGAGTCCGGCCCGGACAGCTTCCGAGATGACGTGCGACAGGAGTACGCCGGCCCCGGCCCGGATCGTCGAGCCTTCGACCGAAACCTCGGCGAAGGCGGCGGCGCTGAGGCGGATGACCGCTCCGCCGACCCCTTCTTCGCGGACCAGGACGTTCGACCCGCCTCCCAGAATATGTACTGGCAGATTGAGCCGGGCGCAGGCCTGCAGCACGCGGATCAGTTGGTCGCGATCACGCGGAGTGAGGAAGAACTGTGCGGGACCGCCCAGCTTCATCCACGTATAGGGAGCCAATGGCTCGTCGCGAAGCAGGATGTCGCTGAACTCGTCGAGTGAACTCATGATGGACCTGGTCGATGTCTCCGGCGCCGACGGTAATCAGGACATCCCCCGGCTCAAGAGCATCGTCCAAAGTTGCCGTGATCTGGTCAAGGGACTCTACAAACCGGGCCGACTGCCCGTGCCGGACCAGTCGATCGGCGAGTTCCCGCGAGACCTGCACCGGCTCCGTGGTGACGCGTTCCCGCGCCGCAAAGGCCGGAACGATCAGAATTTCGTCGGCCGCACCGAACGCCTCGGCGAAATCCGACATGAGTGCGACCGTGCGGGAAACCTGGTGCGGCTGAAACGCGCACCAGACCCGTCGTCGGCCAAATTGTTCGCGAACGGTTTCCAGCGTCGAGCGGATGGCGGTCGGATGATGGGCGTAGTCGTCCAGCAGCGTGACGCCTCGCCAGGATCCCACCAGTTCCAGCCGGCGACGGATTCCGCGGAATTCTTCCAGCCCCTCGCGGATCTCCCGAGGGGACAGGCCGATGGCTTCGCCGAGCGCCATTGCGGCCAGCGCATTCCAGACGTTGTGTCGCCCGCCGATCTGCAGGCTGATTTCTGCGAAGAAGGCATTTTCACGATAGGTGCGGAACCGGATTCCGGTCGCCGTCCGACGGAGGTCGCCAGCCCACCAGTCGGCCTGACCTTCCGGTCCGATCGTAACGCGGCGGGCCTGAGTCCGGTCGGAGGCGGTGACCGCCGCTTTACAGTCGGCGCGGACAACCAGCACGCCGTCGCGTGCCGTGACGCGCTCGGCGAATTCCCCAAACGCTTCGGTGACGGCGGCCAGATCGGGGAAGCAGTCGAAGTGATCCGATTCGACGTTCAGGATTGCGGCGTAGCGGGGCGCATAGTCGAGGAAGCTCCGCTGAAACTCGCAGCTCTCGACCACCAGCAGATCTCCGGCGCCCGCCCAGCCGCTCCGGCCGCCGTCGCAGAGTTCCGCTCCGAGAACGACGGAGGGGGCGCGTCCGGCATCCGTCAGCAGCAGTCCGGTCATGGCGGCCGTCGTGCTTTTGCCGTGCGTCCCAGCGATGCAGACGCCTGCGCGGTGCTGCATCAACCGGCCTAGAAACTGCGTGTACGAAAGCTGAGGGATTTGTCGTAAGTCGGCCGCCTGACGCTCGGCGTTGTCGGCGGGGATGGCCGGGCTGAATACCAGCGCCTGGGCGGAATGAGGCACGAATTCGGCGGCATGGCCCCGATGGAACTGCATTCCGCGGCGGATCAAGGAGGCGATGGCGGGCGACGGGAGCTGCAGATCGCTGCCGGAAACCTGGCAGCCGCAATCGAGGAGCAGCTCGGCGAGAGCCTTCATTCCGGCTCCGCAGACTCCGACGAGGTGCAGTCTCTGCCACGGAAGGGGCAGTCGCGGACGATCAGCGTCGCTGATCGCGAGGAAGGGCTCAGGCGCCTGACCTGTCATCCGTGGCATCCACCGGCTCCGCCGAAATGTCCCGAGACCATTTTTCCGAGCGTTCCACGCCCGCAACAGCGGGAGTTATCGACTGGCGACCGGTCGGACCTGCACCGCATGTCTAAGTCCGATCGAAACTGCGACTTCCGATCGAATGATATCCCATTTGCGGTCCGCTGGAGAGTGGGGAGTTTGAGGAAAAGTTTGCGGCTCTGCATAGTTGGCGGCGGACTCGCCGGTATTGTCCACAAGGAGGCGGAACGGTCACGGGACCGTTCGCAGCTCGCCGGTCGACTGCAGATCTTGTCGACGACCACGAATTGGTCGCGTTCGGTACTCTGGCGAATGTCGGAGAACTATACTGCCGCGGATTGAGCGGCACGTTGACACCTCGTCGAGACGGACCTGCGGAATGCATCAGACGGATGTGGCGATCGTCGGCGGAGGAATCATCGGACTGTCGACGGCGTATCGCCTGCAGCAGCGGCTGCCAGGCGTCTCGCTGACGATCATCGAAAAGGAGCGGTCCGTCGCCCATCACCAGACGGGACATAACTCCGGGGTGTTGCACTCGGGGATTTACTACAAACCTGGTTCGCTCCGGGCGGAGAACTGCCGCCTCGGCAAGCTGGCGATGGAGGAGTTTTGCACGCAGGAGGGAGTTCCCTTCGAATTGTGCGGCAAAGTGATCGTAGCCACGGAACCGGCCGAACTGGAATCGCTGCAGCGGATCTTCGAACGCGGACAAGCGAACGGCGTCTGTTGCGAGCTGATCGACGCAGCGCGGCTGCGCGAGCTGGAACCGCATGCCCGCGGCGTGCAGGCGATCCACGTGCCGGACGCGGGGATTGTGGACTACCGCCAGGTCTGCGAACGGCTCGCGGAGAAGATCGAAGCCGCCGGCGGCAGGATCTTCCTCAGTTCAAAAGTCACCCGCCTGTTGCGGCGTGGCAGCCGGATGATCGTCGAGACGACCGAAGGAGACGTCGAAGCCCGGCTGGTGGTCAACTGCGCCGGGCTTTACAGCGACCGGGTGACGTGGATGTCCGGGCAACACCCGGACGCCCAGATCGTGCCGTTCCGCGGCGAATACTTCGAGCTGAAACCATCCGCTCAGCACCTCTGCCGAGGATTGATTTACCCGGTTCCCGACCCGGATTTTCCATTCCTGGGCGTCCACTTCACGCGAATGATTCACGGCGGCGTGGAGTGCGGCCCGAACGCGGTTTTCTCGTTTTCGCGCGAAGGCTACTACAAAACCAGCTTCAACCTCTTTGATACGATCGAGTCGCTGACCTATCCCGGCTTCATCCGGCTGATGTTGAGGCATTGGGATGCCGGGCTGGCGGAAATGTGGCGATCGATGAGCAAGCGGGCGTTCGTCGACGCCCTGCAGCAGCTCGTACCGGAAATCCAGCGGGAGGATCTGGTGCCGGCTCCCGCAGGGGTCCGGGCGCAGGCGTTGACTCGCGACGGTCGGCTGGTGGACGATTTTCTGATTCTCGAGAACGATCTGACAATTAACGTCTGCAATGCGCCGTCGCCGGCCGCAACGGCATCGCTGAATATCGGCAACCTGATCGTGGATAAGGTTGCGCCGCGACTCGTCTAACGAACCCGACGGTCGTCATCCCTGCTTCAGGCCAAGCCAGCCCGTCAGGAGTTGCGGAAGCTGAGCCGTAAATCGGCTGCGAGGCAGCACTTCGCGGCAACCGGCGGCCTCCGCGGCTGCGAATGCGTCAACGGCGACATGCGGGCCGAAGGCAATCACGGGAACCTCCCCCGCAGTCCTGCACAACTCCGCCAGGTTGAGGTCCGACGCCTGCAGATCGACGATCACGACGCCGTAAGAAGTCTGCCCCAGTTTCTCCGTTGCGCCGGCCTGGGTGGCGGCCATATCGACCGCTCCCCCCAGCGCGGCTGCCGTCCCCGTGATCTTGCTGCCGAAGAACAGATCTTTCGACAGCAGCAATCCACGAGCGGGCATGGCGCAATCCTCAAGTTGCGGGCGGAGCAGCCGATCAGCAAGGGGTCCGGTGAAAATGCACATGCTTCCAGCCGGCCGCCGATTTCTGCCAGACGCGCGTTTCCATCGCCGCAACGGAAACCGGTGCACCGGCAGCATCGAGCTTCTGCACCAGCCGGACGTAGCTCACGACGGCCGTCTCACCCAGCACCCGTACGTGCGGGGAGGCGATCGACGACTGCTTGCCCGGCTTCACCGGCGGCCCTGCCGGCAAGTCAAAGTAGAACTTATGAAACGGCAGACCCTCCGCCAAGTGCCCCAAGGCCTCCGGTTCGAAGCAGGTGATCGAGGGACAGCATAGCGATTCGTACGTCGCCCAGTCTCCAGCATCAATGGAGGTGAGTAGCCGACGGCTCAGATCCAGGAGTTCGGTTTCGACAGACATGATCTTCCGCGAGATGAGGCGCACGGTCAGCGCCAGAGTGTTCGGACAGCCAATCCCGGCAGATTACCCGCGGAACCGATCGCCGCCAAGCCATCGCGGGACAACTTGGGCCGGTCGCCTACAGGTTCCGCAGAAACCTTCCGAGGTCGTCCCCGGAATCCTTTGCGGTCCTGTCGGCGGTGGATTCCGGCTCGGCGGGCTGCAACCAGGCCGGATCGGGGAGGCCGACGTCGATCGTGCTGGCCTGGCCGCCGAGATCCACCGTCATTTGTCCGGTCGCGTCTCCGGAGGCAGGCCCTTCGTCGCCCGCCGGTCGAAGCGAGACGGAGGATTCCGCCGACTCCCGCTGGAAGTCTTCGAAGGAAAATCCACCGCGGCGCGAGGTCGATTCGTCGTCGTCGAGGACGTTCTGCTGGTCGCGGCGGGGAGGTGACTCGATTTCGAGAATGAACCGGACCGGACCGACCAGCAGCAGTGCTCCGTTCGTCAGCGGAGTGGGAATTCCGGGGATGATCGCCCGGCCGTTGACGAGTGTTCCGTTGGAGCTCCCGAGGTCCTCGACCAGCACGCCGGTGTCGGTGTTCAGAATCCGGCAGTGCTTGCGACTGACTTCCGCAGACGCGATTTTGAGCCGGCAGTCTGCACTCCGACCGATGACGAGTTCTGCCGGTAAACGGACAGAACGAAGATTGGCTCCGGAATTCTCGATGCGAAGCCGCGCCTGCATGAGTCAGTTCGCCCGGTTCGATCCTGGTTGGCCCGCTCCTCCATGTTACCGCGCCGAGCGTCAACACTCGACGACGATTTCCATTGCCGAATCCCGGTCCTGCTGAATCCGCCAGCGGAACCATCTGTCACAGGCCGGCAGCATCCGCACACCAGACAACACGACAAACTGCCCGACCGGAATCCGGCGGGCAGTCTGTCAATTCATCGCCTCCGGCCGACCATCAGGCGGCAGCGGGCGAATCAATCGGCGTCAGCCGCCCTTCCCCCCGAATCACCTCGGGAGTCAGGATATATTTCTTGCCGGCGGCATTGTCCGGCAATTCGTACATGACTTCGAACATGGCGTCTTCGACCACCGACCGGAGGCCTCGGGCGCCCGTATCTTTCTCTTTGGCGACCCGGGCGATCTCCCGCAAGGCCTCGGGAGTGATCTCCAGCTCGGCGTTCTCCATCTGGAACAGCTTCTGGTACTGTTTAACCAGCGAATTCTTCGGTTCAGAAAGGATCCGCACCAGGTCGTCCTCTTCCAGCGGCAGCAGAGAGCTGACCACCGGCAACCGGCCGACGAGCTCCGGAATCATCCCGTATTCGATAATGTCGTCCGTACAAGCCTGCGAGAGGAGCTTGCCGGATCGGGCTTTGTGATCTTGGCCTTCCGAGTTGGCGAAGCCGATCGTCTTCTTGCCCAGACGCTTGGCGATGATGTCTTCCAGGCCGACAAACGTCCCGCCGCAAACGAACAGGATGTTCGACGTATCGATCTGGATGTACTGCTGCTCGGGGTGTTTTCGTCCTCCCTGGGGCGGGACGTTCGCGACGGTGCCCTCAAGCATCTTCAAGAGGGCCTGCTGGACCCCTTCGCCGGAGACGTCGCGGGTGATCGAGACGTTCTGGCTGGTTTTTCCGATCTTGTCGATCTCGTCGATGAAGACGATGCCCCGCTGGGCCGATTCGACGTCAAAGTCCGCCGCGTGCAGCAGTTTGAGCAGCAGGTTTTCGACGTCTTCGCCGACGTAGCCCGCCTCAGTCAGGGTCGTGGCGTCGCCGATGGCGAAGGGAACCTGCAGCAGCCGGGCCAGCGTGCGGGCCATCAGGGTTTTGCCCGAACCGGTCGGACCGATGAGCAGAATGTTGGATTTCTCGATCTCGACGTCATTGTCCCCTTCGGCCTGATGCAGCAACCGCTTGTAGTGGTTGTGCACGGCGACCGACAGAATCTTCTTCGAGCGTTCCTGCCCGATGACGTACTGATCGAGGTAGGAAGTGATCTCGCGGGGGCTCGGCACGCGGCTGAAGAGCCGGGTGGGGGTGCCCCGTCGACGCTTTTCCTGGTCGAGAATCGACTGGCAAAGCTCGATGCAGTTGCCGCAGATATAGACTTCGTCGGGTCCTTCGACGAGCGGTCCTACCTCGCGGTAGTTTTGCCGGCAAAACGAGCAGTTGGCGTTCTTCTTGCCAGTGGAACTGCGTTTTCCGGTGGACATGAAATCGCGACCTGAGGCCATCAGCTTTCCTTCAACGCGGCTGAACGTGGTTCTGTGGTTCTCACTAAGAAGAGAGTCAGCGGCGCGTCCTGAGCCCTGATTGAAGGCAATACGCTACGGTTCGATCGGTGCCTCGGCACCGGGGTCTTCCCCCCGTCCCTGGATCGAGTCAGTCGGCAGCGTTCCAGCGGAATCTTCAGCAGCCGCGGCGGAAGCGGAATCGCTGGCAGAACCGGCACTCTTCGTTCCCGATCCCGATGCGATTCCGCGGTTTCCGCCGGTGATGAGTCGATGACTGGAGGCTGACAACCGGCTCTTGATGGATCGGAATTCGTCCTCGGACAACTCACCCCGCTGATGCAATTCGCGGAACTGGCTGAGCATTTCGAGGCTCTCCTCCGCAGGACCGTCATCGTCGCGAAATCGAGCCCGCAACCAGACGATCACGCCGATCAGCACCCCCAAAACGACAACAATCGGAACCCACTGCCCCGGCGAGGCTGCAACCTGCCAGAGCTGATCGTACAAATCGGTCTTCCGGGGGGGCATCGGTCGGTTCCGACTGAGTGGGACGGTCTCGCTCCAAGTTGAGTCGCTCCATCAAGTATCGCCGCCCGGACCCGCTCCGACAACCCGCCGGGGCGAATCCGCGAAAGGATGACATTGCACTTGCTGTGCCGTGCGGTCCTGGAACCTGCGACCGCGCCCGAAGATTGTCGCGAAACGCGTTCCACAGCCGGCGATGCGACTTCGCAGCCCCGCAAGGACTTGCGACGGCAGATTCTGCCGGTTTTGGCCTGCCGTGGGAATGCCAGGTGGTGGATCAGTTTTGTAAGCGTTACATGGAAACCACGGGCTCGGCGACAATGCTGTAGATGCGGTGTCATTTCTATCCGCCCAGCCGCCAGAGTGTCCGCTCACCGCAGTGACCAGCCCCCCATTGCCTGTTGCAGCCGCGCCGTCAGCGATATTCTCGGTCGGCGACTGTGACGGGAAGTCAGTCCCGCGATCGTCTCTCGGTGCGCCGTCCATTCCGGGTCCGCTGGAGCGATGCCAGCGTGAGAAATTGTTCGGTTCGTGCGGTATCTCCGCCTGTTCACTGGAGTCGTAAGATGCGCAGCGCCGTGACGATTTCGCTCGTCGCCGAGGCGAAAGCCGGTCCGTTCGTGTTTCATGACGATCTCGAACTCGGCTGCCGCCGGGCGAAAGAGCTTGGCTACGATGCCGTTGAGCTGTTTGCTCCGGGGCCGGATGCCGTAACGCAGGAGACGCTGCGGGGACTGCTTCGGAAGTACGGACTGGCACTGGCGGCCGTCGGCACCGGCGCCGGCTGGGTGAAGCACAAGCTGTCGCTGACCAGCCCGGACGCCGGAATTCGCGACAAAGCGATCGAGTTCATCAAGACTATGATCGACTTCGGCGGCCCGCACGGGGCGCCGGCGATCATCGGTTCCATGCAGGGCCGGTGGGGAGACGGCGTCTCGCAATCACAGTCCCTCGATTGGTTGAAGGGGGGGCTGGAAGCTCTGGGGGCTCACGCCGCAAGATTCGACGTGCCTCTGTTCTACGAACCCCTGAACCGCTACGAAACCAATCTTTGCACGACGGTGGCCGCGGGCGTTCAGATCCTGGAGTCGCTGCAGGCAACGAACGTCCGGCTGCTGGCCGACCTGTTCCATATGAACATTGAAGAAGCCGACATCGCGGCGGCTCTGGAGACTGGCGGGAAGTGGATCGGGCATGTGCATTTCGTCGACAGCAACCGTCGGCCCGTTGGAGACGGCCACATGAACTATGGCCCGATCATCGCCGCCCTCCGGAAGATTGGCTACGGCGGTTATCTGTCAGCGGAAGCCTTCCCCTGGCCCGATTCGGACGCCGCTGCGGCTCAAACGATTCGCGGTTTCCGCTACTGGGTCGGTCGCCATTCTGCCTGACAGCCTGTGTCGGCCTGTTTCCGCCCTGAATTCGTTGCCGCTCACATTCTCTGCACGAAATACCTGCCATGCTCAAGCATCGACTGATCCATCCCGAAATCTCTGCGATCCTGGCGCGGGCGGGCCACCACGCGAAAGTCCTCATTGCAGACGGAAACTATCCGGCTTCGACGAAGCGAGGCCCCAATGCCGAACTCGTCTGCCTGAACCTCGCCCCCGGCCTGGTGACCGTTGCTCAGGTCCTTGAGACGTTGCTGACGGCGATTCCGGTCGACAACGTCAACACGATGGGGATTCCGGCGGACGATCCCTATGCGAAATACGGCGAACCACCCGCCTGGGACGACTATCGGCAGATTGTGCAGGCGGCGGCGCTGCCGGTCTCGTTGACCCCGATTGATAAATGGCAGTTCTACGAAGCGGTCAATTCTCCCGATCACGTGCTGACGATCCAGACGGGCGATCAGGCGCTCTGGGCCAATGTGCTGCTGACGCTCGGTTGTCGGGTCGACTGACGGCATCCACCTCGAATGATCCTTGAACGAAGTCGAGGACATTGTTCCGCACGGGAACTTCTCGACTCCGGAGAGTTGCATAAACCGGCGTCGATATGCACTCTGGTGCGGAGCGGGCGGCATGATGCTGGACCGCGTCCTCACAGGGGAGAACCTTCGCATGGGCCGGATTGCACTGCTGCTGGGGCTGGTCCTGATCCAGAATCTCCGCGCCGAAGAGCTGTATGTGGCAAAGCCGCTCACGCAGCCCGGCGAATTCACTCCCGGCATTGAAGGTCCCGCGTGCGATCGGGCCGGAAATATCTACGCAGTCAACTTCGGGAAGCAGCAGACGATTGGCAAGGTGACGCCGGACGGCAAAGGAGAAGTCTTCGCCACCCTCTCCGGCGAGAGTACCGGCAACGGAATCGTTTTCGACCGGGCGGGGGCGATGTTTGTCGCCGACTATGTCGGCCACAATATTCTCAAGATTGATATCGCCACGCGGAAATCGACCGTGTTCGCCCATGACTCGACGATGAATCAGCCCAACGACCTGGCGATCGCCCCCGATGGAACGCTCTACGCCAGCGACCCGAGTTGGGGCGCGGGCGCCGGTCAGATCTGGAAGATCGACGTGCAAGGCAAAATGACGAAGGTCGCCAAGGATCTGGGAACCACGAACGGAATTGAAGTCAGCCCCGACGGCAGAACGCTGTATGTCAATGAGTCTTCCCAGAAGAACGTCTGGGCGTTTCCGATTCTGACAGCAGGCGCTCTCGGCCCCAGGAAGCTGATCCGACAGTTTCCGGACTTCGGTTTCGACGGCATGCGGTGCGACGTCGATGGAACGCTCTACATCACCCGCCACGGCAAAGGGACTGTCGTCCTGATGAAGCCGGATGGAGAAATTCTTCGCGAAATCGACGTTCTGGGCGCGAAACCCTCCAACCTTTGCTTCGGCGGTCCCGACGGACGGACCGTCTATGTCACCGAAGTCGAGCACACTCGCCTGGTACAGTTCCGCGTCGAACGCCCGGGTCTGGCGTGGCAGCGGTGGCAGCAGAAGCCGCAGGGCGCGCCATAAAGAGTTTCAACCACGAATGACACGAATCGGCACGAATTGAGGAAGCCGACAGCCTCTGCGATCTCACCATCATCCAGCGTTCGAATTCTTCATCCATTGATTCGTGCGAATTCGTGTCATTCGTGGTTCAGTTTTTCGAACAGGTCTTTGAGAAAAGGTCAGGCATGTCAGCGCAGCGCAAAGCGGAGCAGCTCGGGGTCACTTTCGAGAAGCAGGAGCCGGGGTATCTCAACCTCTGCATCCGCTCAGGGAATCAACTGATTACCTCCGGCCACGTGAGCGATTCCAAAGGGAAGCTCGGGGCGGGCATGACCGTCGACGAGGGCTACGCCGCCGCGAAGCAGTGCGCGATCAAGATCCTGAGGTCGGTCTGGAATGCTCACGGCACTCTCGACGATCTGAAGGTGATCAAGTTGCTCGGCTGCGTGAATTCGACGCAGGAGTTCACCGACCAGCATCTGGTCATCAACGGCGCCTCCGATCTGCTCCACGAGATCTTCGGCAAGACCGGCGACGGCTACCACGCCCGCAGCGCGCTCGGCTTCGCGCAGCTCCCGACCGGGGCCGCCGTGGAAGTCGAAGCCATTTTCGAAGTCAAAGATTGATTTCGAGACGCCGCAATGCCCCGATTTCTCCTGGTTCTGGGCAGCTTCAGCCTGGCGTGGTCCTTGGCCGCGCAGGCCGAAGACTGGCCGCAATTCCGCGGACCTCGCGGCGACGGCGCCTGGCAGTCGCCGACGCTCCCCGAAATGTTTCCCGCCGACGGTTTGAAGACCGCCTGGAAGAGAGAAATCGGCGGAGGCTACGCGGGGATCAGCGTCGTGGGCGATCGCGTCTACACGCTGGACCGGCAGACGGCGCCGGACGAAGTTGAACGCGTTCTCTGCCTTTCGGCTGCAGATGGGTCGCTGGTCTGGAAACACCGATACTCGGTCGAGTACAAGGGACTCGACTATGGCAACGGCCCCCGGTCGCAACCGACGGTGCACGATGGCCGGGTCTATGCCGTGGGCGCACTCGGGGACGTGCACTGCCTTGATGCCGCGACCGGTGAAGTACTGTGGCGGTTCCACTATCAGCAGGACTGGCACGGCCGGTTGCCGACGTGGGGCTATGCGGCGTCGCCGGTGATTCTCGACAATCTGGTCATTCTGCAGCCGGGCGGAGCCAACGGAACGGGCGTTATTGCCGTGGACCGTCGATCCGGCAGAGAGATCTGGCGATCCCTTTCGGATGAAGCCGGCTATGCCACTCCGTTGCTCTTTCACGCTCACAACCGCGATCAGCTCGTTGTCTGGACGCCGAGCCACATTCGCGGACTCGACGCCCGGACGGGAGAAGCTTACTGGTCGCACCCCTATGAAATCACCTACGGCGTCTCCATCGCCAAACCAATCCTGCAGGAAAACCTGGTCTTCGTCGCCGGTTACTGGCACGGCTCGAAGGCGATCCGGCTCGGCGACACGCCTCAGGATGCGAAACTGGCGTGGGAAGAGAACCGGTATCTCCGCGGACTGATGTCGCAGCCCCTCTATCGCGACGGCCACGTCTACCTGCTCGACAAGCAATACGGACTGACCTGCTTCGAGCTGGCGACCGGAAAGAAGCTGTGGGATGACAAGAACTCAATGACTCCCCGCGACCGGAACCCTCAGGCCTCACTGGTCTGGCTGGGAGACTCCGACCGCGCAATCATGCTGAATGCGGAAGGAGAACTGATCCTCGCGAGACTGTCGCCAAAAGGCTATTCCGAGCAGTCCCGCACGAAAATCATCGGCTTCACCTGGGCTCATCCCGCGTTTGCAGGGAACCGCGTCTACGCCCGCAGCGACACGGAAATCGTGTGCGTGGAGCTGGTGAGCGAATCGCGATGAAAATCGCCGCCAGCTCGTCCTCTTCACTATCCACCACCCACTATCCACTAACCACTCTCTCCCCCCCTACCTCGGCCAGCCCGCCACGCGCCCGGCCACCTCGTGCAGCAGCGGATCGATGAGCTGCGAGGGAGCCTTCTTCTCCGGCGTCTCACGCGAATTAAACAGCACCGCCCAGCAGACGCCGTCGGAGCGGCGCACCATCAGCGTGGACGTTCCCGGCAGCGAGCCGTTGTGCCACGCGTTAAACCACTCCGCCGAGCCGCCGACCGGCCGGACCAGCCAGCCCATCCCGTAGAAGTACGGTTTCGGCTGACCGTTCTCTTCGATCCAGAGCTTGCCCGGCGGCCGGGCGAACATCTTGTCGATGACATTCACGGATCCGATCGGATTCCGCTCGTGGCCGGTGAATGCCATGCTGAACTTGACGAGGTCTTCGGCCGTCGAAATCCAGCCTCCGTGAGCATCCATCGTCTCCAGGCACCAGGCGCCATCGGGTTGCAGAACCAGCTTGCCGAGTTTGTCGCCCATGACGGCGGGGCGGTCCGGCCCCGAGTCGTAGTAGACCGCCTCGTCCGTCTGCCGATCAACGGGAAGCGTCCGACCGACGACCATCCGGTCAATCCCCAGCGGAGCCAGGACTTCCAGTCGGACGTAGTCCTCGTACGATTGTCCCGATACTGCTTCGATCACCCGCCCGAGCACGCAGTACCCGAAATTCGAGTAGGCGTAATGTGTTCCCGGGTCGTTGTCGAGCCGACGCTTCCACATATAACGCATCACATCGACCGGTTTCGCCGGAGCGTCAACGCCCAGTTCGGCGCAGATCTCCGGCGAACGGAACATCGGGTCGAACGACTTGTCACGATCCCAGCCGGCAGAATGATGCAGGAGCTGTTCGATCGTCACGGTCTTCAGCCGGGGATCGGTCGGTTCGAGGACGAACGGAAACTTTCCCGCCAGGACCTCAATCACCCGCTGGTTGAGGGCCAGTCGATTCTGCGCCACGAGTCTCAGAATCGCGACTGCCGTCAGCGGTTTGCTGATGCTGGCAATGCGAAACCGCGACTCAGGCTGCACCGGGAACTGCGCTTCGACGTTCGCATAGCCGAAGCCCCGCGAATAGAAGACTTTTCCGTTCCGCCCGATGGCGAGTTGGGCGCCCGGCTGTTTCTGCTCGGCGACGAACTTGGCCATCAACTCGTCGAAGCCGCGCAGCGACAGAACCTCCCGACCAGAAGCCGGCACATCCGCAGGTTTCGCAAACGGGCTGACGAATTTCTTCCGTTCGCCCTCCTGCGCCAGCGCGGCCGTGAGGCTCAGCCACAGTCCCAGCGTCGCCAGCGCCACTCGCATCATGTCGACTGTCCTGCATGTCGGCCGACCTGATTGATCCGGCCGTAGATGTCGTTGAGAATCCAGTGGAACACCGTCAGATGAACGCACTCCACAATGCCCATGTCGTCCAGCGGCACGTGCAGGTTCTTCAGCCCGAGCGACTGCAGCTTTCCGCCTGTGTAGCCGGTAATGCCCCAGGTCGTCAGCCCCTTGCGGTTGGCCCACTCGACGGCATTCAGAATGTTCGGGCTGTTGCCGCTGCCGCTGATGGCGATCAGCACGTCTCCCGGCGAAGCCAGATTCTTGAGCTGCTCGACAAACACCCGGTCGAACCCTTCGTCGTTGCCCCACGCCAGAATGTACGGCGTATTGTCGGTCAGACTGAGAACCTTCAGCCGTTTGCGTTCGTCATTGAGAAAATCCTTGCGATCCAGCGTGCTCTTGCCGAGATCCTCGCAGAAGTGCGACGAATTCGAGCCGCTGCCGCCGTTCCCGCAGATGAAGACGAACTTCCCGGCTTCGTAGGCGGCATAAATGTCGTCCGCCAGGCTAGTGACCTGCGTCAGGTCGAGCGTTTCGAAAACCTCCGCGCAGCGACGGAGATAATTCGCCGGAGTGAGATGCGCGCCAAGCATGGAGTCGTCCTGAAACCGTGATTCGAAGGGCAGTCCGCGGCCGTCGGAGCGGAGTGTACCGGAACAGGGACGAAAGCCAAAGAGGGGACAATTCCGCACCAGTCAGCCGGTCTGCTGGTTTCCGGGGCGTCGTGCCGTCACACTCTGGCAGAGGCCACGGCCGGAGAGACAATCCGTTTGACGTCTACGACGGACTATTGCGAGGAATATATCGATGCCGCTGGTCGAACATGGCGCCGGAAACTATCGGTTTCTGCCGGGAATTGCCCCATATTCATGCGGAGTGGTCTCGTCGCCGGGCTATGAGATCGCCCACGTCACCCTGCACACCCCCGTCCCCTGGCGGGACGGACTCGAGCTGGCCCGCCGGTCCGTCGAGGCCGCCGGGCAGCCCGTACCGGCCTTGTGCGGGATCGAACTGCGGTCGCCGCGGCCATTCACATTTGACGGGTTCGCCGCGTTCAACGCGGAGTACGCGGCAATTCTGGAAGACTGGGGGTTGTTCGTCGACGGCGTAAATCCCGTCGCCCGGACAAACGTCGCACCGGCAGTGCGACCGCCGGCATCTCCGGTGTTATACGGGTTCTCTTACGCGCGACCGTGTGCAGCAGATCAGCCGGCGACGTTTGTCGTCGCCGGCGCCGGGGAACTCCCCGAAGGAAAACTGGCCCACGCAGACATCGTACGGGGGGGAGACACGTCGCCGTCCGCGATCGCGGCAAAAGCCGAGTTCGTCATGGGGCTGATGGAGGCCCGATTGCGCGGTCTGGGTGCGGGCTGGGACCGGGTGACGGCGGTCGATGTCTACACGATCCATCCCCTGCACGAAGTGCTGCCGGAGCAGGTGCTGGAGCGGATCGGGGCCGCCTCAATGCACGGCGTGCGCTGGTTCTTCACGCGCCCGCCGATCGAGGGAATCGAGTACGAGATGGACCTTCGCGGCGTAACGAGCGAACTGCGGCTGTAAAAGCGGGGAGACAATGCCAAGGGAGCAGATTGCGATGGGGCTCGGCGTGGCCGGCTTGAGCCTGCTGGGGCTCTACCATTCCGTCTGGCTGCTGACCCGTACTCGCAAAGGCCAGTGGCTCTCGCGTTCGCTCGGCCCGGAGCGAGGACTGTGGACCCTCCGTGCACTGCTCGGGATGGCGATTCTATTCGGATTCGCCCTGGCCTCCGGCTGGATCAATCCCATCGAATGGGAATAGGCCGCAAGAACACGGTCGATTCCCTCAGGGGGATTCTGACGATCAACGATCAACGATCAACGACAAGCTCTCCTTCGCCGCCGCGGCGACAATCTCATCTTCGTCGTCAGCGGCCATTTCCAGAGCAGCCCGGAGTTCGAGCGTGACGACGCCGAGTCGGCCCAGAGTCTTGACGGCGTGTTCGCGGACCAGCGGTTCTTCATCGTCAGCGAGCTCGACAAGCCGATTGACGTGGCCGGCGACTTCCGAACCAAGCTCGATGCACGCCGCCGTCGTCTCTTCGCGAACCTCTCCCTGCTCGCTCGCCAGGAGCTTTTCCAGGCGAGGGACAATGGCGGCCCGACCGGCCGGCGTGCCGCGGAGCGTTTCGACGATGGCGGCCAGCATCAGCGGCTGTGTGCCATCGTCGTCTAGAAGTTGAGTCAACGCATTGATCGGACCGGTGGTCTCGCTGTTGCCCCAGCGCAGGAGTGTCCGGGCGGCTTCGAACCGGACGTCCGGATCGACGTCCGTGAGGGCCTGCTGCAGCGGGGTGACATCGGCGACCGCCGAGGCTTTGCCCAGCAGCCGTCCGGCCAGGGCGCGGACGTCGGAATCGCCGTCGGCCAGGGCCGGGAGCATCAACCCGGCGGCCTGGGAGGGCTCGGCCAGAAACGCGACCGCCTGCAGCGCCCGGTACCGGTGCTCGGGGCTCGGAGCCCGGCGAAGCTGGAGAATCCACTCTTCGAGCGCAAGCCCCTCGAACGGATGAGCGGGGACGGGCATCTGACGGACAGGACGCTGGGCCATCGGGGTCTCGGTGCGGAAGGTGACAAAAGCTCTCTCCCGAGCATCATACCCGACCGACCGCAATTGTTTTAGAGTATCCCGCCGGGCAACAGGCTCGCCCGCCTCGGAGGGCACGCTCCCGCGTGCCGCCGTGACGACAAACTGCTCGAATCGGTGGACCTGCTCCACCGAATGATAAGGACATCGCTGCCATGCAACTGGGATTGATCAACTCCGCCTGGGCGCAGGCCGGCCGCGAAACCGCCTGGGGACTGCAGAAAACCAAAGAACTCGGCTTCGACTCCGTCGACATCTTCGCCGATCCGCTCGATCTCACCATCCAGGAACGCCGGCTGCTGCGCACGGAGTGCGAACGCCTCGACCTCCCCGTCGTCTCCCTCTGCTGCGTCGCAACGGGCCTCATCGACTTCAATCCCAGCGTCCAGCGGTTCCACCTCGAACGAACCAGCCAGTTCCTCGAAATGGCGTACGAGCTCTCCGCGAAAAACGTCCTGCTCGTCCTCGGCGAATACATCTGGAATCAGGAAGTCATTCCGCCGGAAGAGCAGTGGGGGACCGGCGTCGAACAATGCCGCCGCCTGGGAGACTTCGCTGCGGAACTCGGTCTGCAGATCGCCCTGGAACTGGAACCCTTCCCGCTGTCGCTGGTCAACGACGTCAGCAGCATGGTCAGGTTCCTCGACGACGTCGACCACCCGGCAGTGGCGGCGAACATCGACGTTTCGCACCTGCACCTGTCGAAGGTCGCGCCGGAAGAATTACGCAAGCTGAAGGGCCGGGCGATTCACGTCCACATCTCTGATTGTGACGGGCGGAAACACGGCGATCTGCCACCGGGCCGGGGCGTGGTGAACTTCGAGCCCTACCTGCGAGAAATCAAGGATCTTGGAATCGACGGGGCGGTATCGATCGAACTGGAGTACGCGCCGGAGCCGGACAAGATCGAGGAATGGGTGGCCGAGGCGTATGCGGCGACCGACCGGCTGCTGCGGGGGGCGGGATTGCGGGGGTAGACCAGCACGACCCTGCCGGTCATTCCGGTCATAACCCTTGAATCGAACAACCCTTTACGTCTATCCTCCGTGGGTTCCGCCCGGGTTGGAGGACGCAGGGAAGCCCCTTCGTTTCCCAGGCGGCGGTCTCTTATTGGGCTCTAACTGCAGGACTCGCAAGGAATTATGGCTGATCTGATTGCCCCGCACGGCGGACTCACCGAACCCGTTTGCCGGACCGTCCCGGCTGCGGACATTGCGGCCTTCAAGGCGGAAGCCGCCTCGCTCACCAAGGTCCCCGTCTCGGCGGCCGATCTCTCCTCCGTCTACCGCTTCGGCGACGGCACCCTCAGCCCCCTCACCGGGCCGATGAACAGCGCGGTCTACAACCGCGTCCTCGACGAATCCGTCATCGAAAACAACGGCAAGCTCTACGCCTGGACGATTCCCATCGCCTTCCCGGTCACCGCCGAGCTCGCCAAGACCCTCAAGGTCGGCGACAAGGTCGCCCTGACCGGTCCGGACGGCGAAGTCGCCGCGACGCTCGTCCTGAACGACGTCTATGCCTGGCCCAAGCTCAAGTACCTGCAGTCGGTCTACCTCACCGACCGCATCGACCACCCGGGCGCCAACATGGTGCTGCAGGGGGACGCCGCCAACTCCCACCTCATCGGCGGCGAAATCCAGGTCCTCCCCCAGCCGAAGAACGCCAAGTTCGGCAAGTACGTCCTCACGCCGCGCGAAGTCCGCAAGCTGCTGGCCGAGAAGGGCTACGACGCCGTCGTCGCCTTCCAGACCCGCAACCCGCTCCACCGCGCCCACGAATACGCCCTGGTCTACGGCCTGGAGTCCCTGATCCGCGCAGGGAAGAACGCCGGGGCCGTGCTGAATCCGCTGATCGGCGAAACCAAGGGGGACGACGTCAACGCCGAGATCCGCATGCGCACGTACGAAGCCCTGATCGAGCAGCGGCAGCTCGGCGACGGCGACAGCGATCAGTCTCTCTGGGGACCCCGCAACGAATCCGTCCCCGATCGCGTCATGCTCCTCGGCCTCGACATCAAGATGTTCTACGGCGGCCCGAAGGAAGCGGTGATGCACGGCATCTACCGCCAGAATATGGGCTACACCCACATCGTCATCGGCCGCAAGCACGCCGACGTTCCCTACGCCAACGGCGAAGCGATCTGGGGCGACTTCGACGCCCAGGAGATCTTCGGCAAGCTCAAGGGGGACCTGAAGATCACCCCGGTGAAGGTCGGCTTCGCCGCGTTCTACGAATCGATCGGCCGGGTCGACCTGACCGAACGTCATCCGGGCGAAAAGCCGGTGTCGATCTCCGGCAAGGACGTCCGCAATACTCTGCAGAAGGGCGAACTGGTCGATCCGCGGATCATGCGCCCGAGCACCAGCCAGATCCTCGGCGAGGCGATGAAGGTGCAGGCCTAGTTCTCTGCGAGAACGCAGGCAGAAATGCCTGTGTCGCCAGAAGCCGCTGATCATCACAATCAAAGGCCCCGGAGACGACGTCTCCGGGGCCTTTGTTCTATATGGAAGGCCTAACCGCCGGAATGCGCGAGAGTTTTCACCTTGAGCACAGAACGAGATCCCCGCAGCTTTCGTTCCGCGTGAATCTCCGGCGGAACCCAACTTGGGATCTTGGAGTCGATCCGCAGTCTGCAATCGCTCTCTGACGGGGCTTCGCAAGCATCTCCGTCGTACCTTGGTGTGTCACGGTCCTCAGTTCTCAATGATCGGAATATCACGAGGCAGAAACCACGTGTCTGTCGCCCAATGCTGGAAAATGGCCAATGGCATGCGAGCCATCGCGACATTTCAACGCTGATAGAGTTCGTTCTCTGGCTTCGACCATAGCCAGTGGCATCGAACCGGAGGTTGCGGTAGCCTTTCGCCTTGATTCCATTCGTGATTGAAATTGCGCAATTGTGGCTGCGTTCGGAGCCTCGCCCGTGAATCGCACTATGCCCGCGGTGTCCTTTGCCGCGTTGTTGCTCGTGGCGCCTCTGACGACAACCACCGGCCAGGAACCGCCGGCGACGATTCGCAGCGACGTCCTCATCGGTCCCCGCTCCGGCGGCGGCATGAGCCGCTACTATCCCGGACGCTGGAATCTGCTGCGGCTGCGCCTGATCAATCGCGGAGATTCGCCAGCGACGCTGCAGTCGACCTCTTTTGCGTCCGAGGACTCTTCGGAACAGTACGGTCGCATCGTCTGGCTGCCGTCTCACGCCGCGCTCGAAACCTGTTATCCGATCCGGTTTCCGCCGAAAACCGATTCGAAGCAGAACTCTGTCGATCTGCGGACGCTGACGACGCGGGCGGACCAGTCGGCGGAAGTCCTGGTGCGGGACGACTGGGGCAAGCTGGAAGGTTCGAATCTGCTCCCCCTGACTGAACCGCGGGCCGTGACCGGAATCGTCCGTCCGCTGGGGTTTCCACCGGAGGAACGGGAGTACGATCAGGTTCTGGAGCTGATCGCCGCCAGTCGACGAACCACGTTTTTGCCTTCCCCTGTCCACGAAATGGGGGATGCCTTCCTGCCGCCGACCGTTGAAGGTTTCCAGGCGTTCGATCAGTTCGTAGTGGCGGACTCCCGCATCGGTCGGGACGAAGCCGCCCTGGCGGCGATTCGACTCTGGCTGGCCTCCGGTCGACGGCTGTGGCTGATGCTCGACCAGATCGATGCCGCGACGGTGGAAAATTTGCTGGGGGAGTCCTGCAAGCTCTCCGAGATCGACCGGGTCGGATTGACGACGATCAGATTGCAGTGGACCGGGACGAACAACGAGGACCGGATTGCGACATCCGATCACGAACGGCCCGTCACCTTCGTGCGGGTGATTCCAGGGGATGTCGAAGTCGTCTGCACCATCGACGGCTGGCCGGCCGCGTTCTGGCTCAACTACGGCGCGGGACGCATTCTGGTGACGACGCTCGGCGCACGGGGCTGGCTCGAACAGCAGCCTGGACTGCCGCCGCAGTTGCACGGCCCGGCCACGGAACTTGCGTCGCAGTTCTTCGCCCCCGAGACGGTGCGTCGGCCACTCCCGAAGGCGATGGAGCCAGTCGTACAGGATTACGTGGGGTACGCCATCCCGGAGCGTCGACTGGTCACCGGATTACTCGGCGGATTCACGCTGGTTCTGGTCGTCATGGGGCTCGGGCTGTGGCGTTGTGGTCGAATTGAGCAGTTTGGAGTTTACGGGCCGCTGCTCGGATTGGCTGTTGGAGCCGTCCTGGTCGGGATCGGCCTCCAGCAGCGCCAGGCCGCCGCTCCGACCAGCGTGCGACTGCAGATCGCCGAGGTGCTGCCGGATGGAGAGGCGGCCCAACTGCGCGGCGTCTCAGGCGTCTATCGCCCCGATGGTGGACCGGCCGTGCTGGAAGGAATTCATGGCGGCTGGCTGACCCCCGATACCACCGGACTGGCCGGCGTCACGCGACGGCTCCTCTGGAGCGACCTGGACCAGTGGCACTGGGACAACATTCAGCAACCGGCAGGGCTCCGCGTCGCGGAATTCGAAACATCGAGCCGATTCGCCGCACCGTTTCAGGTCCGCGCCACCTGCGGGCCGGATGGCATTCTGGGGCGCGTCAGCCTGCCGGCGGAAATGCACCCCGAAGACGCCGTCGTCGTCACCGCGGACGGGCGGATCGGGGCAACGCTCAACCCGGATGGAACATTTTCCGCAGCCTCAGCCGCCGTCTTCAGCAGTCAGCAGTTCGTCGCGGCGGATGTCCTGTCCGACGAGCAGCGCCGCCGTGCGCGAGTTCTGGAGTCGTTGCGGACCGATTCGGCCTGGATCGGCTACCCGCACGAGCCGATGCTTGCGTTCTGGACGCCTCCGCTGGAGGACGGACTCCGATTTGGTCCGGGCCTCAATGGCCTGGGCGCGGCACTGATCTTTGCACCGCTCGGCCTGACTCGCCCCGATCCGGGGGCTGATATCGTCATCCCGTCTCCGCTGATCTCCTATCGCGAAGGGCGCGGCCCGGATGGGAGCGAACCTCAGGGACTATTTGACCGGCGGTCTCGGCAATGGCAGGAACGCTCGGGTCCGTCCGCCGCCTGGTTGCAGTGCCAGCTTCCGCCGGCCCTCGGCCTACTGAAACTGCAGAGAGTCAGCGTTGTGGTCCGCGTCGCCGGTCCGGTCGGTCGACTGGAACTGGCCGGCTGGAAAGACGGGCGGCGCACTGTGTTGCAGAACTGGAAGGCGCCGGTCGGCACGCTCACGGCCGAGCTGTCGGACCTGACGGCTCTTCCCGTCTCCCGCGACGGAACATTCCTGATTTCCGTCAGCGGCGGGGAGCCAGCTCCGGAAGGCGAGAGCGAAGAAATGCTGCGGGCGAGGATGATGCAGAAGGAGTACTGGCGGATCGAATCGTTGTCCCTCACGATTCTTGCAACGCCGGTTCCGGACGCACCCGTCGATACCGCCTTGCCGCGCGAAGCCGGCTGACTGTCCGGAGCTGGATAGAACCGAATCCGCGACTTCCGACTCGACTCTTCCGAAAGCCGATTTCCCATGACCATGACTGCGGAACGTGCCGCCGGCAGTACCATCGCCCTCGCCACGGAACTGGTGATCGAACTGGAGGGGCTGACCAAACAGTACGGCAGCTTCACGGCCCTCGACGGCCTGACGCTCAAAGTTCCCGCCGGTCAGATCCTCGGACTGATCGGCCCGAACGGAGCGGGAAAGACGACCGCAATCAAAATTCTCGTCGGACTGATCCGCCCCACCAGCGGATCGGCCCGCATTGCGGGCGCCGACTGCGTCGCCGACACGCGCCGGATCAAGCACCTCGTCGGCTATATGCCCGACAAGTTCGGCTCGTACGACAACATGCGGGTCCGCGAGTACCTCGATTTCTTCGGGGCCGCCTTCGGGATTCGCCGAAAGACGCGGATCACGCGGATCGAAGAGGTGATGGACATCACCGGCACCGCTTACATGCGGGACAAATTCGTCGAAAGCCTCAGCCACGGCATGCAGCAGCGCGTCGGCATCGCCCGGACCCTGCTGCACGATCCCAGAGTGCTGATCCTCGACGAGCCCGCCAACGGCCTCGATCCCCAGGCTCGCGTGGAAATGCGGGACCTGCTGATCAAGCTCGCGGCGGCGGGCAAGACTCTGCTGGTCACCAGTCACATCCTGCCGGAGCTGTCCCGCATCTGCCATCAGATGGCCATTTTGACTCACGGCAAGTTGAGGGCGTTTGGCACCGTCGAGGAGATCGGCCGACTCGTCAGTCAGCAGCGGACCATTGAGCTGCAGCTCGTCGCCGCCGATCAGGTTTCCGCCGCAGCAGCGATCATCCGTGAAAGGATTGAGGCAGGAGCGGAGATCGTCGAAGCGGCGGCCGAGGGAGCGGTCCGGTTCCGCACCGCTTTGCGGGAAGCCGATCTGAGCGGGCTGCTGGAGCAGTTGATCGGGAAAGGGATTCGCGTCGCGCAGTTCCGCGAGCTGCAGACCGATCTGGAAGAGGCCTTCATGACGTTCGCTCGACCGGCCGCTCCGACGGGAGGACGCTGAGATGTTTGCTAATCCGATCATCTGGCGCGAGCTGGTCGTGCTGCTCCGCCGTCGTCGCCTGGCCGCCCTGCAGTGTGCAATCGCCCTCGGTTTCACTCTGCTGGTGATCCTGCGCTGGCCGACCGACTCCCGGATGGCCCTCGCGGGGAGCGGCTCGTTGAATGTTTTCCGGACGTTCGCATTCGGGCTGCTGACGGCGCTGCTGTTGTTGCTGCCGGCGTTCCCCGCCACCAGCATCGTCCGCGAAACCCGATCCGGAACGCTGGCGCTGCTGTTGAATACGCCGCTGGGCCCCTGGCGGATCTACTTCGGCAAGCTGCTGGCCACTCTCGGTCTCGCCGGCTTGCTGCTGGCTGCCAGCGTTCCGGCGGCGGCCGCCTGCTTTTCGCTGGGAGGCGTCTCGCTGACGGGAGGGCTGGTGGCGATGTATCTGCTGCTGCTCCTGACGGTCCTCGAATTTACCGCAATCAGCCTCTGGGTCAGCGTGGCTGCGGCTTCCACCGATGCCGCAGTCCGCGGGGCCTATGGCCTGGTGCTGACGCTCAGCGTGGTCCTGTTTTTGCCGCATGTGCTGTTTGCCGGAACGTCGGGACTGCTGGCGACCGTCGCCGACTGGGCACGCTGCGCTTCTCCGTACGCTGCGATGTCTGCGCTGCTGGGGGCGGGGGATGTCGGCAGTCGCGGACTCGTGTCGCCGACAGACGTCGTCGGTCGATTCGCCGTGCTGTCACTCGGCATCACTGCGGCCTTTTCGCTGCTGACGATCGCGCGGCTCAATTTCTCGATCTTCGACCGTTCGCGCGCGGCGGGGACGATCAGCAACGATCAGGGCCTCGGTTTCCGGCTGATCCGCCGACTGGTCTTTGTCGTCGATCCGCAGCGTCGTTCGGGATCGATCGGACCTTTCACGAATCCGGTCATGGTGAAGGAGTTCCGCTGCCGGAAATTCGGGCGGCTGCACTGGCTGCTCCGGCTCGTCGCCATCTGTGCCGTACTGTCGCTGGGGATTTCGATTCTCACGGTCACCCGGACGCTCGATCTCGACGCCGCCACGGTTGGCGCGGTGATGGTCGTGCTGCAAGTCGCTCTGCTGGTGCTGATCACGCCCAGCCTGGCGGCCGGGCTGATCTCGACGGAAGTCGAGACGGGGGGCTGGGTGCTGCTGCAGATGACGCCGATGTCGACCCTGCGGATCGTCTGGGGCAAGCTCCTGAGCGTAATTCTGACACTGCTGCTGGTGCTCTGCGCGACGATTCCGGGCTACGTGGTCATGGTCTATATCGAACCCGGACAGCGGTACCAGATTCAGCGGGTCGTCCTGAGCCTCGCCATCACTGCCGTGTTTGTTCTAATGACCAGCGCCGCGATCGGGAGCCTGTTCCAGCGGACGACATCGGCCGCAGCGGCTGCCTATGCCTTTCAACTCGCCATCTGCGGCGGTCCGCTGCTGATCTGGCTGGGGCGCGACGCCCCGTTCGGCCACGACGTCGTCGAAGCCGCCCTGACCGTCAATCCCGTGGCCGCGGCCCTGTCAATCATCCGCTTCCAGGGATTCCGCGACTACGAACTGCTCCCGGCCAACTGGTGGTTCCAGGGGTTGGCTTCCGCTGTCGGCCTGGCGGTGCTGCTGTGGCGGACATGGCGCATCTCGCGGCCGCGGTAGCTGCTTGTGATACGTGCCTCCTGGTGAGTACCGACGATCATGTTCTCTTTCTGCCGATTCCTGCTGTCGCTGGCCCTTCTGGCCCCTCTGCCGGCCGGTGCCGCAGACGTCATTCGCGTCGAGTTTCAGATGCTTTCGGATCCGGAAATCCCGCCGATCCCCCCCAACTCGAAGTTTGACGTCCGTTGCATTTCCCTCTGGTCCCAGGCGCTGCGCCGGCCCGAAGTCGACTACCAGCGAATGGCCGCCGAAACGGTCGCCCGGGCCCGCGAACTCAACATGCCGGGCGTCGATGCGCTGAAACCCGAATTGCGGACGATCCTGGCCGCCCCCGCGACGGCGCCTTCCGTCCGCTATGCGGCCGCCCGGGCTCTGATCGTTCTCGACGATCGCGAGTCGTCCACGGTGTTGCTGGAGCAGTCCCGCGTCGGCGGCCTGTTATTGCGACAACTCGTGGAGCCGGCGCTGGCCGAGTGGAGCGACGAGGCCATCCAGCCGATCTGGCGTGATCGTCTGAGCAATTCGCAGTCGCCGCGCCAGGAACTGCTGCTGGCCATTCGGGGACTGGGCCGCGTCGGCGATCCCGCGGCGCTGCCGAAGCTGCTGGAAATGGTGCATGCGGACGACCGCCCGCCGGAAGTCCGGCTGGCTGCCGCCGAAGCCGCGGGACGAATCGCCGCGGAAGGACTCGAAGCCGAGGTCGATCGCCTGCTGGCCGCCCCTGATCGGCTGCGCCGGCTCAGCGCGAACGAATTGCTGTCACGTCATTCGTCGCCGAGGGCCGTCGAACTTCTGAGCCTGCTCGGTCGGGAATCGGAGCCGACCGTCGCCTGGAAAGCCCTCGCCCGATTGCGGGAGATCGATCCGGCTCTGGTTCTGCCCCTGGCGGAAGTCGCGATGCGCCACGCCGATGCAAACGTCCGTCGCGAAGGAATCGAAACGTATCTGGCGCTCCCCACGCCCGAGAGGATGGCGTTCGTCGGTCGCCTCCTCGACGATCCGCACCCCGCGCTCCGCGGACGGATTCGGGACGAGTTCGTAGTGCTCGCCCGGCGTCCGGAACTTGATGGCCCCATCCGCGACATCGCCCGCAGCGTTCTTGCCGGCGAGAGCTGGCGTGGTCAGGAGCAGGCGCTGCTGGTTCTGGGAACACTGGACGACGATCCGTCCGCCGTGAGATTCCTCGATCTGCTCAAATCGCCGCGTCCGGAAGTGCTGGTCACGGCGGCGTGGGGTCTGCGCAAAGTGGCTGTGGCCGAGACGTTGCCCGCAATTCAGCAGTTCGTGACCGAGTGGACGGCGAAACGCCGGACCATGGGATTCACGCTTGCCCAGGATCACCAGATCGCACATCTCTGCGAAGCCCTCGGCGTCATGCAGCATCAGCCGGCGGACGCGCTGCTGCGCGAATACCTCCCGCTGAACCTGGTGATGGGAGAACTCTCGCGACCAGCGGCCATCTGGGCTCTGGGCAAGCTGTACGACGGCCGATTCGATCAGAAATTGGCGGAAGCCCTGATCGGCAGGGTGCTGGACCCGGCGACCATGCCCCCCGAGTTCAGCGAAGTCAAACAAATGTCCGCCGTGAGCCTCGCGCGGATGAAGGCGACCTCGACCGTAGAGCGACTGCAGGGCTATCTGGGACCGGTAGTGACTCCCCATCGGGAGCCGCTTGTGTTGCGCTGGTCGCTGATGACGCTCACGGGCAAGGAGATACCTCTGCCCGAACCGATCACTGTGACGGTCGGGAGCTGGTTCCTGGAACCGACGACGAATGCCCCTGCGGAGGAGTGACGCTTCCGGGATTTGAAATACTGACCCGTGGCGAGGCGGAACAGCGGATGTTGTGCGCCGGGCAGGTCGTCTGTCGAAGCTGAGTGATATCGCACGACCTTGGCCGGGCGGAAGACGCAATTACTCCGGCTGCTTCAGATACAGAATCAGGTCCGCCATTTCCTGCGGCTTGATTCGCTGCTCCAGCCCCTCCGGCATCAGCGACTTGCCGCTGCTGGCGAGTTCTTCGATCTGGCTCCGAGGAACGGTATCCTCGACCTTTTGCGCCCGCCGGAGCGTGACCGAGCTGTCGGTCTCGCTGGCGATCAGGCCGGTCAGGACGCGGCCGTCGTCGAGCGTGACGGTATGATCGAGATATGCCGGCGAGACCTCACGGTTGGGGTCGAGAATGTGGAGCAGGATCTCGTCGGGCGCGCGATGCCGGAAGGACGCGATGCCGGGACCGACCTCGGCCCCTTCGTTGCCGAGCCGGTGGCACTGGGCGCATTCTCGCTTGAAGACGACCTGGCCCTGTTCGCGCGAGGCCGCGTCGCGGAGGACCCGACTGTAGAGGGCCAGCGCCTCCGTTCGCTGGGCCGGGGCCGGCGTGCCGCGAAGTTTCAGAGCGCGGGATTTGATGGTTTCGTCCTTGCTGTTGAGCATCAGGCCGAACCGCGCGGGCGGAATGAGGCTGGCGGTGAGCTCTCCACCCTCGATGGCCGTCAGGACTTCGGATTGCCAGGCGGGACGGGCGAGCAGTCGGTCGAGAGCCTCCGCTTTGAGCGCCGGCGAAAGGAGCCGCCAGCGATCGAGGACCAGCCGGGCGACGGCCGGGTCGCTGGAGCTGCAGAGGACCTGCAGCGCCGACGTCTGCAGCTCTACGGGCTGCTGCGGTGCCATCTGTCCGGCGAGGACCGGGCCGGCGTCCGCCAGTGGCTGCCACTTGAGGAGCTGCTGGGCTTCGAGGCGCTCGTTGAGCGGCGCGTCGGCATCTTGGGCGACCTCGGCGGCGGCGTCCAGCAGCGCTTTGATCGCCGCTGCAGCCGGGCTGTTGGCGAGCTCCGTCAAGTCGGTCTTCCGTCGGGCGAGTCCGTCGCCGAGGCCAGCCAGGAGACTGAATTGCCAGTCTCGCTCTTCGTCCGCGGGACTGACCAGCAACAGGGCTGCGGCTCGGGTCTCGTCCTTGCCTTTTCCTCCCGCGGTGAGTGCAAGCTGGCGGAGCAGAGCCAGACCTCCGCGACGATCAACGAATTCGCAGGGACTGGTAAGCCGCTTCAGCAACTCGGGAGCGCGGAGGTAAGACGAGCTGAGGAGTGCGGTCCGCTGCCATTCGTCGCCAGCGTCGCGGCGGGCCAGGATGGCCAGCGTATCGGTGGCGTCGGCGGTGGGGACCGCTCCCAGCGCCAGGGCCAGTTGAAAGCGGACGCGCGGAGAGTCGTCGCGGGCTAACGTCAACAGTCGCTTGCGGAGTTCGATGGATGCCATCAGGCGGGGCTGGCAAAGGCGGACGGCGACCTCGCGAACGTGGGGATCGCTATCGGTCAGCCCTCCCAGCAGATCGGCGTAGGAGAGAACGGCGAAGGACTCCAGCAGATACAGGACCTGGGCGCGCGCCTGGGGGAGCATGGTCGTGCGCGCGAACTGACGCAGCAGTCCCGGCGTCTGAGCGTTCTTCTGTTCGAACAGCAGGCGATCGGCGGTTTCGCGCCACCACGCATGCGGTGACTCCAGATAGCCGACCAGTTCGGCGGTGCTGGCGTGCTTCAGCCGGGGCATTCGCGGCAGGTTGGCGTCGGGCGGGACCAGCCGGTAGATCCGGCCGCGGTCGTTGCCGCTGGCGAGGTCGAGCTTTGCGCGGATATCGTCGGGAATCGACCAGGGGTGCTCGATCGTTTCGCGATACATGTCGAGAATGTGCAGCGTTCCGTCGGGGGCGTTGACAAAATTGACCGGGCGAAACCAGTTGTCAGTCGAGCTGACAAACTCGGCGTTCTCATCGGCGCGGCGAGCCTTGAAGGTGACTCCGTCCTCTTCGAGGGTTTCACAATGGACGATGTTGGACGCCACGTCGGCGACGAACACGTTGCCCTGGTACGCCCGTGGATAGGAGCCGCCGCGATAGACCGTGACGCCGCTCGACGAGGTGAAGAAACCACTGCCGACGAGCTCGCTGCGGGGAAGCGTTGAGCCTTCTCGCACCCACCGCTGCGCGCGGAACTCACGCCACGGTTCGGGAGGGCTGATGCGGTAGACGGGAAGCTGTTCGCCGGATTCGGCGGCGTCGTGGATGGTTCTGGAGACTGTCAAAAGGGGGTTGCGCGCCAGTTCGGCCGCGGGCAGGACGACGTGCTGGACCGGGTTGCGAATGTTGCAGAGAAATCGCTGGCCCCAATCGTCGAACGAGTGGCCGAAACGGGCGCTGCCCGAAACGGATTCGAATCCGCCGTTGGACGGGGAAAAGCGAAAGTCTTTCCGCGTGACGGGAACGGACCTGGAATCGGGATGCTCGACCGATGTGATCGTGCCGCCGTTGCCGGAGGCGGCTCCGTAGATCCAGTGATCCGGCCCCCAGCGCAGGTTGTTCATGATCGCCTGCACGTTGTAGCGGCTGAACCCGGTGAAGACCTTCTGCCGAATGTCGGCCTGGCGGTCGCCGTCGGTGTCCTCGAAGTACCAGAGGTCCGGCGCCGCCGCGACAAAGATGCCGCGTTTCCACAGGACCACCGAGGTCGGCCAGGAGAGTTTTTCCGCAAAGACGGTGCTGCGATCGAATTTGCCGTCACCGTCGACATCGTCGAGGAGCGTGACTCGGCCGATGGGGGGAGCCGGCGGCTCGTCGGCCTTCTCGGGGAACGGGTAGTCGCGCATTTCGACGACATAGGCGCGGCCGTTTTCGTCATAGGCCAGGTCGACCGGATCGGTGATCAGCGGTTCTGCCGCCACGATTTCGAGGTGGAATCCCCCCAGCACTTTGAAGGTCTTGAGGGCTTCCTCGGGAGACTTCGGGGCGACGCGCGGGAACTCCGCGGGAGGCGGTTCCGACGGAGCGGGCTCCTGGGCAGAGACGGCGTGAGCAATCGCCAGAGACGCGAGAACTCCGATCTGCCGCACAACCGAAACAGTCCACCTCATCCGAAATCCTTCGCATGTCAGTGATTTGGCAAAGTCAAATCGACGAAAGTGAATTTCTACGAGACACTCGGCGCCTTGCGCAAAGTTTGCAGCGCGATCGAGAATTGGTGCAGGAGAATTTCATTGACCTCCTGACCGACAATTCGATAACATATGCAGAGATCTTGATGAGCAACAGTGTTTCCTGCCCGCATTCCGCCCGCCGTCCTTCCCTCCCCCAGGCGCCAGCCACCATGACACGGACAAGTTGTTTGCTGTCGTTCGTTGCCGTCGCGCTCGCCGCGACCGCTGCTTCTGCACAAGAACCGCTGCACGTCCGGCTGGATCAGGCGATTGCCGCCGATCATATCGGCCCGGTGGCCAAACTTGCAGCGGATGACGAGTTTATCCGCCGGATCTCGGTCGACCTGGTCGGCATGGTCCCGACTGCGGGAGAGGTGCGGGCTTTTCTAGAGAATCAGGATCCGCAGAAGCGGCAGGCGCTGGCGGACCGGCTGCTGGCCGATCCCCGCTATCCGCTCCACATGGCGCATGCGTTCGACGTGATGCTGATGGAACGTCGCCCGGACAAGCACGTGCCGTCGCCGGAATGGCTGGCTTGGCTCACGGAATCGATCCGACAGAATAAGCCGTGGAATCAGCTCGCACAGGAGATTCTGGCGTCGGATGGCGCCGATCCGGCATTGCGGCCGGCTGCCAAATTCTTCCTGGACCGGGAGGCCGAGCCGAATCTGATGACCCGCGATGTGGGCCGGATCTTCTTTGGTCGGGACATGCAGTGCGCCCAGTGCCACGATCATCCGCTCGTCGACGACTATCTGCAGACTGACTATTACGGGCTGTATGCGTTCGTCAGCCGGACGACGGTGTTTAACGACGAAGCCCAGAAGAAGATGCTGCTGGCGGAGCGGGCCGAGGGAGAAGCGGACTACAAGTCGGTCTTCACTGGCGACGCTGGTCGGATGCGGCCACGGCTTCCGGGAGATCCGGAGGTCGCCGAAGAACGGTTCCGTCTGGGCGAGGAATATACAGTCTTCCCGGCGGACAAGGTTCGGTCGGTTCCGAAGTACAGCCGACGTGCGAAACTTGCCGAAGTCGCGACGAACGGTCAGAACCGGGCCTTCAACGAGAATATTGTGAACCGCCTGTGGGCGCAGTTCCTGGGACGCGGGCTGGTGCATCCGGTCGACATGCTGCACGCGGCTAATCCGGCGGTGCACCCCGCCGCACTGGATCTGCTGGCGACCGAGTTCCCGAAGATGAAATACGACGTCCGGGCGCTGGTGCGGGAAATTGTGCTGACCCAGACGTATCAGCGATCGCTTGATCTTCCCGCGGACGTTTTGGCCGGTGTCGGCGAAGTGGATGCGAAGTCGGTCGACGTCGAGAAGTCGATTGCTGAGCTATCGACGTCCGATGAGTCGCTGAAGACCGCTTTTGATACGGCGCTCGACGAGTTCAAGGCGGTCCGCAAGACGCTGGAACCGGCTGAGACGGCCTTTCAGCAGTCGCAGGCGGCAGTGGCTGCGGCCAAGAAACCGGCGGACGATGCCGCCGCGGCGCTGGCAAAGTCGCAGGGGGAGCTGACGGGGAAGCAGACGGTCCTCGCGACGCTGAACGAGGCGGCCGCAAAGTCTGATGCTGCCGCCAAAGCCCTGCCAGCCGACAAGGAAATCGCCGCAGCGCTGGCGACGTTCCAGGCCCGCGTCGCGAGCGTGACCGGTGAAATTGCGGCCGTCACCAAGACAATTCAAGACCAGACGGCAGCTTCACAGGCCGCTCTGGCAAAACTGGCGGAGACGCAGACGGCGGGGGATGCCGCATGGGCTGCGCTCGAAGAGGCCCGCAAGCCGCTGGAAGCTGCGAAGACCAAGTTGCACCTGGCCCGCGTCGCACATCAGCAGCAGCAGGTCGTTCTCGCTGCGGCCAAGCGCCGCCAGCAGGATCTGGTCGCCTTCAAGCAACACGCACTGGCGGTGGCGGCGGTTCCGGCCGCCGAACAACAGATCGCGGCCGGTAAGACGGCGCTGGTTGCGGCGACCCAGGCGGTTGAAGTGCAGACCGCGGAAGTGGCCAAGGCGAATACCGCCGTGACCGAGATGGCTCAGCAGGTGGCGACGGCGCAGACCGCACTGCAGGAGGCTCAGCAGCAGCTCACCGGCAAGCAGGAAATCGTGCAGGTCGTGGCGGCTGCGGTAACCCAGACCGGAGCCGCATTGGAGAAACTGCCGGGCGACGCCGAGCTGGTGGTGGCGAGCGAGAAGCTGAAGGCCCGCCTCGAGCCGCTTTCCAAAGACCTGGTAGAGTACAAGCCGGTCGTCGCGACGCGAGAAACCGTGCTGAAGGACATGCAGGCCAAGCAGACGGCGGTGCAGCAGCAGATGGCGGTGGCGATGACGGAACTGACAACGCGTCAGCAGGCCGTGGCGTCGCAGACGACGGCCGTGCAGCAGGCGGAATCGCAACTGGCGTCTGCACGAGCCGCTGTGGAGACGACGCTGGCGTCGCTGACGGATCACTGGACGATCGACGGCCGTCTGCGGGGCCTGAAGCCGCTGATGCCGGAGCAGATGGCGTGGAGCTACCTGCAGGCGACTGGAGTGATTGAGCAGTATCGGCAGGCGTCGGACGCGGAAGTCGAAGCAAAGCTTCCGAAGGCGCAGGCCGACCAGGATCCTGCACAGAAGCTGGCTCGCGAACAGCAGGTGGCGCAGCTCGTCTACGACAAGTTGAAGGGAAATCTGGGGGTCTTCGTCCAGTTCTATGCAGCCGCTCCGGGACAGCCGCAGGATGACTTTTTTGCGACTGCGGATCAGGCGCTGTTTCTGGCCAACGGCGGCGTGCTGAATTCGTGGCTGAATCCTTCGGGAGCGAATCTGACGCAGCGGATGGTCACACTGGAGGACCCCGCGGCGATCGCCGAAGAGCTGTATGTCAGCGTGCTGGCCCGACAGCCGTCGGCTGAAGAAAAGGCGGCGGTCGTGCAGGCGCTGGCGGCCAAGCCGACGGAAAAGCCGGTGGTGGCCAAGGAGCTGGCCTGGGGGCTGCTGACGTCGGCGGAGTTCCGATTCAATCACTAAATTCATCGCACAGACAGGAATGTCAGCGCCACCCGATAAAATGTGCCCCTGCAGGGCTTCGAACAACGGTTGTGTCACGGATTGATCACTGTATTCAGGAAGGTTGAGCCATGCGTTGCAATTATGCCTGCCAGTCGAGCGAGCACCTGCTGGCCCGCCGGAACTTTCTGGGACAGCTTGCCGCCGGAGCAGGAGCCCTGGGGGGCGTTTCGCTGCTGGCCCGTCCTGCCGCATCCGCCGAACTGGCCAAACAACAGAAGCGAATCCTGGTCTTCAACATGCACGGGGGCCTGAGCCAGCTCGAGAGCTGGGATCCGAAGCCCGCGACCAACACCGGCGGGCCGTTCCGCGCGATTCCGTCCTCTGTCCCCGGACTGCACGTCAGCGAGCTGCTCCCGAACACCGCCAAGCTGATGCACCATCTGGCAGTGATCCGCGGCGTCAACACGGCGGAAGACGATCACGGTAAGGGGGCCTACATGATGTTGACGGGGCGTCGTCAGACACCCGCCTCCGATTACCCGCAGCTCGGAGCGGTGATGGCAAAGGCCCTCACGCCCGAAACCAGCACCTTGCCGGGCCACATTGTGATCACCCCCGGCGGCGGCGGCGGCCGCAGCAATGACGCCGCCTATCTGGGACCGAAGTACGCCAGCGTCGTGCTCGGCAACGGCAACCCGCCGCAGAACACGGCCCGACCGGGCGATGTGACCGACGCCGTCGACGCGGCGCGGAATCAGTTCAGAAAGATGGCGGACGATAAGTTCCTGTCCCGTCGGCGGACTGCGAAGACCGACCTTTATACGTACAGCTACGAACAGGCTCAGCAGCTCATGCTGCAGCGGGATGTGTTTGACGTCAGCAAGGAATCCGAGAAGGATGCCGAACGCTACGGCAAACACGATCTCGGGCGGCACTGCCTGCTGGCTCGGCGGCTGCTGGAGCAAGGGATCACCTTCGTGCAGGTGAGCCATTCGAACTACGATACGCACAACGAGAATTTCAACTTCCACCTGGAGCAGATGGCGGAGTTCGACCAGTCGTTCGCGGCGATCGTGGGGGATATTGCCGACCGCGGGATGCTCGACAGCACGTTGATCGTGGTGCTGTCGGAATTCGGGCGGACGCCGAATATCAATCTGTACTACGGCCGTGATCACTGGAGCCGAGCCTGGTCGGTCGTCGCGGGCGGGGCCGGGATCCAGCGTGGCGCCGTGTACGGCAAGACGAATGACAACGGAACCGAAGTGACCGATGGCCAAGTGAACTGCGGCGATCTGTTCCACACCTACCTGCGGGCGGTGGGGCTGGATTCGAGCGGCTCGTTCGATATCGGCGGCCGCCCGATGCTGATGGCCGATCCGGCGACCGCGCCGATTCGTGCGATTCTTTCGTAATTTCTCGCCGATCAATTGATTCCCGCAGGATCCGCACTGCGGACCAATGTGACTCGCGTCGCGCAATGAACGGTCCGCACTGCGGACCCTGCGAAGGATGTCCGCGTGCCGGCTGAACCGCAGCAGACTCATGTCGCCTCGCAATGGCCGGTGGAGAGCCCGCTCCTGGCCTGCCGGTTCGATCCTGCTGGGCGATTTATCTTCGCGAGCTGCGAGGACAACTCGATCCAGCGGTTTGATCTGGCGACCGGGAAGCCTCTGGCGCTCAAAGCCCATGAGAGCTGGGTGAACGGCTTCGGCTTCACTCCCGACGGCCAGACGATGGTCTCGGGGGGCTGTGACGGCCGGCTGATCTGGTGGCCGGTTGCCGGCGACGCCCCCGTGCCGATCCGAACGGTCGAAGCCCATCAGGGTTGGATCCGTGCGCTCGCGGTCAGTCCCGACGGCAAGCTGGTGGCGACCGGCGGCAACGACAAGGTGCTGCGTCTGTGGAATCTGGCCGACGGGACGCTGGTCCGCGAGTTCCCCGGCCACGAGAGCCACATCTACAGCGTGCTGTTTCATCCCACGGGGCAGTTCCTGCTCACCGGCGAGCTGAAAGGGCATGTGCGGCAGTGGGATGTTGCCACGGGCGCCGCCGTGCGGACCTTCGATGCGAAGGCCCTCTGGTCCTACAACGGCGGTCAAGGCGTGGACTTCGGCGGCGTGCGAGCGCTGGCGATCAGCGCTGACGGCCAGCAGTTCGCCTGCGGGGGACTGCACAACGCCTCGAACCCGCTGGGCGCCGTTCACGATCCTCTGGTCATGCTGTTCGAGTGGGAATCGCAGAAACTGGTGCAGTCCCTGATCGCCGAGCCGCTGAAGGGAGCTGTCTGGCGGTTGATCTTCCTGCCGGACGGGACGCTGCTCGGAGCCAGCGGCGGCAGCACCGGGGGGCACCTGGTCTTCTGGAACGCCTCGCAGAACAAAGACATCCACCGATTCCAGTTGCCGAACATCGTGCGGGATCTCGACCTGCATCCGGACGGCATCCAGGTCGCGACCACGCACCACGACAAACACCTCCGCATCAGCCGCATGGCCTCCAAGCCCGCCTAGTGCAGCGCGTTGACGAATTCCAGCGAAATGCCCAGGCAGGAATGTCTGGGCCACCTTTTCGGAGGAATTCTCTTCGGGTGGGACAGACATTCCTGTCTGTCTCCAATTCTTCGACAGGCTGCTGGGCAGCCGCCGGCGCCCACAGTCCCGCGCCGAGTTGCTCGTCGCGCGTCGCCCGGCTTCGCCGCCGATTCCCCCGGAGGCCCCTCAGACTTGACCTTCTGGTCGCCGAAGGTTGACAATCCTTCCGTGATGCGACGGCCCGGTGAATCCGGCCCGCCAAATCCAGTTCGACGACATTCCGTCAGGGAGTCCGGCCCCATGTCGATCGCAGCGGAGCAGGCACGTCTGTTTTATGAACAGGTGACGCTGGACCGTGTGGTCTACACGCTGATGGACGACGACAAGTTTCTGGTCTTTCGCGTCATGGACCACGACGTCGTCCCCTTCTGGTCCTGCCGCCGGCAGGTCTCGCAGATCCGCCAGTCGCAGCTCGCCTATACCGGGTTCGCCATCGAAGAACTGTCGCTCGATGAGTTCTTCACCGACACGCTGCCGCTCCTGACCGACTCCGAAATGTGCGTGGGCATCAATTGGTCCGGCGCACGGCTGACCGGATACGACATCACCCCCGAAGACGTGCAACGAAATCTCGAGGCCCTTCTGAACGGGGATTCCTCGGAACCCTGATCCCGCCGTTTCCCGGCCGCGGTCGACGAGACTCTGGCAGACTCCGCCCGAACTTGCTTCCATAGGGGGAATTTCAGATCTGGTGTCCCCTCGCTCCTTCGGCGGTGTCGCATGCCACTCGCGTGGCGAAAAGCCCTGTTCTTTCGCCTGGCGGCGATCCTGCTGGGGCTCGCACCCTTCGTCGTTCTGGAGCTCGCCCTGCGCGCCGCCGGCATCGGCGTCCCGCTGCAATATGACGATCCCTTCGTCGGCTTCAGCGACATTCACCCCCTGTTCGCCCTGAACACCGCCGCCGACCGCTACGAGATTCCCAAGTCCCGCCAGACTCACTTCCGCCCTGAATCGTTCCCGGCGAAGAAGCCGGTCCGCGAGTTCCGCACCTTCGTCCTGGGAGGATCGACCGTCCAGGGCCGGCCATATGCCATTGAGACCTCCTTCACCACCTGGCTGGAACTCGCTCTGCAGGCCGCGGAACCCGAGCGCACCTGGGACGTCGTCAACTGCGGAGGCATCTCCTACGCCAGCTATCGGCTGGCCCCCATCCTGAACGAAGTCCTGCAACATGAGCCCGATCTGATCATCCTGTGCATCGGCCAGAATGAGTTCCTGGAAGACCGCTCCTACGAGCACATCGAGTCTCTCCAGACGATCGCCGCGGGACCGCTCCGACAGGCGGCCCGCCTGCGGACGTTCACACTCGCACGCGCCGGATATCTCTGGTGTCGCGACCACACGTCAGACGGTTCGCCTGCGAATCGGCCCACGCTGGGGCCGGAGGCCGACGCCCGCCTCGACTGGCAGGGCGGCATGGCCCTGTTCCATCGCGATCCCGACTGGCAGCGGGACGTGATCGCTCATTACCAGTTCAATCTCCAGCGAATGGTCGACCAGTGCGCGGCCGTCGGCGTGCCCCTCGTGATGGTCACCCCCATCTCGAATCTGGAATGGCCCCCCTTCAAATCCGAGCCGCGGGAAAACCTGCCCCCCGCCGAGCAAGCAGAGTTCGAAGCTCTGACGGAACGAGCCGCAGAACTCCTCCGATCCGATCTCGCCGGAGCCCTCGAACGACTCCAGGCCGCGGAAAGGATCGACAGCGAACACGCCCGCCTGCAATACGACATCGGAATGACCCTGCGAAGTCTGCAACGCCCCGACGAAGCCCGCACCGCACTGACGCGGGCCAAGGACGCGGACGTCTGCCCGCTGCGGATGCTCGAACCCATGCGCCGGATTTTTCGCGAGACGGCCCGCTCAGCGGGAACGCCCCTCGTCGACGCCGAAGCCGAAATCGCCGCGCGCAGCCGCTCCGGATATCCCGACAACGAATGGCTGCTCGATCACGTCCACCCCACCATCGAAGGACATCAGCTCATTGGCGATCTGCTTGCGCAGAAGCTGGCCGAACTGCAGGTCGTTCGACTGCCAGCCGACTGGGAAGCGCGGCGTGCAGAAGCGTACCGTCGGCACCTGCAGAGCCTCGACCCCCTCTATTTTCAGAAGGGACTGCAGCGACTCGAGAACGAACAGGGCTGGGCCCGCGGTCGCTCCCCGGCGATGCGGCCGGAACAACCGGACAACTCTCGCTGAGTTCTCCAGACTTCGCTTTCGGCGCCCTCGCACGCAGATCGGCAGATTCCGCCGATCTGCGTGCGGTTCGGCTCGTCGCGCCAGCGTTCCGGAGGCGATGTTTGAGCAGCACGGAGCGATCCGTACTCTTCGCCTCCAACCACCGTGGCAGGGCCGATGGGTCGCAAGAAAAAGTCCCCCGAACCGACGGAGCCCCCGGTCGCCGCACCCGTACCGGTCGCCCCTTCGCGGCCCCCGCGGATGCTCGGTCGACTCGCGCTCATCGTCGGCTTTCTCGTGCTGGTCCCCTGGGGCATCTCGCAACTCCCTAACCTCACCCAACGGGCCGAGTACCAGCTCAATCGCGACGACATTGTCCTCGTCCCGCCCCCGGCCGAGCACGTTCCCGCCGACCTGCTCCAGCGCGTGCTGGAAAAGCAGAAGCTTCCCGACCAGTTCGCCCTGCTCGACGACGAACTCGTTGGCGAACTGGCCGCGGCCTTCGAGAAAAATCCCTGGATCGCAAAGGTCATCCGAGTCCGGAAAAGCTATCCGCCGCGGGTCATGGTCGAAGTCGAGTACCGCAGGCCGGTCGCCTTCATCGAAGTCGAACGAGGGTTTTACCCGGTCGACGCGAACGCCGTGCTCCTCCCACCGGCAGACTTTACCCCGGACGATTCCAGGCGGTTCCCGATCGTCCGCAACGTGACGACAATGCCCCAGGGCCCCTCCGGCACGACCTGGGGAGATCCGCTGGTCCTGGCGGCCGCCCGTCTGGCCGAATCGCTGTTCGACCGCTGGGAACCCTTGGGTCTGTCGTCCATCGTCGCCCCGACGCGTCCCGACGCCAGCATCAGCCCGGGCGACCTGACCTTCGAGCTGACGACCAAAGGGGGCTCGAAAATTGTCTGGGGCCGTCCGCCGGGCACAAGTCACCCCGGCGAACTGACCGTCGAGCAGAAAATCGGCCGACTGGAACGCTACCTCGAACAGTTCGGCGCATTCGACGGTCCGCACGGCCCCTACGAAATCGACATCCGCCACTGGCAGGAAATCTCCCGCCGCCCGCTGACGCCGGTCAAGTCCAATGCCGCCCGGCCGGTGCGCCCGCGCCGCTGACGCTCGCCGCCTATCCAGGATCGCCCGCCGCCTCGCGCACGCGGCGCTCGATCTCGTCCTCACTGAGCTTCATCGCATCCAGGACTCGCCTGTAATGACGGACGGCCGCTTGAAAATAGGGATGCTCATGACCGTTCTGGCGGCCAAACAGGGAAAAAATCTGCAGGTGCCGCCGCATCAGGGACTCCGCCTCCACCAGCCGGCCTGTCGCACGTAGAAGCCGAGCCAGATTGCTGAGGTCGGTGGCGACATTGGGATGGTCGGGGCCGAAGCTCTGTTCATCGATCGCCAGCGCCCGCCGCAACAGAGGCTCCGCCTCCGCAGGCCGGTTCGTCGCTCTCAGCAGCAGGCCCAGGTTGGCAAGGTCGCGGGCGACTTCGGGATGCTCCGGGCCGTAGCACTGCTCGTCGATCGCCAGGGTCCGCCGCATCAGCGCCTCAGCCTCCACGAATCGATCGGTCGCCTGAAGCAACTGGGCGAGGTTGTTGAGCCGGATCGCAACATTCGGATGGAAGGGGCCGAAGCACCGCTCGTCGATCGCCAGCGCGCGTCGCAGCAGCGGTTCGGCCTCCGACAATCGCTTCGTATCCTGCAGCATCAGCGCCAGATTGTTGAGATCGATGGCCACTTCCGGGTGCTCGGGGCCGAAGCGGGTCTCGTCGATCTCGAGCGCCCGCCGCATCAGCGGCTCCGCCTCCGCCAGCCGGTTCGTCGCACGCAACAGCAGACCGAGATTGACGAGGTCGATCGCCACATCGGGATGGTCGGGACCGACGCTCTCCTCGTCGATCGCCAGCGCCCGCCTCAACAGCGGCTCGGCCTCCGCCAGCCGGTTCGTCGTGCGGAGCAACATCCCCAGATTGCTGAGGTCGCGCGCAATGTCGGGGTGACTCGGACCGAAACTCTCTTCGTCGATCGCCAGCGCCCGCCGCATCAGCGGTTCGGCCTCCGCCAGCCGATTGGTCGCACGCAAGAGCTGAGCAAGATTATTGAGTGAAACGGCGGTTTTGGGATGCGACGGGCCAAAGTGTAGCTCGCTGATCTCCAGTGCTCGCCGCTTGTAGTATTCCGCACGCTCGTAGCCGGCAAGGCTCTGCAACAGGCTGGCGAAGTCCGTCGCAATCTCCCAGCGGAGATCGGGGTCGCCCCCGACCTTCTCCTGTAAGGAATACGCTTCCTGCAGAGCCCGTTCCGCCGTCTGCCAGTCAAGACGGTTGCGGGCCTGATTCCCCGCTCGCAACAGCAGGCTCGCCAGCAGCACTTCACGCCCCGGCTTGCCGCGGAGTTTGTCGGCTTCAGCCAGCGTCACAGCGGGATCGCCCAGATCGCCGGCCTCTTCCGCACGATCGAGACCGGCACGCTCGTCAATGGGAAGGAGCTCGAATCCGCCGCGGCTGCTCCCCGGCGGATCGATCCGGAAGACGCCCGATCGGATCGACCACAGGTCGGGAGCCGCTTCGCGCAACGTCCGCTGCAATCGCGCCGGCAGCGCAAGCGCCAGCGTGCAATCGAACCGCGACTGAATCGTATTGCGATAACGGTTCAGCCGGGACAGCGCCTGCTGCCAGGCCAGTTCAACCTGCGCGAACTGATCGGGGGACGTCGGGTCGGCGTCGACCCAGACAACCCGCGCCGCGCCAGCCTCAAATGCGAGCAGCGTTTCCGCCAGTCGATCCGAATCGCCCATCGGATCAAACCGGACGCGCGCGACCGCCCCGACTTCCGACAGAGTCTCCTGCAGATGCTCGCGCGTCAGCGCGATCGCCCAGTCGTCGGGGGCGAGGACCACCACCAGCGCAAACCCGTCGACCAGATCCAGATGCTGGAGCAGCATCTGCCAGCCCTCGATCTCCTCCCAGTGATAGAGGCCGGCGATCCGGTCCGTCGAAAAATCGGTCGTCTCACCTGGATCAGCCATGAGCTCGATCCGCGGTGGCCGCCGTTTCGCGACGGATGATCTCTTCGACTTCGTCTCGAATCAGCGGATGCACGTCGTACCACTCTTCCCCGTTGCGCAGGATCAGGGCGCAGTGCGTATCGAGAAAGAACGTCATCCGCTGCACGCTTTCGAGGCTGCGGTCTTTGAGCAGGCAGTCGCGCTGCCGGCCAATCTCGTGCAGCCATTGAGCGTCCGCCAGCGGAACTGGCAGATACGAGTCGCGCATCCCCGCGATCGCCGCCTTGACGATTTCCGGCGTGACGGGAAGCGTGCTCGCGCGCAGCAACGTCTCCCGCAGCAGCACCAGCAGATCGCGGAAGTGCCCCCCGGAAGCGAAAATCAGTTCGTCCGCCAGCCGGTACGTGCCGTACCGGGTCGGCTTACCGAAGTAACGGAGCATGCCGGGGGGCGTGAACCGACGCTCCACCACGTGCCGCATCGCCTGCCAGCCCCGCTTGTCGCGTGTCCGCTTCTCGTTGTTGTCCCACAGTTTAACGTTGTACAGCAGGCGAATGCCGCGCAGCTCGGGGAGCTTGAACTTCAGCCACGGCGGAACCGTGAACACCATGTGTATTAGCGGAATCCGCAGATCCTCGCGGTGATTGGCGATCAGCGTGGCGACGCTCTCGCCGACGCGCCCCTCGCTGTCGAGAGTGTCCCGCAACTGTTCGAGCTGATCGAAGATAAACACAACCCGGCAACCGGGCCTGGCGTCGAGGATCTTCTTCCGACCGAATTCAAAGAACGCCCGCACTTCGCTCCGCAGCTCGCCCAGGCGCGACGAGAGCGTCTGCCGCAACTGCTGCCGGAAGGAAGGAACCTGTTTGAGCGAAGTCTTGAAGTTGAGGCCGACGTCGGTGCCGGGGGCCGTGGCCTTGAGTTCAAAGCCGTCGATCTTGACGTCGGTTCTCGCCAGGAAGTGAACGAACCGCGTCCAGAAACCCTCTCTGGCCGGATCGACGTTGAGTTGCTGCTCGATCGCTTCGCTGAATGAGCCGGCCAGGACCAGCAGAAAGTCGCTGATTTCGACCGACTCCGACGGCAGCAGAAAATCGAGCGCGTTGGCATAAGCGACGAAATAGCCCTGCCCCACCAGCCGCTTGCGCAGCCGGAACAATTCGGTCGTTTTTCCGGAACCGCGAAACCCGGAGATGAAATTCAGACTCTCCGGATCCGAAAGATCGATGTCTTCGAACAGCAGGTCGATGGGGTCTCCCGGAACGCCATCGTACAGCGGCTCATACAAGGGGTCATCGGGGTCGAGTGGACGGTCCACAATCAACCGCTGACTGAGCCAGCGCCGGAACTCGCGGTCGGGGTATTGGGTAATGTCGTCGTGCATCGAGCCTCTTTCCGGAAGACCTCAGTCATCGTAACAGATGACGAGAGTGGTCGGTATCGCGACTCCGCCCTCCCCAGCGGCCTGACAATGGCCCCGCCCGGTGCAGCTCCAGCACTGCAATTGCTCTGCAGTCCGATCACTGCAGGCAAGTCGCGACCAACCCTCTCCGCCCGACATAAACTCTTGAGCCGCAGTGCGTTGCAAACTTGGACGGTTTTCTGAATGCCTCCGGCATCGCATTTGTTATGCAGCTCCCCGCGAGGGCCGACGACGGCCTGATTTCCCCGCGGACAGGAGCACGATATGAGCACCGTCAGTCCCCCGGCAGCCACCCTCCATGAGACTGCGTTTCTCCCCGAGCCCCCCGAACCTCGACCGACGGCGACCGCGCCATCATCGCGGTCGACGGTCGCCGAGCCCCCCTCCGCGGGGCTCCGGTTCCTGGAGGCGTTTCTCGACGAGCGGAACATCAAGTGGATGCTCGGACTGGGAATTCTGGTCCTGCTCGGCAGCTCACTGAAATTCGTCACCGCACACTGGCACGCCTACTCGCCCTTCTGGAAGTTCGCCGTCCTGATCGCCTACACCGCCGTCGTCTATGGCCTGAGCATCATTAGCCGCACGCGACTCGGGCTCCGACGGACCGGAGCCGCACTGCAGGGACTGACGCTAGGACTGCTGCCGCTCACATTCCTCGCGCTCAGATGGGTCGCTCCGCCGGACGCCGGACTGCTGGGCGGGCTCGTCCACGATGTCGGTCTGCTCAGCCTGCTGGTCATCAACACCGGCTTCGCCGCATACGCCAGTCGACGGATACTGTCCGACCTGCTGCGAGGCGTGCCCGACGCGTACTGGGTGGCTTATCTCATTCTGTGCGTATCTGGAGCACTCGCGCCTGCCGTCCCGGCTGCTCTGACTCCCGTCGCCGCCCTGGCGCTGTGGGCGGTCTTCACCGCCGGACTGATCAAAGTCAATCGCCACGTCTTCTGGCTGGCCGAGGAACAACGCTGGCCCCGCATCTTCGGCTTCTTTCCTTCGGTGCTGCTGGCGGCCCAGTTCCTGACAGTCTTCGGGCTGAACTTCGCCGACGACTTCAGCCGTCCCTGGCTCGGATTCGCCATCGCCCTGGTCGCCGTCAACGTGCTGCTGACGACGGACGCCGTGGTACGCGTCTTCCAGCAGCGGACCGGCGAACTGGTCTTCCCCTGGCCGACGCACATTCTGCTGCCGCTGGTCTCCGGCCTGGGCCTGTGTGCCCTGGCGATCGGCCTGGCCTGCAGCCAGTTCCCCTCCGTGTCTGCCGTCCCACCGACAGCCCTCCTCGTCGCCGTCTGCCTGGCCGCGGTCGCCCGTCGAACCCGTCAGGAGCTGTTCGTCTGGGGCATGCTCGGCGCCCTGCTGATGGGCTACCAGTGTTTGCCCGGCTACTTCGCCGAGACGGCGAAGCAGCTCGTACAGACCGGCGCCGCTGCGGTGCACGAACCGCGGCTGCCGTATGCATTCTACGGCCTGACCTACGCCCCGTTCCTGATGGGCCTGACCATCGCCGCCGTGCGGGTCCGCAATCGCGTCTTCGCAAATCCCTGCCGCCAGATGGCCATCGGCCTGGGGACGATCCTGCTCTGCGCCTCGTGGACCCATCCCAAGGCCATGTTTCCCGTCGGCGCGGTCCTCACTCTCTTCTGGGCCTCGCTGGCCGCCATTCTGCGGGACAATCGCGTCACCTGGGGAGCCGCGATCTCGTGGATGAGCGCCTCGCTCGGACTGCACGTCTTTCTCGCAAACGTCTGCAGACTCCCGCTCCCCCTGGAAGCCAATCTGCTGTTTCCCGTCGTCGCGGCCGGTTGCCTCTGGCTCGTCAGCCGTCTGCTCGAACGCCGCCACGCGGACACGACGATGTCGCCAGCCGGTATCGTCAGCGCCGCATCGACGGCGGTTCTGGCAGTGGTGTGGATCGGTCTGTTCGGCGCCGTCTACAGCATCGCCCGCCACTTCGTCCCGGGAATCTCGCTCCATCCGCTGGCGGCCCACTCCGCGGGCGGTCTGCTCCTGCTCCTCGCCGAGCAAACCCGCCGGCGGCGGATCCCGGCCTTCGCCGAGTTGACCATCGTCTTCGCCTTCGTCGCCACCGTCCGGTTGATGGTCGAGTTGCAAGTTCCCGGCACTATGATCGCCTTTGCCGTCCCGGCTGCCTCCGCGGGACTTTGGTTCCTGGCCCGCTGGTGGCGTGAAGCGTCCCCTTCCCCGTGGGTCGCCGCGTTCCGCGACCCCATGCAGCGAGTTACCGAGTTCTCACTCACCCTCGCACAGGCGCTCCTGCTGCCAGCCCTGGCATGGGGCCACATGGCCGTGCTGCCGGTGGAAATCTGGGTGGCTGGACTGGTCGTCACCACCTGGACCTTCGCCGCGGCCGGCCGACGCTTCCCCGTCGAATGGGCCGCCGTCGGTTGCCTCAGTGCCACCGGCCTTGTCGGCAGCGGCATGTGCCTTCTCCAGAATGGCCACTACGACCCGCTGCAACTCCCGCTGGCCTGGTCGATCTGCGGTCTGGTCGGCGTGCTGATCAGCCGGTCCATCGCTCGTCGCAGCGCAGACGACGCCACCCCTTCCATCGCCATTCCGATCCGCTTCTGCTCGCAGGGACTGCTGTTCCTGGTCGCCGCCGCGAATCTCGCCGTGTTGACGGTCGAAGCACGCATCGCCGGCGGACTGTCGCTCCTCGGCCTCGTCATCGCCCTCCACAAATCGCAGCAGCCGGCGTTGCGTCAACTGCTGATCCTCGTCGTCCAGCTCCAGGGTCTCGTGATCGCCCTGCAGTCTCTGACCGACGCCTCCCTGCTGACCGGTCTCACGCTGGCGGATTACCGCATCGCCTTCCTCCCAGTGCTGGCCCTGGCCGCGCTCGAAATGCTGATCCTCCGCCTGCCCGGCCTCCGGCAGTTCTCCGCCAACGACGACCTGGACAAGCTTCACCGCGGAATCTGGGCCTTCCTGCTCATCGACGCCTTCGTCCTGATCCCGCTCAACGTCACGCTGCCCCTCGGCGGACTGCAGACCATTTCCCTCGCGGCGCTGTTCGTCTTCGTCGCCGCCGACCTCATCCTGTGGGCCTGCCAGGAGCAATCGAAGACAGCCGCCTGGCTGATCTGGCCCCTGCTGGCCGTAGGAGTCGTCTATCTCGCTCTCTTCGGCGTGATTGAAGTCACCAGCACTCCCTTCTTGATCGCCGCAATGGCCGCCGGAATCGCCACCGCCCACTGCGGCACCTTCTGCCGGCGATCTCCCGTGACGGCGATCCTCGCCGATCCCCTGTCGATCGTCGGCTACTACGTCCCCGCGGTTGTCGCGCTGGCCGCCATCGGACGGACGGGCGTCACATCCCTCGGCTTCGTCGGCTTGAATGCCCTGATCATCTTTTCCGCCGCGGCCTGGTACTTCTTCCGCTGGCTGGAACAACGCGAGAGCCGCAGCCTGGTCCTGTCGATGGTCGTCTTCAACCTCTCCCAGGTCCTCCTCTGGACCGAACTGAAATGGTCCGATCCGCAGCTCTTCCTCATGCCCCTCGGTCTCTCGCTGATCGGCCTGGTCGAAGGCCTGTCAAAGCAGCTCTCCGCGAACTGGAAGACAGGCCTCCGCTATGCCGGCTCGCTGGCGATCCTCGTCTCCCCCACCTTCCACATCGTGGGCGGCGGCTGGCTCCCGCTCCTGACGCTCATGGCCGCCTCGATCGTCGTCTGCCTGCTGGGAATCGGCCTGCAGTTGCGACCGATCCTCTACTCCGGCACGGCGTTCCTCATCGCCGACATCATCGGCCTGGTTGTCCAGGGGAGCCTGGAACGGGTCGACGTCCTGTGGATCGCCGGCATCGCCATGGGAACTCTCGTCGTCGGTCTGGCGGCCTACTGCGAAAACCACCGCGAAATCGTTCTGCAGCGAGTCCGCTGGCTCTCCGCCACGCTCAAAGCCTGGGAGTAGGGCGGGCTCCCGCCTGCCGGTCTGTGCCGTCTGTGTTCCTGTTGACTTGTGTCTCGTTTCAACCCGTTCGAAAGAAGAAGGTGACGAAATGACGTGGCTCCAGAATTTTACGCTGATCATGCGGTCGAGCCTCACGACGATTCGGGAGAAAGTCGAAGACCCTGAGCGGATGCTCCATCAGCTCATCATCGACATGGAGGAGGAACTGCAGACCATCCGCAACCGGGTCGCCGGGGCCATCGCGGACGAGATCCAGCTCCGCAAACAGGTCGAAAAGGCCCGCGGCGAAGTCGAGCAGTGGAAGGATCGCGCCACCCAGGCGGTCCAGCGCAGCGATTCGACCTCGGCCTTCGCCGCCCTGCAGCAGAAGCAGGCGGCCGACGAGCGGGCCGAGCAGCTCGGCGTCGAACATGCGAAGCAGGCAAACGAGACTCGCAAGTTGCAGGATGCCGTCCGCGATCTGGAAGACAAGATCCGCCAGGCCCGCCAGAAGCAGACGCTCCTCACTGCCCGCCTCGCCCGGGCCGAGTCCTCGACCAAGATTCAGCAGGCCCTCAGCCAGGCCGACAGCGCCTCGGCCTTCGCCCAGTTCAATCGCCTGGAGAAGCGGGTCGACCGCGCGGAAGCAATGTCCGAAGCCTACGACCGCCTGGAAGGCCGCGACCCCGACGCCGAAGAGCTGGAACGCCAGTTCCGCGAGCAGGAACGGAAGGAAAAAGTCGAAGCCGAACTGGCCGCTCTGAAAGCCGAACTGGCGGCCGAGTAAGTGAAACACGTGTCGAAATGCTGTGTTTGTGATCTCGATGGGAGGTAAGCGAAATGAGAAGTGTGATTGCAGCAGGCCTCGTCACGGCCGTTGCGGCGACCTGCCTGGCGCAGGCCGAAAGTCCCGAGACGAAGGACACCGCTGAACCAGCGATTGCAGTCGTGCTGGGAAAGAAGATCGCCGCGACCGACCGGAAACGGATCAGCGAGCTGATTCTGAAGCCGCTGTTCGAGCAGTACGCCAGGGAACAGAAGCTCGAACCGACGCCGGAAGAGCTTGACCTCTTCGTGACCGCGTCCGAAGTTCAGCAGCAGGAAACGTTGAAGAAATTCGGACGCGATCGCGATCGGCTGCAGGAGGAACTGAAAGCTCCGACGCTGAGCGAGCAGGAGCGAAAGGACAAAGAGACGAAACTGAAGCAGCTCGGCAAAATTCTGCAGTCGCTGACCGCCGACAAGCCGCTGACGGCCGACGAAGAAAAGCAGCAGCGAGCCGGCAGGAGGGTGGTCGCCGAGCATTTCGTGAAAGCCTGGAAGGTCAACAAAGCGTTGTACGAGAAGTACGGCGGCCGGGTGATCTTTCAGCAGGCGGGACCGGAGCCTCTGGACGCGTACCGCAAGTTCCTGCAGGAACAGGAGCAAAAACGCGCATTCCGGATCGACGACGAAGAGGCCAGCACCGCGTTCTGGAAGTATTTCAAGGATGACAGTATGCACGTCTTTCTGAAGGACCAGGAGAAGGCCGCGGACGCAATCAACAGGCCGTGGTGGATGCGAGTGACTCCGGCTCAGGAGTAACTCGCGCGTGCGAAGCGGGGTCAGGACGCGTTTCCTGGCCCCGCTGCCTTCTGCCTCGGAGCAACGGTCATGCCCGCCGGCCTCTGGTCCCAACTGCGCGATCTCTTTCGGACCTGGTGGCGGGTCGATCGAATCCGCATCTCACCGCGCGAAGGCCGCCTGCTCCAACTGGCTCCGCCGTGCTATCTCGAATATGGCGGCGAGTTCTGGCTGGTGGATTCACGGGCCGTCGGGACAAGTTCGACCGGCAGCTACATCACGTATCGCTGCTCCACGCAGGGAAGCCAGGCCGAATTGACCGTCACGCCGGCTCGAACCGGATGGGAGCAGGTGCTGTGGATCGTCAACGGCGAGCGTCTGGCGGTCAGTGCAGATGACTTTGAGGTCTACAGGGCAGGATCGCCCCCAGGAGCTCGCACCGGATTCCCCGGTGTCGAATTCTGACTCAGACTCTGCCGACCGGGGGAATTGAAATGCTGGAGTATGAACGCGTCTTCTGGCTCCTGCAGCTTCTCTTCGGACTCACCCTGCTCTACCCCTGGCATCCCACCTGGCCGAAAGCCTGGTGGCTGGTGCATCTGCCGCTGATGCTTGTTCCGCTCTGGCTCTACTACGAAACGCTGATGCCCCGTGAGATGAACATCCGCGTCGACCTCCTGCTGATCTTCCCCGAATTCGCAGTGGCCGCCGCCGTCTACTTGTGCCGACTGTTGCTGTTTGCGTCGTGGAGACGCAGGCGTTCGCGAGAATCGGAAAGCATTCGCGCCGCGCTCACTCCGAGGGGGCCGACAGGACGCGATCGACGCGCCCCCTGAAAAAAAAGAAAGCCCGGAAGCAATCCATCCCAGGGGGGCGAAGGATATTGATTGCTTCCGGGGCGATCGGCTTCAGTGTGTCACGGATCGAGCGAACCCAACGAACCGCAGCAGCATCCATGCCCTGCGGATCGATGGTGCGACTTCAGGAGATCTCCCGCATGGCATCCATGCCGGCCGGAGAATCCTGTCGAAGAGTCGAAACTCTTCAGTGTCGCCAAGTCACGAACGGGCTCTCAAAAACGAACCCCAACAACCGCCAGCCACGCTTGCGGCTGGCGTCGTCGTCAAGCGTGGGCGGAACATAGGGGCTCAGGAAAATCGCGTCAACACGACTTTTCGCCGTCAGCGGAATTTTGTAACTCCGCCCTCGCAAACGACGCTTTCCGCCACCGCGGACTCGCAATTGCAGACGCGAACCGCCGCCTCAGATCTCAAGGCTGCCGCCGTCGCCGGGGCCGATGACGACGATGCCCGAGTCCGTGACTGTAAATCCGCGAGCCCGATCACGTTCGAGATCGTAGCCGATCTCCATCCCCTCCGGCACGCGAACGTTCTTGTCGATGATCGCCCGACGGATCCGAGCCCGGCGGCCGATCTCGACATTGTCGAACAGGATCGAATCTTCGACCGTCGCCCAACTGTTCACCCGGACCTGGTAGCCGAGAATCGAACGACTGACAGCCCCCCCCGACAGAATGCTCCCGTTGCAGACGATGCTGTCGACGGCGTGACCGACGCGCGGATCGGGCAGTTCGGTCTGTGCGAAAACGAATTTCGGCGGCGGAAGCTGCGGATGATATGTCCGGACATTCCACTCCGGATCGTAGAGATTGAGCTCCGGATCCACGGAGACGAGGTCCATGTTGGCCTCGTAAATCGCGTCGAGCGTTCCCACGTCCCGCCAGTAGTGCCCGCGGCCGGTGTTCTTGTCGCGGAACGGATAGGCCCGCAGTCGCGCTTTGCCGATCAGCGACGGAATGATATTTCGACCGAAATCGTGCTTGCTCGTCGGATCGGTCGCGTCCTGGCAAAGCTGCTCGAACAGGAAATCCGTATTGAAAACATACACCCCCATCGACGCCAGGCATTTTTCAGGGTCGTCGGGCATCGGCTGAGGGTTGGCAGGCTTCTCCAGAAACTTGAGGACCTCGTGCCGGGAGTTGATCTCCATAATCCCGAACTGATCCCCCTCGTCCAGCGGAACCGGCAGGCACGCGATCGTCGCCTCGGCCCCGGATTCGATGTGATGCCGGATCAGATCTTCGTAATCCATCTTGTAGATGTGATCGCCGGACAGCACCAGGATGTAGTCGGTCCGGCACTTCTCGATCGAGTAGATGTTCTGGTAAACCGCGTCGGCCGTCCCCTTGTACCAGTTCTCGTCGATCCGCTGCTGCGGCGGCAGAATGTCAATGTACTCGTCGAGATCCCGGCAGAGAAAACGCCAGCCCAGATTGATGTGCCGGTCGAGGCTGGCGGCCTTGTACTGCGTCAGGACCAGCACTTTCCGCAGACCGCTGTTGATACAGTTTGACAGCGTGAAATCGATGATCCGATAGGCCCCGCCGAACGGAACTGCAGGTTTGGCCCGATCACGCGTCAGCGGTTCCAGGCGAGTCCCCTTGCCGCCGGCTAGAATGAGAGCCAACACGCTCTTCATCAACGCTCCTCCCTGATGATGCGCCGCATTCACGGCGGTCTCGCTTCGCTGGTGTCGCTGGTCTCTGTTGATCGTCAATCGGCCGCCACCTGCCGCAGCAGCTCCAGTTGCGCGGCGCGGATTTTCGGCTCGGCGTCCCGCGCCAGATAGCTCGACCGGGCTCGCCATGTCTCGTACCCCCCCAGGTCGTGCTGAGCGGGCGTCGGCAGGTAGCCGTTGTAGCCATTGGCCAGCTCAATGGTGAACGTCTTTTTCAGCGGACTCCCCCACTTGATCGCCAGCCCCGTCTCGGTGAATGTTTCACACGGGCTCGAAGCGATCCCCAGATCGCCGATCCGGATCGCCTGAATCAGCGACTTGACCGTGGCCGGGTACTTCGCGAGCAGAACGGTTTCCCGCGCGTAGATTTCCGGCGCCCCCTTCAGCGGGCGGCCGGCCGCCGCCGCCAGCCGCGCTTCCGCCGCCGCCACGTCCTCGGCCGACGGCAATCGGACTCCCAGATCAATCTCGCGCGTCGCCACGGCCAGTTTTGCCGAAGACTGGAAGTCGACGCTCTCCCAGGCGGCTTTGGCCGCCTGGGCAACCGCCTCGGCGACGAGCCCCATCTGCTCGTACGGCTGCCGTTTCGGGCCGGCGGTCAGCGAAAAATTCACGTTATTGACGTCGCCGCTCGTCCCGTTGGACAGAATTCCGACAAACGGATGATCGCCTGAAACCTTGATGGCCCGCCCCACCCGGTGCGCAAACTCGCCAAAATAATCGGCGGACAGATCTTCGCCCCCGACGCCGCCGACGTAGTGCAGCGAGTAATTCGCCAGCAGCGCCAGCGGAGCGCCGTCGGCGGTCTGGACTGCAAGGATCGCGACTTCCGGATCAACCGGCCCGGCGGGCTTCGTTACGTCGGGACTGGAATACCCCGGATTCATCCGAACGGTGTCGACCTTCTGCCCGAACGGGTTTTCCCCCAGGACCCCCTCTTTGAGATGCCAGCGCCGATTGAAAAGCTGGCCCGGCTCCTGGGCCGAACCCCAGCCGACCCGCGCCGGTTGGAGCCGCCCGTGCGCCTCGGCAATCCCTTCGGCAATACGATCGATCAGGAACGCAATGTACTCGGCATCGGGATCGCTTTGAAAGACGCCGGTCACCGTCGGGCAGGAATGCGAGTGCGTCGCCGAGATCAGAATATTCCCGGCGGGAATCCCGGTCTTCTGCGCCGCCTTTGCCTTCGCCGCATCCATCAATTCCCGGGGAATCATGCAACTGTCGCAGACGACAATGGCCAGCTTCGTCGACCCGTCCGCGAGAACCAGACAGCGGGCGTGCAGTCGATCGTGCGCTTGCCGGGCCATCCGATCGGACATATTGCCATTGGAGGAAATCGGGAACTTCGTCGGAGTGATGTCCTGCGCAAACGCCCCGGCACGCACGGCCGGACGGTCCTGTGCGGTCAGCGTGGAAATCGTCGCCCCAGCAAGAATGCACAGCGCCAGTCCCATCCGCGAGATCAGAAGCATCGAGTCCCCTCCGCCTGATTCCGTCGTCAAGAGTGCCGTCCCATCAACAGCCCTCGATCAGTCTGCCGGACGCCGGAATGATGTGCAAGCGCCCGCGGCGAATCGTTACGAGCCGCTGAGATGCGGACCGGCAGCGCGCGGATTAAGATCCGTTCGACGCTTTTCTCGTACGGAAATTTTCTCATGTCGAACGCTGATCGTCCCGCCCCCGGCACTCCTCCTGACGAATCGCGCCTGACGCCTCAGTTTCGAGATCTATGCGCGGTTGTGGCGAAATTGCGTTCGCCTGACGGCTGCCCCTGGGATCGCGAACAGACGCTGGAATCGATCAAGCCCTATACGCTGGAAGAGACCTACGAACTGCTCGAAGCCATCGACTCGGGCAACGACGCCGAGATCTGCGAGGAACTGGGGGACGTCCTGCTGCAGGTCCTCCTCGACAGCCAGATCGCCGCCGACGAAGGCCGCTTTGACCTGACCGACGTCGTCGCGGGACTGACCCGTAAGCTGATCGTCCGGCACCCCCACGTCTTTGGCGATTCCACGGCCGCGACGCCTCACGATGTCAGTCGGCAGTGGGATCGGATCAAGCAGGCGGAAAAACAGCGGGAGTCCGTGTTCGACGGACTCCCCGCCGCCTTGCCGGCGCTCGCCCGGGCCGCGCGCGTCGCCGAGAAGGCCGGCCGCGTGGGCTACGACTTTCCCCGGCGCGAAATGCTGTTCGCAAAACTCAAGGAAGAAGTCGACGAACTGGCCGCCGAACTCTTCGACGACGGTCAGATCCCCGACGTCCCGGCGGTCGTCGATGGTCCGGTCGTGCACGAACCGCCCATCGCCGACCCGCACCGGCAGGCCCGGATTCAGAGCGAACTCGGCGACGTGCTCTTCGTGATCGCCAACATAGCCCGGCGGTGGCACATCAACCCCGAGGAAGCCCTGCGGGAAAGCAACCGCAAATTCGAACGACGGTTCCAGTACATTGAACGCCGGCTGCGCGAGCAGGGTCGCGATGTCCGGTCAGCCTCGCTGCCCGAAATGGAAGTCCTCTATCAAGAGGGCAAGGCCATCGAAAAGACCGAACAGGCGTCTTCAAGGAAATCGGACGAAGTGGAGTAGGGTGAGTCCAGTCTGCGAGGGCCACCAAACACCAGTGCAGTATAAGTGGTCTTCTCGGACTCGTTGCCCCCTTCCCCCCGGACGCGCTCAAACCGCCGGCCCGGCCGACCGCACCGCCGGCGAAGTGCTGTCTGCGTACTTCTGGAAATTGTCGGCAAACAGCTTCGCCAGTTTTTTCGCCGTCGCGTCGTACGCCGTCGGATCGGCCCACGTGTTGCGCGGCTGCAGAATCTCCGGCGCCACCCCCGGACAGCCGGTGATGATTTCGAAGCCGAAGTGCGGATCGCGGATCGCGGGAGCGCTGGCCAACTGCCCCCGGTGAATCGCGTCGACGATGGCTCGCGTCCACGACAGCTTCATCCGCGAACCGATGCCATAGGAACCGCCGCTCCAGCCGGTGTTCACCAGCCAGACGTTGACCCGATGTTCGCGGAGCTTCTCCGCCAGCAGCTCCGCATACTTGGCGGGATGCCACACCAGAAACGGCCCCCCGAAACAGGGCGAAAACGTCGCCTGCGGTTCCGTGATCCCCATCTCCGTACCGGCGACCTTGGCGGTGTAGCCGCTGATGAAGTGGTACATCGCCTGCTCCGGGCTCAACCGGCTGACCGGAGGGAGCACGCCGAACGCGTCGCAGGTCAGGAAAATCACGTCGGCCGGATGGCCGGACATGCAGGGAATCTGCGCATTACGGATAAACTCGATCGGATACGCCCCGCGCGTATTCTGCGTAATCCGGGTATCGTGGAAGTCGACGTGGTGGCTCTCCTCGTCGTAAACGACGTTTTCGAGCACCGCGCCAAACCGCAGCGCCTGGAAAATCTCCGGCTCGCTGTCCGGCGCCAGATCGATTGCCTTGGCGTAGCAGCCCCCTTCGATGTTGAAGATGCCGCGGTCGCTCCAGCAGTGCTCGTCGTCGCCGATCAGCATCCGGTGCGGGTCCGCCGACAACGTCGTCTTGCCCGTCCCCGAGAGCCCGAACAGAACCGACGCCCGCCCCGTCTCCCGGTCCGCCGTTGCGGAACAGTGCATCGAAAGAATGCCCTGCTTCGGACCAAAGTAATTCATGAGCGTGAAAACGCCCTTCTTCATCTCGCCGGCATATTCCGTCCCGAGAATCACCAGCTCCCGCGTTTTGAGGTCGATATCGATGCTGGTCTTCGACGTCATCCCGTGCGTCCGGCGGTTCGCCGGAAACTGACCCGCGTTGTAAATGATCGCGTCGGGCTCGCCGAACTCCGCCAGCTCCTGACGGGTGGGGCGGATCAGCATCGTGTGCATGAACAACGCGTGATAGGCGCGGGAGCAGATCACGCGAATCTTCATCCGGTACGCGGGATCCCAGCCGGCGAAAGCGTCGATGCAGTACAGCTTCTGCCGAGTGTTGAGATAATCCTTGGCCCGCTCTTCGTTGATCTGAAACGTCTCCGCGTCAATGTCGATATTGACGTTCCCCCACCAGACGTCGTTTTCCGACTCCGGATCGCGGACCAGCCGCTTGTCTTTGGGAGACCGACCGGTTTTCTCGCCCGAGTAAGCGATCAAGGCGCCCGAGTCCGCGATCGCGCACTTCGGATCGGCGCGAATGGCGTCGGCGTACAGAATTGCCGGCGCCGGGTTGCGGCGGACGTCCGTGACCGTGATCCCGTATTTCGACAAGTCGATCGTCTGCACCGTGCCTGCTCCCTGCGGTAGAAACCTGAATCTGCCCGATTCGAAATATCGGATCGGACTGGTCGGTTGGCGCGTGGCGACGATTGTAGCGATCCGCCGAAAGTTCGGAATGCCGACCGACCGCAAACCCCACCCGGCAACATTTCGCAAACGCCGCTTGCTGGTCTCCGCTTCGCAAACGGCGCTATAATCCCCGTGTGGCGGTCCCCTTCGGCATCGACGACGACAGGCGCACGGGTGCAGGAACTTCACGAATCCGGTCCATTCAACTGGGAACTGGCCGCTCAGGCGATCACCGTCCGTATCCGGTGGTTCGGCCTGTGCGTAGGGTATGCGCTTGTCAATCTGCCGGCCTCAGTTCCTCACCAGGCCATTCTGAACGCCATTCTGACGCTCGGCGCCGTGTACGCCGTGTTCGACACCTACTACAACGCGCACGGCAAAGGCTTCCTGAGCGAGTGGCCGCTCTTCATCTCAGCCATGGAAGCAGTCTTCATCGGCCTGCTCTGCCACTTCGAAAACGGGCTGCAGAGCCCCTTCCGGTTCTACTATTTCCTCTCGCTGCTGGTCTGCGCCTTCCGGTACGACCGGGGAGTGGCCTACCCCACGTTCGCCCTGCATACAATCAGCTACCTCTCGCTCGGCATCTGGCGCGACGTGCCGCTGGAGGACCGGTTCTCGACCATGGTCCTGATGCCGGTCTTCATGGGCTGGGTCACCTGGGGCAGCACCTCGCTCGCCGGCCTGCTCAAGCGGGCCAGCGACGGACTGACGGCGCTGAACACGCAGCTCCAGGAAGACCAGGGCCTGCTGGAGCTCCGCATCCGCGAGCGGACGCAGGAACTGCAGGAGTCCCAGGCGCTGCTGGTTCAGCAGGAAAAGCAGGCGGCCTTCGGACTGCTGGCGGCGGGCATCGCCCACGAAGTCGGCAATCCGCTGGCGGCGATCAGTTCGCTCGTCCAGTTGCTCAACCGCCGCGATATCGACCAGCACACGCGGGAGAAGCTGCAGCTCGTCGACGACCAGCTCCGCCGCATTCAGCGAACCCTCCGCGAACTGGTCGACTTCAGCCGGCCGACCAACCTGACCGATTCCCGCTGCGACATTCACGACGTGATCGGCAACGCGCTGAGCATCGCCAAGTATTACAAACGGAAAAAGGGGAAGCGGATCGTGACCCGCTTCGTGACCGACCTCCCCCCTCTCAACACCGTGCGGGACCAGCTCGTCCAGGTCTTCCTGAATCTGATTCTCAACGCGATGGACGCCACCGAAGAGGGGGGCACCATCACAATCGTGACCCGCCTGAAGAGCGGGACCCTGCAAGTCGACGTCTCCGACGACGGCCGCGGCATCGCGGCCGAGGACCTGGACCGCATCTTTCAGCCCTACTTCACCACCAAGGACACCGGCACCGGCCTTGGGCTGTTCGTCTGCCGGAATCTCGTCGAGCAGAAGCTGGGCGGGACGATGGAGCTGGTCGCAGGCAAGCCGGGCGGCACGACCTTCCGCGTGACGCTGCACAATGGCGAGCTGGCCGGACTTCCGGATCGAGAGCCGCCGAATGCGGCCCCGGACGTGCAATCCATCGACATCACCGAATCCTCTCCCCGGGAAGCGAGCATTTCGTGAGAGCCTTACGCAGCGTGCTGATCGTTGAAGACGAGGAAATCATCCGCACGTCATTGCGGGAATTCCTCTCGGAAGAAGGGTACGACGTTGCCGTCGCCGGCACCGTGGCTGCGGCTCTGCAGGTCGCCAGACAGCGGGACTTTCACGTGGCGATCTGCGACGTGCAGCTCCCCGACGGGGATGGTGTGCAGTTGCTCCGCCGGCTGCAGCAGCTCAATCCAGGGACGTCGGTGATGATCATCACCGCCTACGCGACCGTGGAGAACGCCGTCGAGGCCTTCAAATCCGGCGCCTTCGACTACCTCGTCAAGCCGGTGATCTTCGACGACCTCGCGAACAAGCTCAACCGGCTGTTTCAGTACCGCGAGCTGTATCTGGAAAACCAGGCGCTCCGACGGGAGCTGGGCCGTCGGGACAATGGCGACGAAATCATCGGGTCGAGCAAGGCCATCCAGGAGGTCCAGGACGCGATCCGGAAAGTCGCAGTCACCCGGGCCAACGTCCTGCTGGTCGGCGAATCGGGGACCGGCAAAGAGCTGTTCGCCCGCATGATCCACAAATGGGGCCCGCGGAGCGGCGAGCGTTTTTTTGCCGCGAACTGTGCAACCCGACCGACGGAAATGCTCGAAAGCCAGCTCTTCGGCGCCCAGGCAGGAATGGTCGCGGGCAGCCCCGCCGCGCAGGACGGACTCCTCCGGCTGGTGGGCGAAGGCACGGTGTTTCTCGACGAAGTTTCGCAGTTGCCGCTGGCGACGCAGGCCAAACTGCTGAGAGCGATCGAATACCAGGAGGCGCTGCCGCTGGGAGGATCGGAACCGTACAAAGTCAGCGCCCGGATCATCGCCGCCACCACGCGCGACCTGCAGCGGGAAGTCGCCGACGCCCGGTTCGACGAGGCCCTGTTCTACCGTCTCGACGGCGTCAAAATCCGGATTCCGCCGCTGCGGGAGCGGCTCGACGATGTACCCGAGCTGGTCGAATTCCTGATCTCGAAGCACAGCCGCGCGATGGGCCAGCGGGTGACCGGCGCCACCAGCGAAACAATCCGTCTCCTCATGTCCGCCCAGTGGAAAGGAAACATCCGCCAGCTCGACAACGCTCTGGAGCGGGCCGTAATGATGTGCGACTCTCCTCAGATCCGTCCCCAGGATCTGCCGGCCGATTTGATCGGCATGGGGCAACCCCTGCCCGATACCGACGATCTGCGGTCCGCCCTGCGGCACTACGAACGGCTGCACATCAAACGCGTCCTCCGCCAGTGCCCGGACAAGCGCGAAGCCGCCAAACGACTCAAGCTCGGCCTCTCCAGCCTGTACCGCAAAATCGAAGAACTGGGAATCGATCTAGAGTGACAGGAGCTGAGTGAACAGATCGGAGCGATTCGCCGTCTTTCTTTTCTCAACTCTCAACTCTCAACTCTCAACTCTTTCTGCGTTGCATCCCCGCTGACCGATTCGTAATGTGAGTCCCACGGAGCAGTTCCGGCGACGCCACTTCATGATGCGAGTATCCGCCCCCCATGATTCTCACCGGCGAAGAGATCAAGGCGCAGCTCGGCGGCAATATCGTCATTGAGCCGTTCGACGAACGCCTCCTCAACCCCAACAGCTACAACCTCCGCCTGCACGACGAACTGCTCGTCTACGAAGAAATCGTGCTCGATATGAAGCGGCCGAACCGCTACCGGCGGCACGTCATTCCGCCCGAAGGCTTCGTCCTCCAGCCGCGCCAGCTCTACCTCGCCCGCACCGTCGAACGGACCGAAACCCACAACCTCGTCCCCATGCTGGAAGGACGGTCGTCCATCGGACGGCTGGGGCTGTTTGTGCACGTCACCGCCGGCTTCGGCGATGCCGGCTTCTGCGGCTACTGGACGCTGGAAATGTACGCGGCGCATGCCATCCGGATCTACCCCGGCGTGCCGATCTGCCAGATCTTCTACCACACGCTCACCGGACCGGTCACCGAGTACCGCGACGGCAAGTACCAGAACAACCACGACATTCAACCCAGCCTCCTCTTCAAAGAATGGCAGATCCCCCAGAAAGATCAGCAGATGCGGCTGTCGTTCGGTCAGGAAGTCGCCGAGTGACCCGGCAAACCGGCGGGAAACATCCGGTCCGCCGCCGGGACGCCATCCTGCAGCGTATCGTCTCCGGCGGCCAGACCGGCGTCGACCGCGCCGCCCTCAACGTCGCCATCGCGTCAGGCATTCCCTGCGGCGGCTGGTGCCCGCAGGGCCGCAAGGCGGAAGACGGCCCCCTGCCCCTCCACTATCCCCTCCGGGAAACCGACAGCCCCCTGTACGACGTCCGCACCCGCTGGAACGTGCGGGATTCCGACGCGACGCTGGTGATCACCGCCGGATCGCTGAAGGGAGGCACCGCCCTGACCGTCGAACTCGCCCGACGGATCGCCCGGCCGCTCCACGTGATCAACCTGCTCGACGACAGTCGAAATCACATTCTCGATACCCGGCAATGGCTCCACGAACATCGCGTGAGAACGCTCAACGTCGCCGGCCCCAGAGAAAGCCAGCAGCCCGGCATCTACTCGCAAGCCCAGGAATTCCTGCTCGAACTGATCGCCGCAGTCCGGGAGCAAACAGGGATTAGCGAGTAGGGAATAGCGAATAGCCAGAGAGTTGTCACTGGAATGAGTCAGCGGGTGGTCCGGCCGAAGGCCGGATCGCGCAGCGACAAGAGGCCGCAGTTTGAGCAACTTGCAAGGCACGTGCCTCTCGGCACCATGAAAGCCCAACCGCGGCCTCTTGCGGCAAAGCCGCCCGGCCTTCAGCCGGGCCACCCGGTGGTTCGTTTTTCGTAATTTGTCATTGGCGATTTGTCGAACGCATCCACGCTGAAGCCTTTCTCAGCGACTTTCTTTTTTTCGACATTCCACCTTCCTCGTTCGACATCTCTCGTCTGCGTTCCGTTCCGCGTCTCTGCGTGGAATCTTCGTCTTCGCCAACCAAATCGAGTAAACTCTGACTCAACCGATCATCTGTATTTGACATCACGGAGCAAGCTCAATGGGTTCGACCGGTCTGCGTGCAGCGCTGGCGGCAGCCATTCTGCTGGGATGCTGGACTTCCACCTCAGCCGAGGTCGGCGGCAGGAAGAAGATCGTCCTCATCGCCGGCAAGAAGAGCCACGGCCCCGAGGGGAACGGCATCCACGACTACCCGTGGTCCGTAAAACTCCTCAAGGTGATGCTCGACAACTCGAACATCCGCGACCAGGTCGCCGTCGAATACCACCGGGACGGCTGGCCCGCCGACCCGAAAACCCTCGACACCGCCGACGCAATCATGGTCATCTCCGACGGCCGCGACGGCGACCTCTACGAAGAGGCCCCCCACATCGTATCGCCGGAGCACATCGCCCAGGTCCAGCAGCAGATCGCCCGCGGCTGCGGCTTCCTGACGTTCCACTTCTCGACATTCGCACCCGACGAGCGCGCGAAGGAAATGCTCGACTGGACCGGCGGCTACTTTGACTGGGAAACCGACGGCAAAAAGCAGTGGTACTCGGCCATCCAGACTCTCGACACGGAAGTCGAACTCGCGTCGCCCGATCACCCGGTCCTCCGCGGCGTCAAACCCCTCAAGATGAAGGAGGAATTCTACTACAACCTGCGGTTCGATCCGCAGGCGGCCCCGGTCGCGCCGCTCTGGACCGTCCCCGCCATCCCCGGACGCGACGCGGAGGGCCGCGTCGTCGCCTGGGCCCGGCAGCGTGCCAACGGCGGCCGCGGCTTCGGCACCACCTGCGGACACTTCTACGACAACTGGAAACTCGACTCCTTCCGCAAACTGATCCTCAACGCCATCGCCTGGAACGCCCACGTCGAAGTCCCCCCCGAAGGCGTCGCCGCCCGCTTCTACACCCACGCCGAAATCACCGCCGCCCTCACGGGGGTGGCAGGCGTCGACCCCGCCCGCTTCGACGACCGGCCGATCAAAGCCCTGATCCTCACCGGCCACCACTATCCCGGCCATCTCTGGAAGGACACCACGCCCGCTATCCGGGAAGCCCTGGCCCGCGATCTGCGCGTGCAGGTGGAGGTCTCCGAGAACATCGAAGACCTCGCCACCGACCGCGTCCAGCAGTTCGACGTCCTGATCCAGAACTACTGCAACTGGGAACGCCCCGGCCTCAGCGACGCCGCCAAGGCCGGCTTCGTCAAATATCTCCAGGAGGGCGGCGGCCTCTGTATCGTCCACTTCGCCAACGGCGCCTTCCACTTTTCCTTGCCCAAAGCCGAAGACTCCGACTGGCCCGAGTACCGCAACATCTGCCGGCGGGTCTGGGACCACACAGACAAAAAGGTCGGCCACGACGCCTACGGCAAGTTCGTCGTCGACATCGCCGACCCCGAGCACCCCGTCATGCAGGGCATGGAGGCCTTCGAGACCATCGACGAGCTCTACTTCCGCCAGCAGGGCGAAGACCCCATCCACGTCCTCGCCACCGCAAAATCCAAGGTCACCGGCCAGGCCGAACCCCAGGCCTTCGTCTACGACTACGGCAAGGGCCGCATCTTCCAGACGGTCCTGGGCCACGCCGCCGAATCGCTCCGGACGCCGGGTGCAGCGACGCTCCTCAGCCGGGCCGTCGCCTGGGCCGCCCGGCGGGAACCCCTGACGACGATGGCGATGGTCCCGCCCCCCGCCGCCGCACCTCCGGCCGGTCCGGCCGGAAAGCTGTCACTCGGCGAAGGAAAATTCGGGAAGTCCCTGGATGCCCGCTCCGGAGGAGCCCACGCCGGCGGGCGCGAGGAATACCACCAGCCGCCGCTGACCGTCGACTGCTGGGCAAAGCTGCTGTCGAAGCAGAGTTACAACATCCTCGCTGCCCAGGAGTTGAAATCGTCCGCGACGCACTGGGAGCTCTTCACCATGCCCGGAAGCGGGCAGCTCACCGCCTACCTGCCCGGCTACAAACCGGATCACGTGCGTTCGCAGGTCGACGTCGCCGACGGCAAATGGCATCACGTCGGAATGGTCTTTGAACCCGCGCGAGTCCGCCTGTTTGTCGACGGCCAGCAGGTGGCCGATCAGGCGGTGGAGTTCCAGAAAGGACAAACCGTCGCTGGCGGCATCGCTTTCGGCCAGCTCGTCGGCCGGGAAATCGGCTGCGACGGTTTCGTCGACGAAGCCCGCCTGACCCGCGGCGTCCGTGATCTCTCCGTCGTCCCCGACAAAGCCCCCGCCGTCGACCCGCGGACACTCGGCCTCTGGCGGTTCGACGAGCTCTCCCCCGACGGCAAGACCCGCGACGAAACGCCGGTCCAAAATGCCGCCAGCGCTGCGGTGGCCGCTGCCGCCCCCGCACCATCGGCCCCCCAGCAGGCTGCGCGCGGACCGATCGAAGGTCACTTCGCCGAGGGAACCGTCGGCTTCAACTGGACTGAGGGTGACTCCGTCGACAACCGCTGGAGCCAGACCGACGTCGGCCCGTTCCTCGCCAGCACCATCTTCCTCCCGAACCTCCCCCCCGTCCAGAAGGGTCTCTCCATTCGCGTTGGCGATCAGCAGCAGGGGACACTCTGCTACGACACCGAACGGGGCACCCTCCGCGCCGGCTGGACCGGCGGCTTCCTGCAGTTCGGCCCCGCCCGTTACGGCCTGATCGAGTCCCCCCGCTTCAAGGGCGAACTCAACTTCGCCTGGCAACCCCTCGCCGCCGGCGCGAAGTATCGCGGTCTGCTGCAGCACGGCAGCCGCAGTGTCCTGCAGTTCGACGTGGCCGGCACCGCTGTCCGCGAAGCCCCCTGGGCTGTCACCGTCGACACGACGACCGTCTTTCAGAGGACCTTCGAAGTCGAGCCCCACCGCGGCGTCGTCATCTATCCTCTCGCGCAGGGAACGAACGACGCGAAGGTCGCCGAGGCCGACGGCTGGCAGATCTGCAGCAGCGGTGACCTTCACTGCGGCATCCGCAAATCGGACAGTTGCCTCCTTCGGACCGCCGACAGCGGCCGGGTGGAACTTTTCTTTCGCCCCGGCGATCAACCTGTCTCTCTCGTCGCCTACCAGTGGAAAGGAACCGCCGATCCCGCCGCAGTCCTCGCCAGGTTGCCGAATGGCGCCGACAACATTACTCCCTGGAAACAACCGGCAGCCCCGCTCTGGCCGCAGATCCTGGAAACCCGCGGCGAACTGGCGACAGACGACGGCCCCTACGTCGTCGATACGCTCACCATCCCTTTCGAAAACCCCTGGAAGGCCCTGATTTTCACCAGCGGCCACGACTTCTTCTCCAACGGCGACATCGCCGTCTGCACCGCTCACGGCGACGTCTGGCGCGTCAGCGGCGTCGACGCCGGCCTCCAGCGGCTCACGTGGAAACGCTACGCCACCGGCCTCTTCCAGCCCCTAGGCCTCAAGGTCGTTGGCGACCTGGTCCACGTCCTCGGTCGCGACCAGATCACCCGGCTGCACGACCGCAACGGCGACGGCGAAGCCGACTGGTACGAGTGCTTTCATAACGCCGGCGAAACGTCCCCCGGCGGACACGACTACGTCACCTGTCTCGAAACCGATCTCCAGGGCCGTTTCTACTACGCCCATGCCAAACAGGGCGTCCTCCGCACCGGCCCCGACGGGCAGGGTCTCGAAGTCATCGCCACGGGGTTTCGCAATCCGAACGGGCTGGGAGTCGGGCCGGACGGCACCATCACCGCCGCCCCGCAGGAAGGGGAATGGACGCCGTCGTCGAACATCATCGAAGTTCAGCCCGGCGGCTACTACGGCTATCCCGGCCCCCAGGTGACCGCCGATCGCCCGCTGGGCTATGACCTCCCCATCTGCTGGATTCCCCGACGGAACGACAATTCCTCGGGCGGCCAGTGCTGGGTCACCAGCGACCGCTGGGGCCCGCTGCAGAACCAGCTCCTGCACTTCTCGTTCGGCCAGTGCTCAATGCTGCTGACTCTGCGCGAGAAAGTCGACGGCGTCACGCAGGGAGGCACAGTCACGTTTCCCTTCACGTTCTCGTCGGGAGCGATGCGCGGCCGATTCAGCCCGCATGACGGGCAGCTCTACGTGACCGGTCAGAAAGGCTGGGTCACCTCCGCCGTGCAGGACGGCTGCCTGCAGCGCGTCCGCTACACCGGCCAGCCGGTCGGCATGCCGACAGCCGTCAAGACGTATCGCAACGGCCTGGCCCTGACCTTCACGGAACCGCTCGACCGCAATCTCGCCGAAGACCCCGACCGCTATGCCATCGAGCAATGGAACTACCGCTACGCTGCGGATTACGGTTCGGCCGAGTACCGCCCGAGCGACCCGAGGCAGGAAGGCCGGGACGAGCTGCCGGTCCGGTCTGCGACGCTCCTGGACCCGAAAACGGTTTTCCTGGAGTTGCCGGGGCTGCAGCCGGTCAACCAGCTTTCCCTCAGCTACCGCATCAAACTCGCCGACGGCACGTCGGTCCGGCAGCAGCTCAATTCCACCATTCATAAGCTGAGCGAGACGGCGATTCCGCAGGACCAGCTTACGGTCCGCGCGCGGCCGGGGGTGCTGCCGGACGAGGTGATGGCGCGGCTGCGGCCGGGAATCGCGATGACCGAATCGTACACAGCGAAAGAATTGTCACTCGGTGTCTTTCGGATGGCCGCGTGGGACAAATTCTACCTCGTGGGGGACAAGATCGGAACCGATGCAGGCGTCCCGTGTTTCCTCAAGGCTCCATTCTCGGGCGAATACCGATTTCTGATCCCGGACAGTTTTGAAGAGCTGGTCATCAGCGGAGTTGCGGCAGGAAGCGGTGAGCCGGTTGACCTGCACAGGGGGTTTAACTCGATTCGGTTTCGATCATCCACCACACAACGTCAAACTGCGTCCAAGGGGCGACGTGAGAGTTCGGGGACTCGACTCCTCTGGTCAGGGGAAGACTTCGACTGGGAACCAATTCCTCCGACCGCCTTATGGCACGCTCCAGGACATAACGACCGGAACCTGCCCACGCCGGAAACTGTTCAGTCGATCCTTGAACAAAGACGATGCACAATATGCCACGATCTTAAGGAGTCAACCGACTATGCTCAGCCCGGTCCGTCGCTGGCCGGTCTCGGCAGCCGCCGCCGTGCGGACTGGGTCGCGGCCTGGATTCTTGCGCCACGCACGCTGCGTCCGACGGCGAAGATGCCTCACTTCTTCAATCCAGACAAGCAAACCGACCGCCAGACGGCGTCAGACATCGCCGCATATCTGGCGTCGTTGAAGATCGACGAGCCGGAATCTGCGACGGGTGACGCGAAACGCGGCGTCATCCTCTACGAAGACCTCGGCTGCATTGCCTGCCATCGCTTCACGGCCCCGGAGAAGGAAGACGACTTCCAGCGTCTCTCGCTCACCCATGTGTCGGCCAGCTTCTCCGAACACGCGCTGCAGGCCTACCTCCTGAATCCGCAAACGCACTACACATTGAATCCCATGCCCCGTTTTCCGCTCTCCAGCGCCGAGGCCGCGGACCTGGTCGCGTATCTCCGAGCCGAGTCGGAGGGTAAGTTCATCGCGCTGAACTTGCCTGCTGGCGATGTCGAGCGGGGCAAACAGGCTTTTTTCGGCGCCACCCGCAACTGCTTCGGTTGTCATTCCACGATCGCGGATCGCCCGCCACTGCCGGTTGCGATGGCGAAGTTCAAAGACTTCACGCGCGGTTGCCTGGCGCCGACTGCAGAACTGCGGGGTGACGCCCCCGACTTCGGCCTGACCGAGTGGGAGCGGACTGCCGTCTCAGAGAGTGTGCCACCCGAATCTCTTGGAGCGCTTTTCGCAACCGTCGTTGCAAACCCCTCCCTTGGCAGCCGCCGCCTCGTCCGCGAACTCAACTGCCGGGCCTGCCACTCTCGCGACGGCCAGCGTTCCCCCCGCGCCGAAATCCTCGCCGACGAATCCGACCGCGGCGTGGTCGCCGAAGTCCTCCCCGACCTCACCTGGGCGGGCGAGAAACTCCGTCCCGAGTGGACTGCCAGACTCCTCAACGGCGAACTCGCCGAGCGCACTCGCCCTTGGCTGAAGGCCCGCATGCCGGCATTCCCCGCCGACTATGCTGCACGGCTTGCCGTGGGACTCGCTGTCGAACACGGCGCAGGCCGCGACATTCAGCAACCCAAGCCCCCCAAGCCCGACCTCGTCGAACTCGGCCGCCGGCTGACTCTCAAGGACGGCGGCCTCGACTGCCGGCAGTGCCACGGCATCGGCCAGCTCAAACCCCAGGGAGACAGCCGGACGCAGATCGCTCCGGGCATCAACTTCGCCCAGGTCCGCGAGCGCCTGCAGCCGGAGTTTTATCACCGCTTCGTCCTCGATCCGCCAAGGTACGAACTGGCCACCCGCATGCCCAAACTCGCCGCCGACGGTAAAACGACCAAGGCCACGGCCATCCTGGACGGCGATGCGAAGAAGCAGTTTGAGGCCCTGTGGCACTACATCCAGACGGTGACGCCGGAGACCGCGGAGTAATCCTGTCCAAAGCCCTCAACTTGGCGATATTGCGATATTCCGCCGAGAACGAAGCGCCCTCGGTCATGTCGGCGATCGGCCGATTGATCCCTGGGACTGGCCGGACATATATTTTCCGGCGGGTGATGGAACCGATGCACGATGTTCGAGGAGCGTCGCGATGGCAGTCATTGAAGCTTGGGTCGCTGCAGCCGCAAAGCAGCAGCTCGTCCGGCAGCAGATCGATCTCGGGCCGCTCGGCCCCGACGAAGTCGAGGTGCAGGTCGAGAATTGCGGCATGTGCCACTCCGACCTCTCCGTGCTCGACGACGACTGGGCAATGTCGCAATATCCGGCTGTACTCGGGCACGAAGTCGTCGGCCGGGTCGTCGAAGTCGGCTCGGCGGCCAAAGGACTGAGCGTCGGTCAGCGCGTCGGAATCGGCTGGACCTCCGGGAGCTGCATGTACTGCCGGTACTGCAAGTCCGGCGATCAGCATTTGTGTCTCCAGGCGCAGCCGACCATCGTCGGCCATCGGGGCGGGTTTGCGAGTCGCGTTCGCGCTCACTGGGCCTGGACGCTGCCGCTGCCGGAGACGCTCAACGCCGCCGACGCCGGGCCGCTCCTCTGCGGCGGAATTACCGTCTTCAATCCGCTGGCGATGCACGCCACGCCGACCAGTCGCGTGGGAATCGTGGGCATCGGCGGGCTTGGTCACATGGGCGTGAAGTTCGCGGCCGCATTCGGTTGCGACGTCACCGCCATCACATCGAGCGAGAGCAAGTTCGATGAAGCCCGCGGATTCGGGGCGAACCATGTCGTTTCCAGCCGCGATTCGGACGCCATCAAGAAGCTGGCCGGTACGCTGGACCTGCTGATCGTGACCGTGAATGTTTCGCTCGACTGGGACGCCATGATGTCGACTCTGGCTCAGAAGGGCCGAATGCATGTCGTGGGAGCGGTCATGAATCCGATCCCGCTGATGGCCGTCCCGATGATCTTCGGCCAGAAATCGGTGTCCGGTTCGCCGACCGGTTCCCCGGTGGCGATGGAAACGATGCTGGACTTCGCCGCCCGCCACAAGGTGACGCCGCAGACCGAGCACTTCCCGATGAGCCGGGTCAACGAAGCGTTCGAGCATCTGAGAGCCGGCAAGGCGCGTTACCGCATCGTGCTCGACGCCGACTTTTAGCGGGATGCAACATCGGTTCCATCGCCACGGACGCCGCCCGTATCGTGCAGTACGTGCAGCAGCAGCACCACCGCCCGCGCTCGCCCATTTGCACTTTTCATTTCTCACATTTCGTTTTGCACGGATCGGCGTCGTCGCAAAGAGAGCATCCTCGCTCTTCGAATGGGAGCATGTCGATCATCACCCGGTCGCGACTCCGCCTCTGGTTCAGTCGGCAATTGATCGTCCGCAAGTGTCGACGCCTGGGTCGTCCCAGGTCCAAAGCGCCCCGCGAAATCCCCGTACGATGGACGTCCACGTCCGTCGTGATCGTCGGCAACATGGCTCGGCCCACACGGACGACGGACGAGGGCGTCCGTCGTCCATCGGTTTGACACCGAAGAACGCCCTGGTCGCGGACTTCCCTCCACCAACTACCGACTCCCCCTCTCCGCCTCGGTCGCCGGTCGTTCCACAAAACTCGCCGGTTGAATGCCATCCTCGTTCGATTCCTCATCCCCGCCAGTTCCGGGAGGCTCGGGCGGCCGTCCCCAGCGCTGCCGACTGCCGTCGCGATAGACGATCTCTCCAATCGTGGCCGCACTCCAGTCTTCCTTCAAATCCGAAACAGCATCGTCGGGAGCGGCCGGATAGCAGACCGTGAACCCGGCGATCGACGCGCGCGAAAACGACTGCAGCGGAACGTGACTGGTTTTACACTGCCTGATGCCACGCGGCCCCGGAACAACTTCTCTCGTGAGGCAATTCAACAATTCCACCTGATCCGAATCCCGACTGAGAATCGTCCCCAAGAAGGTCAGCCCCGCATGATCCGTGAGTCGGACGTACGAACCGAGAGGCGCCGCGGCGATTTCTTGAGCCACGATCTCGGCTCGGAATTGCCGCTCGGTTTCGTCCGTCACAGGAACCAGCAGCGTGGGCGGAACGGTCGTCAGGTCGATCTCAAAACCCAGCCCCGTCCGAACTCCATCCAGTCCCGCGGACGTATCGAGAGCAGACCAGACCGCCGCCGCGCCGACGGTCGCACATGCCAGCAGCAAGCAGCCTCCCAGCCATCGGTTCGAACGGAGCGTGCGGAGCATTGCTGACCCTGGTTTCGGAGAAAGTTTGACCGCGACGACGAACCTGTACGCAAAGACCGCTCGACGGTCAAGATGAGCCGGAATCCCTGACGGAAGTCCGGCTGCCCGTCAAACCCCGGTTGAACCCGTCGCCCCCGGCTCCCTGCATCCCGCAGAATCGTCAGCGCGCCGCCTGCGACCGGGCGAATCGACGCGCCGGCGCGCGGACGGATCTTGAAAAATCGCTGTCCGCCTGTCCCAATGAACGATCGAGCCAGCCCGCGGTCAACTGTTCCGGAGTTCCCCATGTCAGAGTCCCTCCCTTTCGAAGCCACGGTCATCGACGGCGACATCCTCGCCATTGTCCTCGGCGAAAATCTGGATACCGCGACGACCCCGGCGTTCGAGCAGGAAGTGCAGCGGCATCTGGAGGCCGGGTACTCGAAGATCATCCTCGACTGCCGACATCTGGGCTACGTCTCCAGCATCGGCATCGGCGCCCTGATCACGCTGCAGAGCCGCCTTCGCCGCAAGGGTGGAGCGGTCAAGCTCGCCGCCATTCTCGGCCCGGTGATGCAGCTCCTGCGTCTCGTCCGCCTCGATAAGGTCTTCGACATCTACGGCGATCTCGAATTCGCCCGCCAGTCGTTCTACGCTCAGCCCGCCCCCGAAGCAGTCGCCGACGAGCACGCGCCGATGCATGTGCCGTTCAATAATTTCTGAAGGGCGGATTGTGGAGCATCTGGCATCCCTGAGGAATGCCGGATGGTCGCGATAAGCTCACGCCTCTCCGCTCGCCTCCGACAACGCAAAGCTGGCTCCGCCGCTGATTGGGTCTAACGTCCACCGATCACGGCATCAAGATCCCTTGCCCCATGGAGCACCCGGACAATTTCAATGACACCGGTGGTTTCTGCGATGCGATAGAAAATCACGTAGTTCCCGGCGGGAAATTGGCGAAGTCCGACCGCCAGGTGATTGCAGGCTTCGCCGATCAGAGGCTGCCGAACGAACATTTCGAAGCGATCGAAGCATTGGTCGAGAAGGCGGGCGGCTGCACCGGGATCTTGCCGTGCGATGAATTCAGTGATCTCGACCAGATCGGCCTCCGCCGCATCTGAAAGACGCCAGAACATGGTCAGGCTCCGCGAGCGGCCTGCTGCTGTCCAGTCGCCTTCTGCAGGATTCGCAGGCGGATCGCGGCAACGTCGTCAGCGGTTCGCGCTTCGCTGGCGCGACCTTCGTCCAGATCCCGGAGCCCCGCGGCAAGCTGGCCGCGGATCCCTTCCTCGGCCCGCACCAGTCGCAGATGTTCCACTGCGCCGCGCACGGCGTCCTCCACCGAACCGAATCGCCCAGCCGCGACCTCAGCCTTCAGAAACTCATCGAGTTCCAACGGGAGAGTGATCGTCATCTCCATTCCCCTTGAGAGCGTCTCGTACGTGCCGCATCATAGCACGAAACCGGCACATTGGTCCAGTTGATTGTCGGGTGTCGCCGTCCCGCCCGGCAATCCTCTTCCATCCCACCGGCATCGCGAATTCACTCCGGACGTGCCAGACTACGGCGGAAAAGATCTCTTGGGCCGCAACAGGATTGCCACTCGTGGAACAGCGACGGCTGGACTATCTGCAACGAATTCTCAACGCGCGCGTCTACGATGTGGCGATTGAATCGTCCCTGGATCTGGCGCCCAAACTCTCGACCCGCCTTGGCAACCAGATCTGGCTGAAACGGGAAGACACCCAGCCCGTCCACAGTTTCAAGCTCCGCGGGGCCTACAACAAAATGGTGCGACTGACCCCTGCGGAGCTGGCGCGAGGGGTCGTCTGCGCCTCGGCGGGGAATCATGCCCAGGGTGTCGCTCTCAGCGCCCGCAAGCTGGGGTGCCAGGCGGCCATTGTCATGCCGGTCACGACACCGGCGCTGAAATCCGACGCCGTCCGGGCGTTGGGGGGCAAAGTGATTCTCCACGGCGACAGCTATTCGGACGCGTACGCCCATGCCCTGGAACTGGAGAGTCGCCATCAATACGTCTTCGTGCACCCGTTCAATGATCCGGACGTGATCGCCGGCCAGGGGACCGTCGGCATGGAGATCCTCCGGCAGCACCAGCATCCCATCCACGCCGTGTTCGTGGCGATTGGAGGCGGGGGGCTGATCTCCGGGGTCGCGGCGTATATCAAGGCCGTCCGGCCGGAGATCAAGGTCGTTGGCGTCCAGATGACCGATTCCGACGCGATGATCCAGTCGGTCAAGGCGGGTCGGCTCGTGGCCCTCAGGGACGTCGGCCTGTTTTCCGACGGAACCGCGGTCAAGCTTGTTGGAGATGAGACGTTTCGATTGACGCAGGAGCTGGTCGACGACTTTGTGACCGTCGATGCCGACGCCGTCTGCGCCGCCATCAAGGATGCCTTCGAGGAGACGCGAAGCATTCTGGAGCCGGCGGGAGCCATGGGCATTGCCGGGATGAAGCAATACATCGCGCAGCAGCGGCTTCGGGGGGAGGAGTTGGTGGCGATCACCTGCGGCGCCAACATGAATTTCGACCGGCTGCGATTTGTCGCGGAGCGGGCCGAAGCGGGCGAAGAACGGGAAGCGCTGTTTGCCGTCACGATTCCGGAGGAGCGGGGGAGCTTCAAGCGGCTCTGCGAGACGATCGGCCAGCGGAGCGTGACCGAGTTCAGCTATCGCATTTCCGATCAGCGGGAGGCCCATGTCCTGGTCGGACTGTCGATCGGCAGCCGCAGCGAAGCCCCCGACATCCGCCGCTCGCTCGCACGGCAGGGTTTCGAGGCGCTGGACCTGGTCGACGACGAGCTTTCGAAGGAGCATTTGCGATACATGGTGGGGGGAAGAAGCCGTCTTGGCGAGAACGAACGGATCTACCGCTTCGAGTTTCCCGAACGTCCCGGCGCGCTCATGCGGTTCCTCTCGTGCATGCATCCGGACTGGAACATCAGCTTGTTTCACTACCGCAATCAGGGCGCCGATTACGGACGCATTCTGGTTGGCATTCAGGTGCCGGACGAGGACCTGCCCGCCTTCCGGGAATTCATCGACACGCTGGGATACCGCGGAATCGACGAGACCGCGAATCCTGTCTATCAACGGTTTCTTCGCTGAACACCGAAAAATCAGGGTTCTCGATTGAGTGAGCAGAGAATAGAGAAGCGCCTGGCGAATTCTGGCGATTCGCGACTTCCTGCTCACTATTCCCCCCTCCCCGAAATCCTGGCTGTGACAAAGCACGATCACCGAATTGTTGTCGAATTCTCCCGCTGAGCGATGCAGAGGTCTCCATGAATGTCCCCCGCTCGTGGCTCGTGACGTCGTTTGTCCTGTCGCTCATCAGCCTCGCGGGACCGCACGCCGCGGCCCAGTCGCCGTCGAAGGACGAGCGGGAAGAGTCGCTGGCCGACTTCCTCCGGCAGGCGCGGGAGTACCGCGTCAAACTGGCGGATCGGCCCCCGGCCGAGTTCCACGACCGACCGCTGATTCGCTTCACCAAAGTCCTCAGCGAGGTCGATGACGCGGCGATGTTCGTCTGGCTGAGCAACGGGCGGCCGGTGGTTGTTGAGACGATGCTCGTGCAGCGGACCTTGGGCCTCTACCACGAGTTCCAGTCGCTGGCGCTGGAACCGCTGCAGGCCGAGCGGGGCGGCAAGACGGTCTGGAAGCCCCGGCAGGCGGGCATAGCATTCGCGCCGGTCCCCGACTGCGACCGGCCGGCCGATTCCGCCGCTCGACGGTTCACGCAGATGAAATCGCTGGCGGAACGATTTCGCGCTCAGGCCGTCAAAGGCCCGCCGTTCTATGCCGAGGGCTCGGTCTATCATTTGCGACTGCTCCCTCAGCCCATGCTCCGCTATCGCGACTCGCAGCAACCGGAACGGGACGGCGCCCTGTTCGCCTTCTGCCAGGACACCGACCCCGAAGCCCTGCTGCTCATCGAAAGTCGCCTTCGCGACGGCCAGCCGGGCTGGGAATTCGCCTTCGCCCCCATGACCGGCTGGCCGGTCCAGGCCTTCCATCGAGACGAGCCGATCTGGTCGGTCGAGCGCCAGCATCCAGCAAAAGATCCCGAGTTGACCTACTTCGTCGCGGGCCCCTATCCGCTCCTGGAGAAATAATGGCACGTTCAATCCTGAGAAGTCTCGCCGCGGTCGTCGCGGGGATCGTCGCCGCCCTGGTGGGAGTCACTGCCGTCGAAGTCTTGAGCGCCATGCTCCACCCGGCGCCGCCCGGCGTCGACTTCGCTACAGACTTTGAGGCCTGCAAAGCCCACGTCGCCCGCTATCCCGCGGGCGTCCTGGCCCTGTGCGGCGCCGCCTGGGGACTCGTCGCCTTCGCCAGCGCCTGGGTCGCAACACGCCTCGGCACCAGCCGCCATCTGGCGCACGGACTCTTCGTCGGAGCGGTTCTGCTCGCCGCCGCCATCTTCAACATGGCGATGCTCCCCTATCCCGCCTGGTTCTGGCTCAACCTGATCGTGCTGCCCGCCGCGTTCGTCTACGGAGCGATGCTCGGGCGAGGGAAATTGCAGGTTGCGAGTTGACCCGCATGGGCAGCGTCGCCGGCTCGATTGCGAGTCGGCGACGCCTTCGAAGTTCGAACATCGAATCGATACGTCGAGCACCGGACGATGGCCGAGACCCTGTTCAGCATCTGTTGCGAGCGCAATCCCGACCCCGCCGACCAGCCCCGGCGGCTGACGGAGGTGCTCAAGGCCGGGGCGGACATCCACGAAACCGACAAGAACGGCGTCACGCCGCTCCACTATGCCGTGCGGTTTCGCAGTCCGGCCGCCGTGCAGACGTTGATCGAGCACGGCGCCGACGTGAATCAGGCCTGCCGCCGATCCGGCTCGACGCCGCTCCATCGAGCCGTGACGCAGACCGGCGCTCCTGGCACCGCGGGACGCGGACCGGAAGCTCTGGAAATCGTCCGGCTGCTGATCGTCGCTGGAGCCGATCCATCGATCGTCAACAAGTCGGGCAAGACGCCGGCGGACTACGCCAAGGATGCCGCGATCAATTCCCTGTTGATTTCTGCGATCAAGCAGTCGAATTCCAAGTGACCGGATTGCTGACTCGTATGATGTTCCCCTCGATCCCAGGCTCCGTCGGGGATCGCCCCCGTCCGAGGCACCGCCTCGTCTTCAACGTCATCCTCTTTCGTCATTCGCGTCGATTCGTGTCATGCGTGGTTACCTCCTCTCCGTTCTCTTCTGCGATCTCCTCTTCCCTCTACGTCTCTGCGAGAGATCTTTTTTTCACTTTCTGATTTTTTTGAGAAACGGCTCTTGCAAACCTCCCGTACCAGAGTGAATGTGCGTCATGTCGGCCGGGTGACGAGATGCATGCACGCGAAGGGGCGACCCGGAGCGCTCGAGCGAACCCCGACCGGCAAGCGGGCCTGATCAGGGCCCATCACGGCCGGGCTTCACCGCCCGGCCGATGGAGCGCACTCCGTGCGCGCTCACTCGACGTCGAGATTCCTTCCCGGACTCCGCGGGCCAACACCCGCGAACCTGATCAACGCCAGCTCAAAGGACGCGGCGGAGCGGACTTCGACAACCCGCTCCGCCGCGTCCGAGCCGGTGAACTCTCAAGCACGCCTTTCCGCAGGCCGCGCTCAACGTGCGCTCACGGACCTCCCGCGCCCACTCGCTTCCATTTTGCATTTTGCATTTTGCAAAACTCACCACTCACCACTTTCGAACGTCGTCTCCCCTCCGCGATCCGCATCCCCGCACCGAATTCGTCTGCCGCTCCCGTTCTCCCCAACAAGGCTCTTACCATCCGCGCCCCGAACTGGCAGACTGGCGGCGTGGTCCGCTCGGTCCGTTTGGTTCATGTGTCAGGAGCAGAGGAATGTCGCTGGTCGTCCCCGCCTGGACTCGTCCCTTCGTCATCGCGTGCTGGCTGATCCTGTGCGTCGCATCAGTCTCCGGGCGCCCTGCATCCGCGCAAGCCCTCGGCCAGCCCGACCGCGGACAGCCCGGCGACGAAACGATCCAGGCCTGGCTGGCCGCTGAAGCGCGCCGGCTCGACGGTCACTTCGCCCAGGACGTCGTCTCCCGCGAAGACTTCGACCAGAAACGGGCCGGCTGGCGCGAAGAGTACCTGACGATGCTCGGCCTCTCGCCCCTTCCCGAACGGACGCCCCTCCACGCGACAATTACCGGCACGCTCGACCAGGGAGACTACCTCGTCGACTGCCTCCACTACCAGAGTCGCCCCCAGCTCTATGTCACCGCCAACATTTATCGGCCGAAGACGACAAAGCCCGGCGAGAAGCTGCCCGCGGTGCTGTATGTCTGCGGACACGCCGGCCGCGGACGCGACGGCTGCAAGACCGCCTATCAGTCCAACGCCATCTGGCTCGCCCGCCACGGCTACGTCTGCCTGATCGTCGACACCCTGCAGCTCGGCGAAATCGCCGCCATCCATCACGGCACCTATCGCGAACAGCGCTGGTGGTGGCACTCGCGGGGCTACACCTCGGCCGGCGTCGAATGCTGGAACGGCGTCCGCGGCATCGACTACCTCATCAGCCGCGACGACGTCGATCCGGCGCGGATCGGCGTCACCGGGATCAGCGGCGGCGGGGCCGCCACGTTCTGGATCGCCGCCGCGGATGATCGCGTCGCCTGCGCCGTTCCGATCAGCGGCATGTCCGATCTCGACGCCTACGTCGGCAACCGCGTCATCAACGGCCACTGCGACTGCATGTTCCTGCACAACAGCTTCGCCTGGCCCTGGACGCGGATCGCCGAACTGGTCGCTCCTCGGCCGCTGCTGTTCGTCAACAGCGACAATGACGCCATCTTCCCGATGGATGGCAACGAGCGGATCGCCAACCGGATGGAGCGCTGCTACAGCCTGTTCGGGACGGGAGATCGTTACGACACGCTGGTCAGCGTCGGCGGCCACGCCTACCGCGAAGACATCCGCCGGGGCGTGTTTCAGTTCCTGAACCTGCACCTCAAGCAGGACGGCCGCCCGGTGACGGACAGCGAAATCGACCTGGTCATCAAGGAGGGCAACAACGCGATCCATCCGATTCCGCCCGAGCGGCTGCGAGCCTTCAAGACCGACGCCGACATCCCCGCCGATCAGCTCAACACGACAATCGACGAGCACTTCGTCCCGCTCGGTCAGCCCGGGCTGCCGAATGATGGCGGGTTTGCCGAGTGGAAATCCGGTCTGCTGGCGAAGCTCAAGCGGCTCAGCTTTCACTCCTTCCCCGAACGCATCCCCGCCACCGACGTCGCCGTCTTGAACGGCGCCGACCTCGGCCAGTTCGTCCGGACCGACATTCCCGGCAGTTTTCCGGTCGACGTCGCCATGATTCAGCGGACGGCGGAACCGAAACGCGTCCGGTTGATCGTCTCACTTGAGCAAGCGGACGAGATTCCCGACGGTCTCAGCGACGAGTCGGTCTATGTCGTCCGACCCCGCGGCGTCGGTTCCACCCACTGGACGCAGAAGAATCCGCCGAATTACGTCGAACGAGCGCACGTCCTCGTCGGGCGCACGGTCGACGCTGAACGGGTCCGCGAGATCATCGCCGTCGCACGGGCGATCAAAAACGCCCACCGCTATCTGCCGCTGGTGATTTCCGGCGACGGGGCGGCGGGGGTGCTGGGGGCCTACGCGGCCTTATGGGAGGCCGATATCGACGAAGTCGAACTGAAACTTCCCTCGCTGACACACCAGTCGAACGATGCCCCGCAGTTCCTGAACGTGCTGCGGGTCGCCGATGTTCCCGAAGTCCTCGGCATGCTGGCCCCGCGGAAGCTGACCATCCGCGGGCTGACGCCAGCGCATCTTGAGGCAACCATCCAGATCTACTTGGCCGCAGGAGCTGGAGACAAACTGGTCCTCCAAGGTCGGTGAGGCCGGGCACAGTCGGTCGTTGATGACACAACGTGCGGAAGTTCTGCAGCCTCCCCAGTCAGCCCGACGGCACTGGCCTCCGTGCGGGAATCCATCGCCAATCAGGCGGAGAATCATCGTCAGACGTCGTATCGCGACGAGTTAATCCGGCTCCTGACAAACGCCGGCGTGGAAATTCGATCCGAAGTCCGTCGAACGACGACATATGCGACCCCGGCGAGGTCGCAGAAACTGCTTGGATCCGCGGTCGTTATCGTTTACACTTGTCGCTGTTTGCAGGATCAAGGGAACAGAATGTCCACCGCCGAATCGCTGCCGGTCTATGAAGAACTTCTGGACTTACTTGCCGACACCGCCAACGTCGACCGGCTCGTGGCGTTTCGTCTGTCGGACAAGCGCCAGGCACGGCTGGATGAACTGCTGCAGCGTAGCCGCGATGGCCAGCTCACCGAGACTGAACGCGGCGAGCTGGAAGAATTCGAGCGGTTGGAGCATCTTGGCCGGATGCTGAAAGCGCGTGCGCGGCAGAAACAGCGGCGATGAGTTCCCGGCCCTCCGCGCAACTCCGCCGCAAGGTCGTTGAGCGGGCAGACAGCCGGTGCGAATACTGCATGATCCACCAGGAAGACGCCGTTTCCACGCATCAGGTCGATCATGTGATCGCGGAAAAACACGGCGGAAAGACGGCATTGGAGAACCTCGCACTGTCCTGCATGACGTGCAATCTTCATGACGTGCAATCTTCGCGAGGGGAGCGACCTCTCGTCAGTGGATCCCGTCTCAAGTTCCATCGTACCGCTCTTCAACCCGCGGACGCAGATCTGGCAAGAGCACTTTCGGCTTGACGGCGTCCGTCTGGAGGGACTCTCTGCCGAGGGGCGAACCACCGTCGAATTCCTGCAGTTGAATTCCTACGAACGGCTGGCGGAACGGAGCGAGCTGGCTGCCGCCGGACGGTTTCCGCCTGTACGGTCCGAGTAGACGTCGCTTGAGATGCTCGGCACACTCGGGAGTTACGTTGCTCCTTGGCCGCCGGCGAGCCTCATTGACCTCTCCCGGGGCATGCGGACACGATTGCTTGGAATCCAGAGGTGTCGGAGCGAAGCGCTCCTCAACCGCTGGCGACCCTCTTCGAGGTCACGGAGCACCGCGTGCCGCTTCAAGCGCCGCACCAACTCCGTACCGCATTTCGCATCCCGAATGGATGCCAGAAGGTCGCCAGGGGTTGAGCGCAGCGACACCCCTGGAATTCGCGCACATCGCGCACACATTCGACCCCGCAGGGGTCGCAGAAGATCGTGCATGGAGCGAAAAACGGCGATTGCGAATGTGCGACCCCGTCAGGGTCGGGAGGATGGGACACATAGATGGCGGGCGAAGCGCTCGAAATCCAGGGGTGTCGGGGCGAAGCGCTCCTCAACCCCTGGCGACCCTCTGTGACCTCTTCGAGGTCACGGAGCAACGCGTGCCACTTCAAGGCTCGCAACAACTCCACCCCGCATTTCGCATCCCGCAGGGATGCCAGAAGGTCGCCAGCTTGGGGGACGCCTTCAGCGGATGTCGCCGTGGGAATTCGCCCGCGAACTGTTGCGGCTGGCCAGGCACGTGAAATTCTCCCGCGATCCGAAGTAGAAATGCGGACCGACGACACCGCAGCCGCGCAAGACGTCCGGCGAACGCAATCACCACATCTCGACGGCAACACTCCTGGCCGCAGCCGGGGCGAAATAACACCCTGAAACGGGCGAGGCTGCCCACCCTACGGCACGCGAGTGATCCGGTACTGCGGGTGGTTGGTGTCGAACAGCTCCTCCAGCAGCCGCACGCCCAGGCCTGGTCGTTCCGGCAGCGCGATGTGGCCGTCCTGCACGACGACCTTGTCGTCGATGAGTCGCGGGTAGAGGCTGGCGATGTGGGCGCGGACGGTTTCCTGATAGGTCACGCCCGGCACGGACGCGGAGACGTGCAGGCCGCTGAAGAGGGTCAGCGGGCCGGTGCAGTCGTGCATCAGGACCGGGACGTTGTAGATCTGGGCCAGCTCTGCGATGCGGCGGGTTTCGCTGACGCCGCCGACCCAGGTCGGGTCGATCATCACATAGTCGGCCCCGCGCTGATTGAGGACCTGCCGATAGACGTCGCGTGAGACGAGCATCTCGCTGACGGCGATCGGCACACCCGCCCGCTGGCGGAATTCGACAATGGTCTCGACGCTGTCCGGCCGGATGACGTCTTCGAGCCAGAGAGGCTGGATCTCGCGGAACGCCTCGGCGATCCTCAGCGCGGCCGGCAGCGCAAAGAAACCGTGCCCGTCGAACATCAGCTCCATCTTGTGGCCGAGCTTCTCGCGGATCGTGCGGAAGGGGGCCATTCCCCGGTCGATGTCTTCCCAGCTCACGCGCAGGCCGCCCGATTGCTGGTAGACGCCGTCGAACGACCAGAGCTTCATGGCGCGGTAGCCGGCCTCGTAGAGCTCCTGCGCCAGTTCGGCGGGTTCGTTGAGGCTCTTCCAGTTGTCTTCGAGGGGGCCGGGCTTGCCGCCGTCGCCGTGGCCCGGCCAGCCCTGTCCGCTGGCGTCACCCGGCTTGCGACCGCCGTAGAGAGGGCCGCCGCTGCTGTTATAGACGGGAATGCGATCGCGGACGGGGCCGCCCAGCAGCCGCCAGATCGGCTGCTTTGTCAATTGGCCGAGGATGTCCCAGAGGGCCAGATCAATGGCGGAGATCGCCCGGAGTTCCGCGCCCGTGCCGCCGAAGGCGGTACAGCGTTCGTAGAGGAACCGCCAGTGGCTTTCGATGGCCAGGGCGTCGGCCCCGAGCAGCCGGCGGGCCATCCAGTCGTGCAGGACGCTGGCCACGCCGTGGGGAGCATAGTACGTCTCGCCGTGGCCGATAACCGGCACGCCGTCGACGGTCCCGGCGTCGGTGTGAATCCGGATCAGCAGCAGTCCCGGCATGACGTGATCGGGGACCACGCGTTCGATGGCGGTGATGCGGGGGCCGCGACGGTAGGCATGTTCCTGCAGGGGGCTGCTGGCGGGGGACGGCGACATCGGGCGACACTTTCTATGGGCGAGCGGGTTCAATGTGTGACTGTGGGTGCTGTGAACTCGATGAAGAATCGAAAAGTCTACGAGGTGAAGCTGCTGGCGTCGACAGTCTCCGGAACAGGGCAGACGGGGCTGGACCGAAGGGAAGCCCCGGTCTTTGACTTGAGTGATTGGATTCTGCAGGACCGGGGCATCGCGAAGACGCTCCTGCCCCGGCCACCCGACACGAGGTTCTGCTGAAACCCTGCCGGAGTTTGTCGGGTAGCTTTTCGAGAACGCAGGCATTTCGTTGTCCAGGGAATTCCGCATGTTGCCGATTCACCACATCGCAGCAGCCCTCGTCTTTGCCGGTTCCCTGACGACAGATCTGCTGGCTGCGAATGCGCCCCAGGTTAAAGTTACCGGCGGCCTGATTTCCGGGACCAGCGTCGTGCAGGACGGCCAGCCGATCCACGTCTTCAAGGGAGTTCCCTTTGCCGCTCCGCCGGTCGGAGACTTGCGCTGGCGACCGCCGCAGCCGGTGATCGGGTGGCAGGGAGTTCGGCCGTGCGTGGAGTACGCGCCGGCCTGTCCGCAGCCGGCGGATGGTATCTATTCCTTTGCCTATCGCCAGCAGTCGGAAGACTGTTTGTGTCTCAACGTCTGGACGGAGTCGCTGGACGCGAGTGCGAAGCGGCCGGTGATGGTCTGGATTCATGGCGGCGGGAATCTGATCGGCGGGGCGGGAAATCCGGCCTACGACGGTCGACATTTCGCAAAGGCTGGCGTCGTGCTGGTGAGCATCCAGTACCGACTTGGCGCGTTCGGCTATCTGGCTCACCCCGCCTTGACGGAGGAAGCCCAGCGGCTGGACGGCCGGGCCGCCTCTGGAAACTACGGGCTGATGGATCAGCTTGCGGCACTCAAATGGGTGCAGGAGAACATCGCCCGGTTCGGTGGCGATCCGCAGCGCGTGACGATCTTTGGCGAATCGGCCGGGGCGGCGAACGTGACGCATCTGATGGCGTCGCCCCTGGCCAAAGGGCTGTTTCACCGGGCGATTGCCGAGTCAGGATACTTTGGAGAGCACACGCCCCATTTGAAGGAAAGTTCGGGGATTCGTTCGGCGGGGGAGGAGAACGGCCAAAAGTTTGCCGAACGACTGGATGTCACTGAGACCGACGCAGCCGGGCTGGCGGCGCTGCGAAAACTGCCGGCTGAGAAGATCCTGTCCATTCCGATGACGATCGGCGGGCTGTCGCTCGGCAAGAACGCCTTTCAGTTCGGGCCGGTCGTGGATGGCTACGTCCATGCGGAGGAGCCGCACGATGTGTGGGCGGCGGGGAAGATGCATCCGGTCCCGCTGATCGCGGGGAGCAATCTCGACGACGGCTCGGTCTTCTCGGCGGGGAATCCGATCCGTCGGCTGCCGGGGTTTCGTCTGGTGCTGCGGACGATGTTCGGGCCGGATGCGGCCCGGGCCGAGGAGATCTTCCCGGCGAAGAGTGACGCGGACGTCTCCGCCGCGGCTCACCAGTTCATCACGATCATGAGCTTTCGCGCGCCGGCCCGGCGGCTGGTCCGCTGGGAGGAGGCGGCCGGGAATGAGGCGTGGCTGTATCACTTCTCGCGGAATCCGGGAACGGGTCGCGCGGAACGGAGCGGCGTCTTTCACGGGCTGGAGATCATCTATGTCTTCGGCAATGCGCCGGTCGGGACGAAAGATGTCGACCGCCAGCTCTCGGCGGACATGCGGCAGCGGTGGGTCAATTTTGCCGCCTCGGGCGATCCCAACGGCAAACCGGGCGATCCGGTCTGCAGGACCGTGACGCCGGAGTGGCCTGCGTACCGGAAGGCGACGGACGAGCACCTGGAGTTTGGCGACAGGGTGAGCGTGGGGCGCAAATTGGATGCGGACGCGTGTGACCTGGTGGATCGCGCGGCGGAACGGCGCGGGCGGAAGTGACGCCACCGGCGTCACCCAGGTGTCGTCGCCGATCGGCGGGGTGACGGTGCGGAGGACGTCCAGGATTCTCTTCGCGCCCCTGCATGTCTCCGGCACAATTGCCCTGGCGGGCGAGCCGCCAGTGGCACACGTTGTGCGGCGTCAGTACGCGTCGCTCAGAACCGGATCGTTGATTGACTCCTGCCAGGCCGTCAGATCGGACTGGAGTTTCTGCAGCACATCCGCCTGGCCTTTGGCGTTGATCAGGTTCTTTTCCTCGTCGGGATCTTTCTGCAGATCGTACAACTCGTCCATGCCGCGGGCGCGGAAGTGGCGGATCAGCTTGAAGCGGTCGGTGCGGATCATCCGCATGTAGGCCAGGCCGCCATTATGGAGGTCGTACATGCCGAAGACGGCCGGAACCGGTTCCAGCGGCCGGCCGCGCAGTCGGGGCGAGTAGTCCCGTCCATGTACCGTCAGCCCCTCGGGAAGCGTCACTCCGGCGACACCGAGCATCGTGCGGAACATGTCGAGATTCTGCACCGGCTCGTCGACCACATCTCCCGGCTTGACCACGCTCGGCCAGCGGACCAGCAGCGGCACGGTGATCGACGTTTCCCACATGTTTGGCCGTTTCGGACCCCGCACGCCTCCCCGCCACCACTGGCCGTTCCCCTTGGTATCGACGCCGTGCCGGCCGTTGTTATAGCCGTGATCGCTGGTAAACAGGACCAGCGTGTTGTCGGTCAGCTTCAGCTCGTCGAGCGTCGCGAGGACGCGGCCGATGTTCCGATCGACCGACGAGATGCTGGAGTAGTAATCCCGCTGCCACTTCTTGAGGACGTCCGGGTTTGAGTCCGGCAGGTCGGGGATCGACGGATCGAGGTCCTTGTAGTGCGCGGAGTCCTCATCCGGAACCGGCAGATACGGCAGATGCGGCGCGCGAAAGTGCAGGCAGACCAGGAACGGACCCGCCTGGTTCTTCCGGACAAAGTCGATGGCGCTGTCGGTCAGCAGATCCGGGAGCGGGCCGGTGAGCTGCTGTTCCTTCCCTTCGACTTCCAGCGTCGGATTCATCGGCTTGTTGCCGCCGCCCAGAAATCCGAAGAAGTGGTCGAACCCCTTCTGGTGCGGATGAAACTGCGGCCGGTCCCCCAGATGCCACTTGCCGATCAGGGCGGTCCGGTAGCCGCTCTGCTGCAGCAGAGCGGGCCAGGTCGTCTCATTCAGCCCTACGCCTGCCGCCGCCTCGTCCGGAGCGATCCAGTCGTGGATCTTCACCTCCGACGGCCAGCGGCCGCTGAAGTACGTCGCCCGGCTCGGCGAGCAGACGGGCGTCGCCGTCGTCGCATTGCGGAAGAGCGCCCCCTCGCGGGCGATGCGGTCCATGTGGGGCGTCTGAATCTCCGTATTGCCATACGCTCCGACGGCCCACCGGGCCTGGTCGTCGGTCACGATGGCGACGATATTGGGTCGATCGGCGGCGCACGCGGGCATTCCGGCGAGAAGAACCATCAGTGGTGCGATGGCGTTCAAACGCAGCGAGAAGAACATCGGCAGACTCCTAAACCGGACGACGTCGCAGGGCGGCCTGGATCAGTTTGGCGACTTCAATCACAGTCACCGGGACCAGCGAGAGGCCGAGAATCACCAGCCATTCCCAGGTGAGATGCGTGTCGACTTCGAAGACCGGACGGACAAACGGCACGGTCACGGCCGTGAGCTGCAACAGTCCCGAGACGACGATCGCGCCGAACAGTTGTGGATTCGAGAACGGACCGATTTCCGGCATGGTATGCCGCTGACTGCGGCAGCCGATCGCGAAGAAGAGCTGCGAAAACGCCGTGATGCAGAACGTCACCACCTGGGCGTGGGCGATGTTTTCGAGATTTGTCTTGTCGCCCCGATAGACCCACCAGAACCCGATCGCCGCGACGGTGGCGATCAGGGTTCCATGAAACAGGATCAGCCAGCCCCGTTCGCGCGTCAGCACGCCCTCGCGCGGCGGGCGGGGCGGACGCTGCATGATGTCGCGGTCAGGCGGCTCCATTGCGAGCGCCAATGCCGGCAGCCCGTCCGTCACGAGGTTGATCCACAGGATCTGAATCGCCAGCAGCGGCATCGGCCAGCCGATCAGGGCGGCGAAGAACATCAGCAGCACTTCGCCCGCATTGCACGACAGCAGGTAATGCACCACCTTCTGAATGTTGTCAAAGATGCCGCGGCCTTCTTCGACGGCATTGACGATCGACGTGAAGTTGTCGTCCATGAGGACCATGTCCGACGCCTCCTTGGTGACATCGGTGCCGGTGATCCCCATCGCAATCCCGATGTCCGCCGCCCGGACCGCCGGGGCATCGTTCACGCCGTCCCCCGTCATGGCGACGATCTGTCCCCGCCCCTTCCACGCCTTCACGACGCGCAGCTTGTGCTCGGCGGAGACGCGCGCGTACACGGCAATGTGCTCGACCTCGTTCGAGAGTTCTTCGTCCGACAACTGATCCAGATCCCGTCCCGTCAGGACGCGATCCCCCTCGTCGGCGATATGCAGCTCGCGGGCGATCGCCTGGGCCGTTTCGGGATGGTCGCCGGTAATCATCACCGGACGGATGCCCGCCGTCCGGCTCCGTCGAACCGCGTCGCGGACCTCGTCCCGCGGCGGGTCGATCATCCCCACCATGCCCGCAAAGATAAGATCTCGTTCGTCGTAGTCCGTGTCGGGTCGCTCCGGATGTTCACGGTATGCCATGGCCAGCACCCGCAAGGCTCGGGACGCCAGTTCAGAGTTCCACTGCATGATCGCCGCCCGGCGGGCTTCGGTCAGGGGCCGGACCTGGCCGTCCACCAGTTCGGCGATGCTCAGCCCCAGGATGACTTCCGGGGCGCCCTTGGTGTGCATTACCGGCGCACCGCCGTCGCCGCGTACCACCACCGACATCGCCTTCCGCTCGGAATCGAACGGAATCTCGTAGAGAACATGCCTGGATCGTGCGCGGGCCTCAAGGCCCGCCTTCATCGCTGCGACGATGAGTGCGCCTTCGGTTGGATCGCCGATCACCTGCCAGTTCTCGCCATCGCCGCGAGGATTGAGGGTGGCGTTGTTGCAGAGCGACGCAGTCGTGAGCAGTTGCAGCAGCCCCGGTTCCCGTGACGGTGGCACAGCCGGACCTGCTTCGCCGCCGGACTGCTTCAGAAACTGGCCGTGCGGCGCATAACCCGCTCCGGTCACGTCGTACCGGTCACTACCCGCGAGAATCTCCCGCACGGTCATCTCGTTGCGGGTCAGCGTCCCCGTTTTGTCCGAGCAGATCACGGTTACCGAGCCAAGCGTCTCGACGCTCGGCAGCTTGCGGACCAGCGCATTCCGTTTCACCATCCGCTGCAGCCCCAGCGCCAGCGCCAGCGTCACCACGGCGGGCAGGCCCTCGGGGACGGCCGCGACCGCCAGGCTGACCGAAACCAGCAGCACTTCGAACCACTTTCCGCCGCGCCACAGCTCCATCGCGAAGATGACGACCACGATCGCCAGGCAGACGACGACCAGGACTTTTCCCAGCTCGGCGAGCCGCCGCTGGAGCGGCGTCGGCTCCCGCTCCGACTGCTGCAGCAGCCCCGCAATGCGCCCCAGTTCGGTCTGCATTCCCGTCGATGTCACGACCGCGCTGGCTTTGCCGGCCGCGGTCACCGTTCCCAGATAGAGCATGTTTCTGCGATCGCCGAGCGAAGTCCCGGCGGGCAGCGCAACGCCCGCGTCCTTGTCGACCGGGACCGATTCCCCGGTCAGAGAGGCTTCCTGAACGCGCAGGGCAAAAGCCGTCAACAGCCGCGCGTCGGCGGGGACGTTGTCGCCCGCTTCGAGCTCGATCCGGTCTCCGGGGACCAGTTCCGAGGCCGGGACGGACTGCAGCGTTCCATCACGCAAGACTTTGGCCGTCGGCGACGACATTTTCTGCAGGGCGGCGAGCGCTCGACCCGCCTTTTCTTCCTGCAGAAAGCCGATCACTCCGTTGACCAGCACGATCGCCAGAATGGCCGCCGTATCGGCCCATTCGCCCATCACGCCCGAAATGACCGCCGCGAAGATCAGAATCCAGATCACCAGTTCTCTAAACTGGTTCAGCAACCGTCGCCACATGGGGACCGGCGGCTCCTCGGCGAGCGAATTCGCCCCCCAGCGTTCCCGACGACGGACAACTTCGTCCCCGGTCAGGCCCCGCTCGCCGTCGACCGACAGCCCTCGCAGCACGTCGGCCGCCGGCATCGTCTCCCAGGCCTGTGTCTCGCTCACGGTTCGCACCTTTGATCGCTCCGACTCATGTCGCATTCTTGTGTGCATAATCCGGAAGCTGCAGTCTCACGCGTCCCCGAGCGGACTGCAACCGCCCCCCCCCCTTAAAAAGCTGGTGATTGACAGCAGGATCGGACTGTCGAATACTCCGCGAAAGTCTGTCACCCGTCCCTCCCTTGGAAAACCGCATGCTCCGGCTGTTCTCGCTCACAGTGGTCATGGTCAGTTTGCTGGGACATCCTCTGCGGGTCCGCGCCGAGGACTCCGTAGCGGACATTCGGCTCACGCTGCCACCCGTCGGCTATGCCGTCGCCGGGGCCGAGATGAACGTCTACTTCGACAACATCGTCCTGACGCAGCATCCGGAGCAACTCCGGTTCGTCGTCAGCAGCGATCTCGGAACCGCGGAAGCCGGCCGCTGGACTGTTACGCCTGCAGCGACCGACGTCGGCGACCACGCCTGGAAGGTCGTCGTCTTCGACGGCGATCGGAAGCTCGCCGAACAGTCGATGACGTGGCGCGTCGCCCCGGTCACCGCGGGGGCGGGACGCCATCTGACGCTGCTGATCGTCGGCGACAGCCTGACGCATGCGACGATCTATCCGAACGACCTTGCCCGCCGGCTCTCAGAATCGGGGATGCCCGCCTGGACCATGCTCGGCACGCATCGCCCGGCCAGCGCGCAGCCGGGAGTCGCTCACGAAGGCTATGGCGGCTGGACGTGGGAGCGTTTCGTCAAACACTACGAGCCAAACCCCGATCCCGCCCAGCGCAAACACAGCAGCCCGTTTGTCTTTCTGGAAGACGATCAGCCGAAGCTCGATGTGCCCCGCTACTTCCGCGACTCCTGCGGCGGCAAGACGCCGGATGTGGTGACGTTTCTGCTCGGAATCAACGACTGTTTCGGAGCCAACCCGAACGACCCGGCCGCGATGGATCAGCGGATCGATCAGGTCTTCGCCCAGGCCGAGACGCTGCTGAAGGCGTTTCACGAGGCGGCGCCCAGGGCCGAGCTGGCGGTCTGCCTGACGACGCCGCCAAACGCCCGCGAATCGGGCTTCGAGGCCAATTACAAAGGAAAGTACACCCGCTGGGGCTGGAAGCGGATCCAGCACCGGCTCGTCCAGCGACAGCTCCAGCAGTTCGGCGGTCGGGAAACCGACGGGGTTTTCGTGGTGCCGACGGAACTCAATCTCGATCCAGTCGGCGGCTACCCGGACAACAATGGCGTGCATCCGAATGCGACGGGGTATCAGCAGGTGGCCGCTTCGCTGCATGCGTGGCTGATGAGTCGGATGGACTCGGCGAGGTAATCGATGTCGGAAGCGGAAGAAATTGCTTGATTCCGATATCGCCGTGTGAAAACCTGACGAGCTTTCGCCATGTCACGTTTCTGCGAACTCGATCCCAATCGGCCGTTGTCCCGCAACGGTCGCTCCACGGCCGCAGGTACTTTCGCACAAAAGACTTCTGCCTGACACTCCAGCGCCCATCGCCCTGCACACAACATCACAATCTGCGCGGGTGCGGATAAGATTCGCTGTTATCCGTCCAGAGAATCTTGCGCGATCGACACAGGCGTTTTGTCTGCATGTCGCATCCAGATTTGCACTGAACTCTCGTCTAAGTCTCCATCCCAGAACCGCCGATCAAGATTCTTTGGAGAAACGAATTTCGAAGCACCGCAAGAGTGTCGATTGGTCGACAGTTTCACGGAATCCAGGAAAACGCAATGGCCAGCGCCGTCTCGGTCCCGCTCAATGCGCTCCGCCTGAACGAAAACCTTGAGTATCCCGTCTATTCCCAGGATGGCACGCTGCTGCTTGCCGCGGGCCTGATGATGACGGAAAACTTTCTGGACAAGCTCCGCGCGCGTGGCATTTTCGAGGTGCTGCTGAACGCCGTCGACGCTCAACGACTCACCGGAAACGATGGTCTTCCGGAGCGCGAGGAGCAGCAGCTCCGGATGCTGGAAACGGCTCTGAATCGTCAAATCGATGAGTTTGTCCAGAATAACGGTCTGCGCGTCCGCAATCGCGGCCCGTCCGTCGCGGACGAGGTCGTCTGGCACGGGAAGTCCGACTACTGCAGCGAACATCAGGCGCAGGCTGCGGCGCTCCACCAGCACAATGCGGCGGCCGTCGAATCGATGATGAATCGAATCGCCGCTGGAGGTGCAGTCAGCGGAGGCGAGAAGGTGAGCCGGGGAACGGACGGTTCCTTGAAATCCCTCGTTGCCGACTTTGCCTCAACCATCAGCACCACGTTCTCTGCAACCGGCAAACGGTCGCTGGCCGAGCATTCGACAAAGATGGCCACGCTCGGGATGGCCGTGGGGATCAAAATGGGTTTCGATGCGGACAACGTCCGCCTGATCGGGATCGCCGGCATGCTCGCCGATCTGGGAATGGCGAAGATTCCGCAACACCTGCTGGATGCCCGGCGCTGCCTGTCTCCTGGAGAAATGCTCGACATCCAGAAGCATTCGATCCACACGGCGCACCTCATCGAGCAGATGAACTCGCTGCCGAAGATCGTCTCCATCATCACCTATCAGGTCCACGAGAAACCCGACGGCTCGGGGTATCCCCGCGGACGCACGACGAAGTCGATCCATCCGATGGCCCGGATTGTCCACGCGGCCGACGCGTATGCGGCGATGACGGCCCCGCGTCCCGACCGCCCGCCGATGCTGGGATATGCCGCAATGGTTTCACTGCTGCAGCAGGCCGAAGCCAGGAAGCAGGATCCGGATGTCATTCGCGGTCTGGTGCGTTGTATCGGCATCTATCCAATCGGCAGCTATGTCGTCCTGAGCGACGGGTCGGTTGCCACCGTCCTCCGCCTCAATGACGACCTCCCCTTCCAACCGATCGTCCGACGTGTCCTGGACGCTCGGGGTCGCCAGATGGCGGAGACGGGCGAAGAGGCTGTCGTGGACCTCAAGGACTCCGACTTGACCATCGCCAAGCCGATTCCGGGACCGTTCACCAACGAAATCGTCGATGACCGCCGGCTCCGAAATTGATCGTCGGACGAGAGGTGCCGTCGGCTGATCGCCGTGCACATTCAGCGCGCATCGCCGGATGGCCGGGGCCCTTGGAATCCAGACCGGGGCTTCCCTGCGGTCCAGCCCCGGCCACCCCGCCGGGGCAGGAGCGTCATCGCGATGCCCCGGTCTGTGCGTGTCAACTCGAAGACCGGGGCTCCCCTTCAGTCCAGTCCGGGCCATTCGCGCCATGACCACGAGCTACATCAACCCCGCGATCGGGGCCCCGTGGTAAATCGGATGCGGCCGATTGACCTCGTCGTGCCACACGGCCGTGTCGGGAATCCCCAGCGACTGGTAGATCGTTGCGGCCATGTTCTCCGGCTTCTGCAGGTTGCTCGCCGGGTAGGCGCCGACCGCGTCCGACGAGCCGATCGCCTGTCCGCCGATCACGCCGCCGCCGGCGAAGAAAACGCTCTGCACGGCCCCCCAGTGGTCGCGTCCTGCTCCGACGTACGAATCGGCCAGCGTCGAAAGCTTGGGCGTCCGGCCGAACTCGCTCCCCATCACGATCAGCGTGCTGTCGAGGAGCCCGTTGACTTCGAGATCGTCCATCAGAGCGCACAGGGCGCGATCGGTCGGCGGCAGGAGCCGGTCACGCAGCCGGTGGAAGATCTCGCCGTGGTTATCCCAGGTTTCGTTGTTGCCAAGGTTCACCTGCACCAGACTCACGCCGGCTTCGACGAGCCGATAGGCCATCAGCAGCGACCATCCAAAGCTGTTCCGGCCGTAACGGATCTGCGTCTCCTCGTCGGCCCGCGTGACGTCGAACGCCTTGCGGACCGACTCCGCGGAGAGGAGCGACACCGCCGATTCGCGGTGGTTGTCGTATTGCTGCATCGTCGCCGAGCGCTCCAGTTCGGCCCGCTGGCGGTCGAGTTCGCGAAGCAGTTCTGTCCGACCGTTGAGCCGACTCAGACTCAGGCCGGGCGAGAGCTTGATATTGGGGGCCTCGAAGACGCGGTCGTCCGAATGCTTGGGCGGCTTCCTGGTCTCGTTCGGAAACGTGTATTCGGGGTAGGCCCCGCGCCAGAAGGGATCGCCGTACGGGGAGGCTTCGATAAAGAACGGATCGCGATGCTGTCCCATCAAGCCGCCAAAGGCTCCGGGGATCGTTCCGCCGGACCAGTGGACCAGTTTCTCGGGCAGCACGACCGCGGGCGGCAGATTGTTCGCCTGCTGATGCCGGACGGCATCGCCGGCAACTGAGGCAATCGACGGCCAGTCGGACGAGCGGGGCATGCGGTCGCCGCGGAAGCCGGGGGACGGGATGCTTCGGCCGGTGAGCATGTAATAGTGACCGGCGGTGTGGTCGTTGGTCGGATGCGACAGCGACCGGAGGACCGACCAGTGCCGGCTGCGCTGCGACAGGCCCGGCAAGTGCTCGCAGATCTGCAGTCCCGGCGAAGCCGTGTCGATCGGCTGAAACTCGCCGCGGATTTCGAGCGGGGCTTCCGGCTTGGGATCGAAGCTCTCGTGCTGGGAGAGCCCGCCCGAGAGAAAGATATAGATGCACGAACGGGCTCGTGCCGCAGTCCCCGACCGATTTGCCGCCCTCAACGGCTGCAGATGATTCATCCCCAACCCAAGTAGTCCAACAGCCCCGGCCTGCACGGCGGTGCGACGGGAAATCCGCGGATGCTGCCAGCGCTGCGGTGAATGCATCGGATCGGCCCTGCGGACAACGAACGAACCGTCGGGAATTCCCGCCCCGACCAGACCCATCAAGAATAACTGATGAATCATCGGCTGTCACGTGGAATTGGCTGGAGCAAAGCTCCAAACGCCAAGCTCCAATCCGAAACTCGAAATTCTAAATTCTAAAAAGTTCCAAACACCAAACATCAAGTTCCAAATCGGAGATCTATCAGATTGTTAGCGGGTGGCCGGGACAGTAGCGTCTTCGCGATGCCCCGGTCCGGCGCCGTTGGAATCCAGACCGGGGCTTCCCTTCGGTCCAGCCCCGGCCACCCGGTGATGACCCTTAGCTCCGCAGAAACAGCGACTCCCGCGGGGCCTGATAACGGACCGCCAGGTGCGGCGTTTCCAGCCGTTTCTGTCCGGTGCCGATCGAACGGACTCCTGCTTCGACCAGGCCCGTCGTCAGCAGCGTTCGTTCAATCGGGCACGGAGCTTTGCCGGTCAGGAACGTCGCTTCCGCCTTGGCCATCAGTTCGGCGGAGTAGGTCACGTTTGGCGTCTGGGGGAGGTAGAACAGCGTCGAGAGGGGCTCGGCCCGGCCCTTGATTCTCGCGGCAAACGTGAAGTCGCCGACCAGACCGTTCATGAGCAGCATCGTCGCCTTCAGGCCATCGGCATACTCGATGCGATAGGCAATCGGGTCTTTGACCCATTCGCGGATCTGTTCCGGCGTCGGATGCCGATGGCTGAAGGTCTCCGGCTGGCCCAGAGTCTGCGTGCGACAGAGGCAGGCTTCGAACAGTGCCGGATCCCAGCCGCCCCCCTGCCAGTTTCCGGCTGCCATCGCCTGCCAGACGGCATCCCCGCGCAGGCCCTGCACGGCCACGACGCCGGTCTCTCCGCCGCGCCGACGTTCGGCCATGCACTGGATCACTTCGAGGGCGTGGAAGTCGTAGCTGTCGAGGCCGCCGATCGCCAGGCAGAGGATTTCTTCGACCTCGGCCTCGTAGGGCATGTCAATCGACGGCATCCGCCATGTGCCGGGGAGGGACGATCCGGCGGCGAAGCCGAAGTTCAGCTCGCGCGAGATGTCGACCATCTCTTTGGCCCAGTCCCATTTCCACGACAGATGCTTGTCATTGAAGACCGGCGTCGTCCGGCCGTCCCTGCGGAAGACGTCGGTCACCTGCTTGAAGAACTCGTACCGCGGATATTTCTTCTGGCCGTATTCGTTGTCAGGATAGTTGCCGTGTTCGCCGATGATCAGCACGGCGTCGACGGCCAGCGTGTCGCCGCCGCAACGGATCGCCTCGGCGACGGTCGGATAGATCGGGAATCCGAATTCCTTCGAGCGCAATCGGCTGAGGTCGTTTTCGGGCTGCTGGTCGACGTAGGCTGCGACGACGTCGAATGGCGGGTGATGCCACTTGCCCTGCGTCGGATAGCCGACGAGGAACCGTTCGGCCATGTGCCAGGCGTGGGATCGGTTCCGCCATTCGGTCGTGACGACCGCCAGGCGTTTCTTCGCCGGAGTCGGATCGGCCGCGAAGGAGAGAGATCCCAGTGACAGCCCGGCTCCCATTGCTCCCAGGAATTGTCGGCGAGTATGCATGGTTCCTCCGGATAGTACGCAAGATCGGCGATCCGTCCCCAGTCATAGCAACCTACGCGACAAATCGCATCAACAAACGGCGATGGAACAGTCGACACCATAACCGTGCAATGACGGGTGGCCGGGGCTGGACCGAAGGGAAGCCCCGGTCTTTGAGGGGATTTGCGTCGGAAAACCGGGACTTCGCGAAGACGCTCCAGCCCCGGCCACCCGGCCGCCTGCACAACCGGTCTTGCTTACGGACGCGCAAGCCCGTATGAATATGTTGTCGGAATACCGTTCCGATCCCGCCGATTTTCCCGCCCGACGCTGACTCCTCCCGCCGAGGATTTTTTCCGATGACTTCACCGCGTTTCGCATTTGATCGTCGAGACTTCCTGCGAGTGGGCGCCGCGGGCGTCATCGGGGCCGGGGTTCCCTTTGCGCCGAAGCCTGCGGACGCGTCGTCCTCGGGGATCGGACGGGCCAAGTCGGTGCTGCTGGTCCTGCTGAGCGGCGGGCCGAGTCAGCTCGATATGTGGGATCCCAAACCGGACGCCCCGGCCGAGGTCCGCGGCGAGTTTTCGTCGATCAATACCGCGCTCCCCGGCGTCTCGATCTGCGAGCACATGCCGAAGCTCGCCGAGCAGCTTGCCCGCTGGACGATCCTGCGGACCATGTCGCATGTGGAGCACAATCACCTGCTGGCCACGCACGTGGCCCTGACCGGGCGGCCGACGCCGCTGCCGCGCGGCGGCAGCGATCTGGATCGCGTCGAATCGCGGAACGACTTTCCGAATTTCGCCGCGGCTCTCGATTACGTCCGCCCGCGGAACGACGGCATTCCCTCGGGCGTGACGCTGCCGAACTATTACATTGAAGGCCCCCTCACCTGGCCGGGGCAGCACGCCGGGTTCCTGGGGCCGAAGCACGATCCGTGGCAGATCAATCACGATCCGAACGACGCGAACTTCCGCATCGATTCGCTGAGTCTGCAGCCGGGCCTGACCGCCCCGCGCCTCGTTTCCCGGCGCGAACTGCTCGATACGATCAACCAGCGGCCGACGCTCAAGGGAGACGGCCGGACGACGTCCTTCGCCGAGCAGCAGGACGTGGCCTTCTCGCTGCTGACGTCGGACAAGGTGGCCAAGGCGTTCAGCATTCAGCAGGAGGACGACGCGACGCGCGAGCGGTACGGCCGAAACAAGTTCGGGCAGTCGCTGCTGCTGTCCCGCCGGCTGATCGAAGCGGGGGTGCCGATCGTCCAGGCGGCGATGGGGATCGTGCAGACCTGGGACACGCACGTCGACAACTGGGGCCGGCTCAAGAATGTCCTGTTGCCGCAGCTCGACAATGGCCTGGCCGCCCTGATGGACGACCTGTCGGCCTCGGGCAAGCTGGAGGAGACGATGGTCATCGTGATGGGGGAATTCGGCCGGACGCCGCGCGTCTCGGTCCTCCCTGGCCAGACCGTCCCCGGCCGCGACCACTGGGCCCACGCCTACTCGGGCCTGTTCGCGGGGGCGGGGATTCGCGGCGGCCAGGTGGTGGGCGCGACGGACGCGATCGCGGCGTATCCGGTGACGCGTTCGTGGTCCCCGGCGGACGTCTGCACGACGCTGTTCGACGCGCTGGGCGTGAGTCACGACGTGGCCCTGTTCGACCCGCTGGGACGGCCGAATCATCTGCTGAACGGGAGCGTGATTGAGCCGTTGTATTCGGGTGTGGCGAGTTAACGGCCATCTGCGTTTTACCTTTCGCAATTCTGTTTCCGATCCGCTGCGCCCGATGGCGTCGACACCGACGGCCCGTGTACACTTTTGATATCTCATTTATGATGTCAGTGTTCCGAGGGTCTGCTGCCGATGAACGCCAAGATGCCTTTGTTTCGTCCGTTTTTGTCCAAACGCGAACTGGCAGATCTCACGAACCGAGATCACACGCTTCGAGGCGGAGTCCTGTTCGGGATTGAAGGCAAGCTGATCGAAATCCAGGCCCGCGCCTTGTCGGTTGATGATGAAGGCATGTCCTGGGGATCTGCCATTTCGATCACTGGAATGGCAAAGGGAGCAATTCGTGAGGCCACGGCGCGAATCATTGGTGCCTTTGCAAAGCTGCGAGTTCCCGCCCCGCAAGCAGAAATCCTAATCAATCTGGCACCAGCCGACCTTCCGAAGGAGGGTACGTGGCTTGACCTGCCGCTGGCGGTCATTTCGCTGCAGGCTGCAGGTCTTCTCCCCGACCTCTCCGAGAGCCGCGAGGACAGCTATATCATCATGGGCGAGCTTGGAATCCACGGCGAGGTCCGCCGTGTTCCCGGTGCATTGTCGCTCGCCTATGAAGCGAAGGCCGGGCAAAAGCTGATCGTGCCGGCTGAGAACGCAAAGGAATGCTGCCTGATTCTCGCCAAACCCGGGCACGAAGGCTGCGGCGTCTATCCGGTCACGCAACTCGAGGACGTTATCGCGTTCTTTGCGGGGAGGAAGAAGCTGGAGAACGCTCTGGCTACGCCGATCGAGTTCGAGAACGCCATCGATCGCGCGGTCGATTTTGGCCGGATTCGGGGACAGGAGCGAGCCAAACGGGCAGCGATGATCGCTGCGGCTGGCGGGCACAACATGCTCCTGATTGGCCCTCCCGGTGAAGGCAAGTCACTCATTGCCAGTGCGATCCCCGGTATTCTTCCGCGGCTTCGTGACGACGAGAAAGTCGAACTGACAAAGATCTATTCGGCGTGTGGCGAACTAGAACGCGATGGCATGGCCGTGACTCGACGGCCGATGCGTACTGTCCACCACTCGGCGTCGAAGCAGTCGCTCGTCGGCGGCGGCAGCGGGCTGGCACGCCCAGGTGAAATCACGCTCTCTCATTTGGGAGTTCTGTTTCTTGACGAACTAGCTGAATTCAGTGGACCAACGCTTGAGGCTCTGCGCCAGCCGCTGGAATCGGGCACCGTCACAATCTCACGAGTACAGGCTACTGTCAGCTACCCCTGTCGCTTCACGTTGGTAGCCGCTATGAATCCCTGTCCTTGCGGCTATTTCGGAACGCCGCAATGCACCTGCCGTAAAGCAGACGTGGAGAAGTATCAGAAGAAACTCAGCGGGCCAATTCTTGATCGCATCGACTTAAAAGTCGATATGGAACGACTGTCGGTGGAAGAGCGATTTGCACCGACCGAAGAAGGCGCTTCACCGCGAATTCGGGCTCGGGTTGAACGGGCGCGCAAACGACAGCACGAACGCTTTGACGGAAAGCCGATTCCGTTCAATGCTGCGATTCCGGGCGGGCATGTGCTGGACTACTGCCAGTTCTCCGACAACGCATTCAGTCAGTACAAGTCGACTATCACAGAAACGAGTCTTTCGACGCGCTCGATGGATCGACTTGCGAAGGTCGCCCGCACAATTGCGGATCTGGACAACAAGGACGACGTGCAGGCCGAACACGTCAATGAAGCGACAGCCTTCATTACGGGCGGGGCAATGCTTGTGAAATTCTAACGTCGAAGTGAATCGCTCACGGTCCCGAAGGATGTGGCTGCGACGGAATGATCTCCGCCGTCAATGTTTCTGCGACCCCTGCGGGGGCGAATGCGTGCGTGATGGGCGTGGATTCCAAGGGCCTCGTTGGCGCTCAACCTCCGACGACAGGCTTGCATTCCGTAGACCGCAAGTCGTCCGTTCGAATTCGACCGGCGGCTTTTTCCTGGCGACTGCCGAACGCTGGACTTGACGTGCCTGCCCGCGTCGGCGGGGGAGGGTATCGCCTTACACCGGCAGGCCGTCGCCAGTCCTCCTCGCGTAGGAGTTGCTGCGGGGGCAGGGGCTCAGCGTCATGCAGCTTCAGCCCTCCGGCCGCCAGAGAGGCTTGCTTTGCACAACGGCGAATACGCGCCCGGACTTCAACCCGACTGGTGGTGATGTGGTGGTATCGACAGGCGCCGCCCAATCTCGTTCGGCACGGTGCTTGCATAATCTATGGCGGCTGGGGGAAGGCGGCGAGGAGTTCTTCGTCGTCGGCCCAGCCGGTCATGTAGAGACAGACCATTTCATACGCTCGACGCGACAGGTTGCCTCCCGTCGCCAGGGCCAGGAGCAGCCCGGCGAGCAGCGAACAGTAGAGCTGGATCTCCACGCCCCGCGTCTTCGCCGAGAGCAGTTGCTGGCAGCCCAGCACCTGCTTCAGAAACCGGAAGAACAGCTCGATCTGCCACCGGCATTCATAGATTAGCACCACCTGTTCGGCCGGGAGATCCAGCAGCGTCGTGGCCAGGATCAGGCCTTCCCGCCCGGTCTGGTCGCTGCGAAGCCGCCCCTGCCTTGCCGAACTTGGTCGACCGGGCACTGGCTCGACGGTGATCCGCCGCACGACGTGATTGGTTCTTGCGGGACTGGCTCCGCTGCCGCCGCCCAGCGCGATCAGTTCATCCGCCACGACCCCCGCGGCGCGATCGGCTTCGGTGAGCGCGGGGAGTTGAACCGCATGACCGTTCGCGTCGTTGACCGGTCCCTCGACCACGCGACCGTCCCCGCGATTGAGCCGGCAGACGTAGTCGCAGCGGGCTTCGACCAGTTCGTTGAACACCACGGCCGAGCGATAGCCCCGGTCCAGAATATAAAGGTCTCCCGGCGCACCGGCGGGTTGCGGTTCGCGGGCCTGGATCTGCTGGAGCGTGACGGCGCGCTCGGAGTGCGGCCCTTTGGCCGGCTCCTCGGTGAGGGTCGAGGCCACGACCCTCTGGTCGTGAATGCGAAGCTGGGTGTGCAGCCGCCACTGGCCTTGAGAACCGCGTCCCAGCCGGGCGGCGATCTGCGGCAAGGCCGACAGCACGGTCCCGTCGACGGCGACGAGACGTTCGACGATCGGGTTGGGAAGGCGTCCCAGCCGACCGCTGCGGCTCACGCGGAACTGATGCCGGGCGAACTGGCGGCGGAGTTCGTGAACGAGTCCTTCCAGGAGCGAGGGATCGAAGACGGACGAGGCCTCGGAGAAGGCCCCGGCCGAGACCTTTTGCCCGCCGGCGAGCTGTTGGACCTTTTTCAGTCCCGAGGCTGCGACGAGCGCCCGGGCGGACTTGAGAACGGGGTTGAAGAAGCCGATCAGGAGGAGCGCGGCATACTGGCTGTAGAACAGCTGCCGGTTGCGAGCGGTGTCGCGTTCTGTCCCGCAGGGAGCCAATCGTTGCAGCAGCGGAAAGATGCGCCGCAGCAGGACGGTCCCGGCCAAAGGACCAATCAGCTCCCGCCGCTCCTCCTCCGTCAGCCCCTTCTCCGCCATCGCCACTCCCTCCGCAGGGAGAAAGACTACAATCTCAATCGGCCTGCGCAAAAAGCGTGCCGAACGAGATTGGGCGCCGCCTGCGCATGCCTGACAAATGTCACACGGCGGGCTCTGGGCCGGCGACCTCTTCGCCGACGCCCGCCGGACACGCTTGCACGTGACCTTGAACTGGCGAGTCGCGTTCAAGAAATCGCAGAAGCCTCCTGGTCGCCTGATGGCAGCTTCAAGGCTGTCAACGGCTGCGTCCTGCAGGGAAGCAAGCAATCGGCCAAAGCCGGGAACGAGTCCGAAGGCATCGAATCGGGGCGATCCGACCGAATCCGAAGAGGACCGTCAAGAATCCCGTTGCCTTTCAGTCTGCAAAATTGGCAAGTATCCCCGAGAGGGCTCGAACCTCTAACCTTTGGCTTCGGAGGCCAACGCTCTATCCAATTGAGCTACGGAGACACGACGTCGCAGCATGCGGCGGCGACGTTGAGAACGGTACGAAAGGGCCTGCCGAAAGTCAATTCATCGCCGCGGGAGATTCCTCCCCGCGCGGCTCGCGGTCGCGGCAGGTAGCGATTTTCCTACTGGTCCTTGAAGACTTCGTGGCAGCGGCTGCAGGTTTCCATGCCCGCCGCAAAGTGCTTGGCGGCGGCGTCCTTGTCCTTGGCCTTCACCGCTCTGGCCGCAGAGGCCATGTGATCGGCCAGTTCCTTGGAAAGCGAGTTCCACTTTGGGATGTCGCCGGGATTCTTGACTTCGTGGGTGTCGGCGTGCGTCGCCAGGGCCAGCGTCGCGATCGCCAGGCAGTTCCGGCTGTCGGCCGCCGGGTCTTTGGGACGACGCAGCAACCGTCGCATCAGCGTTGCGCGGGCGTTCATTTCCTCCATCGATGGATGCATGCGGGTCAATTTGGCCCAGTCGTATTCGACGGGGGCTCCCTTGGCTTCGCCCTTCACGGCCGCCTGGAGTTGCTCGACGCCCTTGCCGGCGTCGGTAAAGGTCTTGCTCCGGGCAATGACAATCGCCGCGTCACGCAGGTTCGGCGCCGCGGCTTTCAACTCGCTGGCGGACGGGTGCTCGGCGATGGCCTGGGCCGTGACAGCGAGCATGCTGGCGGCCTGGCGGATCTTGTCGCCGTGCTCTTCGTACGATTCTTCCGTCTTGAGCAGGTCGCCGGTCAGGTCGGCGATCCGGTCGTTTGCTTCCGCAACCAGATCCTCGACGGGGGCGAATTCGTCCAGTTTGACGGGGAGTTCGGCCACGGCGGCCGTCGTCCCGACAGTCAACGCCATCACGCTCCAGAGCACCAGCTTGTGCATCACAGTCCTCAGTCTTCGGATGAGAGTCCCGGCAGGGCGACTGCGCGGGCAGTTCGCCTCGAATGGGCGAATTGTCCCGGTTGGAAGCGGGAGGTGTCAAGCGCCCGGGCGGCGGACACGGGTGATCGAAGCGACCGGTTCCACCGGCTGGAGCGAACTGACGGCGACCGACTGGTCGAACCTGACGACGTCCGGCTGGTCCGGGCTCGGCGTCTCGGCGGGCGAACAGGCCCGCGTCACCTGGAGTTACGACCCGACCGGGCAGCTCCTCGCCGAGGCCCGCAGTGGGGCGAACGCTTACCGCACGACCTACGTCTACGACCCGTCCGGCAATCGCACGGTGGAAATCACCGAGACAGATCGGACGACCAGCGTGTATGATGGAGCCAATCGGCTGCTCGGGTCGACCTCGTTCTCTGGCAACACGACTTACAGCTACGACCCGGCGGGGAATCGCACCCGCCTGGAAACGCCGGCGCTGGAGCTGACCACCTACACGTGGAACGCCGAGAATCAGCTCATTCAGATCGAACTTCCCGCGGGGGACGTCGTCACGCACGTCTGGTCGCCGGTCAACAAGAACGCCGAGGAGCGGATCGTCGAGCAGGACGACGGCGTGATCGTCACGCGGTTCCTGTGGGACAACAACAACGTCGTGCGGGAGACCGACGAGGTCGGCGCGGTCGAGGCGGAGTACACCTACCAGGCGGAACCGTTCGGCGACTTGGTCAGCCAGCGGCGGGAGACGGACAGCTCGTACTACCGCTTCGACGCCTTGGGAAGCACGACCGGCCTGACCGACGCCACCGGGGCCGTCACCGACGACTACCGCTACCAGGCGTTCGGGGAACCGGTCGAGACGACCGGCGCGACCGAGAATCCCTACCGCTGGGTGGGGCAGGTTGGGTATCGGCAGGAGGAGGCGACTGGACTCTACAACCTGCGAGCGCGGGATTATGACCCGGCCAGTGGGAGGTTTGTGTCCCAGGATCCGACCGGATTGCGGGCAGGCGACACCAACTTTTATCGCTATATCACCAACCAACCGGTCCAGTACACAGATCCGACGGGCCTTGGCGACCCCAACTGGCCGCCCGGGTATTGGGTCATCGAAATCCCGTCGGACGAACCCGGAATTCCAGCTACTATCGACTTTCGTCCACCGCACACAAGTCCCAGCGTCATCCAATCCATCTTAAAATACAATCCCGGCGCTAAAGTTTTGCAATCTCCGAACTACATCCCGCCAGACAAGCCGCTTCCGCCCTTGCCAGACAAAGAAGGCACTACCGATGACGCCCTTCTGTCTAACTACGAGATTGACGTCCTCTGTGCGTGTCACGGCTACGAAATGGGGCGTCCTCTCACTGACCAGGAGCGAGCGTGGTTGGCGAGAATTGACTACCAGATCGCAAAGTCTCTGGACGATTGGTTCACGACAGCATTACTGAAGGCACTAGCCGGCAACAGCTTCTCAACGTTGGTACTCCGACGCGAGGAACTTCTCAAGGCCGCTCGTCAGGACCGCCGCAATGAGTTCCAATGCGAGCACGATTTCTTCCAAGGATCGCGTGATCAGGCCCGTTGCGATGCAGCCGCGACACTTGACTTCCTGGAGTTGATTGGCGGGCTCGGCGAACTCGGCTTGGCTGGACGGGCTCTTAGATTATCCAGTATCTCGCATGTCGATGATATGCCGGATACGTTTCGTCTTAATCGGCCTCGCGGAAGTCAACCGATCTGCAGACGAGACGGTTCGAGTCCTTTTGATTCCTGTCCCATTCGGTCCCCAGAACCGTCGATAGACGGGTCTCAGCCCCCCGCCCCTCAATCACCGGCGGATCGCCTTGCTGAACGCACAATGACGAGGGGAGAATGGGAGGAGTTCTACAGGCAACTCAGGACTGCCGCGCGAAGGGCCGGCGAAGAGAATGACTTGCGTCCTAAGAGATTTCGCTCACCTGTTGAGACTGGGCTAATAGACTCGCGTACTTGCGAGACATTCACCGGACTCAACAATACATCGCTCCCGACACCACTGCATCCATTCTTGAATGACCGGTTAAAGGATTTCTTTGAGAATACTGACATTGACTTGTTCCGCTGTAATGCTGATGAATTGGGTAGGTGGGTATACAGCCAGCCTGGCGAACACGCAGAGATGCAAGCGCTAAATGAGGCGTTGTGGGCGCGGACCCGCGCAGGCTTACCAATCGATCTTAGTGAATTGTGGATGGTGAATCGGTCAAGTTCCAAGAGCTGTCGGCAAGTTCCGCGGTGTGGGTATTGCCGCGACCTTACGCATGGTGTTAACGTGCCAACCGATTGAGCATAATGGAGGTGGCATATGCCGGTAGACTGGGATGATCTAGTTTCGGAAATAGACAGTACCTACTCGCATGAAGGGAAGCCGTTTCAGGGACAGGCAGTGGTTAGGAGGGAGAACGGATCGATTGAATCAGAAGTGTCATTTGAGAACGGCGTTAAGTCAGGGCCATTCGTTGATTACTACCCGAACGGACGGATTGAATGCCGTGGAGCAATGAATGGCAATGTCTATGATGGAGAGATTGAGTATCTCAACGAGGATGGAACGCTAAACAAATCTGAAACTTATGATCTCGGGATTTGCACCAAGCGCAAGGTGTTCAAAGATGGAGAAACCGTAGCAGAGTGGAGCCTTCCTGATGATGACCCTGTCCGTGGCCTCATCGCTGCTCGTCGCAGGCGTTCCTAGCGTCTGGTTGAGACTTCAGCTTCCTGTATGAATCGTTTCTGTGATTCTTTAGCCGTCTGCCGTGATCGCCGTGGGTGGGAGGGGGGCAGGTCGGCGGTCATTGCGGTAATCAGGATTGCAAGGAGTGGCCGAAGTTGATGGCAGCGAATATTGTGATGCGTCTTCATAGAACGGAGCGATGCCCCCGACACGACGGATCGTCGACCGTGCTCTACACATCCACTTCGTCGCGTTCTTAGACTATCGCGGTCGGCCGCTGCTGGGCCACGATCCTCCGAAGCGGATCGGGCAGAGAGTGCTCGGTATCGTGCAGGAACGGACTGGCGCGCTGGGCATCGACTTCGTGTTTGCGAGTTCGGAATAAGCCAACGGAATCTCAAATGCAGACCAGCGGGGCCGACGTTGTTGATCGAATCAGCACTGCAGCGCCTCGGGAAGGCAGCATGGCGCATCGTGCCGCGCAGTGTTGGAGATTGAACACGAGCAGTGCTAATGCTGGAGCAGTGGCGACCATAATGGCGCTTTCACCCATCATTTCGACACTCTTTCGCACCCGCCGCTGCCACCCGCTCCTCATCGGCCTCCCCGGCATCGGCCGCTCACATGCTGTTCAGGACCTAGCCCGGCGGGCATCGTCCGGCGAGATCCCCTTCCTGTCCGAACACAAATTCCGCTGGATCGACTGCCGGCACGTCAGCCCGGACGACAGCCGTGCTTGCCTGGAGTCGATCTTTGCGTCGACGGTTAACGAACCGAAGCTGGTGCTCTGCCTGGACGGCATCGCTTCCTTGTTACGCCGGGCTGGAGGCGGATCGAATCGGCCGCTCCTGTGCAGTCTGCTCGACCGACCGGGGCTGCGGATCATTGGCGTAATGACTCCCTGGGAGTACGCCGATCTCGTCGCCGGCGATGCCGAGATGCTGCGGTACTTCGCGCGGGTCGACCTCCACGAACCGGACGAAGCGACCGCCGAAGCCATCGCGGCCGAGCATGCCGCGGAGTTTGCAAAGACGCAGGATGTCGCGATCGCCCCGGAGCTGGTTCGCCGGACGGTGCAGTTGACCTCGCACTTTCTGCTGAACGAGTACCATCCCGCCAAGGACATCAACGTCCTCCGTGAAGCCTGCGAACGGCTGGCCTTCGAGCGGCTGATGCAGCACAGCGACCGGCACAACCTGGAACTGGCCGACATCGCCGCCGTGCTGCACGAGCGGACTGGCATTCCCGCCGAGACGCTGCTGGGGTGCGGCGACGAGACCGACTTCGCCGCCGCCCTCTCCGCCGCCGTGGTCGGCCAGCCGAACGCCGTCGAAACGGCCGCCCGCGAACTGCGGCTGATCAAGGCGGGGCTCTCCGCCCCCGGCAAACCGGCCTCGGCGATGCTCTTCGCCGGCCTGACCGGCGTGGGGAAGACCGAATTGGCCGTTGCGTAGGAGTTTTCCTGACTCTCCCCGGCAAGCTGGCATCTTCCCGCCTGTTTCGGCCACAATTCCCCCCATGAAAACCCTCCTCGTCAGCGAAATCTTTCCCCCCAAGGTCGGCGGCAGCGGCCGCTGGTTCTGGGAGACTTACAGCCGCATGCCGTCGGACCTGTTTACGCTGGCGGTGGGGGACGATCCCGGTGCGGCGACGTTCGACGCCACGCACGCGCTGGACGTCGTCCGGACGCCTCTCACGCTGCAGGACTGGGGGCTCACCCGCTGGTCGTCGCTGCGTCAGTACTGGAAGGCCTTCCGGGCTCTCCGCCGGACCATCCGCGAACGCGAGATCACTCAGCTCCACTGCGGCCGCTGTATCCCGTGCGGCTGGCTGGCGCTGCTGCTGCAGAAATTCACCGGACTTCCTTACACGGTCTACGTGCACGGCGAAGACGTGAACGCGAACATGCAGGGGGGGGCGACCGGCACCCTCTCGAGCCGCCAGCTCCGCTGGATGACCGGGCGCGTCCTGCGCAAGGCCGCCGGGGTGATCGCCAACAGCCGGAACAGCGTCCGCGTCGTCACCGAGCAGTGGGGCGTCCCCGCCGAACGGGTGCATCTGCTGCATCCCGGCGTCGACACGAGCTACTTCGTTCCGGCCCCGCGCGACGCCTCGGTCCGACAGAGTCTCGGCTGGGGAGACCGCCCCGTCCTGCTGACCGCGGGCCGACTGCAGCGCCGCAAGGGTCAGGACACGATGATCCGCGCCCTGAAGAGCATCCGGCAGACCGTTCCAGACGTCCTCTACGCCATCATTGGTGGCGGCGAAGATCTGAAGTATCTGCAGGAACTTGCCTCCAAGGAAGGCCAGACCGATCATGTCCTGTTCATGGGCAAGGTCTCCGACGAAACGCTGCGCCTGGCCTACCAGCAGGCCGATGTGTTCGTGCTCGCCAATCGACAGATCGGGACCGACATCGAAGGCTTCGGGATGGTCCTGCTGGAAGCGCAGGCGTCCGGTACGCCCGTCGTCGCTGGCGATTCGGGGGGCACCGCCGAGACCCTTTCGCCGGGCGTCACGGGGTTCGTCGTTCCGTGTGAGACGCCCGAACCCGTGGCGAAGGTTCTGGCGGAACTGCTCGCGGATCCGACGCGCTGTCAGACGATGGGCCAAGCCGCCCGGCAGTGGACCGTGGACCACTTCGACTGGACGGCGCTGAGCCGCCAGGCCGCAGAACTGTTCGGCGTCCCTCTCGATCGGCTCGCTCCCGACCGGACTGAAAAGACGTAACCACGGATGACACGAATCAGCACGAATCGAGGAGAAGCGAGCCAGGATACGGCCAAGTTCGCTGTGGTGCTCGTTCCGTTTCGTGACTTCCGTGTTCTCCGTGGTTTCTCTCATTGTCCCCGTCTTCATTGGCGCCGATTCGTGTCATTCGTGGTTCGACTTTCCGTCACTGGTTCTGTGTCCCGAATTCCCGTAGCATCTCCGATCAACTCTCAGGCATATGTGCCGGTCTGAGACCGTCGTTCCGTCTGGTCAGGAGTGTCGTTCCATGCAGCCGTGGTCGATTGGTGTGTTTGCCTCTGTAGATGCCGGGCTGGGCGTGCATCTGGAAGTTGCTCAGGATCTGGGGATTCCCACCGTCCAGCTTCATGCCCCGCACAAGGAGTCCCGGACGCCCGAGGCCGCTCAGAAGTTTCTCGACCGCTGCAAGGCCGCAGGAATTACCGTCACCTGTGTCTTTGGCGGTTTCGAAGGCGAGAGCTACGCGGACATCCCGACGACGGCGCGAACGGTCGGGCTGGTCCCGGAAGCGACCCGCGCCGCTCGTGTGCAGGAGATGAAGGAGATTGCCGACTTTGCGAAGCTCCTGGGCTGCGACACCGTCGGCCTTCACATCGGCTTTGTGCCGGAGAAGACGAGCGCCAGTTACCAGGACCTGCTCGCGGTGACGCGTGACCTGCTCGATTACGTGTCCGCCGGCGGCCAGAAAGTCCACCTGGAAACCGGGCAGGAAACAGCCGACCACCTGCTGGAGTTCATCGCCGACGTCGCCCGGCCGAACCTGTTCATCAACTTCGACCCCGCCAACATGATCCTCTACGGCACTGGCGATCCGATCGAAGCTCTCAAGAAAGTGGGGAGATACGTCGGCAGTATTCACTGCAAGGACGCCAAATGGGCGGCTGAAGGGGATCGCGGCAAGGGCTGGGGCCGGGAAGTCGCCCTGGGCGACGGGGACGTCGGCATGGAGACGTATCTGCGGACATTGAAGGAGATCGGCTACACCGGCCCGCTGACGATCGAACGGGAAATCCCTCACGACCCGGTTCAGCAGAAGAAGGACATCGGCGCCGCGGTCAGCCTGCTGACGTCGCTGCGGACGAAGATTCTGGGCTGATGTAGAGTGAATAGCAGAAGGCGACCAGCGGAAGGCCCTATGCCTGACCTCGGTCGCCGCGTCGACGATCAATGTGTTCCGGGAAGCCCTGGCGGCCTGCGGTCGCCAGGGCTTCCTCGTTTCCAGCAAGGAAGGGCGTTTCATCACGACAGTCGCCCGGGTATACTCATCAACGCTCCGTGATGTGAGCTGGGAGTCCCGCCGTGACGACCGATGCACCGCCTGCCGTTGCGCTGCGATACGGCCCTGGCGCGGTAGTTCTGCTGTTCGCCGGCCTGTTCGGTCCGGTCGGAGCCCATTCTTCGGCCGCAGAACCGATCTCATTCAATCGGGAGATCCGGCCGATTCTGTCCGAGCATTGCTGGAAGTGCCACGGATTTGACGAACAGGCGCGGCAGGCCGGCCTCCGCCTGGATGAGCGGGCCGCCGCGATTTCGCCCGCGGAGTCCGGCGACATCGCAATTGTGCCCGGCAAGCCGGAAGCGAGCGCGCTGATCGCCCGCCTGACGACCGGCGATGCTGCCTTGCAGATGCCGCCGCACCCGACCGACAAGCGTCCCACTTCCGCCGAGATCGATCGCCTGAAGCGGTGGATTGCCGAGGGAGCGACCTACCAGCGGCACTGGGCCTTCGAACCGATCCTCAAGCCCTCCGTTCCGCAGGTGGAGGGGGTCACGCATCCGATTGATGCATTCGTCGCCGCGCAGCTCGCCGAACATGGAACGACAATCGCCCCTTCCGCGGACCGCGACACTCTGATCCGCCGCGTCTACTTCGATCTGATCGGGCTGCCGCCGACCGTGGAGGAACTTGAACTTGCCCGGCGTGCCTCGTGGGAAGCGACGGTCGACCAGTTGCTCGCTTCACCCCACTTTGGCGAGCGGATGGCGGTCGACTGGCTCGACGCAGCCCGCTACGCCGACACCGACGGCTATTTCGGCGACAAGCCGCGTCAGATGTGGCTCTGGCGGGACTGGGTCATCGACGCATTTAATCGCAATCTGCCGTTCGACCAGTTCACCGTCGAACAGCTCGCCGGGGATCTGCTGCCGGAGGCCACGATCTCACAGCGCATCGCGACCGGCTTCAACCGCAACCACATGACCAACGACGAAACGGGGCTGATTGACGAGGAATACCGCATCGAGTACGTCGCGGATCGCGTCGAGACGACGACGGCGACGTGGCTCGGACTGACCGTCGGCTGCGCGCAGTGCCACGATCACAAGTACGACCCGATTTCGCAGCGCGAGTATTACCAGCTCTTCGCCTTCTTCAATAACGTTCCCGAACAGGGACTGCTCGTCGGCCACGATGCACCGCCTAGAATCTCGGTCCCGAATGCCGACCAGCAGCGACGGCTGACAGAGCTGGAGGCTGCGACCGCGCAGGCGAAGAGCGCATTCGCACCGCTGCGGGCGGCCGCGGTGACGGACCTTGCCGCCCGTGAAGGCGAAATCCTCGCCGCGCTGGCTCCGTTGCCTGGGAAACCGGATGGAATTCCGCCTGCGATTCACTTGTCGCTCAATGGCATTGCGGATGCCGGATCGCGCTCCGTGGGAACCCCGCTGAAGCCTGCGGCCGGCATTCGGGACGAAGGCCTCAGGTTTGATGCGACGCAGCACATCGAGGTCGACGATTTCCCGTTTTCCGTCGACGAACCCTGGACACTCGGGATCTGGCTGATGTCGGAGAAATCGCTGGGGTGCCCGGTTTCGAAAATCGAGCCGGCCGGCGACCGGCGCGGAATCGAAGTTCTGTGGCAGAAGGGGCGGATCGGCGTCCATCTGGTCCATCGCTGGGGCGAGGTCGGGATCGAAGTCGTTTCCCGCGACAAACTGCCCGCTAATGCCTGGAACCACGTCGTCGTGCGGTACGATGGCTCACAGCGGGCGGAGGGTCTTCGGCTGTTTTTGAACGGCCAGGCGGTCGCAACCGAGATCCGGCGGGATTCGCTGCGCGGCTCCATCGCTACGGAAGAACCGATCCGGCTCGCCCGTCGTGACGAGGGTCTGGGATTCTATGGCGGGTTGGATGAATTCCGCTGGATTCCCGGCGCGCTGGCGGATGAGGCCATATCAGTTTGGTATCGCGGCGAACGGACTCGGGGCATCCTGGAACGCCCGGCCGACAAGCGGCCGGGACGGGATGTCGAGTGGCTGCTCGACGACCACATCGATCACCGCGCCGACGTGGCAACTCGGACTGCTCGCGATGCTTTGCGAGCCGCCCGCGCCGCCGAGCAAGGCGTCCGCGAGGCGATTCCGCTGGCGCTGGTGATGGCCGAGCGCCCCGAGGTCCGTCCCACGCAGATTCTGCTCCGCGGCGTCTACAATCAGCCTGGCGAGAGCGTGCATCCCGGCACCCCTGCAGCGCTCTCCCCCTGGCCCGCGGACGCACCGGAAAACCGACTGGGGCTGGCCCGCTGGCTGATGTCGGCCGACAATCCGCTGGTCGCGCGTGTCGCCGTGAACCGACTCTGGCGGCAGTGTTTCGGCGAAGGCCTCGTCCGCACAGCGAACGATTTCGGAACGCAGGGTGAGCCCCCCACCCATCCCGCTCTGCTCGATTTCCTTGCCGCCACGTATCGTGACACCGGCTGGGATACCAAGGCCATGCTGCGGCTGATCGTCACGTCGCAGACCTATCGCCAGCGGTCGCTGTTCACGCTGCGCGACGGGGAAGTCATCGATCCCGAAAACCGCCTGCTGGCGCGGGGGCCGCGTTTTCGAATGCCGCTGGAAATGATCCGCGACCAGGCGCTGGCCGCGTCCGGGCTGCTGGTTCCCGATGTCGGCGGGCCGAGCGTCAAGCCCTTCCAGCCGCCAGGGCTCTGGGAAGAAGTTTCCTATGCCGGCGAATCCACCTGGGAAGTCGATCCGGGCTCGGGACGCTACCGCCGCAGTCTCTACACGTTCCACAAACGCCAGTCGCCCCACCCCGCGCTGCTGGTCTTCGACGGACCGACTCGCGAGAAATGCACGCTCAAGCGACCGCGGACCAATACCCCGCTGCAGGCATTGGTGCTTCTGAATGACGAGACGTATCTCGAAGCAGCCCGCGCAATCGCCGCGACGCTCTTGTCGACTCCGGCCACCGATCCGCATCGGATCGGTCGAGCAATCCGCACGGTCCTGTCGCGTGAACCCACGGCGGATGAGCTGGCCGATCTGCAGAAGTTCCTGGCCCGAGTCCGCACTCGCTACACGTCGGACCCTTTGGCCGCCCGGCGGTTTGTTTCAGCGGATGGCGCCCCGGACGGCTCGGTCGAACTCGCCGTCTGGACGGTCCTCGTCCACACACTCTTCAACCTTGATGAGGCCATTACCCGCCGATGAAGGTTTTTGAATTCTCAACTCCTGAAGCAGCAACGCGGCGGTCCTTCCTGACGCAGTCCGGGCTGGGGCTCGGCGCGATCGCCGCTTCGACGCTCCTGTCGGAGAATGCCCGGGCCGCGAGTCTGACCTCCGGCGCCGCGCCGCATTTCCCCGCTCGCGCCAAGCGGGTGATTTCCCTCTTCATGCACGGCGGCCCGTCGCAGCTCGATCTGTTCGATCACAAACCGGACCTGAGACAGCGGCACGGACAAGAGCTTCCCGAGTCCGTCCGCAACAGTCAGCGGCTCACGGGAATGACCAGCGGCCAGAAGTCGTTCCCCATCACCGCATCGCAGTTCAACTTCATCAGGCAGGGTGACAACGGAGCCTGGATCTCTGAGCTCCTGCCGCATACGGCAGGCGTTGTCGACCGGATCGCGATCGTGCGCTCGCTCTACACGGAGGCGATCAATCACGACCCCGCCGTGACGCTGCTGCAGACCGGCCACCAGCAGCCCGGGCGCCCCAGTTTCGGCGCCTGGTCGAGCTATGGGCTGGGCGCAGAAACCGCAGACCTGCCGGCCTTCGTCGTCATGATTTCCCGGGGAAGCGCCGCCCGACCGGCAGATCCCCTCTATGCCCGGCTCTGGGGAGCGGGCTTTCTGCCCTCGAATCACCAGGGGGTCGCGCTCCGTTCGGCCGGCGATCCCGTCCTGTATCTCTCGAATCCGGCAGGACTGAACGCCACTCTGCGGCGCGACCAGCTCGATCTGCTCGCCGATTTCAATCGCCGCGCGCTCGCCCGCGAACACGACCCCGAGATCGCCACCCGGATCGCCCAGTACGAACTGGCGTATCGGATGCAGACGTCAGTCCCTCAACTGACCGATCTCTCGGGGGAGTCTCGCGAAGCATTCGATCTCTACGGTCCGGAGTCGTCGCGCCCTGGCACGTTCGCGGCGAACTGTCTGCTTGCCCGAAGACTGGTCGAGCGCGGTGTGCGGTTCGTGCAGTTGTATCACCGCGGCTGGGACCAGCATTACAATCTGCCGAGCGATCTGCGTCTGCAATGCCGCGACGTCGACCAGCCCGCCGCCGCCCTCGTGCACGACCTCGAACGCCGCGGACTGCTCGATGAGACGCTCGTGATCTGGGGAGGCGAGTTCGGACGCACCGCCTACAGCCAGGGTGCGCTCGAGCCGACGAACTACGGTCGCGACCATCACGGCGGCTGCTTCACGATGTGGCTGGCAGGGGGAGGCATCAAGCCCGGCGTGGTCTATGGCCGAACGGATGACTTTTCCTGCAACGTCGTCGAGCAGCCCGTCCACGTCCACGATCTCAACGCCACACTGCTCCACCTGCTGGGAATCGATCACAGCCGTCTCACGTATCGCTTTCAGGGCCGCGACTATCGACTGACCGACGTCCACGGCAAGGTCGTGCAGGGGCTGCTGGGATAGCGGCACGCGTTCAGGCAATTCAAAGGCTTCTTCGGACGCGCCAACGAGCTGACAGGGACGATTCGGCAGTTCGAGGCAACCAATGCGCCCGTTCCGTCAGCACAGCCCACCGACGGGGAAAATCCAGAACTCGATCCGCGGCCCGCCCTGCCCCGCAGGAGCCCTCGGCCGGCGCAAGCCCTTTGTCGGCGGAGAGTTACTCGCGACACCAGCGACCCGAAGTGAACAACTTCGCAGACTCCGGGAACAGGTCGAGTGCGGCAAGGCGAAATGGACTACGCAATGACTATCCAGACGACTAGAATAGCGTGCGGCTCCGCCACTTTTTGCCCCGCTTCCGTACGTGAGGTCTCGCCCATGCTGACATCTCCTCGACTGATGGAATACGTGACCGCCGAGCCGTTTCGTCCCTTCCGGATCAATATGGCCAGCGGTCAGTCGTTCGAGATCCGGCATCCGGAGATGATCCTTGTGGGCAAATCGCTGGTTCGTGTTTATCAAGCGGCTGGCGAAGTCCCGGGACAGCCGCCGCTGTGGCATGACGCTTCATTCTTGCTGATGGAGTCCGTTGAACCGCTGGAATCGCCGGCCGCGGGACGACGGTGATTTCGTGATTTCGAGCCTTAGGCCCCCCTGTCAACTCTGCCCTCCCCCGGTTAAAATGTAGAATTCCATCGGCGGCCTCCCCTGCCCCGCACGGGTCGCCGTCAGCGCAAGTCCTTTCCTGCCCGAGAGTTGTCCGTGACGCAATCGACCGACCACGAGCCTGCCGCCAAGGAGCCCTACGCCTTCGTGAAGGCGTAGCTGGTTGCACTTTCACGATTCATTTGCAGTGAGAATATGCCAACGCCGTCGGAGCGACAGAGACTGACCGAATTGCTAGTGAAAGCATCCGAGCACTTCGCGACCGAATGCGAGTTGCGTCCCGAGTTCCGCAAAGAGATGCGTGCTTGCATTCAAGAGATCGACGACTGCCGCATCAGCATTGAGAGTAACGGACGTGAACAGGCCAGTCTGATTCGGGTCCTGAATATCTTCTGTCCCAGCCTTGACTGGGACCACCTGGCATCCAACCCTCAACTTGCGGAAGAGATTGTCTCGGCCGCAGAAAAAGCTCTGAACTAGATGAAGCCATATTGCTGCTGGGGTATGACGAAGCAATTTGAGATCGAGTCGGATGACGAACGGTTGATCGTGTTCGTTGAAGGACTCGAACTGTACGGGTTGCTGGACCGGAAGGACCACAGTGGCTGTATACCGATCGGTTTCTGTCCGTGGTGCGGAGCAAGACTCCCACTCCCGAGCCAGTTCGAATCGGACACTCCGTTCGAAAGCAAAGATCGCTGAACTATTTCGCTGAAGTGAATTTGTTAATGAATCAATTGCCGATTTTCGATCCATCCGCTTCTCAGATTCCTGATGAGTCCAGAATCTCAAAGGGCACTTACGCCTTCGTCAGCCTGGGCTGCCCCAAGAACCTCGTCGACAGCGAGAAAATGCTGGGGACGCTGGCGCTCGACGGGTACGCCCTCGTCTCCGAGCCGTCGGGAGCCGATTTCGTCATCGTCAACACCTGCGGGTTCATTGAGTCCTCCCGCGAGGAGTCGAAATCGGTCATCCGCGAGATGCTCGACCTCAAGCGGACCGGGCAGACGCGGGGGGTGATCGTCGCCGGCTGCCTGCCGGAGCGGATCGGGCCGGCTCTGCTGGATGAACTGCCCGAGATCGATCACATCGTCGGCGTCTTCGGCCGGGATGAGATCAACCGAGTGGCCGACCACCTGATCGGCGGGGCCCGCGAGCAGCGGGAGCTGTTCCGGCCGGCTCCGGTCAAGGCGATGGACGACCGGGCCAGGCTGCGGATTACGCCGAATCACTACGCCTATCTGAAGATCTCCGAAGGCTGCGACCGGACCTGCACGTTCTGCTCGATCCCCAAGATGCGCGGCAAGCACATCACCAAGCCGATCGAAATGGTCATCGCGGAGGCCAGAGAACTCGCGGCGGACGGCGTCAAGGAACTGATCCTCGTCGCCCAGGACACGACCTACTACGGACTCGATCTGTACGGCAGAGTCCGGCTGATGGAGCTGCTGAAAGAGCTGGAGCAGGTCGATGGGATCGAGTGGATCCGGCTGATGTACCTGTATCCGATCAATTTCACAGACGCGCTGATTGACACGATCGCCGGTTCGTCGAAGATTTTGCCGTACCTCGACATGCCGCTGCAGCACATCAACGACACGATGCTCAAGCGGATGCAGCGCCGGGTGAACGGAGCGCAGACGATCGAGCTGGTCGGCAAGCTGCGGGAGCGGATCCCGAACCTGGTGATGCGAACGACCTTCGTCGTGGGCTTCCCCGGCGAGACCGACGCCCAGTTCGAGGAACTCAAGGACTTCGTCCGGGAGACGCGCTTCGAGCGCATGGGAGCTTTTCCGTACTCGCTGGAGCCGGGGACGCCGGCAGTGAAACTGCCCGATCATTTGCCGGAAGAGGTGAAGATTGCCCGGCGGGACGAGCTGATGGCGCTGCAGCAGCAGATTGCGTTCGAGTGCCAGGAATCGCTGGTCGGCTACGAGCTCGACGCTCTGATCGACGAGGAAGTCGGCGACGGCGTCTGGTCCGGGCGATTCTTCTGCGATGCTCCCGAAATTGACGGCGTGGTTTACGTTTCGGGCGAGAACCTGCAGGTGGGGCAGTTCGTCCCGGTGGAGATCGTCGAGCGGCGGGATTACGATCTGGTCGGCGTCGCGATTGCTGCGGACGCCGAGGAGACCCCGGCGGCGGCTGCCGTCCCGGCGGTCTCGCTGCCGATCGTTTCTCCCGAATGATGGACCGCCATGAGCACCGCCCCGCGTGAGCAATCGCTGAATGTGCCGAACGCAATCACGATTGCGAGGCTGGCGCTGTCGCTGGTGCTGTTCGGGCTGATGTCCGCGGGGATCGAGTGGACCTGGTGCGCCGGGCTGTTCGTGTTTGCGGTGCTGACCGACATTCTGGACGGCTGGATCGCCCGCAAATGGAAGCTGGTGACGACGCTGGGGCGGATTCTGGATCCGTTTGCGGACAAGTTCATCACCGGGGGCGCGTTCCTGTTTCTGCTGATCCACAAGGACTCGGGCGTCAATCCGTGGATGGTGCTGATCGTGATCGGGCGCGAGATGCTGGTCACCAGCCTGCGCGGTTTTCTGGAGCAGCGGGGAGCGGACTTTTCGGCGTCGGCCAGCGGCAAGCTGAAGATGTTTCTGCAGTGCGCGGCGGCGACGATGGCGATGCTGTCGCTCGATCCGCTGTTCAAAGATCTGCCCTGGTTTGCAGTGACTCGCGACGTGTCGCTGTGGACGATGGTCGCGGTGACGGTGTGGAGCGGGTACGTCTATGTGATCCGCGCGATCAAGCTGATTGCAGGCGGGGCGTAACGGACTCGCAGCTCTAAGTCGTCGCGGACTCCGACGCCAGCCACCCATTGAGAAGTTCAGACCGAGGAAGGGATGCCATGCACGACGCACCGCAGAATCCGCAGACGGAAACCGGCTCCACGCCGCCTGCGGGCGAGTCGACGGGTGACGTCGGATCCTTCTGTGTCTGCCCGGTGTGCGGCGGCGGGCTGATGGAGATCCGGCACAAGCTGGTCTGCTCGCAATGCCACGCAATCTGCGAAACGTGTTGCGAAGGCGGGCGGGGATAGCAGACAGCAGAGACAAAGACACATGAGCCGCCGGGTCGTTGCAGAGTCGCCAGACATCGGGTGGCCAGGGCTGGACCGAAGGGAAGCCCCGGTCTTCTGAATCCGGGGCATCGCGAAGACGCTCCTGCCCCGGCCACCCGCACCTCGCGACCGCCGAAACGCCCCCAGACTTCACCCGACCGGTAGCAACACAGCATGGAACTGCGGACGTTTGCGGAGCGGGTGCTGCTGTCGGAGTCGCTGGAGGTCAAACTCGAACGGGTGCGAGAGCCGTTCACGGATGATTCGCCGGGGCCGGCGCTGCGGATACTGGAACCCGGCAGACCGGCCAATCTGAAGTTTGCTCCCCGGCGGACAGCGCCTGCGATGCCGCATCCGGAGACTTTCGGCGATCCGCGACGGCGTGCGATTGCGCATCACATCATGGCGAATCATGAGCTGCAGGCGCTCGAAGTGATGGCCTGGGTCCTGTTGACGTTTCCCGAAGCGCCGACGGAGTTTCGCCTGGGAATGGCGCGGGTCATGGAGGACGAACAGCGCCACACGCGGATGCATATGGAGCGGGGGGCGACGCTCGGAATTGCGTTCGGCGAGCTGCCGGTGAATTGCTACATCTGGAAGAAGGCTCTGCAGTTTGCCAGCATCCTGGACTACCTGGCGGGGTTGCCGCTGACGTTTGAAGGGCGGAACCTGGATCATACGGTTGAGTTTGAAGGCTTTTTTCTGAAGGTCGACGATCCCAAGAGCGCGGCGATGATGCGGGCGATCCACAAGGACGAAATCGAGCACGTCCGGTTCGGGATCGAATGGCTGCGGAGACTCAAACCCGCGCATCTCAGCGACTGGGAGGCGTACACGCAGCACCTGCAGTGGCCGCTCCGGCCGGAGAAGTCGGTCGGAGACGACTTTCAGGCTGAAGCCCGCCGGGCGGCCGGGCTGAGCGAAGACTTCCTCCAGAAGCTGCAACAGTCTTCAGGCAAAGACGTTACGGGCGAAGCCGACGCGTAGCGTATCGCGGGCGGCCTGCGGCAACCGCCATTGACCGGGCGGCCGTACTGGCGTTACAACCCCGCTGCAAACAACGAGTTCGGGTGGAAACACCCGGATGGATGTCGAAACTGGTGACAAGGATGTCGCTCATGTCTCGCCTGAGTCTGCTGCTGGCGGTTGTCGTGTGTCTCGGCTGCGGTTCGGCAAAGACGCCGGAAGTGTCGTCGAGTTCCGCCAAGCCTGCCGCGACCGAGCCGATCGAGTCGCCGAATCTTGACGCAAAGCCCGCGGCTGACCTCCCCTGGCCCGCGGAACTGTCGGAGGCGATTCGCCAGCGAAATATCGCCGAAGCGATCAGCCTGGTGACCCGCGAGATTGAGTCAGCGCCGCAGCAGCCCGCGTGGTATCGGCTGCGCGGGGGGCTGTATCATCAATCGGGGACGAACGACCTGGCCGCCGAGGACTTCAGCAAGGCGATTGAGCTGTCGCCACGCGAGGCCGCACTCTACAACAATCGAGGCTTCGTGCTGCTGTCACTGCAGCAGTTTGCCGGGGCGAAAAAGGACCTGGATGAGGCGATCCGGCTGAATCCCGAGTACGCCCAGGCGTACAACAACCGGGGGCTGCTGTTGATTGCGCAGCGGAAATACAGCGAAGCCGTCGTGCAGTTCAACCGGGCCGTTGAAATCAATCCGCAGTACGTCGACGCGTACAACAACCGGGGGTTCTCGCGACTGCAGTTGCGACAGATTGAAACGTCGCTCGGCGATTTCAACACCGTCCTCAAACTGCGACCGGATTATGTCAACGGATTCAACAATCGCGGACTGCTGAAAGCCTGGGCGGGGGATTACACATCGGCGATTGCGGACTTTACGCACGCCATGACGCTCGATTCGAAGAATCCCAAGTACTATCAGCACCGGCGCGAGGTCTATCTGAAGCTGGGGAACGTCGATCAGGCCCAGGCCGACCAGAACAAGATCGAATGGCTGAAGCGTCTGGCGGACTGGAATGCCCGGCTGGCCCGTTCCCCCGAAGATGCGGGAATGTACGTCGAGCGGGCAAAGCACTTCCGGAAAGGACGCGACGACGACAGCGCAGCACGCGACATCGCCGCGGCGCTGGACAAGTCGCCGCAGTTCACACCCGGACTGCTGCTTCGTGGCCAGATAGCGCTGGAACAGAAAAAATACGACCAAGTCGTCGCGAGCTGCACCGAGATCATCGAGCGAGATCCCGTCCCGGAAGCCTTCTCACTGCGGGGCGACGCACTGCTCGCCCAGCGCAAATATGACGCGGCGCTCGCCGATTTCGCCGCCTGCCGCCGGATCGATCCTGCCGTCGCCGAGGCCCACCTGCTGAAGTCCCGCGAGCTCCAGCAGGCAGGACAGAAGGAGGCTGCAGAAGTGGAGCTCGCCCAAGCTCTGGCGCTCGATCCTTCCGTCGAGGAACGGTTGCGCTGAGCAGGCAACCCTGGCCCGCCAGCGCCTTGTTCTCCCCGGCCGAATGGACCAGACTGCAGTCGGCCGATGGTCCTGGGGAGAATCGAAGTGCCCGCGTGGATTGCAGCGCTGCAGCAGTTTCTGGAGCGACGGGACGGCGCGCCGGTCGAGCTGATCGAGACGCACATCTCCTGGGTGCTGCTCTCAGGCTCCTTCGCCTACAAACTTAAGAAGCCGGTAAATTTCGGCTTCCTGGACTTCTCGACGCTCTCCCTGCGCCGGAAATATTGCGAGGAAGAACTTCGTCTGAACGGACGACTTGCTCCGCAGCTCTATCTGCGAACCGCGGCCATCACCGGTTCCCCGCACGCCCCCGAACTGGACGGCTCCGGCGAGCCGTGGGAATACGCCGTCGTTATGGCGAGATTCGACCAGTCCCACCTGCTGGGTCGCGAGCTGGCCGGGCGCCGGCTCCCCATTGAGGCGATGGACCGATTGGCCGACCTGCTCGCCGAGTTTCATGCTGCGGTGGCGACCGCCGGGCAGGAAACCACCTTCGGCCAGGCCGCCGCAGTCCGCGTCCCGGTCGATGAGAATCTGGCATCGCTCCGCGGCCCGGATCTTCAGGGCGAAGAACGCGGCCTGGTCGAGCACGTCGCCGCGTGGTGCGAGGCGGAGCACGCCCGGCTGGCGGAGATTTTCGAGGCCCGTCGGCGCGCCGCAAAGATTCGCGAGTGTCACGGCGATCTGCACCTGGGAAACATGGTCCTGATCGACGGACAGATCGTGATCTTCGACGGTATCGAGTTCAGCGAATCGCTTCGCTGGATCGACGTCGCCAGCGAAGTCGCGTTCTGCGTGATGGACCTCGAAGACCGCGGCTTTCCGGAGTTTGCACATCGGCTGCTCAATCGCTACCTGGAGCGGACCGGCGATTACGGCTTGCTCGAGGTCTTGCCCTATTACGTTGTCTATCGGGCGACAGTCCGGGCGAAAGTGGCAGAGATCCGACGCTCTCAGGACGACGCCAACCCCGTCGAACTGGAGCGACTCCGGCGGGAACGCAATGAATATCTGAAACTCGCAGTCCGGTGGACGAAACCCCGACCACGATGGCTGGCAATCACGTTTGGCGTCTCCGGCAGCGGAAAGACTTGTGGTACACAGCCACTGATCGACCGCTGCGGGGCGATCCGAATCCGCTCCGATGTCGAACGCAAGCGACTCTTCGACCGCGAAGCGGAAGTCGGCACCCCCGACGATCAACTGCCTCGTCTCTATTCGGCCGACGCGACGGAGCGAACCTACGGCCGACTGGCGGCGATCGCGAGAGATATTCTGGCGGCGGGCTTTCCGGTCGTCGTCGACGCCACATTTCTAAGGCATTGCGAGCGGGAACGATTCTGCAGAATCGCGGCGGACAGCGGACTCCGGCCAGCGATAGTCGAATTTGCCGCCACTGAGAATGAGCTGATTCGACGCATCGCAGTCCGACGGGCGACGTCGACGGACGCCTCGGACGCGACCGGTGAAGTCATTCGTCAACAGTTGCGATCCGTCGAGCCGCTGACGGTTCAGGAGCGGGCCGACGCTTGCGTGCTGGATGGCGCCGCTCCAGATCTTCCCACGCGGCTCGAACAGATCCTGGCGCAATCGCCGGGCTTTTCATCGCAATAGCCGCATGACCGGCCCTCGCGGTCTCCTGGGAATTCCGTCGTCCGAACGCTTGTTCTGGAGGAATCGGCAGCCTAGCCTGCTGAACGACAAGCCATTCTTCGGAAATGGCACCGGTCGACGGCAGCCTGAGCGGACGGGAGTGCAGCGCGATGCGAAAACTGGGAATCGTCTGGATGTGGGCGGCGTGGGCGGCGTGGGCGGCGTTCGGCCTGACCGGCGGAGCGAGCGGCCAGGATGAAGTCTCGCCGCTGCTGAAGGCGATCCCGCGGGACGTCAACGCGGCCAGCGTCATTCGCGTCCGCGGACTGCTCGACAGCCCCCGCGGGACGCGCGAGGACTGGGAGGGCAAGTCGCGCGAGCAGTTTCTGGCTGGCGCGGCGGTGCTGCCCCCCGCCGCGGAGGTGCTGATTCGAGCCTCGCACCTGCATCCCGGCCAACCCGACGGCTCCTGGTCGGTGGCGCTGCTGAAATCGGCCGTACCGATCAACATGCAGCAGATCGCGGAACGGGAAAAGTCGACGGTTCAGGATCTGCACGGCTCGCCCGCCGTCCTGTCGCCGCGCAACTGCTATTTCGTCAAACTCGAAGAGACGCTGATCGGCGTGGTCAGTCCGGCATTCCGGCAGACGACCGCGCGGTGGGTCCAGGAACTGCATTCGCAACAGCAGCCGGAGTTCTCAACTTATCTGCAGGAAGCCCTGACGGATTCCAGGCCGCAGGTCATTCTCGCCGCCGATCTGCAGGATCTGTTCGAACCCGACTTTCTGAAAGCCCGGGTTGAAGCGGCGCCGTCGCTGAAGGGCCAGACGGCGGTTCAGGCCCGGCTGTCGCAGGTTCTGGGCGGCTTGCGGGGGATCCGCATGGCGATCCACGTCGAGGATCTCACCATGGCGACGTTGCGACTCGACTTCGACGCCCCGCTCCCTCCGGAAGCGACCAGGCTCAAAGGGGTCCTGCTGGACGTCATGGCCGACGCGGGTTCCGCCATCGAGGAATTCGAGTCTGCAGACGGCGTCGTCATCGGCAGTTCGTTTCAATTGACGACGGAGCTGCCCGACGAAGCTTTACGGCGGGTAGTGTCATTGATTACGGCGCCCCATCCGGCAGCGGCCAGCGCGACCGTGGAAGTCGCGAACAACACGCAGCGAGGAGCCACCGCCGAATCCCGCCGGTATTTCCAGGCGGTCAACCGCTGTCTGGACGACTTGCAGAAAGCCTCGCGCAAATCGGGCGATCAGGCCCGGATCGCCACCTGGTTCGAAACATTCGGCCGCAAAATCGATCAGTTGCCGACGGCAGGCGTCGATCCGGAACTGCTGGCCTACGGCGGATCAATGAGCGCCAAGCTGCAGGCGCTGGGGGCTTCGCTCCGCGGCGTGCAGATCGAAGTCAATGCCCTGCAGCAGGCGGTGACCTATAACATGCACTTCCAGCCGGGCCAGGTGTCCGCCGGCTGGTGGTCGGCCGGCTATCAGCCAAATTCCTACAATGTGACCAGCAACCTTGCGGACGTCCGCGAGAAACAGGCCACTGCCGTGGCGAGCGGCGCCAAACAGCGGGCGGAGGTCTGGTCGATGATCTCCCAGGAACGGGACAAGGTCCGTCAGCGGATGATCGAGAAGTACGGAGTCGACCTGGCTGTGGGCCGGTGACGCAGCAGACAATCGACGCAGCACGGGAATCGCCAGATGGGCTGGCTCGACTTTCTCTTCCGGTCGCCGTCTCGAGATGGTTTCGCCCGCCAGGTGTTGCGCGGGTTGCGGCGAGCCGGCGACAGGCGGCGGGCCGAGTACCAGCCCGACGAGTTTCGCATCCAGTTCTTTGACGACGACGGCAAACCCGGCGGCGCGTGCAACCTGCACAACGTCTTCGCCGAACACTGCGAGCTGCCGCGCTCCTTGCGCCGGAAGCATCTGCAGAACGTGATCCGGGGCTCGCTCTCCTACCTGAAGGAACTGCCGGAGGACTTTGACTCGGCAAGGCACGACCTGCGCCCCGTCGTGCGCCCCAGGAGTTTCTACGAACTGACGCTGCGCCAACTGCAAAGCCGGGCGGAAACGCCCACAACCGCCGCCTACCACCTGCTCGGCGACCACCTCGCCGCAGGACTGGTCTACGATCTGCCGGAGAGTATGCGGACGCTGTCCCGGGAAGACCTGGAAAGCTGGGGCGTCACGGAATTCGAAGCCTTCGAAGCCGCGGTCGATAATCTGCGCGAAGCCGGCATGACCGGTTACGCAAAGATCGGCAATGGGACTTACAGCCTGCTGGCCGGGGACTGCTACAACGCGGCCCGTCTGCTGCTCCTGGATTTCATTCGCGAGCTGGAGGTCTCGGGAAATCCCGTGGTGATTGCATCGCACCGCGACTCGCTGCACATCACGGGCTCAGACGACGCCGACGGGCTGGCGGTGATTGCGAAACTGGCTCTCAAGGACCTGGATTCCGCCCGGCCGCTGTCGGGCATTCCGCTCTGCCTGATCGGCGAGAACTGGGAGACCTGGTTGCCGCCGGACGACCACCCCGCGGCAGCCGACTTCACCCTGCTGGAAATTCGCTCGCTCGCCGAGGAGTACGGCTGCCAGAAGGAGATCCTGGAACGCGACAACGAGCAGGAGGGGAACGACATTTTCGTCGCGTCCTACGAAGGAATCCGGAAGTCCGACTCGGGAGAGGTCATCAGCTACTGTCTGTGGATCGAAGGGATCGACTCCCTGCTGCCGCGAACGCGTCAGGTCGTGCTGATGTCAAACGACGGCCAGACCGCCTTCGGGGCGACGGACTGGGATCGGCTGCAGACGCTGGCCGGCGACCTTCTGGAAGGCGTCGAGGACGCGTACCCGCCGCGCTGGCGGACTCTGGGTTTCCCCGATGCCGAAACGCGGGCTGCCCTGGAGTTGCGCCCGCTGTGACCCGGCTGATTGGATGCCCTTCCCAATGCAGACGGCCCGGCCATTCTGGCCGGACCGCACTGAATTCCGACAGGGCGCACGGCGACTATTCGACGCTGATCTGCCTGGCCAGATCGAGGCCATTGAAGGTCGACGCGCTGGCGTTGGTGTAGGCCCCCATCGTTGGCACCAGCAGCAGTTCGCCGATATCCAGGTCCGGCAGGTCCTGATCACGGCAGACGATATCCGTCGAATCGCACGTCGGGCCCGCGACTACGCAGGGATAGGTCGGACGGACCATCGCGTCCTCCGCGAGGATCGGGAAGTCGGTGTGATCGAACACCTTGCCCGAGAACGATCCGTAGAGGCCGTCGTCGATAATGTACTGCGTCGAACCGTTCGGACGGACCGACTTGCCGATCACCTGCGTCACCAGCGTGGCGGAGTTCGCCGAGATCACGCGTCCCGGCTCGGCAATGATTCGAACCGGCAGGTCGCCGAAGTGCGATTCGAGCGACTGCTGAACCACGTCGCAATAGGCTTCGAGCGTCAGGACCGACTCTCTGTACGGGGCCGGCATACCGCCGCCGATGTCGAGTACCTCCAGTTCGATGCCGCGCTCGGCCGCCTGGTCGAAAATGCTGCGGGCGATCCGCAGAGCCGTGTCGTAGTCGTCGGGTGACGTGGTCTGCGATCCGACGTGGAATGAGATGCCGTTGACCCGCATTCCCAGTCGACGAGCCTCTTCGAGCAGCCGGACCGCCTCGGCGGGAGCGCAGCCGAACTTCGCCGACAGGTTAATCAGACTCGAGGCGCTCGTCATCGCGATCCGCAGCAGCAGCGTCACGTCCGGCGTCTGTTCGTGCATCTTGCGGAGTTCGGTCGAGTTGTCGTAGACGAACCACCGGAGTCCGGCGTCGTAACAGGTCTTCAAATTCGTCAGGGTCTTGCAGGGATGCGTGTGAAGCATTTGCGAGGGAGTAAAACCGGCCGCCAGCGCGGCCTGCAATTCGCCCACCGAGCAGACGTCGATGGAGCACCCGGCCTCGCGGAGCGTCGTCAGGATCGTCGCGTTCGGATTCGACTTCGCCGCGTAGAAAAACTCGACGCCGGGCAGCCCCCGGCAGAGGAGATCGTAGTTCTGACCGACGACGGAGCGGGAGAAGCAGAGTAGCGGCGTTCCATGTTCGGCTGCGAGGTCCTTCGCCTGTGCGAAGCCCACGACCGGTCGGGCAGAACGATAAATTGAGACTTCGCGATCGACCGCAGATTCCAGAATAGTCGCCATGGAGAGACTGACTCCGTCAGAAGCCCGTGGGGGGATTCAGTGAAAGTGAAGAGATTCGGCGCGTTCATTCGCGCACAAATCGTCGCCCAGCGTGGAAAGTGATCACGTCCAGTCGGATCACCGGAGACGGCCCGCCGGTTACGGGCACTGGCATCACCGCATGAGATGAGGCGTTCTCGCTGTCGAGCGGAGCCATTCTTGGGCCAGAGCGGAATAAAAGCTCGCGGCCAGTGCGACATCGCGAGCGAGACCGGTGAAGGTGCTCAGCAGGCTGCGGCATTCGGTAAAAAGCAGCGGAAGTGATGCTGCGGGTAGACGGGAGAACGGCAGCAACACCAGGCGCGACGACGTCATTCGCAGCCAGAAACGGCGAAGCGGAACGAAAACGCCCCTCTCCCGGTCGTTCATCGCCCAGTTCCAGCACGGCGAATGTCGAGTGTCGTCAGCCATAACGGTGCATGATTCCTCCCGGACCGCCTCGCCCGCACGCCACGCCAGAGTTGGCGGGATTCTAGGATCGTGCGGAACACACGCCAAGAGCCGATCCCAAGAAAATGCGAGCTATCGAACGGATCAGGAGGCGTCGATCCACGCCCGTTTCGACTCTGTTCCTGGAAACGACTCCCGCGCAGTTCGGAAGTTCTGGCCGCCCTGCGGCATGCCCGGACAGTCGTTAAAATCGGCGCAAACTGCCGCGCAACTTGAGCCAGCTTGCCCCGTCGACTAGCGGCCGAGCTGGTCGATAAACCGGCGAAACTCGGCGTCCAGCACGCCGGTCGGCGTCGAGAAGACCGCTCGAAAGTCCTTAAGTCGGTCCTCGCCGGAGTAGTCGGCCGTCGGGTCGCGGGCCGCGATTCGCCGCAGATACTCCGAGTAGCGGGCCGCGCGCGTCTCTGCCAGAAAGAACGATAGCGCCCAGGCTTCGCTGTAGGCGTCCAGGGGCGATGCGCGGAAGGGCGCGTCCGACCGCACCAGCTCTTCCAACGCATTGTCCGGGCGTTTCGGCAGGTACGTCACGCTGAAGTGCCGCAGCCGGGAAAGATTGGCTCGATCACGGGTGCGATCGCCCTGCTGACGGCGGCGGAACGACGCATTCTCGAAAACTTCCGCCAACCCTTCGACGACCCAGCGCGGGCTGACCCCGATGCGAGAATGGACGCCCAGATTGAATGCGAGCTGATGGGTGGCTTCGTGAATCACTGTTGCATCGATGTCGGATGCGACCGGCTGCTCGTACAGCGCCACCCGGTTCGACGCGCTGAGGTAGACGCCCACGACCGGACCGGCGAGTCGTACCTGCTCCTCTCGGCAGTACTCCAGAAATTCTTCCCGAGTGGCAAAGCAGATCGCCGCCAGCGGAAACTCCGGTTCGCCCAGCTTGAATCCGCGAGTGCTGAAATACAGGCGAAAATCTCGATACAGCTCGTCAAAAATCGTGGCGTAGCGTTCGGCCATCCCGGCGCGGCCGGCAACGACGTATGGGCCGGACCAGGCGACTCGATAGCGGTCCCCGAATTCGCGGGTCAGCGCGGATTTGGTCTCCGCCGCCGATGCCGGCCGAAAACTTGCTCCCAACTCGCGGTAGTCGGAAACCCAGTCGACGGGAAATTGCTCCAGCCTCCCGTCACGGCCCTGGAACCAGACGCGTGAGGAGTTGCTGGCGACCACTCGCCCGGTGTACTCGCGGCCGCGCACGGAGATCTGAAGTGCAGGATCGTCGGCCGTTGCGGTCGACGGAACCACGCAACTCAATAGCAGACCCGGCAGGACGCGCCAAAATGTTCCCATGACACAAGCCTAGCTCGTCGCGGCCGACTGGCAGGCCGACGGCGAAAACAACCAGTCGCCGTGGAACGTTACGACCGCTACACTGAGACTGAAGGCTCGCAATTCACGCAGTGAAGGGCAAAATCATGGCTCGCCTGGTCCGGAGTTGGCTTGCGGCGATGCTGGCGGGATTGGCCGCTCCGGCGCTCGGAGGACCAACGCCAGAACTGCAGGAGCAGGTCAGGGTTGCGATCGCGGGACTGGCATCGCCCCGACTGGCCGAGCGTCAGTCCGCCGAACAGCAACTGACGGACCTCGGACCGCCGGCGCTCCCCTATCTTCCGCCGCTCGACCTGGTCGAGTCGGTCCCGGCCCGCGAAGCTCTCCGGCGGACGCGCATCCACCTGGAGAAGCAGTCCGCCAAAGACTCTCTCAGGCCGCTCCTGATTACGTTTCAGGGACATCAGACGGTTGATGGATTTACCCGGGAACTGGAACAGCAGTCCCGCGTCAAAATTCGGCTTTCTGAAAAGCTCTCAACCGCACCCGCCACGCAGCCGTTCAGCAACAAACCCCAGCCATTCTGGCGGGCGCTGGATTCGGTGGCGACTCTGGCCGAGGGACGCTGGCGGTTCGCCGACGAAGAGGAGGTTCTCCAGATCGACCCCGCAGGGAAGGATCTGGCGTCAATTCCCGCACCGGAGAGCTGGAAGACGTCTCCTGAGTCCTTCATCGTCCGCTTGGTCGAATTCGAGAGCAAGAAGCTGGAGTCCAGTCAGCTCCTGCGATTCCAATTGGGAATTGCCGCCGAGCCCCGACTGCGCCCCCTGCTCTTTACGCACGCCGCAAGCGATCTTATTGCGACCACCGCCGACAACGAGCAGCTTCACGCCTGGAACCCCGCAGCCCGCTATGAAACGGCGGCGGGGGTTGCGAGCCGGGAGTGGCCGATTACGACAGAGTTTCTGTTGCCGGAAAGCCGCCGCACGACGGCCATCAGCCTTCAGGGCGAGATCGCCGCCCTGGTGGCCACCGGCCGGGAAACAATCGTGTTCGACAATTGGTGGAACGGCCAGCGAAGCTGGTTGCGGCGAGGCGGAGCGACGGCGGCGCTGGGCCGGGTCCGGATCACCCGCACTCCCGCTGGCACCGACGATGCGGAGGTTGAAATCACACTCGTCTACGACACTGACGCCCCGCCGCTGGAGTCCCACCAGCGCTGGGTCCTGCATCAGGCGGCCAGCCTTCGCACGGATGATGGCAAGTTGATTCCGTTTGCCCGCTCCGAGGTCTCCGAGGAGCAAGGGGGCGGAATGACTGTCCGGTACACGTTCGAGGGGATCCCCGACAGCCGGACGACCTCGCTGATCTATCAACCTGCGACGGCGCTGCTGAGCGTCCCGATTCGCTTTCAAATCGCGGGCATCCCCCTGCCGTAAATACGGCCCCCTGCCTCCAGGCCTAGAAACACCAACAGCCCCGAAGAGCGAACTCTTCGGGGCTGCGGTTATTCAAGATGGCGGATGGTTCTGAGTGCTGCCGTTTTATGCGGCGAAAGTTATCTGTCAGATGGATTCTCCCATGCCTCGTGAGGGGCACAGGTCCATCCCGGCTGGTCGAGCCGAATCCTTTAGAAAGGAGGTGATCCAGCCGCAGGTTCCCCTACGGCTACCTTGTTACGACTTAGTCCCAATCACGAGTTTCGCCTTGGACGCCGTCCTCCTTGCGGTTAGACGAGCGGCTTTAGGCGCCCCCCGCTTTCGTGGCTTGACGGGCGGTGTGTACAAGGCTCAGGAACACATTCACCGCCGTATTGCTGACCGGCGATTACTAGCGATTCCGGCTTCATGCAGGCGAGTTGCAGCCTGCAATCCGAACTGGGGCACGCTTTTTGGGATTTGCTTGGCCTCGCGGCTTAGCGTCCCTCTGTACGCACCATTGTAGCACGTGTGCAGCCCTGGACATAAAGGCCATGAGGACTTGACGTCATCCCCGCCTTCCTCCGGCTTGACGCCGGCGGTCTCCTTAGAGTCCCCACCATAACGTGCTGGCAACTAAGGATAGGGGTTACGCTCGTTTAGCGACTTAACGCGACATCTCACGACACGAGCTGACGACAGCCATGCAGCACCTGTGCACGTTCCACCCGAAGGCGTGGCTCTCCTTTCAGAGAGTTAATCCGCACATGTCAAATCCAGGATAAGGTTCTTCGCGTTGCCTCGAATTAAGCCACATGCTCCACCGCTTGTGTGAGCCCCCGTCAATTTCTTTGAGTTTCAGCCTTGCGACCATACTCCCCAGGCGGAGCACTTAACGCTTTCGCTGCGAGCGGAAAGGCCGAAACCCCTCCGCTCCAGTGCTCAGTGTTTACGGCTAGGACTACCGGGGTATCTAATCCCGTTCGCTACCCTAGCTTTCGTGCCTCAGCGTCAGACAAGGCCCAGTGCACCGCTTTCGCCGCCGGCGTTCCTTCCGATATCTACACATTTCACCGCTCCACCGGAAGTTCCATGCACCCCTACCTCACTCAAGCACTGCAGTTTCAAGCGCCATTCCCCGGTTGAGCCGGGGGATTTCACACCTGACTTACAGCGCCGCCTACGCACCCTTTAAGCCCAGTGATTCCGAATAACGTTCGCACAGTTCGTATTACCGCGGCTGCTGGCACGAACTTAGCCCGTGCTTCCTCCGGAGCTCTGTCAAACACAGGGGATAGCCCCCGTGCACTTCATCCCTCCCGACAGCGGTTTACAACCCGAAGGCCTTCGTCCCGCACGCGGCGTCGCTCGGTCAGGCTTTCGCCCATTGCCGAAGATTCTCGACTGCAGCCACCCGTAGGTGTCTGGGCAGTATCTCAGTCCCAGTGGTGGGGGCCATGCTCTCACACCCCCTAGATATCGCAGCCTTGGTGAGCCGTTACCTCGCCAACAAGCTAATATCGCGTAAGCCGCTCCTCAGGTGGAATCTCACCTTTGCTGATCCGATAATTAAACCAGACCAGATCATCGGGTATTACCCACAGTTTCCCGTGGCTATCCCCGTCCTGAGGGTACGTTACCTACGTATTCCTACCCCGTTCGCCGGTGTCCCCCTTGCGGGTTCTCCCTCGACTTGCATGCCTAATCCACGCCGCCAACGTTCATTCTGAGCCAGAATCAAACTCTTTGAGAATTGTTTCCGAAACGCCTTGGCCGAAGCCGCGACGATCATGACAACCTGAGTTTGTCTGCCGGCCGTACGTTGGTCGCAACAAAAGTTGCGATTTGGTCTTTGCAGACGGTTTGTACGGCCAGCAACCGCATAATACGACAGCTGAATACTCAGAACCGATCCACCAAATTGTCAAAGAACAAGAACACCTGCCAGTGACGCGTGCGTCGCGGCGGGCGTTTCACCGTCGTGCGGTGAGAAAGAGATAATACCCGCTCAGAACGGGGCGTCAATGCACTGGCGATTCTTTTTTGAATTTGATCCGGTTCAAGCGTCCGAATCGCGGCCCGCCCGCCAGAACGCACGTGATCGCCGACGGCGGCAATGGGCGTCCGGTCAACGACTTACAACGCCGGACCGACCCCGAATCGAACAAAGCCACGGCCGATCCAAGGGCCGGACGTTCTCCCTGAGATCCAGCCTTCCAGAGACACTTGGTTTTCAGGACTTTCGACAACCCCAGTCGGATTGTTCCGACTGTTACGGAAAAACGGCGACCTTGAGCGAGGTCCGCTCTCTGACAACGGCGGCAATCTGCTCCAGCTCCGCCGCCGTCAGCGCAGTCACCGCCGCCTCCGCCGGACGCCGCGCCACCGTATAGATCTGCACCAGGGCGAGCCTCCCCCCGGCGGACAGGATCGCGTCCAGCCGGCCGGCATACGCCGCAACTTCTTCTGGAGAAGGCGGTTGGCCATTCAGCCTCAGGAACAGACTCTGAATCACCAGGGGCCATTCGCAGGCGACGTTGGTGATGTTGTCGAGGATCTGCTGAAACGGGATTACGGTCCGTTCGACCTGGCGGAAGTATCCCTCGGTTCCGGCGTCGAGCTTCGCCCAGATCTCTCCGTTGTTTTCGGCCAGGACTCGGAGCGCCCGCAAGCAGCCGGGACGGTGGAACATCGAAGCGTTCGTGATCAGGACCAGTTTGACGTCATCGAGGCGGCGGCGACGCTTGATCCCGGCGACTTCCGTCGCAATTAGATCGAAATTTCGGAACGTCGTCGGCTCCCCGTCTCCCGAGAACGCAATATCATTCAGCCGGCGCAGCTCAGCGGGCACCTGGCGGAACTTCTCGTCCGCGTATACGGCGCCCGACTCAATCAGCTCCAGCGTCGACTCCAGTTCCGCGAGAAGCTGTTCCGTGGCGACGAATTGTGTCTCAGATTCGCTGCGACGATCGACCTGGCAGTAGACGCAGCCGAAGTTACAGACTTTGTCCGGATTCAGATTGATTCCGACCGAGAGGCCGCCGCTTCGCCGCGAGAGGACGGGGTACACAAAGCGGCTTTCGCGCCAGGTCCGGGCGTGATCGGCATGCAGCGGCAGCATCGAACCTTCCCCCGTACTGACAAGCAGGCCCGGAGAGCGAACTCCCCGGGCCTGCAAATGATCCATTCTCGACTCGCCGCGGCTTAGAATTCCTTGGCGTTGATCCACTTCATCATCCGGCGGAGCTCTTTGCCCACCGTTTCAACCTGATGTTCGCGTTCGCGACGACGAATGGCCTTGAAGGAAGCCTGGTTGGCCTTGTTCTCCAGGAGCCACTCCAGCGCGAACTTGCCGGTCTGAATCTCATTCAGGATCCGCTTCATCTCCTTCTTGGTTTCGTCGGTGACGATCCGCGGGCCGCGGGTGTAGTCGCCGTACTCTGCCGTGTTGGAGACGCTGTAGCGCATGTAGTTGAGGCCGCCCTGGTAGAACAGGTCGACGATCAGTTTCAGCTCGTGCATACACTCAAAATACGCCATTTCCGGCTGGTAGCCGGCTTCGACGAGAGTCTCGAAGGCGGCCTTGATCAAGGCGCTCACGCCGCCGCAGAGGACGACCTGCTCGCCGAACAAGTCCGTTTCAGTTTCCTCGGCGAACGTGGTTTCGATGACGCCGCCCCGCGTGCCGCCGACACCTTTGGCATACGCCAGCGCCAGCTTGCGGGACGTTTCCGACGCCCCCGGCGACAGAGCGATCAGACAGGGGACGCCGCCCCCTTTTTCGTATTCGCTGCGGACGAGGTGCCCCGGTCCCTTGGGGGCGACCAGCGCTGCATCGTGCCCTTCGGGCGGCACGACCTGGCTGAAGTGGATGTTGAAGCCGTGGGAGCACATCAGCAGCGCGCCGGGTTTCAAGTTCGGCTTGATCTCGGTGCGATAAATGTCGCCCTGGACTTCGTCCGGCAGCAGGATATTGACCAGATCCGCCTGCTTCACCGCCTCGACAACCGAGAGGGGCTTGAAGTTGTGGCTGACGGCCAAGTCGTAGTTCTTGCTGCCGGGACGCTGACCGATGATGACCGTGCAACCGCTGTCCCGCAGGTTCTGGGCCTGGGCGTGGCCCTGGCTGCCGTAACCCAGGATTGCGATCGTCTTGCCCTTGAGCAGCGACAGATCGGCGTCGTCATCGTAATACACTTTCGCGGCCATCACGGTTCTTTCGTCAACAGGAACGGTTCAGACAATTGTGTCAGAGCGACAGGATCCACGACGAACCCGCGCCAGCAGCACTCGGGCATTTTCCGGCTGGAAAACCCCAAAATCTACGACGCAGCGACGGCCTCGTCATAGACGGGAGGCGGTTGCAGGGCCTGATCGACCGACAGCGACGTATGGCGGGCCAAGGCGATTCGCCCGGTGCGGACCATCTCGATAATGCCGAACGGCCGCATCATGTCGATGAAGGCGTTAATCTTCGATTCCTGGCCCGAGATTTCGATCATCAGATGCGCGAGATCCACATCGACAATCTTGCCGCGGAAGATTTCCGTCAGCTCATGCACCTCGGTCCGCGCCCCCTTGCCGGCGGAGACCTTGATCAGCATCAGATCCCGTTCGACGATGTCCTCATTCTGGAAGTCCGCCACCTTGACGACGGTCACGATCTTTTCGAGCTGCTTGCGAACCTGATCGAGCACCTTGTCGTCACCGGTCACGACGAACGTAATCCGGGAGAACTGGGCGTCTTCGGTCTCACCGACCGCAAGACTCTCGATGTTAAAGGCGCGCGAGGCCAGCATGCCGGAAATGTGCGCGAGCACCCCCGGCTGATTCATAACCATCGCGGACAGAACATGCTTCATGGCGACAATACTTCCCGGACGCCGGTCGAAGGAGCGACCCGACCCGGAACCGGGCGCTGGCAATCCGCCAGCGCCGCCCCTGGATTCCGCGGGCCGACCCGACGTTCAAACGGCGAGTCAAAGTGATGCGTGAGTCTAGTGACGGGGGCTGAGGGACACAAGCGCCCGCCGGCTGGAGACAAAGACTCGCGGAGGGTGGTTCGCGCCCGGCGAACAAACCGGGACTGATCTTGCATCACCCCAAGGCGTTCAGGCCGAATGAGTTGCAACGGGAACATCCGTCTCAACCGGCTGCGCCGCCAGCGCCTGATCCAAGTTCGGAAAACGGTCCCGATGCAGCCAGCGCTCCCACCAGCGAGCCGGGCGAAGGCGGGGATCGTCCACGGTCACCGTGTGGCGTTTTCCGCGGCGAGTGAGCAACAGCAGCTTGCCGTCGTCCAGAATCTCGCCGACCAGCCAGAATTTATCGACCTGGTAATGGTAGGTTTCCCCGTAGGGCGCGGGGTGAATATCGTGAGCGCGCGGCCCCGGTTCAGTGCTGAACTTGGTCACACTGAAAACGACCGGATCACCCAGTTTGTACGAGTTCCGCATCCCTGCCCTCCCCTTTCTTCAATACCGACCAGGAACAGGATTCGCTCACGACATCCTTAACAATACCCCACGTGGCCACGCTCGACAAGTTGTGTTTTGCATGAAGACCTGATGCCGGAAGAGGTTAGGCGACCGTCATCTGTCGCACAATTGCTGTTAACCCTATGGCGATGGAACTTGCGTCCACGCCCAGCGAAACAAGTTGCGAGTCTCAGCGTAACGGGCTTCGCTGGCGGCGGCGCCCAGAACGACAACGATCAGCTCGCGACCATTTCGCTCGCCGACCGAGACGAGACAAGCTCCAGCGGCATTGGTCGTTCCCGTCTTGACTCCCAGATAGCCATCCGTCCCCAGCAGACGGTTCGTGTTCTCCCATTTGACGTTACGGCGATACCCGCCCTTCCCCTCCACCCGGCACCCGTACTGGCGGCACTGGATAATCTGGCGAAATCGATCATCCTGCAGTGCACGACTTGTCAGCTTCAGCAAATCGGCCGCAGTCGACAAATGGGAATCTTCGGTCAGGCCGTGCGTATTGCTGTAAACCGTCGAGGTCATCCCCAGCCGGCCGGCTTCGCGGTTCATTTCTGCAATGAATCTCCCCAGAGGATCGTCCGGATCGGCGGCTCCCTCGGCCGGCGCAGAGCGCCCTCCGAGTGCTTCCCCCAGCGCCACTGAAGCGTCGTTTCCCGACGGCAGCATCAAACCGTACAGCAGATCGCGGACCGGCAGCTTCTCACCGGCCCTCACGCGCGCCGAACTGCCGATTGTCTGGTCGGCGCGGGCCGAGAAAGTCACTTCCTGATCGAGGAGAGTCGGATCTTCGGCCACCGTTTTCAGTGTCAGCCAGGCTGTCATGACTTTGGTCGTACTGGCAATGTGCAAGCGATCCGTTTCGCACTTGCCAAACAGGACGCCTCCGGTCGCAGCGTCCCCCACGCACCAGGCTTTGCAGGTCACAAAGGGAGGCCCGGCCGCCGGATCCGCCGGTTCCCTGGGCAGTTTTTCGCTGTTGATCACTTCCGGATCGGAAACCGGCGCGTCTTCCAGGAGCAACGAACCCAAGGCAGCCCACGACTCCGGGCCGACAACCCCCGTCTCCGGGAGGCCGGCCTGCTTCTGAAACGCCACAACCGCCTGCCGGGTGACGGCCCCGAAGTCGCCATCGATATTCAGATTCGGAGACGGCTGCAATCGGGCATTCAGCGTCCGCTGCAGCGCTTCGACCATCTCCCCCTGAGTGCCAAGCACCAGTTCTCCCGTGAATCCCGGGTCCGACAGGGGAGTCAGCGGCTGAAATCGCTGCCAGGCCTGTCGGGAAATCTCCGCCATCAGCACCACGGCGGCATTGTCGGCAGTCCAGCGCTTGTCCTGGTTCTCGGTCGTCAGGACGCAGATCGCAATCGCCCCGGCCGGAGAATCGATAATTCCGGCAACCGTTCGCGCATTGTTGACCGAGCCGGTTTTCATGGCGATCTTCGTCCCGGCCGGCAAATGCCGGGAGAGACGGTCTTTATCGTCGCAGGCGCGGAGATGTTCGAGCATCTCCCGACTCGCCTCCGGACTGACAACCTCCCCCTTCTGCAGTCTTTCCAGCAGGCTGATCATGTCGAGCGCCGTCGTGCTCCCCAGCCCGAACTGCTTGCTCCTTTCGGGCGCAATGGAAGTGTCGCCTCGAAAGACCTTGGCATGCAGACGGGTCTCCGGGAATCCCAGACTGGCCATCAGATTGGCCGTTGCTGGCAAGCCAATCTGATCGACGACCAGATTCGTGGCGGTGTTGTCCGAATACGCAATCATCAGCCGGATGGCGTCGCGCACGGAGAGCTTTGCTCCGGGCGAAAAATGGGGAGTCAGAACTCCGGAGCCGGGCGCCTTGTCCTCCGCCCGCAGCGTCAGTTCCTTCGCCAGATCGAGCTGGCCGTCGGCAGCGGCCTGATATGCGGCAATCATGACGGGGAGTTTGATCAAACTGGCTGTCGGCAACGGCTCCGCCGCGCGGTATTCGAAGCTGGCTCCGTTCTCGAGATGTCGCACGGCAACGGCGACCCGTCCCTGATGGGCGTCAATCAATGGGAGCAGTCGTTCCGAGAGACCGGGGTCATTGGCGGCTGAAGCGGTCGCGGCAAAAATCCACGCGATCGCGACGAACAAAGTTCCCAGTTTCACAGCGGTCGGCCCTCTATAAGCACCGGCGGCGCGAGGATTGCATTCGTTGCTGATGGAACGTATCGATCCTCGATCTCAAAACCGATCCAAGTCTAGCAGTTCCGTACGCAGAAGACACCGAATTCCAGGCCTGTGGGCTGACCCATGACTCACGCCCGAATCTCTGACGTCGCTCAAAAACCCGGCACGACTTGCCGTCGGAATGATCATTGCTCGATCTGCATCGCAGGCGTTTTCACGGTATGCAAATCTGTCGCCGACACGCAAAAGCTCCTGCGGCATTTGTGTGATTCCCCTTCCCACGCCAATCTCATGCACGTATTCTGATGCGTCGCGTACGTGCTGATTTCCCGAAGGAAGCGTCAATGACCTCGACCGCCCCGCGTCACGACCACCCGCACGCATTCATGAACTTCAACGCCCGCGAGCGCGAAGGGGTGCAGGTCTTTGGCCGACGGAGCGTTCTCAAAGCCAGTCTCGCCGGACTGGCGGGGCTCAGCCTGCCGAAGCTGCTCTCCGCCCGCGAAGCGACCCCTTCGACGTCCCGGCAGAAGAGCGTGATTTTGATCTGGATGACCGGCGGCCCCAGCCATATCGATACTTGGGACCCGAAACCGTTGGCGCCAAAGGAAATCCGCGGCCCCTTCGGAGTGATCCCCACCGCTCTGCCCGGCGTCCAGATGTGCGAATTTCTGCCGAAGCAGGCGGCCATGCTGGATCGCATGACGCTGATCCGCTCCGTCGACTGCCGGCACTCGAATCACGAACCGAACATGGTCATGCAGACCGCGAACCTTGCTGCCGAGCCGCGGGAGAACCGGGAGGCGGAAAAATTTCCGGCGCTCGCGTCACTGATCGCGAAGCAACGGGCCGCCCAGTCGCGCGAGCTGCCGCCTTACGTCGTGTTGAACATGAAATCTCGCTCCCATCTGGCGTGGGGGGGCTATCTCGGCAAGTCCTACGACCCGTTTGTGGCCAACGACGTCGGCAGCCTGTTTGCGCTCCCGTCTGGTCTGACGACCGAACGGCTGGAGACCCGGCAGTCGCTCTATTCCGACTTGGATCGGTTGCGACGGGATCTAGACCTCTCCGGTTCGATGGATGCCGTCGACCGGTTCACCCGGCAGGCCACGGACATCGTCCTCGGCCAGGCGGCGCGGAATGCGTTCGACGTTTCTCAAGAGTCGGAAGCGACTCGCCAGAAATACGGCAGCCACGAATGGTGCAAACAGGTGCTGCTGGCCCGACGGCTCGTCGAATCCGGCGTGAGCTTCGTGACCATCGATCTGAGCAACCACGGGGCCTCCGGCACGTGGGACACGCACGGCGACAATATTCCTCCCTACGGCGGCATCTGGAACGGCCTCCGTCCGCTGTTGCCGGTCTTCGACCACTTGATCACGACCCTGGTCGAGGACCTGGGCGAGCGTGGGCTGCTGGATGACGTTCTGGTCCTGGCGATGGGAGAATTCGGCCGGACGCCGCAGATCGGGACCCAGGGGAGCTCCGACGGTCGCAATCACTGGCCCGTGGTCATGTCGATGACCGTCGCCGGCGGCGGCCTGCGGCACGGTCAGGTGATCGGGGCCACCGAGCGAGACGGAGGAAACATCCTCGAACGCCCCGTCACTCCGGGCGATCTGGCCGCAACGATTTTCCGGCACATGGGCGTGCCGCAGGATCTGAGCTATCTCGACAATCGCGGCCGGCCGCGGCCCGTGATTGAGAACGGGGCGCCGATCGCCGAGCTGGGATAACGACTCACACCGGCGCTTCGCCGGACGAAGAGAAGACATCTCACCGAGACGCGGAGAAAACCGTGAGAAAGTCGAACACACTGGTTCCCAGGCTCTGCCTCGGAACCGGCTGATTGCGAGGCTCTGCCTCGCTCTTTGCCATCTTACGGGCCCGAAGGGAAAAGGACGCGGAGCGCCCGCTGAGGCTGGCGACTTGTTTGCAGTCCGATGTCAGACGAGGCGGAGCCTCGCAAGAGGGCGTTCCCAGGCGGGAGCCTGGGAACGAGGAGCATCTTCCTTGACGAAGAACACAGCCGCTCCGCGGTAAAAAGTCTTCTTCATGCCTCTTGATTCTCAAGCGTCTGGTTCGTGCGCTGCCCCATCGCAGCCGCGGACTTGCCGCTGAAGCGGTAAAACAGGCCTGGGTGGACGAGGTACTCGCAGAGGGTGGACGTGATCAGTCCGCCCAGAATCACGGTCGCCACCGGGTAAAGAATCTCCTTCCCCGGCTGATGGCCGCCGAGGACCAGCGGCAGCAGGCCGATTCCCGCGGTCAACGCGGTCATCAGCACCGGCGCGAGGCGCTCCAGGCTGCCGCGGACGACCATTTCCGCCGAAAAACCCTCTCCCTCCTCCTGCATCAGATGCCGGTAGTGCGCGACGAGCAGAATGCCGTTGCGGGCGGCGATGCCTCCCAGCGAGATGAATCCCACCAGGGCTGCAATGCTGAGCGACTGGTGCGTCAGCCACAAGGCGATGACTCCGCCCACAAACGCGGTAGGCAAGGCGAACATGATCTGCAGGACGATCCGGGTCGATGGGAAGAGCGTGTAGAGCACCAGGAACACGCCTGCCAGCGAGACCAGGCTCAGCAGCAGAATCCGGCGGGAAGCCTCCTGCTGGGCTTCGAACTGCCCGCCGTATTCCACAAAGTAACCTTCGGGCAATTCCACCTTTTCTGTGACCGCCCGGCGGATATCCGCGACGACGCTCCCCAGGTCGCGGTCGGTCGCGTTCCCGCGGACCGTGATCCGCCGACGGACGTTTTCGCGACTGATCGTATTCGGCCCCCCTCCCTGCTCAATCTTCGCCACCGTCGCCAGCGGAATCCGACCTCCCGAAGGCAGGTCGATCGACAGCCGATGGATCTGGTCGAAGTCGGTGCGGTAGGCTTCCTCCAGTCGCACTTGCAGATCGAACGTCCGCTGACCTTCGAGCACCGTCGACACGACCCGTCCGTTAAGCGCGGTCTCAATGAATTCGTTGACCTCGCCCGGCGTGAGCCCATACGCCGCCAGTTGCTCGCGATCGAGGACGATCCGCAATTGCGGGATGAGCTGCTGCGGCTCCACGACCGGCGGCGCCAGGCCGGGGATGCCAGTGATCGCCCCCTTGATATCCTGAGCTTTCCGGCGGAGGACGTCGAGATCGTCGCCGTAGAGCTTGATGGCGATCTGCGCCGAAACCCCCGAGAGCATGTGGCTGATCAGGTGCGCCAGCGGCTGCTCGGCTTCGTACTCGATGCCGGGAATCTCGGCGAGTTCACCCCGCAGAATGGCCAGCGTATCCGTCCGCGAGACGCCGCTGTCGGGATTCAGCGTCACGATATACTCCGTGACGTTGACCCCCTCGGCATGCTCATCCAGCTCCGCCCTGCCACTCCGGCGGATGAAGCTCTGGACAACGCCGTGCGGTTGTTCGGGCGAAGCCCGATGCTTCAGGAACGCCCGGTCCACCATGCCGCTGACGCGATTCGAGGTCTCCAGCGACGATCCGGGGGGCATGACGATGTTGACTTGAGCCGCCCCTTCGTCAAAGGAGGGCAGGAAGTCCGTCCCCATGCGCAGAAACATCACGGCGCTGCCGCCAATTGTCCCCAGCACGACAGTCAGGATGACCGCCAGCCCGAACGGGTGCAGACTGGTCCGAACCACGGGAGACACGGCGATCTTGAGAAGACGGAGCAGCGGGCTGTCCTTATCGCCATGTCCGCTGCGATTCCGGCCCGTCAGCAGCAGGCTGCCGAGTACCGGCGTCACGGTCAGCGAGACCAGCAGCGAGGCCAGAATGGAAACGATGTACGCAATGCCCAACGGGACAAACAGCCGCCCCTCGATTCCGGACAGGGCAAACAGCGGAATGAAGACCAGAATGACCAGCATGGTTCCAAAGACAATCGAACTGCGCACTTCCAGGCTCGCCGAGTAGACGACTTCAAGTACGGGCCTGGGCGATGGCAGACTCGCGTTCTGTCCCAGCCGACGGAACACGTTTTCGATATCGACGATCGCATCGTCGACCAGTTCCCCCATCGCCACGGCGAGACCGCCGAGGGTCATGACGTTGATGCTCAGACCGCACCAGTAGAACACGAGACCGGTCATGACGATCGAGAGCGGTATGGCCGTCAGCGTGATGAAGGTGGTCCGGAAGTTCAGCAGAAACAGAAACAGCACGATCAGGACGAGAATCGCACCGTCGCGGAGCGCCTCGACGACATTGTCGACGCCACGGTCGATGAACGACCGCTGCTGGTAGACGTCGTCGTGGATCTCCACCCCCGGCGGGAGCGCCGCTTCGAGATCCTTGAGGGCCGCGGTGATCTGGTCTGACAAGAGTCGCGTGTCACCCTGGGGCTGTTTGGCGATCGTCAGCACGACCGCCGGCAGACCGTTGACCGAACTGTCTCCGCGTTTGGTTTGCGGTCCTTCCTGAACCGTCGCCACGTCCCGCAGCAGCACCGACCGGCCCGGTCGACTTTGAACGACGGTCTGCTCCAGATCCTCGATCGACTGAATGCGGCCTAGGCTGCGCACCAGATATTCGAGGGGGCCCTGGGTCACGTAGCCGCCGGTGGCGTTCTCGTTGCTCTCCCGCAGCGATGCTTCGATCTCGCGCAGCGTCACATCGTAGGCAAGAAGCTGATCGGGATTCACGCGGACCTGATACTGCTTCCGCCCGCCCCCCATCGTGATCACCTGAGCCACGCCAGGAATCGTCAACAGACGCGGGCGGATGACCCAGTCGGCGAGCGTCCGCAGTTCCAGAGGGCTGGTCGTTTCGTCTTTGCAGGTGAGGCCGACCATCATGATCTGGCCCATGATCGAGCTGATCGGCGCCAGTTCGGGTTTGACGCCGGCGGGCATCTGCTGGGAAACGGTCGCCAGGCGCTCGTTGACGATCTGCCGGGCGATGTAGATGTCGGTTGACCAGCCGAATTCGACGTAGATCACCGACAGGCCAATACCCGACTGACTGCGGACCGCTTCGACGCCGGTCGCACCGTTAAAGGCCGTCTCCAGCGGGAACGTGACCAGCGTTTCGACCTCTTCGGGCGCCAGCCCCGGACACTCGGTCATGACCGTCACCCGCGGCCGGGTGAGATTCGGAAAGATGTCGATCGGCAACGACAGGATCGTCCGCGTCCCGAGCACGAGCGTGACCAGGGCGAGGGCGATCACTACGAGACGATGCCGAAGCGAAAAGTCGAGCAGCCAGTTCATGCGGGCCAGATCGTCAGAAGGAGAGGAGTGGAAGAGAAAGAAGTTTTACCGCGGAGACGCGGAGGACGCGGAGAAACGCCTGAGAAACGATAGAATTTCGGAAAGTGAAAAGTGAGTATTGAAGAGTCAGTAGTGCAAATTGAAGGAAGTCGATCTCGACTGTTTACAATCGATCATCCCGGCTAAGGAACACTTTGCACTCATCACTACTCAATACTCACTTCTCACTCTCCAGATTCTCTTCTCCGCGTCCTCCGCGTCTCCGCGGTGAGTACTCTTCGTATTGTATTTCTATCGCATCAATGGTTGTGCCCGGCGTGCAGATCGACGCCCGAGCCTTGCTGTTGCTTCAGGGCCAGATGAATCTGATAGGCCTGGTTCATCGCGATTTCGTCGCCGGGGAACAGGCTGCCGTCGTTCTTGAGGACGACGGCGCGGGGATCGCGCTGATCGACGACGACCGGAACTCGCTCGAAGAGCTTTCCGTTGGACCGATAGACGTAGGCATCGGGTCCTTCAAACACCACCGCGTCGAGCGGCAGGAAAATCCGTTCGGGAAGCTTCTCGACCGGCAGCAGGATGCGGACCCGCTGGCCCGGCTTGAACCGCCACGAGCGATAGACGATGCCGTCCTCCGCGGTCACATCCCGCAGAACCTCGTTCCGGATCGGAATGTAGAATCGCAGCAGTCGGGAAGCGGGATCGAGTGAATTGTCGATGTAGCGCAGTTTGAGACCTTCCCGCCGGATCCCGGCGGTTTCGTCTCCCTCAAACAGAACCGTCACCGGCCACTGCTCCTGCAAAGCCTGCGTGACGACGGAACCATCGCGCTCGAACGCCTGACCCTCGATCGTCAGCTCCAGGTGCAGCGCCAGGGAGCAGAGTTCTTCGCCCGGCTGAACCAGCTTCCCCGGAAAGACGTCGATCCGCTCGACCGAGTAGACTGTTTCATCGGGGTCCATACCGGCGGAACCGTCCGTGGTCTCTCCGCGGGCCGGCACGCGCAGCGTGAACTCTTTGAGCAGCGTCTTCCGGGCGATGATCTCCGCAATCTGTTCCTGCGAGACGCCCCGCACCAGCAATTCCTGCTGCTGAACGAGCTTCAGCGACTCCAGGCGGGTCCGGTCATATTCTTTCTCGATTGTCAGTCGGGCTGGAATCGAACCGCTCTCGACGAGCGGCGCAAGCCGTTTCAACTCGGCGTTCACCAGCGCCAGATCCTGCAGCGTTTTCAGCAGCGTGGACTGGGCATTGGTCAGGACTTCGCCCGTCGGCTGCAGATCGAGCACCGGGTCGCCAGGTCGGACGCTCTGGCCCGGATGCGTGTAGACTTTCGTCACAATCCCGCTGAGCGTGGTGGTGATTCGACGTTCGCTGTGACCGGGTTGCTCGATGATCCGCCCCGGAATGACCACCGTCCGGGTGTAGTCGGTCAGTTCCACTTCGCCGAGGCGCAGCCCGAGGTTGGCCCGGGCCTGCTCGGAAATCAGCACTTCGTTAACGCCGCTCTCTGCATGAGCGTCGTCGCCGTGATCATGGCCGGCATGGTCGTGACCGGCGTGGTCATCAACGTCGGCGGACTTCGGAACCGCCCGTGACCGCCAGGCGGCGACCTGCGCCTCAAGCGGCGTGCGCCAGTACCAGCCGGCGGCAGCCAGAGCTGCCGCCGCCAGACCGACAGTCACAATTTTCAGTCGCAACTTCATCGCAGTCTTCCCGATCACTATCAACTCGAATGCCGGCGACTTAGTGCTTGTGATCGTGATCGTGCGCCAGCGCGACCTTTGCCGTGTAGGACTTGCCGCGGACCTTGACCGCCATCCGGGCGCCGTGGTCCTTGTGGTGCAGGTTGTGAATCAGGTCCGGGCTCTTCACGACGAAGCAGGACGACTGCCCCTTGGGATCGGTCTTGAGCGGAGCGGCTGGCAGCTTGAACTGCACCGGTTTTCCCCCATGCTTGAGATTGATCACCAGCTCCTTCGCCTCGACTGGCACGGCCATCTTGGCGGCGCTATCAAGCAAATAGATCGCCAGCGTGCCCGCCTTTTCGTCGAGCAGCACTTCCGCATGGAACTCTTCGTCGCCCAGTTCCAGCAGCGGTCCGCCGTGGGGACCTTTCTCCGGGTGAGCATGGACCGGCGCCGCCGGCGGAGCGGCAACTGCCATCGGAGTCGAACCCGCGACAAACCACATGGCGGCAACTGACAGAATCGAAGTCCGAAACATGGAGAATCCTTTCAAGGCACAGAGAAAGCAGAGCACAATCGGCGCACCCGCCGGGCGCAAGACGGCACTCAACGAGTGCATACGGCGCGCGGCCATCGCACGGGAAATGACGCCAAAGAACCGGCCCGGCCGACAGAGTCCGCCACGGGCCGAAACCGGGACTCAGCGACTGCTACAGCAGATAGACGCCGAGCGCCGCGCGCGCAGTCGCCGCCGGAATCCCAGGGTGCAGCAGCTCCAGTCTGGAGGGTTCCACGAGCGGAACCGCAGACAGGCGGGGACCTGCAACCGCGGGGAGGAGGGCGAACTGAAGTTCGCCGGTCGCCGCAGCCGCTCCCCCGCGGGCGTCACGCACATAAAAGACGTGCGTCGCCAGGCAGACATGGTGCGAGTCGTCCGGGTGCGCGGGCTGCCGCGGCGCATTCGGAGCCTCGTTGGGAGACTTATCGTGGTGGTGATGGCAGCACTTCGGGGCCTCCGCCACCGGAGCTGTCGCAGCCGACGCGTCGGCGCAGCAACTCTCGCAGCAGGCAAAGAGCTGCAGAGTCTGAGCAACCAGCGTCAGGAGGACCACGAAGCGGAACATGGGGGCGCCTTGGGCGACATCGCCTCAGGCATTATCGACCGGAGCCGCGATCCGTCAACAGCAGAATCGCCGCAACTCCGGACAAAACAATCACTTGCAACTCACAAAGACCTGCACGCCGCCCGTAAACGCAACCGGGCTGCGTTGTCAACGCGGCTGCGACGGCTTGAGCGCCGGATCGTCGAGATCGAGCCGGTACAGCATCTGATTGTATTCGTACCGCGGCGTCGGTTGTTGATTGTCGGTGAAGCTGACCGTGTACGTTCCTTCAAAGTACAGAGAGGGGGAATCGGCTCCGGTGAACTCCGGATGGAGCACGGGGTTGTAGAACGTGTAGTTGGCGTGGGACAGCACTTTCACCGCCGGTCCCCAGGGGCCGGTCGGCTGGTCGGCCTCGGCGTACCAGAGCTCCCCGAAAACCGACGGCTTGCCGAAGTTCTGCAGGAAGACCGTCACCCACCGCCGGCGATGCGGATTCCAGGCGATCGAACCGGTATGCGGCTTGACCGCCGGCCCGCCGGCGTGATCCGGCACCGACTCCTGCGGTTTCAGAACAATCCACGTGCCGGCGTCCTGCCAGGCCTCAAAGGTCGCGGGAATCTTCAACGTCGGAAACGGATTGCCGAAGAGGATCCACTTTCGTCCTGCTTCGTCCTCCCAGGGAACCGCATGTCCGTCTGGTCGAGGCGGCGGCTCGCCGCCATCCTTGTCCTTCTCCCACAGAACGCGAAACGGCTCGAAGGCCTGCTTCTCTTCATTCCAGTGCGTCAGCCCCCACTGGTATGCGTCCAGCGGCGGCTTGACCTTCAGATACGTCGCCACCAGATGCGAATTTCCAGACCGATCCGGCAGACTGACCATCGCCGCCAGCCACGTCGGCCCCGGTCCCGGTAATTTCGCCACGCCCCTTGGTTGCCCCTTCTCGTCGCGGAAGTAGTCGAACTTCGGCTTGAGCGGCGGAATCAGTGCGTCAGCGGACGGGATCTCGCTGACCGCACATGAGGCGTCAAAGATGCCGAGCGGATACCGCGGCAGGTTGGTGTCGCCCCAGATCCAGAACAGCTTGCCCCGGTGAATTGCGTTCTGAGTGCTGTCGCAGCCCAGGACGCCGCTCTCCGGCAGCCCCGCATCGCCGCACTTCTGGCTTTCGGCAAACAGCCCGCCCCCCGTCAGTCGGCCGATCCGGCGGGCGATGATCGTCCGCCGGACTTCGATCCGCCGCGTCGCGCCGGGATCGATCGGAATTCGAACGCCGCGATAGCCGAAGCCGTCCGCAGGGACTTCGTAGCCGTGGCCGGCGACGGAAAACCACGTTTCGCGCCCCATCAGTTCGGGCAGATCGCAGGCGATGACGCCGGCGTTGTCGGTGACGAAGCGGACGTTGTGAATCGTCCGCAGTTCCACCAGCGGCACGGGCCAACCGGTCCCCTGTTCGACCACTTCGATCCGGCAGGGCTCGGCGGCATGGAGGGTCAGTTGGGGCAGCCCCGCCATAAGGCCGATGACGCTCATCAGGAAGTAGCGCATGATTTTAACTCCTGTTACAATCATTAACGAATCCGAGGCTCCGCGAAGACGCCCCGGAGCTTCCCCCCTGCCGCCACGACGAGCGACCGCAGTTCACCGCCCCGCAAACGCAGTTGGTCGTTTCAACTCTCGAAAATGCAAACTGCCCGCGAACGACTGATCGTTCGCGGGCAGTTTCGTTATTGGCTCCGTCAGGCGACCGGGTCTAGAGGACCTTGGTCTGACCGGGCATCGGGACCGGGTAGCGGCCTTCGGCATCGGCCTTGACCGGAGGATCGGCGTCGAAGGAGAAGACTTTGGGCATCAGGCTGATCTCGGACTTCATGGCGTCATCCCAGTTGATGACCTGGCCCGAGTAGGTTGCGTCCCGGCCCATGATGGCGGTCATCGTGCTGTAGGCGCCGTTATCCCCTTCGTTGTACTCCGCGCCGCTACGGATCGCGGCGTGCAGGTCGTCGTGCTCGACCTGATACGGATTCGGGTTCGGACCGCGATACCGCCACTTCTCGGCGCCGTCGATCTTGTAGCCGCTGATGTCGACCGTCCCTTTGCTGCCGTGGGCGTGCTCGGAGACGCTGTTCCAGCAATTGGGGATGTGGCGACACTGGCTGTACATGATCGTGCCGTCGTCGAATTCATACTCGACGTAGTGGTGATCGAAGATTTCGCCGTATTTCTTGTCGGTCCGGAACTGTCGCCCCCCCATGCCGTTGCACTTGACGGGGTACTTCCCCTTGACCCAGCAGCCGACGTCCAGGTTGTGGATGTGCTGCTCATTGATGTGGTCGCCGGAGAGCCAGTTGTAGTAGTACCAGTTCTTGATCTGGTACTCCATTTCCGACGTCTTCTTCTCCCAGCTCACTCGCGGATCCCACACGCCGCCGCCGTTCCAGTAGACGCGGAGTGCCAGAATGTCGCCGATCGCGCCGTCCTTGAGCCGCTGAATGGTTTCCAGGTAGCCGACCTGGTGGTGCCGCTGCAGACCGACGCCCACCTTCAGCTTCTTCTGCTTGGCAATCTCGTTGGCCGCCAGCACCATCCGGACACCGACGGAATCAACGGCGACCGGCTTCTCCATGAAGACGTGCTTGCCGGCGTTCACGGCGTACTCAAAGTGAATCGGGCGGAAGCCGGGGGGCGTCGCCAGGATCACCAGATCGACGCCGCTTTCGATCACCTTCTTGTAGGCGTCGAAGCCGCTGAAGGTCGTTTCCGGCGTGACAGTGACGCGGCTCGCCTTGTCGCCGATAGCGCCCTTGATGTTGCTGGCGGCAGCCTGCGCGGCGTTCTCGAAGATGTCGCCGACGGCAGTCAGCTTCGCGTTCGGCGCCACCGACAGGGCCTGACTGGCTGCTCCGGTTCCACGACCGCCGGCGCCGATCAGGCCGATTTTGACCGAGTCGTCGCCGCTGGCGTAGACGGAACTTTGCAGGCTGATCTGAGCGAGCCCGGCGCCGACGGCGGCGACCGAGGAGGTCTTCAGGAAATCCCGGCGAGACGTCGAAGGGTGTGGATCCATGGAGCTCTCCGCGAATCTGGTGAAAAAACCGGTCAGGAATGGTGCATCACAATGATTGTCGGTCGTTACTGATCGCGATTGGCCTTCTCCCGCGCGTCGCTCGGCAGAATCGCGTCAAGCTGCAGCGTTTTACGTTCCTCGACGGTCGGCGTCTTCAGCGGACGGACGACCCGGAACCCGACCTGGAGAGCGTCGGTCATGTACCAGACGCTCTTGGGAATCTGAGGATCCTGTTGCTTCCACTCGTCGGTCGAGTAGTTCCGGGCGGCGCTGCGGAGCGCCGGAGGATCGTCGTCCCACGAACCGCCGCGAGCCACACGGGGGTACTCCGTGTTGGGAATGCACAACGGGAAGACCGCGGGCTTGTCGAGCGGGAACTTGCTGTAGAAATCGGCTTCGTACTTGTCGAGACACCACTCGGCGACGTTGCCATGAATATCGTGGAGCCCCCAGGGATTCGGTTTCTTCAGGCCGACTTTCTGGTACTTCTCGTTGCTGTTGCCGTAGTGCCAGGCGTAGTCGTCGAGGTCGGCGTCGTCATCGCCGAAAGAGTACTTCGTCGTCGTTCCCGCACGGCAGGCGTACTCCCATTCGGCCTCAGTCGGCAGTCGGTAGTAGTGCCCGGTTTTGGCCGAGAGCCATTCGCAATACTTTTTGGCGGCGTGCTGAGTCATACAGATCGCCGGAAAGCCCCGCTGCCCCATGCCGAACGTCATGTCGGTGTACGGCTTGGTCGGGCGGGTCACCGCGTCAGCTCCCTTATCGAGGTCTGTCGGCTGCTTCTTCTCCAGTTCCCGTCGCTTGATATCCAGATTGAACGACCAGATGTCGTACTCGTTCCAGGTCACTTCGTGCTTGCCCATCCAGAACGGATCGACTTTCACCGGGTGCTGCGGGCCCTCGTCGTCCTTACGATCCGCCTCGGCGGGGGGGCTTCCCATCAGGAATTCGCCGCCGGGAATCGGCAGCATTTCGAATTTCACATCGGTCCCGGAAATCATTTCCACATAGGGCTGCATGTCCGCCGCCTTGCCGGGCTCGGCGGCGAACGCCGCCATCGGGGCAACCGCCGCAACACAGGCCAGGACTTGCAGGACGAACCGGGAGGTACGTAGGCTCAACATCGCGCAGAACTCTTTCTGAACGGACTGGAGACTTTCATGCCGGGCGCCCGCATTCACTCCTCCATGATTCAAACCGCGGTCGTAATGGCACTGGCGATCGGCAGCGTTGCAACCGGCTCCCGGCTGCTGGCTGGCGACGCGACGCGTTTCGAATACACAGAGCGGCGCCTCGGCGTTGACGTCAATCTGACACTATACGCTGACCAGGAGTCTGTCGCAAATGACGCCGCCGCGGCGGCCTGGCGAAGGATCGACGCCCTCAACCTCGTTCTAAGCGACTACGACGAGAACAGCGAAGCAATGCGTCTTTGCCGAACGGCGCAACCTGGAAAACCCGTCGCGGTCAGTCAAGACCTCTGGAATACGCTGCGGACGGCCCGCCGGTTCTCGGAACTGACCGACGGCGCGTTCGACGTCACCGCCGGCCCGCTCACCAAGTTGTGGCGTCGCGCCCGTCGGAAGCAGGAACTTCCCGACCCGGAACAGATCGCCGAGACGCGCCGCCACGTCGGTGACAAGTTCGTGAGGTTCCATCCCGAAACCCGATCCATCGAGCTGGCCCGGGAAGGCATGCAGCTCGATTTCGGCGGCATCGGTAAGGGACTCATCGCGCAGGAAGCATTCGAGACCCTGAAATCGCACGGTTGCCGCCGCGCCCTGGTCGCGATTGCGGGAGACATCGTGGCGGGAGATCCTCCTCCCGACGCAGCGGGCTGGAAAGTCGGCATCGCCCCCCTCGACAAGCCGGACGGACCTCCCAGCCGGCATCTGCTCCTCAAGAACTGTGCCGCCTCGACGTCCGGCGACGCATTCCAGTTCGTGGAAATTAACGGAGTTCGCTACTCGCACTTCGTCGATGTGGCGACCGGCGTGGGGCTGACGCGCCGTTGCAGCGTGACGGTCGTTGCTCCAGACGGCGCCACCGCGGACGGACTTGCGACTTCGGCTTGTCTGCTGGGGCCGGATCGCGGGCTGAAACTGATCGACGCCACTCCCGGCGCAGCCGGACTGTATGTCGTTGGGGCCGACGGCGGACTGGTTGCCACCCCCTCGGTCAGACTTAACGACTGGCTGGCGCCGGAACAGGCCTGCGGATCGGCACGAGCAGCCATCGTGCAAGAATGACCGCCGTCAGATAGACGATGACGGCGCTCCAGAGGATATCGCTCGCCCAGTGCCCCCCCTGCGCGATCCGGGCCAGGCCCATCAGCAGCCCGAACAGCCCGCCAGCCACGGCAACTCCGGCTGCCAGCCGCGGCCTTCGACTCCGGACCATAAACGCCGGAGCCATCAGATAGAACGCCGTTGCCGCATGCCCGGAGGGAAAGCTGGAGTTCCGGTGCTGACCGGCGCCGGGGGTTCCGACCGGCACGAATTCCCGATCGCCGCCAAACTGCCGCACCTGCGAAGGACGAGGACGTCCCCAGGTCTGCTTGAATCCGACATTCACCACCAGCCCCGGTCCAATCAGGAACAGGACCACCAGAAACTTGGCCGAGTTCGGCGGCGCGACCGCGCCCTGCAGTTTCCACCCCATCAACCAGGCGAGCGCTCCGCCTCCGGCCAGTAGGAATGCAGGAACAGGTCCGAGCAAATACAGCGACTGAACCGGCCACGACTGCGCCCAGGACCAGTCACCCGTTTCGGAGTCAAAAAACAGGGCGGAGATCGCAGGGTCAAGATCGGCCCAGCGGATCATCAGCGTCAACAACACCACGCTCAACAACGGCCGCCAGACTGGCCAGATCCGCGTCGCACAATGTCCGGAGAACCTCAGGAAAAGATCGCGGCCAAGGTCTACCGGGGTGATCGAAAGCGACGACGCTCCCTGCCATCGCAGCCCCGGCGCCGTGCGACTCGCCGAAGCGGCATGGCGAGGCCTTGGCCGCTGCGGCGAAATGGGGCCGGTGTCAGAAACAGGACACTGTTGACTGTCTGCCAACGAATCACCTACTTTTGACGAGAGCGAGGTCGTTGAGAATGGTGTCGCTGAATCGCGATCCGACGTAAAGATCAAGACGTATCCTCAATCATCGGTTCACAAAAAATTCAGGACTTTGTCTCCCCGGCATTCATCAATGCGGGAACTGCGATGAGCTGAACTTCGGCCACTGGCGAAACCCCGTCCCCCGCCACACGGCGTACTCGTGAAATCGGCGGTTGCCGAGCGGAATGCGGATCTCGGAGAGGGGCGTCACCGTCGCAAACGCGGCGACGAGTTCACGATCGACGGGCCAGAGCCCTTCCGTGACGATGATTGCAGAAGCGCCGGCAGCCCCGCTGGGACCGCCCCAGACGTCGTGTTGCGAATCGATTCGTCCGCCCGCATTCCAGCGGTAAACGCGCGGCTGGTCCGGCAGGTAGAACGCCAGCTCGCTGACCGGTCCGCGGGATGTCGCCGCGATGACCAGTTTCGGCAGGCCGCCAGGAGTTTTTCGACGACACTCGTCGATGGCTTCAGCCAATGCGCGCCAGCCCCGAAATCGCGTTGTCGGGTCGATCTTCGTGCCAGCCCAGCCGGTCATCGGAAGTACAACGGGCAGGACGTACAATGACGCGGAGAGGGCCGCCCCCAGTATGACACCCGAGCCCCAGAACCTTCGCCAGCGGTCAGTCTGCGGGTCGATGCTGATCTGCCCGGCCACCCAGCCGCCCAGCAGAATGAACCCGGTCACGTAGAAAGCGGCAGGCCAGTTCGGCTGCACGCGCTGCAGGAAGCTCAACACCGCCACAGGCATCAGCGGAACGGCGCTGAAGACCAGCAGAAATTTCTCGCGACGCGGAACGGGGCTCCATCGGAACGGCCCGACCAGCATGACGATCAACACGAGCGTCAAAGTCAGCGGCGAGACCACTCCGAACTGACTGGCAATGAACTCGCCGCCCCAGGCCAGATGTTGCAGCGGGGAGGTTGTCGTGGCGCGGAAATGGTCCTGCGTATGCTGCCAGGTCAGCCACTGATGTTGCAGATTCCACCAGACCACTGGAGTCAGGCTCAACAGACTCGCGAGAGTCCAGATATAAAGTCGAGGATCGCGCCACCAGCCGCGATCTTCGCGGGATAAGACCAGAAAGAACGCCAGCAGCGGAAACAACCCGAACATCGTCTGCTTGGACAGCAGCCCGGCCGCTGTCGCGACGACGGCCGGCAACACCCATTTCCAGTCATTCGGCGGAGACTTCAGCAGGTTCCAGAGGGTCCACAATGCGAAACACCAGGCACACAGGAACGGTGCGTCGATCGTCATGAACATTGACGAAGCCGTCACTCCCGGGGTCGCAGCCAGCGCAAGAACGGTGATTGCGGCGGCCTGGGTGGAGTAGAGCTGGCGCGTCAGGAGAAAGACAGGGACGAGACCAGCGGTGCTCAGCAGAACCGCCGGCAGCCGCACACTCCATTCTCGGCTGCCGAACAACGAAGTCGACGCCGCAATGATCCAGGCGACCAGCGGCGGCTTGCTGTAATAGCCGCCGTCGAGCTGCCGGGACCAGTCCCAGTAGTAAGCTTCGTCGGGAATCAGTTCGCCGGGCGTCCAGCAAAGACTTACGAGCCGCCAGGCCAGCAACAGAATGCCGAAGAGCAGCCAGACGCGTTCCGATACGGGCAGCCCGAATCGCGTCGGTAACAGGCGAGACTCCGCGGCCGCGTTGTTCGTCGACATGCGTCTTCCGGCGGAGAGGGTCGAATCACGTCCGGATTGTTCCGGAGAGCCAGGCGCTGAGCGTGCCGCCGAAGACGACCGGAGCCCAGGCCGCCAGCTCGGGCCCCACGAGCTGCAAGCTGCCGAGTTGCTGAAACGCATGCATCACGGCAAATACGAGAGTGAGGGCTCCGCCGCAGAGCGCGGAATCGACGACGAGACCGACGCTCTCTCGACGAACCATCAGCGGGATGACGATCAGCACGGCGATGACATTGATCGCGGGCTGCAGCAGACGCGTGTGCATGTGCAGAATCATCTGCTGGACGGCGCGTGTGCTGAACGCCGGGCAGCGGATGCGAGTGACGAGCTCCTGCAGCGAGAGCAACGACAGATTCGAATTTCGCTTGTAAAGCTGATCGCCGCTGATCGCCGTGGCGATGAAGACACGTCCCGGATCTTTCAGGGGTACGACCACCGTTCGTCCGAATTCGGTCAACGGAAACTGGTCGGATCTTTGCCGCAATCCTTCGAGCAGCCATCCCGCCGGGCGTCGGCCCTGGGGCTTGAGAAAGCGGGCGGAATGTGCATTGACCACAGTCAGCTCCGTCGCCACCAGCGGCGCCGGCAGGGTGAAAACGGCTCCCATGAGGCGCTGTTCGGCGAGCTGCAGCGAATCGCCCCCAATGGAAATCATTGAAGAGTGGTCGACGACGGCTTCGACCTCGTTGGTCTGCGGCCCCCCCGTTCCCCGATTCTCGAACGCCTGAGCCGAAAAGCGGGGAACGATGAATTCCTGATTGATGATCAGCAGCACGCTGACGCCGATCACGCCCGCAACCAGCGGCAACAGCAATCGATACATCGAAATCCCGGCCGCGAGCAGAGGATGCAGTTCGCCGTTGCGCTGAAACAGAATCAGCACGACCATCGCGGAGGCGACGGCCATCACGGCCCCCCCCTGATCGAAGAAGAAGATGGCCCGATACGCATAAAACTGAAAGATCGCCTGAACGACTTGCAGGCGCATCTTGCCGCCGTTCTCGTTGATGAACTCGTCGAGATTCTCGAACAGGTCAATCACGACCATCAGACCGAACGACGTAATAAAGCAGACCACGAAGACGTGGAGAAAACTCCGCAATAAGTAGCGGTCGAAGGTCATTGGTCGGCAAAATCCCGGTCCGTGGGTGATCCGGCGCCGGCGGCGGACCGCCGATCTGGCGGCAGTCGACCACCGGAGCGGGATTACAGGAGAAACAGACGAACTGGTCAAGAGGACCCGTTTCACGGAAGTCCAAGGACTGCACGGAACCACATGGAAATTCCCTGAACTCCGGTCAGTTTTTTTGACTCCGCTCGCCATGTCGTCGTATACTCGGGCGCGTTGAGTCGACATCTTCCGACGTTCATTCCGCCAGACGTGCAGATCAAGGCTCACCAGTCGGTTGAATGAGGACCGGTAAGCGGTCTCTCCGAGAAAGTGAGGGTCGAGGGTGCAGGAACGAATCGACGACGAGATGAATCGAATCGGCGCGGCCGCGGGAACCGTCTGGCAGACACTCAGCGGCACCGGCGCGCTGACGATCCCCAAGCTGATCGAAGCGAGCGGTCTTTCCCGGGATCTGGTCCTGTACGGCCTCGGCTGGCTGGCGCGGGAGGGCAAGCTTCAGTTCCTCCAGCGGGGCCGCACGCGACTCGTCGAGCTGGCCGACGGGGAAATGCAGCAGACTGAGGCCGCTTAGGTCAAGACATGGCGTCCGCGAGAGTTCGCAGGCAACCAGATTCCAACAGGGTCGATCGCGATGAGCCAGTCTGACGTCGGTTCCCTCTTCGAGCAGGGGCGCGCCGCCCTGAAATCCCGTCGGGTCGACGACGCCATCGAGCTGTTCCGCAAGGCGCTGACGCTGGAACCGCAGCATGCGGAATCGCTGGAGTCGCTGGCGTCGGCCTTGTATGTCAAAGGCGACTTTCCGGCCGCGGCGGAATACTTCGCCAGACTGGCGGACTTGCTCCCGACCCAGCCGCGATTCAACGTCAATCTCGGCGCCGTCCTCAACCGTATGGGCAATCACAAGCAGGCGGAAGCGGCCCTGCGAAAGGTGCTGCAGCGGGATCCCCGCAACTCCGACGCCTACTACAACCTCGGCATCACCTACCGGAAGTCGAATCAGACCAACCTGGCAATCTCCGCCTACCGCGAAGCGGTTCGACTGAATCCGCAGATGGCCGAAGCCTACTACAATCTCGGCAACATCTATGCCGACCTGAAAAATCACACGCTCGCAGCCATGAACTTTCGAAAGGCGCTGGAGAGCCGCCCCGATTTCGACAAGGCCAGCTTGGGTCTGGCGCAGGCCGAGAAACTGATGGAGTCGGCCCGCCAGGCGATCAGCCCCTTCGGCCGGCTGGCCCCGCCGCCGAATCAAGTGGTTGTCCCGACAACCTCCCGAGAACTGTCCGAGGACGAACGCGAGGAAGACCGTCGCAAGATCTACCGCCTGGCGGAGCAGATCGAGCAACTTGCCGAAACAGCAATCTCCTACCTCCAAGATACGCTGGAGCCGCGGCTGATGGAGATCCAGAAAACCGTCGCCGGGGGCCGCGGCCGCAATCTCGCCATCGGCCGCGCCGGCGCGGATTTCCGGGAAGCCGTCGAAGAGTGGTCCAATCTCCGCCGCCAGTTGCGGCGGAAAGTCCTCGAGCTGCGGGCCCATGAGGAGCTCATCGCGACGCCGGACGTGGCGATTTGAACGGCTCGACCGAAATCGCGCCGGCTTGCGAAACCCGCACGCCGATCGCACCGGACTGGCGGGTCGACAGGCAGTCGACGCCGTAGACTTCTTCGAGAATTGCAAGGCTCCCGGCGTCTCCGCTGCTCGCAATCACGATCTCCGGGCGAGCCCACCGGGCCAGGTCGAGGGGATTCGACGGGCGACTCCCATGATGCGGCGCCAGCAGCACATCGATACGACGCGGCGGCAGTCTCAGCAGCGCGGCCAGTCCGTCGGCCTCCAGATCCCCCGCCAGCAGAACCGTCCGGCCGGCATAAGTGATCGCCAGCACCAGGCTGTTCGCGTTGTCCTTTTCGGAATCAAATCCGGGGGCGGGATGGATCACTTCAATCTGCACGTCCGGGTCCAGCCGGATGGACTGCGGCGCGGAGAGCAGCAGCGGCACAGACCGATCCGCGGCGGAATTCAGCACATCCCGAACAATCTCCTGACGTTCGTCGACAAATGTGCGATGCATCCCGATGCCGCCGACGGCCGCCAGTTCCAGCAGACGCGGAACCGCGTTGCAGTGGTCCGCATCGGGATGCGACAGCACAAGGACATCAATGCTGGAGGCCCCATGTCGCCAGACCGCGCGCAGCGCCGTCTCCGCCACGCGCCGGTCCAGAAACATCCCCCCGGCGTCATAGACGAGCGTCCGGCCGTTCGGACATGAAACCACAACCGACAATCCGTGCCCGACCGACAGGACTGTCATCCGCAGCTCGCCGGCAGCCTGCGGCCGCAACCCCCAGGCCAGTCCGCAGACGGTCAGGACCGCCAGAACTTTCAAGGCCCGGCGGCGAGCCGACGAGCCAGGCGAACTCCAGACCAGGACGCCGGCTGCAACGTAGAACACGATCAGCCAGCCGAAGTCTGGTCCCGGCACAAACTGGTGTCCTCCGTCCCAGCGTCCGCCCCAGCGGACGCACCGCAGAAACGCGGAGAGGACGGCGTGGAGCAGGGGCGAGATCCATGACGCAACAAAAGGGGACACCATCCCCACGAGCAGCGTGGAGTACCCCAGCCACATGACGATCAGAATCAGCGGCCCCAGCACGATATTGAGCACTAGCCCCACCGGAGTAATGAGCTGAAATCGATACGCGACCAGCGGCGCGGTCAGCAGCCATGTCGCCGTGCTCACCGCGTACGCGTCGCCGACGACTCGCCAGCACCGGCGTCGCCAGGTGGGACCGTCAAGTCCCTCCTGCTCTCTCTGTCGAACCTCCCAGGCCGCCCTCCAGCGCAGGACTTCGGAAACGATGACCACCGACAGAAACGAGAGCTGCGCCCCGGCATGAAACAGATCCGTCGGATTCATCAGCAGCACGATCAGCGCAGCCAGAGCGATCATCTGCCGGGGTGGAGCCAGACGCCCCGTGAAGCCGGCTCCGATCGCCAGCACCGCGACCAGCGTTGCTCGCCAGACGGGGGGATCGGCTTCTGTCAGAAAGAGGTAGCCGAGCAGGCCGGTCAGGACGATCCAACGGCTCCAGAACAACGACAGTCGCAGCAACCGACACGCCAGCCAGAACCACAGCGCCAGCAACCCGACGTTCACGCCCGAAATCGCGAGCACGTGCAGCAGTCCGCTGCGAATGAAGTCTTCGCGTGTCTGGTCGTCAATCTGCCGACGGACGCCCAGAAAGAGGGCCTGGGCCACTGCAGTCGTATCGGGAGACGACTCCTGATTGAAGACCTGTGCCGCGTATGCCCGCGCCCGTTGTCTCCAACGTCCCCAGGCCGAGCCCCAGCCCGTGCCGATCTCGATCCGCCTGACGCACTCCACCCGCTCGGCACTGAGGACGGCATGGACCCGTTGCGAACGGAGATACTCGCGGTAGTCAAGGTCGCCGGGATTCGCCGCCGGCCGCGGCCGTTCAAGAGTGCCGAGAATTTCCAGCCGCTGGCCGACCGGGAGCTTGGAAAGTTCGGAGAGATCGTCGCGAACCGTGAACCGGCAGACGCCGCTGACAGATTCCCAGCGATCGCAACCGTCGTACAAGGCTTCTGCTCGCAATGTGGCCGTGGTCCAGACTGTCTCCTGCTTCCGGTCCCAGATCGGACCGGGACGTTTCGTCATCCAGGGGGACTCCATCAGCGTCCCCTGAAGTCTGACGACGACGCCGTCCTCGGTCGCCCAGGCGGCGACATCGTTGGTGGAGACTGTCGACCACCAAAAGTGGTGCCACGCTCCCGCCAGCCCGCACCAGATCGAGAGTACGGCCACGGTCATCACAAGTCGGCGATGACGAACCAGCACCGCGCCCGCGGCTGCCGCCACGGAAACCGCCAACCAGCCGGCCAGCGGCCAGTTCCAGACTCGGTCGACGACAATTCCGACCGCCACGGCCGCCAGCAGCGCGACCGCCGGAGCGCGGCGAACCGTGCCCCGCTCGTCGCCGACAAACAGCACTTCGCTCCAGACCGCCATCGACAGACTCCCGCCCGGACATGCTCACACATGTACCGACGGAACGTTCGATTCGCAAGATATTCTATCGAGTGCGGTCTGCAGCCCCCTGGCGCATCTGCGAAGCGATGTCCACCCCCGCCAGTTCGCCCCACGCGGTCAGCAACCGCCGCGTCAGCGGTCCGGGCCGACCGTCGCCTACCGGGATGGAATTCAGCCGCGTCACCGGCAGCAGGCAATGCGGCGTCGACGTCAGGAAAATCTCCGACGCACGCTCAAAGTCGTGCAGCGCCCAGTCTCCGCGAATCAACTGGCAGCCCAGCGCCGGCGCCAGGTCCTCGACGACCTGCAGACTGATCCCTGCCAGCGACCGGACGTGCGACGGGGTCAGCAGGCGGTCTCCGTCCAGGGCGACGACGTTCCCGGTGGCCGCTTCCGTCACGTAGCCGTCCCGGTCCAGCAGCAACGACATCGCGGCGGGATCCACCAGCCGGGCTTCGCGGTCGGCCAGTTGCCAATGTAGCCGGCTGCGGAATTTGATCTGCGGATCGATCACATCCGCCGGCAGAGCCTTCGTGGCCGGCGTTACGAGATGCACCCCGGTCTCATACCGGTCGGCCCAGAGTTCGAACGGCAACGGAAACGTATGGACGCAGACTGTGCACTTTTGAGCAAGTTCTCGCCCGGCAGCCCCTAGATACGTCAGGTTTCCGCCAGACGTCACAAACGCAATGACTCCCAGATCATGCCCGGCGGGAATCAGTGCAACATTTCGGGCGACGACAGACTGTACGACGTCCCGCAATTCGTCGTAGGTGATTTCCGGCGTGAACCCAACCGACCGGATCGAAGCGAACAGCCGGTCGAGATGCTCCTCCAGCCGGAACGGCACGTGCCGGAAAGTACGCAACATCTCCGTCACCGCCGCACCGCCGACAACCCCCATGTCCCAGACCGGAAGCGCCGCCTGCGAAAACGGGATGTAATTGCCATTCAGCCAGGCGATGGGTTCGGTCATACGTTTACAATCCCAGGAGATTTAAGGCCGTGCCCCAACCCATCTCCACTGGATTGGATACGCTGAGTGGCAGACCTGAAACCTCTCACTCACGCGTAGTTTGGAAACTCTTCGACGGCATGATCGATCACTTTCAGCAACCGACGACCGCGCCCCGAATTCGTCAACTGAAACCAGACTGAGAACTCAAACATGACAGGAGTCTCGACCGGAGCAAGCCGCGGCCACGGGTATTCCGGATTCGGCCCATCGTCGCCGGCCAATGCCGGGGCGAGACGTTCCAGGTCGTAAGCCAATGGCGCCGTGACTTGAATCCAGCGCTCGAAATCGTCCGACCGATCGAACCCCAGCAGTTGAGCGATTCGATTTCGATCGACCATCGGACGTCCAGCCAGCGCCTGCAGGAATCTTACGAAGGACGCATGACTTCTGCGCGGCGGATTTCCTGATCGCCAGAAATACGCTTTGCCGAGTTTTTCTGTCACCATCTGAAGGTAGTGCAGTTGATGGCAGGCCTCGGCACCGGCCTTTCGGAGATGCAGCAGGATGCGGTGTTCGGCATGGACCTGCTCCCACCAGAGGGTCTGCACGGGCGTCATTGCGGCTGCCGCGAAAACGTGACCTTTCCGTCGAGTGGCCAGCCGGGCGGCAGTGGAATCTGCCCGTTCTGGATCCGAACCCACTGACTTGGCGTCACATCCACCACAAGGAGTCGATGGGGTTGATCGCCGTCGGAATCGACGCCAAAGTCGATGGGATCGATTGGATCAGACTCGCGGACGGCGATCAGATCGTTGATCTCCAGCAGACGAATCTCCCGCTCTGGTGCATTCGTTGGCAGGTAGAAGACATCGATCGTACCGGGATCGGTCCGCAAATGACTCTCGGCGTATTCCCTCGCCCAGGCTTCACGACTGAATGGCTGATTTGCCGTAACCGCCATATTCCACCTCTCGCCCTCTGACGGTCGTCGATCGCAGACGAGACTCCCCGGCACTTCTGTACCGGGGAGCATCATTCTAGCACGGCCGGGAACGAGGACGAAACCCCGCAGTTACGCCCCGTACTTCTCCAGCCGACCGGCATGCGCCAGCGCCAGCAGCATCAGGTGCTTCGCCTCGAACTGCCCCAGCCCCCCCCGCAGGCACTGCGCTTCGCCGAAGGCCGTCGAACCGTCGAACCGGCACGTGTCCGCCGCCAGCAGCGTCGGCACCGGATGCCAGCTATGCGACTTCATCTTGGACGGGGTGCTGTGGTCGCCGGTGACGATCACCACATCCGGCTTCAGGGCGGTGATCCGCGGAATGCAGGAGTCCAGTTCCTCCGTCCGCTGAACCTTCGCCGCAAAGTTGCCGTCCTCGCCCGTCGAATCGGTGTACTTGAAGTGAATGAAGAAGAAGTCGAAGTCGTTCCACGACTTCTCCAATCGGTCCATCTGATCCGACAGCGTCAGGCCGGCGTCGAGCACATTCATGCTCACCAGCCGGGCCAGTCCGCGATACATCGGATAAACGGCAATCGCCCCGGCCCGCAGTCCGTAGACTTCTTCGAACGTCGGAATATGCGGCAGCCGGTCGATTCCCCGCATCGTCAGAAAGTTGGCCGGAGCGTCGTTCTTCAGGACTTCCCGCGCCTGGCGGAGGAATTCGTTGCAGATCTCGGCCGTCTTGTTCGATCCCGCGGAACGGGCGACGGCCGTCAGCGGCGGCACCCCGGTCGCCTGCGGATCGGTATCGTCGACGTCCCCTTCCAGTCCGTCCCCGCGGAAGACGATCACCAGCCGGTACTCCTTCACCGGACGGACCGAGACTTCGACGCCGGGTATCTGGATCCTATCGAGCTTCTCGCAGAGCTTCGCGCCGATCTCGCTGGCGATCCGGCCCGCCCGCCGGTCGGTGATCTTGCCGTCCGCGTCGAGCGTGCAGAAGTTGCCCCGAATGGCCACGTCCTTGGGACCGAGCTCGAAATCGATCCCCAGCGCCTCCAGCACCCCGCGGCCGATCTGGTACTTCAGCGGATCGTAGCCGAACAGCCCCAGGTGCCCCGGCCCGCTCCCTGGTGCAATCCCCGGCAGGACTGGCGTGCTCAGCCCCAGCGTGCCGCGCGCCGCAAGGGCGTCCAGGTTCGGCGTCTTCGCGGTTTCCAGTTCCGTCTTCCCGCCCGGTTCGAGCGGCAGCCCCCCCAGGCCGTCGCCGACCAGCAGAACGATCTTCGAGCCGTTGTTCTTTTGCAGTTTCCGCGTCAGTTCGTGCGTGTCGTACATACCGGGCAGGTCGCTTTCCAGCAGCAGAAGGGATACCGGATCGAGCCCGGGCTGCCGCCGCCCGCTCGACCAGCCGGCCATTGTCGGAACCACCCGCCATCGCTGCAAGGCCGCCGACAACTGACATTTGCCTGAGGAAACTGGCAACTCCATCGCGGAACGTCTGGAGATCGTCCCATCAGCCGTCTACGATGCGAAGCTGGTGCAGTTCGTCACTCGTCAAATCGACGAGCCAAGACTCTTCCTGGACAACTCAATGACCGCACTCGCCCGCTTCTGCTGCCTCAGTCTCGCCCTGACCGCGCCCGCCGCAGCCCTGGGGCAAACTCCCCTGCAGATCGCCACGTTTCAGGCGGACGTCACGCCGCCCATCGGCTCACCACTCTGCAACGGCGGCGTGGCCCCGGCGAAAACGATCGACGATCCCCTGTCGGCCCGAGGCGTGGTGCTGTTGGGGAAAGATCAGCCAATCGTCCTCTGCGCCGTCGACTGGGTCGGCATTGCCAACGGCAGTCACGACGCCTGGCGCGAGGCCCTGGCGGATGCCGCCGGAACAACGACCGACCGGGTCGCCGTCCATTGCCTGCACCAGCACGACGCCCCCGGCCTCGATTCGACCGCCGAAGAATTGCTGGCCGGGGTCGGTCTGGGTGGACGAAGTTTTGATGCCGTGTTCGCTCGGTTGGCGATGCAGCGTACTGCGACCGCCGTTCGTGAGTCTCTCCCCCGCGCTCGGAAGGTGACGCACGTCGGCTTCGGCCAGGCTGTCGTCGATCGCGTCGCTTCGAACCGCCGCGTTCTCGGTCCCGACGGCATGGTCAAATACGTCCGCTACTCTTCAACCACGAATCCCGAGGCCATCGCCGCTCCGGAAGGGACCATCGATCCGCTCCTTCGCCTCGTCAGTTTCTGGGACGGCGATCAGCCAATCGCCAGCCTGACCTGGTACGCCACGCATCCTCAAAGTCATTACGGCAAAGGAGGGGTCAGCGCCGACATCCCCGGCCTGGCCCGCAGCCGGCGCGAAGCCGCCCTTCCCGGCCCCGCGCACATCCATTTCAACGGAGCGTCGGGCAACGTCACGGCCGGCAAGTACAACGACGGCTCGCCGGGACGTCGACCGGAACTGGCCGCACGTCTGGCCAGGGGCATGGAGTCCGCCTGGAACAGCCAGCAGAAGACGGCGATCACCGCCGCAGACGTGGACTGGCGTGTCGAACCGGTCGTGCTGCCGCTGCGGGACCGCATTCGCGACGAAGCTGCCCAGCTTGGAATTCTCCAGAACTCTGCCGCTTCCTCTGCGGACCGCACACGCGCCGCACGCGATCTGTCGTTCGCGCAACGAATGAAGGCAGGACGCGCGATCGAAATCTCCTGCCTCAAACTTGGCCCAGGCTGGATTCTACACCTTCCCGGCGAACTCTTCGTCGAATACCAGCTCGCCGCCCAGGCGATGCGTCCCGACGAGTTCGTCGCGCTGGCCGCATACGGCGACTACGGCCCCGGCTACATCGGCACCGCAATCGCCTATACCCAGGGTGGTTACGAGACCGGAGTCGTTTCCCGCACAGCTCCCGAAGTGGAAGACGTTCTCCTCGGGGCCATGCGCAAGCTGTTGCGCTGACGGTTGCCCCGGCACTCTTTTCCCCCCTTCCAACCTGAGATTGTCGCCATGCCCTCGTCTCCCATTCGCAGACTCCTCGGCCGGGGACTCCTGGTGACCGTGAGCCTGCTGCCGCTCCCGCTCCCGCTCCCGCTCCCGCTCCCGCTCCCGCTCCAGGCCGGCAGCTACGACCGCCCCGGCGACAACCCGCACCAGAGCCGCTCGGTTGTCGTCGCCCGACATGGCATGGTCTGCACCAGTCACCCCCTCGCCGCCGACGTCGGCCTGGACGTCCTGAAGTCCGGCGGCAACGCAGCCGACGCGGCCATCGCCGTCAACGCCATGCTCGGCGTCGTCGAGCCAATGAGCTGCGGTATCGGCGGCGATCTCTTCGTCATTTACTGGGACAACAAGACGCAAAAACTGTATGGCCTCAACGCTTCCGGACGAAGTCCGGGAAATCTCACCCGGGAAGTCTTCCGGCAGAAGAGCCTCGCGCAGATTCCTGAATCCGGCCCCCTCTCCTGGTCAGTCCCCGGCTGCGTCGACGGCTGGGAAACCTTTCGCCAGCGCTTCGGATCTCAGCCCCTGGCCCAATTGCTTGCCCCGTCGATCAAGGCCGCGGACGAAGGGTTCCCGGTTCCGGAAGTCATCGCCGGGTACTGGAAGAGCGGCGAAAAATCGCTCGCCCCCTGGCCCGACTCCCGCCGCGTCTTTCTGCCGCACGGAACCGCCCCGAGAGAAGGCGACGTCGCCCGCCTGCCCGAACTCGCCGCAACCTACGGCCTGATCGCCAAACACGGCCCGGACGCCTTCTACAAAGGACCGATCGCCGCCGAGATCGTCCGCTTCAGCGAGGCTCACGGCGGCTACTTTTCCCTCTCGGATTTCGCCGATCACACCAGCGAGTGGGTCGAACCCGTCTCGACGAACTACCGCGGTTACGACGTCTGGGAATTGCCACCGAACGGCCAGGGCATCGCCGCCCTGCAGATGCTCAATCTCCTCCAGGGCTACGACCTGAAAGCGTGGGGACCGGGACACCCGGAATACCTGCACCGCTTCCTGGAAGCCAAGAAACTGGCCTTCGCCGATCGCGCCCGCTTCTACGCCGACCCGGCGTTCTCACCCGCGCCCGTCAAAGAACTGCTTTCGCCGGCCTATGCCGACCGCCAGCGGATGCGGATCGATCCCGCTCGCGCAGCGCTGAACGTCCCTGCCGGCGATCCCAAACTGGTTCACGGCGATACGATCTACCTGAGCGTCGTCGACAAAGATCGCAACTGCTGCTCAATGATCCAGAGCCTCTACTACGGGTTCGGTTCGCAGGTCGTCCCCGGCAACGTCGGCTTTCCCCTGCAGAATCGCGGGGCGCTCTTCTCGCTCGACGAAAACCATCCGAACCGCCTCGAACCAAAGAAACGCCCCTTTCACACCATCATTCCCGCGATGGTCACCCGCAACGGCAAACCTTGGCTCTGCTTCGGTGTCATGGGAGGCGACATGCAGCCGCAGGGACACGTCCAGATCCTCGTCAACCTGATCGACTTCGGCATGAACCTCCAGGCGGCCGGCGACGCGCCTCGCGTCCGACATTCTGGCTCCGCGACGCCGACCGGCGAGCCGATGGCCGCCGACGGCGGGACGGTCTACGTGGAATCGGGAATCACTGACGAAGCCGTTCGCGTCCTGCAGTCGCGCGGCCACCAGGTGCAGCGCGGCTCCGCGGGCTCCTACGGCGGCTATCAAGGCATTCTGATCGATTCCGCACGCGGCATGCTGCAGGGAGCCACGGAGTCGCGCAAAGATGGGGCGGCGCTCGGATACTGACAGCCCGATCGCATGGCCGGCGTCCCTCTTGACGGGTGGCTGGAGTCGGCCGCTTTGGGCCGCCCCCAGCGAGTTGGCGAAAAGCGAGGGGCTCGAATACCCGCCCCAGGATCCGTTCTCCAGATTCAGCGGCACTTCACCGGCAGAGCCTCCAGCCCCCGATCCGACCCGGCGCCGCCGGCCCTACAGTTCCGCCACCAGCACCACTCCCACGATGATGTCGTACAACGCATGCGCGCCAACCGCGATTCCGAAGCCGCGGAGGCAGAACAGCCCCCCGAAGACCAGCCCCGCGATCGTCCGGAACGCAAAGCCGAACCACAGCTCGCGATGGCTCTGCACGCGTGCGACGGCGTCCGTCAACAGCGACAGCGACTGCCCGTCGGGAACCGGACCGAGGTAGTGCGCGACGGAAAACGCGAAACTCGTCGCCACCAGCGTCACCCCCAGCGCCCAGCTCCGCGGTAGCAGAACCGCGCGGCAAATCGCATACGCCAGCGGAATCAGACAGAGTCGGAACAGAAACTCCTCATAGAGCCCGGCTCCCACAAACCCGATCGATCGCACCGCCACTCCCAGCAGCGGCTCGCCGACATCCAGCACCAGGCGTTGCCCCCGTTCGAGCGACTGCCCCAGCAGGATCAGCAGGAACGCAAACAGCACGCTCTCCGACAGCATCCCTCCCAGTGCGTTCCAATGAATCCGCCAGGAATCGCCGGCTGCCATGTGCCACACCAGCAACACGACCACCATGGCCGCCGGCAGAATCCACCACGCAGTTCCCCCCAGAGCCGCCAGTCCGATTCTCAGCCAACTGTCGGCGCCGTTACGAAGGGCGTCGCCGCCCCCCAGCCACCAGAGTCCCCCTTCATACGCCATAAGCCAAGGCAGCACGAACGCCAGGCACGTCAGCGGCCGGCGAGTCTCGTTCCAGTAGCTTCCGTCGGTGCGGGAGGAAACGCTTGAGGTCATCTCCCCTCCCTCCCGGAATTCGCTCCAGTCTCGGCGTCACCGGTTTGCCGACTGGCCGAAGTCGCCAGTCGTCGCGCGAGGCTCGGCGCCAGCGGAACATGAAATTCCTTTCCGTCTCGCTGCTTTCGCAGGAACACCGGCGGAGGCACTTCCGCACTTCCGGTCGCGGCTCCAGGAGCAGGCGCTTTCTGCAACTGCGGTTGCAAGTTGTCCTGATGAGGCCCGGGCAGCCGATGTGCGCCGTCGATTCTGGATCGCGGACTCGCTTTCACCGCCTCCTTGGCGCGCAATCCCAGCCCTGGCTCCAGAGCCTCCAGCAGCCGCTCGGCCGCCGAGGGATCCAGCCGCCCCCGAATCACTTCCTGCCAGAATTCGACTCCCGTCTGCTGCAGCGCCTCGTCCCGAGACACGTCCGCCTGCCGGAACCGCGTCGTCAGAATCTCCTGAAGACGCGTAGCCGTCAGTACCCAGCGGCTCAGCGGACAGAGCAGATGCCCCGGCGTTCCCGCCGGATACCCCGATCCGTCGAGCCGTTCGTGATGCTGACCGATAATCAACGGCAGCCGCCTGGGAATATCCGCGATGCCCGCTACGAGCGCCGCTGCCGAGCCGGGATGACGCATCGCCCTGCGCCGCAAGTCGTGTTCGATCATCGGATCGTCCAGTCGACGGCCCGTCGGAATCAGCCGCAACCAGCCCAGATCTCTCAACAGCATTCCGCCGAGCACCAGCCGCCGCTCATCCGCTCGCAATTCTCGAGCGTCCCGCATCGCCAGCGCCGCCCACCGCGCGGACTCCAGCGCTTCCGCATAGAACCAGGCCAGCGGCCACGCGGCTCGCGGCAGCACCTCCACCAGCGACACGCCCGGCAGACGTTGCCAGTCGCGCGATTCTTCCGTCCGCTGCGCCTGAGAAGCCACCCGATCCGCCAGTTCCCAGATCAGACCGGACCGCGGCGTCCGCGCTCCCCGCAATTCCTCCAGAATCCGATGCAGCAACTCCGCATCCGTCGTCAGACGCTCCACCAGCCGCCGTTGATTCGTCACAATTCGAAGCAGGTCTTCCACTTCGAGCGTCAGTTCCTGCAGCAGTTCGAACTGAACCAGAGACGGCCCGACCGCCCCGGAGTTCCGCAACTCGTCCACCGCCAGCCGCATCAGGTGCAGCGCATCGTCCAGCAGCAACCGAGCGGGACGCAGCCCCGGACTCGCCAGCCGCGCATCCATGACGAACTTCCGCGCCGCCGCCAACTGTCGCTGGAGCTGTCCGTGCAGAGCCTCCTGACAACCCGCATCGACGCGTTCAGGTCCTCGCTCAACATTCGCCGCCAACGCCAGCCGCGAGCGCCAGGTCGTCCTCCGAGCATCCGTCGGACCGGGTTCGGACATTCCAGATTTCTCCGTGAAGGCCCCCGACTTCGCGGACGCCCCCGGATGAGGAATCGGCCCCCCGTTTCACGCAGTTGAACGAACCTCGCGCCGTCCCAAGTCCCGACACAACCGGCAAGGTTGCGACCGTCGGCCAGCGGCAATCTGGCGAACCTGTTCCGCTCGTACCGGTCTTTCCCGACGGGTTGCCCTGCACTCTTCTGCGGAGAGGCTAAAATGTTCCATCCGGCCCCCTCCGCCGGCCGATTCCTCCCACGGTGTTGATCCTGCAGATTCTGCGGCCGTAGAATCTACAATCTCGGCCGCGGGAACATCCGTCACCCATTCGAGGGGCGGCGCATGGTCCGGACTGCAGGACCGCCGGGCACGCGAAGCTTCAGGGAACCACGTCGATGGCCACGGACATCCGACTCAAGGAACGTCTGCCGGAACTGACCGACCGGATTGTCGAGACCTACCAGGAGATCGAGACGATTCACCACCTCGGTCATTGCCCCCTCCCCAGCGTCGACGCCGTCGTCGAAATCGCCCAAGATCTCAAAGAGATCCTCTATCCCGGCTATCGCAAGCGCCAGAACTTGCACCTGGGGAACGTGACCTATCACGTCGGCGACCTGATCGACAGCCTGCACGACCGCCTGACCCAGCAGCTCGCCAGAACCCTCCGCCACGAATACCGCCGGCGGCACGGCACCAACTGCGGCGAAGAAGCCGCCAACGACTTCGAAGCCCAGGGCCAGGAGAAAGCCATCCAGTTCCTGCAGACGCTGCCCATGGTCCGCCGGATGCTCGCGCTGGACGTCCAGGCCGCCTACGACGGCGACCCCGCCGCCGGGGGCCTCGACGAAATCATCTTCTGCTACCCGGGACTCGAAGCCATCACGGTCTACCGACTGGCTCACGAACTGCACAAGCTCAAGGTCCCCCTGATTCCCCGCATGCTGACCGAGTGGGCCCACAGCCGCACCGGGATCGATATCCACCCCGGCGCCAAAATCGGCCCCTCCTTCTTCATCGACCACGGCACCGGCGTCGTCATCGGCGAGACCTGCGACATCGCCCGGAACGTCAAGCTCTACCAGGGCGTGACGCTCGGCGCGCTCAGCTTCGCCAAGGACGACGAAGGCAACCTGGTCCGCAACCAGAAACGCCACCCGACGCTCGAAGAGAACGTCGTGATCTACGCCAACGCGACGATCCTCGGGGGCGACACTGTCGTCGGCGCCAACTCTGTGATCGGCGCCAGCGTCTCGCTCACCAAGAGCATTCCCCCCAACACCGTCGTCACGATCGAAAAACCGTCCCTCCGGTTCCGCGAGGCTTCGTGAGCAGTTTCCGGCCCAGGCTGGCGGCCTGGTGGAGCAACCACTGGTTTCTCCCCGTGCTCGTCGCGCTGCTCGGAGCGGGACTCTCAATCGGCCTCGTCCTCGAAGCCCGTTGGCACCGTCCGCTCTTCGGGCTGGTCGACCCCGGCGTCACCACGGGCCTGATTCTCTTCCTGATGGCCTGGAGCCTCGACACTCGACGCCTCCGGGATTCGCTCCGCGCTCCGCTCCCGGTCATGCTCGGAACGACCATCAACATCGGCCTGATCCCCTGCCTCGCCTGGCCGGTCAGCCTGTTCCCCTGGCCCGAAGACTTCCGCCTCGGCCTGCTGATCACCGCCGCCGTCCCCTGCACGCTGGCCACCGCATCCGTCTGGACGCGTAAAGCGGGCGGCAACGACGCCGTCTCGCTGCTGGTGACCCTGGTCACAAATCTGGCCTGCGTCGTCGTGACCCCCTTCTGGCTGAGCTGGACCGTCTCCCGCGACGCAGCTCTCGATCCTCTGCCCATCGTTCGAAATCTGTCGCTGGCCGTGCTCCTGCCGACGCTGCTGGGACAACTCGCTCGCCGCCCCGCCTGGGGCCATCGGCTGGCGCTCGGCTACAGCCGCCAGATCAGTCTCGCCGCGCAACTGCTGGTGCTGACCATGATCACGGCCGCCGCCGTCCGCGGCGGCGAAGCACTACGGGCTCAGTCGCACTGGCCGACGGTGTTGATGGGACTTTGCCTCGCCCTCGCCTGCGCAGGGCTGCACGTGGCCGGCATGCTGGCCGCGTCGGGAGCCGGAACTCTCCTCCGACTGTCTCGCGCAGATCGCATCGCGATGCTCTTCGCCGGGAGCCAGAAAACGCTCCCGGTCGCGCTCCTGCTGGCGACCGATCCCTCGCTGGTCGGCGGAGGGATCTACCCCTTCATCACCTTCCCGATGCTGACCTTCCACGCCCTGCAGCTCGTCATCGACTCCGCCGTCGTCCAGCGCATCGCCGCCCAGCCGCTCGAGTCCGGCGCGTCTTCTTCTGGCTCTCGACTCTAGTCACTCGACTCTCGGCTCATCCTCATAGCGCCGGCAGCTTGATGTCGGTCTTGTCGTAACGCGGGTCGCGATAGACCTCGACGAACTTCATGCCGAATCCAGAGTTGATTTCATTCTGAGCCCGTCGCGCCCAGGGCGTATTGGGATGATCCTTGACGATCTGCTCGAACATCTTCTTCGCCGTTTCCAGTTGCTGATTCAGCTCGTTCATATCGATCTTGGTGATCTTCACCTGCTCCGGATCTGGCGGCAGCATCTCCTTCACGCGGACGAGGTTCCAGGCGTTGTTCGGCTGACCGTTTGAAGAGCCCTTAGGCATCGGCTTCGTCTTCTGATGCTGATCCAGCGCCAACAGGAACTGGAACAGCCGGACCCGGTACGCCAGACACTGGGCGTACGTCAGCTCGTAATTCGCCCGCCACCGCTGCGATTGTTCCTTCGCTTCCAGCGGCTTGATTTTTTCCAGGACTGCGGAGGCCTGGTTCAGCAGGCCCATCGCCCGGATCGCCATTTCGAAATTCCGCTTCCCCTCCTCCGCAAACTTGGCCGGATCCGTCGGATACCAGTGCTCCCGCATCTGCAGCTTGGAGTCCTGATGCGGATTGAGCAGCGAAATCACTTCCCACTGAGCACTGCGGAACTTGCTCGACTCCCGCTCTTTGACGTAACTCATCCGCGCAGAAAGCACCGGCAGGTATTCCCGCATATCCAGCAGCTCGTACTTGCGGTCATCGAGCTTGGTCGTCGTCACCAGATTCGTGCCATACGACGGCAACAGGTAGTAAACCCCGCCCGTCTCGCGGGCGATCCGCACCTGTTCGTACGGCCCGAAGCCGCTCGACATATAGTCCCATCGTGCTCCGATCCCGTCGAACTGCAGCAGCTCCGGCATCGGAGTTTCCGGCCCCTGATTGATCTGCAGCCAGTGCGTCAGACCGTACTGCGGATCGACCCACCTGTAGCGCGCGTAGGGATATCCAAAGCACGCGTACTGCCCCAGGAAGTAGACCGGCACGTCCCCCCGCTTGCACAGGGCAATCGTGTCCTCGACGACATTCCCATCGTCTCCGGACTCATCCGAAACGACACAGACGACCAGCTTCCGTTTCTGACTCTGCGCCATCTTGAGATACTTGCCCACCACCGCATTGATGGTCTGGCACATGTTCTCCTTGCCGGTCCGGTCGATGTCGATCTTGTCGATCGCCGCCCGGATTTCCGACACATTCGCGGTCGGCTTCGCCGTCTGTTCCTTGAGCCCCTGCCCGTAACTCGTCACAACCGTCAGGAGCACTTCTTCCGAAGCCTTGAGCTTCTGGTCCTGCTTGGCGGCAATCCCCAGCTCTTCGTAGATCTTGTTGAATTTCTCCCGGACTTCTTTCTGGGCCGGTTTCATGCTTTCCGACTCGTCGAACGCCCAGACAACCAGGACCTTCTGATCGCGCATCAGCCGGACCAGCTCCTGAGTGAACTGGCTCATCGCGGCCCCGTACCCCTCGACCACCTGGCCGATGTCCCCCGTCACCTCGCCCGCCCCCAGGTCGTTCCCCAGCGTATTCAGCCCCGGCGCGGTGATCGCCCCGACATTCACCTTGATCTCGGGTTCTTTCAGGCTCTCGGCCTGCTCGATCTTCGTTTGAGCAACCGCCGGCGCCCCCGAACCTCCAATCGCCGACGTGATCGCGCCGCCGGCGATGACATTCATCGAGTCGGCGACTTCGTTGTCCTGCTCGATCTCCTGCGAAAACTCTTCCTGAGCCCGCTCCTCGGCAAAGACCGAGTCCACGACCATCTGCAACTGTTCGCCGCCGATGTCGTAGACAATGAACGACAACGCAAAAATCACCAGCACATGGATTCCCAGCGAGACTCCGAGGCCGGAGATTGCGGACTTGTTCAGCGCCATGGAGGAGTCTCTCCAGTTCACAGGAGGTGCGGGCACGAGCCTCTGGACGACGGCGTGCCAAACAACGAATGATTCTTGAATCTTAGGCGGCGATCTGTTCGGCGGAAGCGCGAAAACGGGCTCAACATCCCGTTTCCCGCAACCGGCCGATCGACAGCATCAGATGGCGCGACGCACCGGCTCATCCGGCAACTGACGCTTCGTCTTCTTGCCGGTCTTCGCATCCACTTCTTCGATAAACCGGGGAGCCGGTTTGTTCTTTCCATTCCCCATGCCCCCGGCGGGAGCCACATACGTATTCTCCCGCCAGACCCAACCGAGCGGTTGGCTCAATTCCCGCTCGGCCATCTCGCCCCACGGCGTTCCCGCGTGCTGATCGATCACCCGCTTCAGGTACTCGGTCGCTTTATTGGAAAGCTTCTTCACCTGAGCGCCCGAGCTGATTTCCTTCGAAGGGACCAGCCGCCACTGATTGCTCCCCTTCTTCTCAAACGGTTTGGGACTCGTCCGCATTTCCGCCAGCATCGTGTTATAGCCGAAGGACCGCACGCGCAAGGCCAGCGCCCTTCCCAGCGCCAGGTCGTAACCCGCCTGCCAGCGCGGCTCGCGGACCTTCGCCCGGTCCTTCTCCCCCTCTTCGAGCCGTTTGACGATCTGATCCAGACGATAGTCCAGTTCGGCCAGCGGCTTCTGAGCCTCTGCGATGGCGTCTTTCAAGATGTTGTCGTTCTCCGCCGGAAACTCCTGCCGGGGCAGACGGATCTGAATCGTCCCCCCCTTCAGGCTGTTCGCGACGTCAATCAGCGCCCGCTTCGCCCCGTTCGAGGCGACGTCCTGCTCCAAGAGACGGATCGGGCGATAGTCTGGGGCATACCCGCGCATCACCGACAGATCGACCTTCCCGATTCCCGGATCGGTGATGAAGAACAGTCCGTTCGTCTCCGCGCAGAGCCGCGTTAAAGCGTAGGGGCCGAATCCCGAGGCAATATTCTGCAGGTCTCCGCTCGGAACGCCCCAATACGGCAACTCGACCCGCTCCTGCAGGTAGCTTTCGGGACCGCGCTGCATGACGCCAAGGATCGTCTCGCCACTCTCCAGCGTGAACGGAACCTCGACTTCCTGTCGACCGAAGGGGGCCATCTGCCCGACACAATAGACCTTCATGCCGTACCGCTTGCACTGGACGATCGCCTGCTCCAGCATCTGCGGATCCGAGCCCGCTTCGTCGGTCACGACGATGATCATCACATTTCGACGCATGGTGGTGGCCTGATTCTGCCACTTGTTCGCCACCGCAGTGACGGCACTGAAGACGTTCTCTGTGCCCGCGTCCTCCGACTTCAGCCCGCGAACCGCCTTCACGACTTCGTCCGTGTCGTCGAGCAGATCATTGGTCACGATCCGATGCTTGTCGCCAAACGCCGCGATTCCGGTCTTCAGAGCCTTGTCCGCGTTCGCGTTCAGAGTATTGAGCTGCTTGTAAATCACCTCGACCCGGTCCGCGATCGCTTCCCGCTGCTTCGACAGCGACGGCGACACATCGAACAGCCAGACCACAGTCGTCTTCTTTTCACGCAGACTGTTGGCGATTTCCCAGGCCAGGCGATCGATCGCCCCTTCCACCCCCCCGGTGACCTCATTAGTCCCTTTGGTGTCCACGGCAGACAGCAACTCCGATTCGGCCGGTTTGACAATGTCATCCGTCACCGGAACATCCGCTTTGAAATTCTCGTCCAGCTTCTCCTGGATCTGCTCCTGAGGCTCGGCCCCCACCTGCTGGGCAGCTTCCTGCGACGCGGCCATCGTGTCGATAGCGCTATCTGACCCGATCTGGTCGGTCACGGTACTGTCAAATTTGTATTCCGTCGGATCGACATCCTCGAGGATCGACGTAATGTCCGCCACGCGTCCCGTGACGACTTCGTAATGAATCGTCCCCAGCAGCAGCAGGACGACCACATGCACCGCCAGACTGAGGCCCCAGACCGAAATATCCTTACCCGCCGGCAGCCAGCCGCCGTCGGTTTCCATCTCAAACACTTCCGATTCCACACGGGCTCCGGTGCTCACGGCCGGCTCCTCCTGCTCGAATCATTCCGGATCGCGCAGCCGATCTGGCCTGCTCCCCAAAGTCTACTACGCCACATCTTGAGTCGCAACTTTTTGATTTCCCAACAGGTTGCGCGATTCGCTGCAATCGGAAGCCGCTCGCCGAATCCGGACGTCCCGGACAACCCAACACATGACGCCGTAACAATTTATCAACACGAGCGACACATCCGGAGAGAATTCCCCTCACTGAGTACACCTCGCAGACTTCCGTTCCATTCGTCGCGTTCTGGAGTTCGGGGTCAGCTTTCCGAATTTCAGCCGTCAATCCGTCGATCTTGATGGTCGACTCAAGCCACTGAAATGGAGTTCTCGGCGGCACCGGCGCGACGGTTCCCGTAAACTGCACACAGAAAACGCTCCGCGGAGACCTCAATGCGGCTCGAAATGCTTCAGCTTTCAGGATTCGACGGAGCCCCGCTGTCCGTCCGTCGAGCCCTCCCCGACCGCGGTCTCCCGCAGCGGTCGCTCCTCTGGATCCACGGCCTCAGCGAGCACGGAGGCCGGTATGACCATGTTCTGGAACGCTGGACGCGCCGCGGCTGGCAGATCATTCTCCCCGACCACCGCGGGCACGGCCTTTCAGGCGGAACCCGATCCGACGTCGCCTCGTTCGACGACTACCTCCGCGATCTCCAGATCGTCTGGCGCGCCTGCGACCTCCATGACCGGCAGGCGGCCATCTTCGGGCACAGCATGGGCGGCCTGCTGGCGATCCGCGCAGTCCAGACGGGAATGCTGCGTCCAACAGCAGTGGCCCTGTCGTCCCCGCTGCTCGGCGTACGAATTCCAGTCCCGCGCTGGAAGACGCTTCTCGGGAGCATTCTGGTCTGTTGTGCCCCGCGGACGCGATTCAAGACGCACATCAACCCGAAAAATATGACTGCTGACTCCGAGTTCCTGCAGCGCCGTCTCAGCGATCCCCTGATCCAGCGAACCGTCACCGCCCGCTGGTTCTTCGCCATGCAGCAGGCTCTCGCCGCCGCCCATCGCGACGCCGCGAAGTTTGACCGGCCAGTGCTCGCACTGCAGGGTGGAAACGATCAAACGGTCGATCCGGCCGCCGTCGAACCGTGGCTCGCAAAAACCGCCTCAACCGACCGCGAATTCGCGATCTGCCCGCACAATGTCCATGAACTGCTCAACGACGCCGGCTGGGAGGCCATCGCCGACCGCATCGCGGAATGGCTTGAGCTCCGAACACCCGAGAATTCAACCCCGAGCGGCTGCTGAAGCGGCCGAAGTCCGACGGAGCTCGACGAGCTGAAATTGCCCGAAACGGGGCTTCTCCAGCGGCCGTCGGAGTTCGTCGAACAGCCTCAGATCGAAACCATGCTGCGGCGCCAGCTCGCAGAACCGCTCGGCCCGGACTCGGCCGCCGTCGCCGAACCAGACTGTGCCGCCCGGCGCCAGCATCTTTGCCAGCACGTCCAGCAGCAGTTCGTGGTTCCTGTTCTCGTACAGCAGCTCGCAGCCAACGATCACCGAGAATTGCCGCGTCGGCGGAGTTCGCCAGTCGAGGACCATCCCTTCGGCCGCCAGACCTGCCTGCCGGGCGTTGAACAGGGTCAATTCGACCGCCTGCGGATCGTAGTCGCTGAAGACGACCCGGTCGCCGCGATGCAGCGCCGCCAGCCCCACCAGCCCGACGCCAGCCCCCAGCTCCAGCACTTCCGTTCCGACTGGCCACGGGGCGTCAAGCACTAGCCGGGCCATCGGCAGGCTCGCCGGCCACAGATAGGCCCAGTACGGCATGTATTCGTCAACGGCATGCCGCTGGTGGACCTCCTCGTCGTCGAGAAAGGCATCGGGGACCGCTGGCAGGACCATGGGAATCCGGTGCGGGCCGACGTCCCAGATCCGTCGCGTCCAGCCCCCCGGAACCTCGGGAAGGCCGATCGGCGTTTCCGTCAGGCGTTCGGGCAGGTCGCGATATTCCGTTGTCAGGGGCGGCATGCCGTTCCTTCCGCGGCCCGCGCCTGCTCCAGGAACTGCCGAACGAGTTCGAGATTCTTCGCCCCCGGCGACGATTCGACGCCGGTGGCCACATCGATTCCCCAGGGATGGACTTTGCAAACAGCTTGAGCCACATTCTCGACCGTCAGTCCGCCCGCCAGAATCAGCGGTGGCAGGGCATGCAACGACCACTCGCCGGCCAGCAGCTCCCAGGGGGCCGTGGCTCCGGTTCCGCCATAGTTCCCCTCGACGCGGGCATCAACCAGGCAGGCGTCCCAGACGCCTCCGTGCTGCCGGCAATCAACGCAGTGTTCCACGAGCGGCGCCAGCCCCTCCGACCCGACGCGCCAGGCCCGGATCAACCGTATTTCGGGGAGCAACTGTCGGACCTCGGCGACAACCTCCGCCGATTCGTCGCCATGCAACTGCACCGCAGTCAGTCCCGTTGCACGGGCGACGTCCTCAATCTCCGCAGCGGACGAATTGACGAAGACGCCGACTTTGGCGACTTCCGCGGGAAGTGCGCTGACAATGTTCCGCGCCGTCTGCCGGGTGACGAACCGGACCGACTTCGTATAGAAATTCAGCCCGACCGCGTCCGCCCCCGCCTTGGCGATCTGGATCGCTGTTTCCACATCTCGAATGCCGCAGATTTTGACCCACATGCCGCCTCTCCTTTCCGCCCCCAACCGGGAATCATGGTCGGTGGCGTCCTGCCTGGCAACGAACTACGATCCTCAAGTTCGCGGAAAATGCCCAGTCCCCCCGACCAAAGTCCTCCCATGACCGAGTCCGTTCCGACCGTAGCAGCTCGGCCAGCCGTCTGCGTTTTCTGTGGCGCCAACACGGGATTCTCCCCGGTCTATGCCGCAGCCGCCCGCGACTTCTCCGCGGAACTGCTCCGCCGGGACCTGGGCCTGGTGTATGGCGGCGGCAGCATCGGCATGATGGGAATCGTCGCCGACGCCGTTCTGGCGGGGGGCGGTTCGATCACGGGAGTCATCCCCACGTTTCTGGCCACGCGCGAGCTGCTCCACCCCGGCATCTCCGACATGCGGCTCGTCCCGACCATGCACGCCCGCAAGGCGCTGATGGCCGATCTCTGCACCGCCTTCGTCGCCCTCCCGGGCGGTCTCGGCACGTTCGAAGAACTGTTCGAAGTCCTGACCTGGACGCAACTTGGACTTTATGCCAAGCCGATCGGCCTGCTCAATGTCGCGGGCTACTTCGATCCGCTGGTGGCGATGATCCGCCGCGCCGCCGAAACGGGATTCTGCCGCACGGAGCACCTGAGCCTGTTCAGCGTTTCGGCCGACCCCGCCGAGCTCCTGAACCTCATGGAAACCTGGCGTCCCCCCACCATCAAAAAATGGCTCGCCGAAGACGAAATCTGAAGACTCCCTCCGGTCTTCTTCCTGCGATACCCGAAGCCCGATACCCGATACCCGTCCCCCTACAGCACCCACCCCGCCGGCACGACCCCATCCTTCGGCAGCACGACCACCCCGTCGGCGATCACCGCGGGCGAACCTTCCGGCTGCGTCAGATTGGGCCGGGTCACAATCTTCGCGCCGGCGCCGATCCGCACGTTTTTATCGATGATGACCCCGTCGATGACGCAGCCGTCGGCGATTCCGACGTGCGGCACGCCGGCCGCCGTGTCGGCAGCCAGGTCTTCGTCGGTCTGGTAGTAGTCCGCCCCCATGATGACGGCGTTCCGGATCACCGCGTTCCTGCCGATCTTGCATCTCAGGCCGATCACGCTGTTCTCGATCGTCGCCCCCTCGCCGATCGAGCAACCGTCGGCCAGCAGACTGTGCTTGACGGTCGCCCCGTCGCACCGGGTCGGCGGCAGGAATCGGGCGTGGGTATAGACTGGCGCGTCCTGATCCTGAAGCTGGAACGGAGCGTCCGGTTTGGTCAGGTCCAGGTTGGCCTGGAAGAACGAGGGAATCGTCCCGATGTCTTCCCAGTACCCGTCGAACAGATGCACCTGCACATTGTGCGTCCGCATCGACATCGGGAAGACTTCCTTCCCGAAGTCGTGATAGTCCGACTTGCTGAGAAGGTCGACCAGCACATCGCGATTGAACAGATAAATCCCCATGCTCGCCAGCAGATCCCGCCCCTGACTCGGTATCCCGCGAGCGTCGATCCAGGCCGGATCGGTTTTGACGATGTCCATTTCCTCGTTTGTCTTAGGTTTCTCCAGGAATCCCCGCACCTGTCCATTGTCGTCCAGACGCATGATCCCGAAGGCATGGGCGACTTCGCGAGTGACGGGTAACGTCGCAATCGTCACGTCCGCATTCGTCCGCTTGTGCGTCGCCAGCATGTCCTCGTAATCCATGCGGTAAAGCTGGTCGCCGCTGAGGATCAAAACGTAGTCGATCCCCTTCTGCTCGATGTACCGCAGGTTCTTCCGGACCGCGTCCGCCGTCCCCTGATACCAGGCCTCCCCCTCCATCGTCTGCTGGGCGGCCAGAATCTCGACGAACCCGCCATCGAACCGGTCGAACCGATACGTCTGCCGGATGTGCTGGTGCAGGCTGACCGAATTGAACTGCGTCAGCAGATAAATGCGGTTGATCCCGCTGTTCAGACAGTTCGAAATCGGAATGTCGATCAGGCGGTACTTGCCCGCCAGCGGAACCGCAGGCTTCGACCGGTACTGAGTCAGCGGAAACAGGCGGGTCCCTTTACCACCACCCAGGATGATCGACAGCACATTTCGCATGGAACAGACCCCGACGGCAGAGAGTTCAACACCCTGATGGTTTGCGAGGAGCGATCTCGAAAAGCCTTCACTCACGAAGCTCAGGTTAGCCGCTGCCCGGCCCGAAGAAAAGCCGCCTCACGGGGCATCGCAAACTCTGCCGAGATTTCTCCCCGCGCGCCGCCCAAACGAACAATTCAACCCGCAATCTGCCGCTCCAAACCCGACCGTATGGCCGCACTCTCCTTCCCGCGCGCCGCAAGCCCGCCCCCCTCCGTCTCGACCCGACTGTGACTCCCCACACAATTCCACGCATCGGCGACCGTGCATCGGTTGCCGACGCGCGATATCCTCCCCCGATTCCTCCACCCGCGACGTTCATCTCGGCAAAAGGGTCTTCGCATGCGGCTCGGCGCTCTCCGCAGTCTGTCTCTGGCAAGTCTCAGTCTCTCAACCGCAGTCCTGCTGCACGCGGCAGAGACTCCCCTTCCCGCCAATTCCCAACCCGAAACCATCCCGTTTACGACTCCCGAAGAAGCCCTCAAGCGGCTCAAGCTCCCCGAGGGCTTCCAGGCCCAGCTTTTCTCGGCCGAACCCCAGATCCGCCAGCCGATCGGACTGACCACCGACGCCCGCGGCCGCGTCTGGGTCGCCGAAAACGACACCTACGCCGAAAGTGCCAAGAATTTCGACGCCGGACAGCGCGACCGCATCGTCATCCTCGAAGACTCCGACGGCGACGGCCGCGCCGACCGCCGGACGCTGTTCCAGGATCAGCTCAACAAGCTCACCAGCGTCGAAATCGGCCTCGGCGGCGTCTGGGCCCTCTGCCCTCCCAACCTCTACTTCATTCCTGATCGCAATGCCGACGACCAGCCGGACGGGCCGCCGGAGATCGTCCTCGACGGCTTCGACGACGCCGCCGTCCGGCACAACATCGCCAACGGCCTCCGCTGGGGACCCGACGGCTGGCTCTACGGTCGCCACGGCATCCTGGCCACCTCCCTGATCGGCCCTCCCGGTTCCGGACCCGAGCAGCGGGCGAAGTTCAACTGCGCCATCTGGCGCTACCATCCGACCCGCAAGATCGCCGAACCGGTCGCCCAGGGGACCACAAACTCCTGGGGCATGGACTGGGACCAGCACGGGGAACTCTTTTTCATCAACACCGTCATCGGCCATCTCTGGCACGTCATCCCCGGCGCATACTACCAGCGGATGTACGGCGAGCACTTCAACCCCCATCTGTATCAATTGCTCAGCGCCACCTCCGACCATTTCCACTGGGATACCGCCAGCGAAGTCTGGCACGACATCCGCCAGAAAGGGGTCACCCCCGGCACCGATGCCGCCGGCGGCGGACATGCCCACTGCGGCCTGCTGATCTACCAGGAAACCAACTGGCCCGAGAAATACCGCAACAAGATGTACACCATCAACTTCCACGGTCTGCGAGTGAATTGCGACCGGATCGAACGCCACGGGGCGACCTATGTCGGTCGCCACGACGCCGACATCCTCAAAACCACCGACCCCTGGTTCCGCGGCATCGACCTGGTGCCCGGCCACGACGGCGCCGTCTACATGGCCGACTGGTCCGACATCGGCGAGTGCCACGACAACGACGGCGTCCACCGGACTTCCGGCCGGATCTTCCGCATCGGTTTCGGCCCGCCGAAATCCCAGCCCGTCGACCTCACCCGCCAGACCGATGCCCAGCTCGTCGATCAGTTGGCATCGAAAGGCGAATGGTTCGTCCGTCAGGCCCGCCAGCAGCTCCGCGACCGGTTTATCGCCGGCAAAGACCTGTCCGCCGCCCGCAAGTCTCTTTCGGAGACGCTCGCGTCGGCCGGCGATCCGCTCCATCAGCTCCGCGCCCTGTGGGCGCTGCAGGTCACGGGCGGTGTTGACGAATCCGTCCTGCGGAAACTCCTCGGCCACCCCGACGAACATCTGCGCGTCTGGGCCATTCAGCTCCTGCTCGACGAAGGTCGTCCCCGCTCGCCAACCGTCCTGCCGGCGTTTGTGGACCTGGCGGCACGCGAACAGTCCGGACTCGTTCTGACGTACCTCGCCTCGGCGCTCCAGAAGCTCCCGCTGCAGGATCGCTGGGACCTTGCCGGCAACCTCTGCTCGAAGGACGCCTTCGCCGGCGACGCCGTCTATCCGCTGATGGTCTGGTACGGCGTCGAGCCCGCCGTCACCTCCCAACCGGATCGTGCGGTCGCGCTGGCGCAATCCTCGAAACTGCCGCTCGTCCGCAACTTCATCGCCCGCCGGCTCGGAGCCGAGGTCGATCAGCAGGGGCCGGCTCTCGCGCAGCTCGGAACGGTAGCCTTGAAGTCTCCCGCCGCAGCGGGTGACATCCTCGACGGAATCACCGCTGGCCTCAAAGGCCGCCGCAAAGCTCCCGCTCCTCCCGGCTGGTTCGAACTCTCCAAGCAGGCCTCGCAGGTCGCTTCAGCCGAGAACCAGGCCAAATTCCGCGAAATCTCCGTCGTCTTCGGCGACGGCCGCGCGCTCGATGAGCTGCGCACGCTCGCGGTCGACGGCAAAGCGGATCTCGACGCACGTCGGCGGGCCATTGAAGCCCTGGCCGAAGCCCGCGCGGAAAACCTGCTGCCCCTCCTTTCCGGGCTGTTCGGCGATACCGAACTCAGCGAAGCCGCCGTCCGCGGCCTCGCCGCCGTCAACGAACCGGCAGTCGCCGAAACGATCCTCAAGAACTTCGGCCGGCTCCGTCCGCCCGGTCGCTCCGCCGCGGTCGACGTCCTCGCCGCGCGCCCGGCCTCCGCCGGCCTCCTCCTCACCGCCGTCGCGGAAAAGAAGGTCCCCGCCGACCTGGTGCAGCTCTACCACGTCCGCCAGATGTACTCTCTCGGCAGCGAAAACCTGCAGAAGCAGCTCGAACAGCTCTGGCCCGCCTGGCGACCGATCGCCGCCGACAAAGCCGCCCGGATCAAGACGCTCGGCGAACAGCTCACCGCCGACCGTCTCGCCGCCGCCGATCCCGCCCGCGGCCGGGTGCTCTTCGACAACACCTGCGCCAAGTGCCACAAACTCTTCGGAGCCGGCCAGACGACCGGTCCGGAGCTGACCGGCGCTCAGCGGTCCAATCTGACGTACCTGCTGGAGAACATCGTCGATCCCTCCGCCACGCTCGCCGCCAACTACCGGGTCAGCGTCGTCACCACGCAGGACGGTCGCGTCCTGACCGGCGTGATCGGCGAACGGACCGCCCGGACCATCACGCTGCAAACGCCGACCGACAAGGTGACGCTGCAGGTCTCCGACATCGACGAGATCGTTGAGACCAAGCTGTCGCTGATGCCGGAAGGCATGCTCGACCAGCTCAAGCTCGACCAGATCGCGGACCTGATCCGGTACTTGCAGTCCACTCAGCAGGTCGACCGCCCCGCCGAGTAACCCGCTCCGCGGCAACCTTGAGAATCTGGAACCCGAGCCAGTCAAACGTAGAATCGGAATTCTCACGCGGGTACGCTGCAGGGAACACCAGCAGCGGTCCGAACGCCCCGTCGATGTGATCAACACCTTCTGGAGATCAGCAATGTCGAAGTCGAAAACCGTGTTTCATCGGCGCGGATTCCTGAAGACCGCCCTGTCTGCCGCCAGCGCCGCGGTCATGGCCCCGACCATCATCCCCAGTTCGGCCCTCGGCCTGGACGGCGCCGTCGCCCCGAGCGAACGCATCATCGTCGGCGGCATCGGCATCGGCAGCCGGGGCAACTATGACCTCGGCTGCTTCCTGGAGCAGAAGGACGTCGAGTTCGCAGCGGTCTGCGACATCAAGGAAGGCCGCCGGCTCGCCGTCAAGAAGCGGGTCGATGAACTCTACGGCAACCAGAGCTGCGCCATGTATCGCGACTTCCGCGAACTGCTGGACCGCAGCGATATCGACGGCGTCCTGATCGCCACCGGACCGAACTGGCACGCCACCGCGGCCATGACCGCAGCCAAGGCCGGTAAGGACATGTATTGCGAAAAGCCCTGCACCAAGAACATCGCCCAGAGCCTGATCCTGCGGGATACGATGCGCCGCACCGGCCGCGTGTTTCAGGCGGGAACTCAGCGGCGGAACCTGCCTCACTTCGCTTTCGCCTGCGAACTGGCCCGCACCGGCAAGCTCGGCAAGCTCAAGAAAGTCTTTGCGCATCCGCGCGGAATGACCTCTCTGATGAGCGGCTGGCAGGCTTCCGAACCGGAGCCCGAAAAGGAAATCGTCGACTGGGATATGTACCTCGGCCCCGCCGCCTGGCGCCCGTTCAACGCCAACCTGCTCGACGGATTTAATTTCGAGAAGGGGGGCGGATTCGTCGCCGGCGACGTCCGGACGCCCCAGGTTGGCGGCGGCGTTCTGGAATGGGGCTCGCACTGCGTCGATCTCTGTCAGTGGGCGGTCGGGGACTGTCCGCCCCCCGTCGAGTACGACCCGCCCAAAGACGGCCAACTGGTCACTCGTTACGCAAATGGCGTGGAACTGATCTTCCGCGAGGAAGGCTGGATCCCGCTGGGCTCCTGCCCCGTCCGCTTCGAAGGGGAGACGGGCTGGGTCGAAGCAGGCGACAGCGGCAAGCTCGTGCTGAGCTCGCCGGAACTCCTCGCCGGACGCACGGTCGTCGAGATCGGCGGCTACCCCGCCACCTTCCACGTCCGCGATTTCCTCGACTGCGTCAAAACTCGCGGCCTGACCAAAGGGAACGCCGACGCCGCCTGCAACGCCCACATCGCCTGTCACGCAGCGAACATTGCGATCTTCCTGGACCGCAAGGTGAAATACGACACGGAATCGCACGAATTCCCCGGCGACGAAGAGGCCAACCGGCTGCGATCTGAAGCCCTGCGCGAACCGTGGCGGCTCTAATCGACCCAGCCTCTCGCAAGGCCCGTCTCGATTCTCCACGACGTGTGACGCAGCCTGACCAATTCTGCGAACGCGGTATTCACCTCGAGTTTTCCATCAAGAGTGCTTCCATGCCGACGACTCGACAATCCATCCGCACGGCCAGTTTCCTGGCCGCATCCCTGCTGCTGATCCTCGCAGGGGGACGGAGCGGCGAATGCCAGACCGCCTCCGCAGCTCGGGAACCGGAACTGATCGCCATCCTCAGCGGCGACGCCCCGGCGGCCGAGAAAGCGATCACCTGCAAGAAACTCGCCATCTACGGTTCCAGCGCAGCGGTCCCGGAGCTGGCAAAGCTGCTGGACAACCCCCAACTGGCCTCATGGTCCCGCATCGCCCTCGAAGCCATCCCCGGCCCGGAAGCCGATGAAGCCCTCCGCAAGGCCACCGAGTCGCTGCAGGGAAATCTGCTGATCGGAGCGATCAACTCGATCGGCGTCCGCCGCGACGCTGGAGCCGTCGAACTCCTGACTGCGAAGCTGAAAGATCAGGATTCGGGCATCGCCACCGCAGCGGCCGTGGCCCTGGGACACGTCGGCAATCCTGCGGCCGGGAAGGCGCTGCGGCAGGCCCTGGCCAGCGAGAACGCTGAAGTCCGTTCCGGCGCGGCCGAAGGCTGCATTCTGTGCGCCGAGCGGTTTCTCTCCGACGGCCAGGCTGCGGTCGCCATCGAAATCTACGACGAAGTCCGCAACGCCGACGTCCCCCGCCAGCGGAAACTCGAAGCCACTCGCGGTGCGATCGTCGCCCGCAATCAGGATGGCATTCCGCTGCTGGTCGAACAACTGCGCAATTCCGACCGCGGACTGTTCCAGATCGGCCTCAGCACCATTCGCGAATTCCCGGGGAGCGACATCGACAAGGCCCTGGCCGCCGAGGTCGATCGCGCCACCCCCGAACGGGCCGCATTGATCATTGTGGCGATGGCCGACCGACCGGAAACCGTCGATCTGGCAGCAGTAGCAAAAGCGTCCGACAACGGCCCCAAACCGGTCCGCCTCGCCGCCATCGCCGCCCTCGGGCGAGTCGGAACGCCGTCCAGCTTCGCCTCGCTGCTGAAGATGACCCTCGAAGCCGACGCCGACATTGCCCAGACCGCCCAGACCGCAATCGCCGAACTCCCCGGCAACGGCGTCGACAAGGAGATCGTCGCCCGGCTGGCCAAGTCGAACGGCAAGGAATACCAGGTCCTCATCGAACTGATCGGCCAGCGCCGGATCGACGCCGTCCCCGCCCTCGTCAAAGCGCTGGAGCAGTCGGACTCGAACATCCGGGGCGCAGCGCTGACTTCGCTGGGCAATACGGTCTCCCCGGCGACATTGAACGTGCTGATCACACAGGTCGTTGGTTCAAAACATTCCGACGATGCTCCCGTGGCCCTGCAGGCCCTGAAGACCGCCGCCACTCGCATGCCGGATCGCGAAGCCTGCGCCGCGGAGCTCGCTCAGGCCCTGGGACGCGCCTCCGCTCCAACGAAGGACAGCCTGCTCGAAATCCTCAGCGAAATGGGCGGCGCCAAGGCTCTGCAGACCGTCGGGGCCGCTGCGAAAAGCGACGATCCGCAGCTTCAGGACACCGGCAGCCGGCTGCTCGGCAAGTGGAGCACCGAAGACGCGGCCCCGGTCCTGCTGGACCTGGCAAAGTCCGCCCCCGGCGACAAATACCGCTCGCGCGCCGTCAAGGGCTACATCAGCCTCGCCCGCCGGTTCAAGACGATGCCGGAACCGCAGCGCCTGGAGATCTGCCAGAACGCCCTCGATGTCAGCCAGAATGCCGACGAAAGAAAACTGGTGCTGGATGTGCTGAAGCTCTACCCCAGCCTGGAATCCCTCAAACTGGCCGTCAAAGCCATGCAGATCCCCGACTTGAAAGAGGAATCCAAGGCAGCGGCGCTGGCGATTGCGGAGAAGGTCAAAGGGAATGCGGACGAAGTCCGCGAGATCCTGTCGAAGGCCGGTCTCGAAAAAGCGAAATAGGGGATCGGATCGAGTCTGTTCGCAGTTCCGAGTGCAGTCCTTTGGCAGTGATTTCCGCCAGCACGATTCCGACGGGAGAGTGACGTGCGACACCATCTGTGGACTTCGGCGGTAATCATCGGACTGGCGACGCTCGGCGGCTGCACGCCGGAACCGCCGACCCCAATCGCTCCAGCAGCGCCTCTGGCAGCGGCGGTCCCCGCGGCGAAACCAGCTTCTCACGCAGCAGCGGCGCCCGACCTGTCGGAAAAGCCGACTGCTGCAGTAACGGATTCGGCCGGCGGAGAATGGGGCGGCGTCACCGGCCGCGTCGTGCTCAGCGGAGAGCTGCCGACGCTGGCCGATCTGGTCGTGGCCGGCAACGCCGCTGTCAAAGACGCAGCGGTCTGCGCGATCAAGTCGATCCCCGACGAAACGCTGGTCGTCGACCCGAAGTCGAAGGGGATCGCGAATGTGGTGGTCTATCTCAGGCGGAGGCCGGAGACGATTCATCCGTCGCTGGAGAAATCGGCCGCCCCCACGGTCCTCTACGACCAGATCGGCTGCCGCTTCATCCCGCACGTCATCGTCGCCCGGACCGACCAGACGGTGAACGTGGTCTCGGCCGACGCGGTGGCCCACAACACGCGCGGCACGCCGATCAAAAATGACGGCTTCAATTTCCTGCTGTCGCCGGTCGACCGCGTGGGCGTCAACGTCCCGTTCAAGTCGGCCGAATCGCTCCCGACGGAAATCCGCTGCGACATTCACCCCTGGATGAAGGGGTACTGGATGATCGCAGACCATCCGTACGCCACAGTGACGGCGGCGGACGGGACCTTTTCGATTCCGCTGCTGCCGCCGGGCGAACACGAGTTCCGCGTCTGGCACGAAGGCGCCGGTTACCTCGACAAGTCGCTGAAGGTGACTGTGGCGGCGGGTCAGGAAACCGAGGTCAAGGACATCAGCGTCACAGCCGAACGAATCCTCCAGAAGAGGGAATAGCGAGTAGGGAATAGCGAATAGCCAGAAAGAAGAGGGATGATCGCCTGCTGCCAAATGCGAGCACGATCGGAACTCTGGCGACAAGCGGTTTGCGATAGGCAACCAGCCATTCTTGCTGGCTACTCGCTATTCCCTATTCCCTGCTCGCTAAATCCAACGCCCGTCACGGCACGATGAACGGCGCCGAGCGGTGGCGCAGGACCAGCAGGTCGTGCGAATTCAGCAGGCGGAAGACGTCGGCGGATTCGATTCGAAGTTGATCGGGGCTGCGTCCCGGGAATTCTTTGACGACCTGCGCCAGGATGGAATCGACGGTGCGGTAGCCGTCCGTCAGATCGATCAGCTTGCGCGTGACGTCGTCGACGTTGATCCGAACCTGGATCTTGGTCCCCCCTGAGCACTGCATGTTAAAGCACCAGTCGGGGCTGGTCGCTTCGAGCAGGCTCTTGCGGATGCCGAACAGATCGCCCGTTCGGGTCCAGGTCGGGACGACCTCGGGATCGGTCCACTGAGCGATCGTGTCCGGTTTCGGGGTGGCCCACAGGGCATGTTTGACAATCGAACCCCAGAACAGCTCGCAGGCCCCTTCCCGCTCCCGGCGCGGCAGGGCGAGCACCCGATTCATCAGCGCCGGATCGCGGAAGGCGACCGTCGGCTGATACCAGATTCGGGATTCGGAGGACCATTCCGTCAAATGGAGTCCGGCCCCGTCCAGGAAGTCGTAGAGCTGCGGGACTGTGTAGGCCCGGTCCTGCGTGTGGCGGAACAGGTCCAGGACTTCGCTGTCGCTGACGTTCTCAACCGGCGAAAAGAGATCGGCTCCCCGCTTGTACCAGTTGGGGGGCGGCAGCGTCGCCATCAGTTCGCGGACCTCGGTCACCTGCGTCCCCATGTCGGCGTTTTGGTCGCCGATCAGGCGGAACAGCGACTGCATCTGATAGACGCCGGTCCGGCCGTACTGGCCATAGACCATCAGCCCCATCGCCCCGTCGTCCTTGAGGACGCTGCGCAGGGCTGCCAGGCCGTCGTCGGGGCTGGCGAGGTGGTGCAGAACTCCCGAGCAGTTGATGTAGTCGAACTTGCCGAGCCCCATCTGGGGCAGGTCGAGCAGCGAGCCGTTGATCCACTTGACCCGGTTTTCCAGGCCGCGGGCCGCGAGCCGCTTGCGGGCGACCGACTGCGACGCGGTGCTGAGATCGATATAGACGATCTCGCTCATCGTCTTGCGGAGCTGATAGGCCAGGAAAACGACGGCGTCGCCGGTCCCGCCGCCGGCGACCAGCGCACGAAAGCCCGCCGACATGTTCCGTTTGCCGCGAAAGCAATAGTGGTTGACGCAGTTGAGGTCGTCGAGCCCGGTGAGCAGCAGGCGCTTCTTCTCATCCTCGGGATCGCGATGCGGATACGGAAGGAACTCGTATTGCCGGCGGACGCGGGCGCTGGTCGAGGGGGCATCAGCAACAGCCATGTGGCTCGACTCCCGGAGAAGGTCGACGGTGCGTGCGGCGAGGACGACGGATACACCGTCCCCCGAGTGACAGTCGGCCCCGGCAGGCTCTTCCCATGAGGAATGGGCGGCACAGGCGTCAGGGTTTGCGCAAAGTGACGGGGAATTTCTCCCGGCGACGCACAGCAAAAGCCGACGGCCCCCGCAAATTGCGGGGGCCGTTGGAATCAACGTCGCTTCGGCTGCCGGGCGTCACTTCTTGCCGCCGGCTTTTTCGAAGTCGGCTTTGGCCTTGGCTTCGAGTTTCGCCGAAAGTTCCGGATTCGGCGTGGCGTCGGCTTCTACGAGGTGCAGGCACCAGCGGATACCGCCGGTGACGTGGTCGAGGAACGCCTTGTTCGTCCAGGTGGCTTCGTTGTGCCCCAGGTTGGTGTAGAAGACGCGCCCCTCGCCGTATTCCTTCACCCAACTGATCGGAACCATGTAAGGAGCCTTGGGTTCGCACTTCTCCATATTCAGGCTCATCAGGACCCGGACCTTGTTCGGCTGCCAGTGCTTGTACTGGTAGATCTCGTCCTTGATCTTGAGCTCTTCGCCAAACGGCTTCATCGCGGGGTGATTCGGCTCGTGAATCGAGATCGTGACTTCGTTGCCGGCGTTCCAGGGATGGCCGTTGAACGAGCCGCCGATCATGTCCCAGTAGGGCTGGTAGTCGGCGGCGGGGTCGGTATCCGAGTGGTACGTGTCGGTTGCAGAGTGAAAGCCGACGAACGAGTGACCTTTCTGCGGGAGCCATTCCTTGAAGAAATAATCGCGATCGGCTTCGGAGATCGGGAGAAAACCGGTCGTGTAGAAAACGACCATGTCGAACTTCTGCAGGTTCTCCTTCGTGAAGTCGACGGCGGCGTCCTGGCTGCAGACCACCTCGAACAGACCAGTCTGCTGACCGAGCTGGGTCATGGCGACTTCGGCGACCGAGAGCTTGTCCTTCTCGGGGCGGCGGACCGAGCCGTGCGTGAAACCTTTGCTCTGGGTCAGCATGAGCACGCGGGCCTTGGGCGCATCGGCCCCCGCGGCGACGGCGCCGACCAGCGTCAGGCCCGCCAGCAATCCCAGACCGAAGAACGTCCGCAACATGGAAGAAATCCCGAGAAGTGTTTACAAAAAGGTCGCTCCCGACGCATCGTATGATACCGATCAGTCGCAGGCGAAACACGTCTCCCCCCTGAATTGCCAGGAACGGCCATGCAGAAACGGACGAAGCGGGAAGTCCTCGGGAAAGGAAAATTTCTGAGGCTGGTCAAGGAGGGGCGGTGGGAGTTTGCGGAACGGATAAACGCCCGCGGGGCCGTGGCGATTTTCGCGGTGACCGACGATCGTCGGCTGGTTCTGACCGAGCAGTTTCGACCGGCCGTCGGCAAATCGGTGATTGACGTTCCCGCCGGCCTCTCGGGAGACGTGAAAGGACAGGAAACTGAAGATTTCGTTATCTCCGCCCAGCGGGAGCTGAGCGAAGAAACCGGTTACGAAGCGACAACCTGGGAATGGCTCGGAGACAGTCCGTCTTCGCCGGGGCTGGCGTCGGAAGTAGTTTCGTACTTTTTTGCGGCGGGTGCGACGCAGACGTCGGCTGGCGGGGGCGTCGAGCACGAACAGATCCAGGTTCACGCGCCGCCGCTGAGGACAATCTCGCGGTGGCTGCAGCGGCAAGTCGCGGAAGGAAAGCTGATCGATCCCAAAGTGTATGTGGCGTTATATTTTGCGACGAAACGGCGGCGGGGCTGAGATCGGCGAATTCGTGATTTGCCGCCGCGGTCCGGGCCGGTAGAATGCGACAGGTCGATTCGACCGGAGTTCTCCGCCTGTCCCAGGGCGTCATGCATGAGCGATCGCCAGCATTTCATTGCGTTGTCGCTCCCCGTCGGGAGAATGTTTCACGCCCGGGTGCGGATCAGCCTGCACTTCCTCACGGTCTTCGTCGCGGTCTGGACGCACCACCGCTCCCCCGGACTGGCCGCGATGTTCACCGCGGCGTTGTTCCTGACGGCGTTGCTGCACGAGCTGGCGCATTTGCTGCTGTCGCGCCTCAGCAGCGGCCAGCCGGACGAACTGGTGATCTGGCCCCTGGGGGGCGGGGGGAATATTGTCGGCGGCTTCGGCCAGGACGCGGCGGCGCTGACGGTGCTGGCGGGGCCGATGCTGAATCTGGGGATTTTTGCGCTGATGCTGCCGTGGTGCCTGAATCTGGCGCCGATCGGCACGCTCCTTAATCCCTTTCAACTTCCGATCGCGCTGCCGACGGAGTTGTCGTTGACGCAGCAGTGGCAGTTGATGGTCCTGAGCGCCAACTGGATCATGTTTCTCGCGAATCTGATCCCGATCTGGCCGATGGATGCCGCCCGGCTGGTGCTGATGATCTCGGGCCGGTATTCCGGGACAGAGGCGGCGATGACGATGTTGCTGCGGATGGGAATTCCGATGTCGCTGGGACTGGCGACGATCGGCGTGCTGGGGCAGTGGATCTGGCTGTGTTACCTGGGGGGCCTGCTGCTGCTGCTGAACGTCGTGCTCCTGGTTCCGCCGCTGCCTGACGAGAGTTCCGACGATGCGTTTATGGGTTACGACTTCTCGCAGGGCTACACGAGCCTGGAGCGGTCGGTTCCGGCCGAATTGCGGGAACGGAATCCGGGGTTCCTCGAACGCTGGAAACGTCGCCGGGCGGCGGCCCGCGCCGAACGTGACCGGGAGCGGGAACTGGCGGAACGTCGGCAACTGGATGAACTTCTGTCGAAGGTTCACGAGCAGGGGCTGGCGGCGTTGTCGCCGGCCGAGCGAAAACTGCTGAACCGGGTGAGCGACCAGTTGCGTCAGCGGAGCCGTCGCGTTGAGGCCGACGATTAGTCGTTCGCGGAATCGGTCCGCGGACGGAACCGGTCCGCAGAATCGATACCACTGATCCATGCGTATGCGGGTTGTGCGCAAATCACAGGCGCGAGCCGACACCGCCAGCAAGTCGCTATTGCCGGCAGCCGATCCTTCAGACTGGCTGCTCCATCGGTCTGGCTTCTGCTTCTGCCGCGCCCCGCAGAATGTTCAGTCGCCATGGCCTCGGTGACAGCCTTCCCGGTTCGGCACACGACCACCGGCGAGCGCGGCAGTTTGTACTGACGGAGGTACGGCGGCTGACAGAGGAGATCATGGTACGGGGGCTGCGATGCCGTCGGTCTGGTCGGAAGAACTTACGGCGGCCGAGCGGCGTGCGACGCCGCCCGGCGCGGACTGGCCGCCGACACAGCGATCGGACGTGCTGGGGCGGCTTTCGGAATGGATTGGCAGTCCACTGGTCTGTCTCGACGGGCCGACTGGTCGATGTTTGACCGAGTCCCATCCCGGGACTTTGCTGTGCGTCCCGGCTGTCTGCCTGCGTCGTCTCTCGGACATTCACGAGGCGGAAGTCCTTGAGCTGTCGGACGGGTTGCTGGCGTTTGTCGGTCCGCTGCCTGGTTCCCCGGAACGACAACTGTGGTTTGCCGGCGTGGCGCTGTCGGCCCGAGGCGGACGCCCCGGCGAACTGGTGCTGGCGGCCATTGAAGCGGGATGGTCCACAGAACGGCTCGACGACTGGATCTCGCGGCTGCCCGTGATGTCGATCTGCGTCCTGGCGCGTCTGGTGAGGCTGGCGGTCGGCTATGAAGAGCATTCGGCCCGGATCGAATCGAAAACTCAGGAGTTGGAGGTCCTTGGCCGGCAGAACGACGCGGCATGGCGGCAGATCAGCTTGCTGCACGCCCTGACGCCGCACCTGCAGGTGTCGGAATGCCCGGAGCATCTGGCCGCGGCGTGCATCGAGAAACTGGGGCCGCTGGTCCCGGCGGAATGCCATGTCATCTGCCTCGAACAACAGGGGTGCGAGCCACTGCTGCTGATCGACGGCCAACTGCCGTTCGACGACGCCGGCCTGCTGCGGCTGATCTCACGCTATGAATCGCACGACTGGTCGACGCCTCTGATCCGCAATGCAATGTCAGACGGGACGCTGGCGGCGGCGTTTCCCGGATTGCGCAGCTTTCTCGCGGCGTCGATCCGTTCGGGGGACGTCTGCCGCGGCTGGATCGTTTCCTGCAATGCGCTGGCCGGACCGGGGTTCGGACCGATCGACGCGACGCTGCTGGGGTCCATCGCGACAGTCCTGGCGACGCACTTGAACAACATTCAGCTCTACTGCGAGAACGACGATCTGCTGCTGGGATTCGTCAAATCCCTCGTTTCGACGCTCGATGCGCGGGATCCGTACACTCGCGGCCACAGCGAACGGGTGGCGCTCGTGGCCCGTCAGCTCGGAAGGGGACTGGGGCTCGCGGACGAGGAACTGGATCTGATCTATGTGTCCGGGCTGCTGCACGACATCGGCAAGCTGGGGATCGACGATCAACTGCTCCGCAAATCGGCGCCACTGACTCGGGAGGAGTTTCGGGCCGTCCAGCAACATCCAGTCCTGGGCTGCCAGATTCTGGGGCCGTTACGCAAGTTGAAAGGAGTCTTGCCGGGAGTGCGCTCGCACCACGAATTCTGGAACGGGGCCGGTTATCCGGACGGGCTGCAAGGAGAGCAGATTCCGCTAGTCGCCAGAATTATCGCGGTCGCAGACGCCTTCGACGCCATCACGAGCGATCGGCCGTACCGGGCCGGAATGTCGCTGGAGTCGCTGGAACAGATTTTCCGGGAGGGGGATGGAAGGCAGTGGGATCCGAGAGTCATTGCGGCCTACTTCGTACAGGCCTCTGCGATTCAACAGTTGTGCCGGTCGTACTCGCCCGATGCGGGGAACCTGCTGCGGGATCCAATCACCGCCCGAGACGTCTCGCTGCCGAGGTCGGTTCTCCGGCAATAACAAGGCGTCAACGGGCGCGAAGGCCATCCCCGGCAAGCGAGTCTTGAATCCGGATCGGCCAGCGTCCCGTTACCGGGTGCCGACAAGTTCGGCGGAGTCGGGAGCCTCGTCGGCTTCCGCCCATTGATCGACGCGAACTTCGCTGGCCCGACGACCGAGGAGTCGCAGGACCAGCAGTTTGCCGTCGACGGCCAGGGTGAAGGCGGTGGGAATCAGAAACAGCGTGAAGACGGTCGAAACCACCAGCCCGCCCAGCACGACGCTTCCCAGCCCGCGATACAGCTCGCTGCCGGCCCCCGGAAACAGGACCAGCGGCAGCAGGCCGAGGACGGTTGTGACCGTCGTCATGAACATCGGCCGGATCCGGGAGCGGACCGCCTCGACGACGGCATTTCGCGGCGACGCCCCCTGCTCGCGCATGAGCTGCAAGGCATAATCTACCACCAGGATGGGATTATTGACGACCGTGCCGATGAGGATTACGAAGCCCAGCATGGTCAGCACGTCGAGCAACTGGGGCGGCTGCCCCATGATCATCAGGTAGGCGCTGAGCGCCTGGAGCCCGGCCAGTCCGCCGACGGCGCCGAGCGGGACGCTGAGAATAATCACAAACGGGTAGAGCCACGATTCGTAGAGAGCCGCCATCAGCAGATACGTGATCAGCAGCGCCAGCAGCACGTTGAACTGCACCGCCCGCCAGGTCTCGCGCAGCTTGTCGGCGGTTCCGGCCAGGTTGACGCGGTAGCCGCCGCGGAGCTCGCCGGAGGCCGACAGCGGCGCAATCACTTTTTCCTGGATGAGCAGCATGGCCGATTCGAGGGGCATCCCTTCGGGAGGGGTGACTTGAATCGTGATCGCACGTTCGCGTTCGCGGTGGTTGATCTGTTCGGGGCCGCTGGACATTTCGACGTCTGCGATCGCACCCAGCGGCACCAGTTCCCCGGTGGGGGTTGCGATCGGAAGGTTCCGGATATCCTGGGTGCGGCGCGCGAATTCATCCCGGCCGCGGATCATCAGGTCGATCTTGTCGCTCCCTTCGATGTAGTCGCTGGCGTACGCGCCATCGACCAGCGCATCGACCGCGTAACCGAGGGCGGAGGCGGTCAGGCCCATTTCGGCGGCCTGCACGAGGCGAGGTTCGACGTGGATTTCGGGGCTGGAGAGGTCCAGGCTGGGGACGGGACGGACCTGGCTGTTTGGGATCAGTCCTGGGATCTGACCGAGAATCTGCCCGCCGAACCCGATGAGCTTGCGGAGGTCCGGGCCGGTGATTTCGATGTCGATCGTCCGGCCGGCTTGAAGTCCCTGCGAGAAGAGGCTGGACTGGAAGGCCACGGCGAACGTGCCGGGGAATTTCGAACCGGCGCCGCGGACGACGTCGATCAGTTCGGCGGCCCGCATGGGGTCGTATGAGCGGACGCCCAGGAAGACCTGCCGGCCGCGGGCCACGAAGAACAGGTCGCGGATGCGGGGCTTGCTGGCCAGTTCCTCGGGGGTCATTTCGCGCGGATCGAAGTCCCAGAAGGGGCGGAGATCCTGTTCGACCTGCTCGCCCATGCGGGTCAGCTCGTCCAGGTTGTAGCCGGGGGGAGGGAGCAGGATGCCGAAGATCAGGTTCTTGTTGCCGGTGGGAAGGTATTCGACGGCGGGCCAGAGCATCCACGTCGAGACGGCGCAGCCGCCCATGAAGAGACCGACGGTCGCGAGGCGAAACAAGACATGCGACTGAATGCCCTTATTGATTGCGCCGACGGACGACACGAAGAACCCACCAAGTCCTTCGATCACGCGAGCGACAGGACTGGTCCGTCCCAGCGAGATGCCGGCATAGCGCTCTCCGGGCTGGCGGCGGGGGAGGATCCGTGCGGCAGCGGTCGGGACAACAATCAAGGCGACGACGAGCGACAGGCTGACCGCCGCGCTGATGGCCAGGGCAATGTCACGGAAGAGCTGTCCGGCCTCCTGCTGGACGAAGACGACGGGAAGGAAAACAGCGACGGTCGTGAGCGTGGAGGAAATGATCGCCCCCTCGACCTCGCGGGTCCCTTCGATCGTCGCCTGGAACGCATTTCGACCTTCGTTGAACTTGGTATAGATGTTTTCGAGCACGACGATCGCGTTATCGACGAGCATGCCGACGGCGAACGCCAGTCCCGCGAGGCTGATCACATTCAGCGTGCGTCCGAGCAGCGCCAGGACCAGGAAGGTGGCGATGATACTGGTGGGGATGGCGAGACCGATGACCAGCGAACCGCGAGCATACCAGAAACCGCTGACGCCGATGAAAATCAGGCAGGCCGCAAAGTACCACGGCGAGACGTACACCGCCGCGAGGCCCGTGGCGAGGATCAACGGAATGAACAAGAGCGTCCGCAGGTTGAGGTGGAGAAACAGCATGAGCACGGTCATGGTGAGCGCGCCGCCCAGGAAAATGTTCTCCTGGACGAGCTTGATCGACGAGTAGATGTACTCGGTCTCGTCGTAGACCTGAGTCAGCATCAGGTTGCGGTCGCGGAGGATTCCTTCGTTCAGGACTTTCGCCGTGGCTTTGAGGCCTTCCATGACATCCAGGACGTTGGCGTTGGTTTCGCGGAGGCAGTTGACGGCGATCGAGGAATCCCCGAAGCGGCGCACCAGGCCGTCGGGCTTCTTGAAGTCTTTGACGACGGCGGCGACGTCGCGAATGTAGACCGGCGCTCCATCGCGGACGGCCAGGAGCTGGGCCTCGACCTGTTCGGGAGAACGGAACTGGCCCAGGGTTCTGACAACCCAGCGGCGTTTGCTTTCCCAGAAGTCGCCGCCGGACGTATCCCGGTTCTGTCCAATCAGGACGGCCCGGACATCGGCAATGGTGAGTTGCCGGGCGGCGAGTTTTTCCGGATCGACGATGACTTGAAGCTCGTCTTCGAGACCGCCGATGACATTGGAATTGGCGACGCCGGGGACACGCTCAAACTGGGCCTCAATGAAATCTTCCGCGAAACGGCGGAGGTGAATCACTTCTTCGTGGCTCGGGAGGAGTTCGCCGACGACGGGCTGATTCCGGGCGAGCTCTTTCAGGCGGAACATGAGCAGGCCGCTGCTGTGGGAACCGGCGACCGTTTCCAGTTCGGCTTTGAGTTCGGGGTGCTTGCCGGCGAAATCCCGGATTTCCTCCGGGGTGGGGGCCCGTTCGGTGAGGATGAACCAGGCGATGGGCGTGTTGGAAGAGTTGGAGGTGCTGATGACCGGCTGATCGGCGTTTTCGGGATAGCTGCGGACCTGCTGCAGTCGGCTGTTGACCCGCAGGAGGGCTTCATCCATGTTCGCCCCGACGGCGAATTCCATCGTGATCGAGCCCTTCGAGTCCATGCTTTCGGAGGAGAGCTTGGTAATGCCCTCCACGCTTTTGAGCTGCTCTTCCTGTTCGCGGATGATTTCCTGCTCGACTTCCTGCGGGCTGGCGCCGGGCCAGGTCGTCTCGATGGTGAGGGTCGGAATCTGCACCTCGGGAGTGAGCTGCATCGGCATCTGCAGCAGGCTGATTACGCCGAACAGGGCGACGAGCAGCACGCCGACGGTGACTTTCACCGGATTGCGAACGTAGGATTCGACCAGCGTCATAACTACGGGCCTCGGACCGGGATCACTGCGGGACTTCTCACGCTGCCTGAACGACTACCGACCCGACTGCGGAGATTTGCCGTTTTCGGCTTCCGGCTCGTTCCGGGCGGGTTGGAGTTTCGACTCGGCGTCCTCCGCCTTGACGAGCGGCTTTCGAACGTCGGTCACCACCACAGGGGTGGGAAACGGCATCAGGCGTTCGTTGCCGAGCACAACGACCTGTTCGATGCCGGCCAGATCGCCCGATACGGCGACCCACTCGCCATCCGACAATCCGAGTTCGACCGGGATCGGTTTGGCGAGCATGGGCGGCGGTCCAGCCGCCGCCTTCTTGTCGGCCGGCGGGGAAGGTTTGGGGGAGGCGCCTGGCGCCCCTCCCCCCGGAGGAGCGGGGGGCGCGGGAACGATCCCATAGACTTTGGGGGCTCCGGTTCCGAGCACGATGGAGTCTTTGGGGACCAGGACCGCTTCCTGGCGCGAATCCGACGGGAGAGCCACGCGGGCGATCATGCCCGATTTCAACTCCGGGCCGTCTTCTCGAATGACATTCTTTGCGCGAATTCTGACCGGGAAGGTGCGGGTGCGGGTATCTCCTTGCGGCGAAACCTCTGCGACCGTTCCCAGATAGAAACCACTGCGGCTCGACTTGGACAGGGCCGTCACTTCGATCGCCACTTCCTGGCCAGGTCGGATGAAATCGATCTGCGAGTCCAGGACGTGGGCTTCGATTTCGACTTCATCGAGGTAGACGACTTCGGCGACCACCTGAGCCCGGCTGACCCATTCGCCAACTTCGGTTCCTTCGGCGACCACGTAGCCGTCGAACGGGGCGATCATCGTGTGCTTTTTGAGCTGATCCTTGAGCTGCTCGACCAGGTCCCGTTGACCTTCCACGCGGGCCTGCTGCTGCAGAATCTTTTCCGCGCGCGGGCCTTTGACCAGCAATTGATGTTCGAGATCCGCGGCCTGAAACGTCCGCTCGGCCGCGATGAACGCGGAGAGGGACTCTTCGAGCTGCTCTTCGGTGATGACTTGCGCCTGTTGCGACAGCCGCTTGGCGCGCTGGTAGCGGCCTTTGGCGTAATCCAGGAGCGCCTGAGCGGACTCCTTGCGAGCCAGCGACTGATTGATTTCTTCGGGGCGGGTCCCGTTTTTCAGTTCGTTCAGTTCTTCGTCGCGCAGTCGGAGTTCGGCTTCGGCGGAAGAAATCTGGAGCGAGATGGTTTCCGTCAGAAGCTGACAGAGGGGCGAGCCCTTCTTGACGCGATCGCCGATATTCACGGGGAATCCTACGACGCGACCATCCACGGCGGCGCCGACGGCGCTTTTCTTCATGGGATAGACGGTGCCGACGTAGCTTTGCCAGGTGGAGACCTCACGGCGCTGGACCGGCGAGACGACGACTGCGGCGGGACCGCGCCCCTGCGCCATGAGCGAGGACGGGGCGTCGGCGAGCAGCAGCAGCAGCGTCAGCAGGCCGCGGGGCACAAGGAGTTGACCGAGCGAAGAGCGATTCACGGGACACCTCACGAAATTTCGCGGACAAGCTCTGCAGAGTTCAGATTTTCCGAGACCTTGCTCAACAGGCGTTTGAGCTGGTCGACTTCTTCGACGGACAGCCCCTGAACCGCCTCCGTCCGGACGGCCTGCAGGACGACGGTGATCTGTTCCCAGACCACTTCGGCTTCCGCGGTCAAGCGGATGAGCTTCCGGCGGTGGTCTTGCTGGCACTCGGTGCGAGCGATCCAGCCAACTTCTTCCATCCGGTCCAGAATGCGCACCAGCGTGGGAGGTTCGACGAGCATTCGCCGGGCCAGTTCGGCCTGGGTCAATTCGCGGTCATGGACCAGCCAGCCGATGAGTTGCATCTGGCGATAGGTCAGCCCGAGGGGGGCCAGGCGTTCGTTGAGCGAACGATGAAGCGTCTGAGTGGCGAGGGTCATCCAGTAGCCAACGCTGGCGTGAAAATCGTACTGAACGGCCACGAGGCTTCTCTCCTGGGATGATTAGCGCCACGAACCATCCAGGAGTTTAGGCGATGGTGGTTGGATCTCGCAAGCCTGAGGATTCCGCGGAGGGCTCAAAACATTGTGCGATCAACAGTTAGCGCGGATATTGAGAAATGAAGGGGAGAAGGAGTTTCAGTTCGATTCAACAGACCTTCACTGTCGTTCCAGGGTTTCTACGCGACGGCAAAACCGCCAGCGTCTCGAAGAACTTCCCACGGCTGGTAGAATGCCCGGCGTCATCGGCGAATGAATGGTTCAAAGCAGAAGGAATCGAGATGAAGACCCTGCTCGCAGTTTTTGCCACGCTGTTTCTAACGACATCGGCTCGGGCCGACGAACCCGCCGTGCCGGCAAACCGGGCCGCGCTGGAAACAAAGCTCGCGGAAACGCTGACCGGCGCAGCGCTCGTGGGAACATTTTCGGTCGATGGCCGCGAGGGAGCCAAGCCGGAGCGTTACGAGATCGCTTCCGCGAAAAAGCTGGAGGGGGACAACTGGGTCGTGACCGCCCGGATCAAGTATGGCGACAACGACGTTTCGGTGCCGCTGGTGGTGAAAATGCTCTGGGCGGGGGATACGCCGATCCTGACGCTGGACGATCTGACCATTCCGGGGCTGGGGACGTTCACGTCGCGGGTCATGTTCCATGGGGACCGATACGCCGGGACCTGGCAGCATGGAGACCATGGCGGTCACCTGTGGGGCAAGATCCAGAAAGCGGCCAAGCCGGAAGAGAAGAAGCCTGAGCAGAAGTAGCTTTCAGCCCGCGGCGATGTCGCGAAGGCGGGCAGCGATGGCGGCGGGGGACTCGTCGCCGCGGATTTCGACCGAGCGGCACTCTTCCAGGTTGCGAAACCAGGTGAGCTGCCGCTTGGAAAACTGACGCGTCCGGGTCTGAATCGTCTCGATCACCGTCGAAAGTGGTTCGAGACGCCCGCGATCGAACCAGTCGAACAGCTCCTGGTAGCCGAGAGCTTTGCGGGCCGTCGGACCAAGCGGCGGTTCGCGCTTCGCCAGTTGCTCCGCTTCGGCGAGCCAGCCGGCGGCGAACATGGCGTTCACTCGCTGGTCGATCCTTTGGTAGAGAACTTCGCGCGGCGGGGAAAGCCAGTAGACGTGCTGTGGCCGCTCGCCGGGGGGACGCGGTCCCTGCTCGTGCTGTTCGGACAGAGTGCGTCCGGTGAGATGGTGCACTTCGAGCGCGCGGATCACTCGGCGGAGGTCGTTCGGGTGGAGCCGGGCGGCCGAAGGAGCGTCGATCCGCGCCAGTTCGGCGTGCAGCGAATCGGGTCCCGATCGGAGGGCCTGGTCTTCCTTCTGGCGACGAAATTCGGCGTCGGCGGGGGGGCCTTCGAAGACTCCGCGCAACACGGATCTCAGATACAGACCAGTTCCTCCCACGAAGAGGGGGACTCGGCCGCGGCCGAGGATGTCTTCGCAGCAGTCGCGGGCGACGTGCAGGTACTCGGCGACGCTGAACTCCTGGTCGGGGTCCAGAATGTCCAGCAGGTGGTGGGGCACACTGGCGCGATCCGCGATGGTCGGCTTTGCTGTGCCAAGATCGAGCCCGCGGTAGAGCGTCATGCTGTCGAGAGCGAGGATCTCCGCCCCGAGCAACTGAGCGAGTTCGAGCGCGACGGCGGACTTTCCCCCGGCGGTCGGACCGGCCAGGAACCAGCATTGCTGCAGCAGAAGGGGGGGAAGTCTCACTGGGGGTGACCGGTCGGTGGAGAATGGGTTTCGGGCGTGGGCGTTTTCGCCCATCGGCGGGTGCGGTATTCTAACGAATGGAGAGTCCTCCGGCGTGATCCGGACGGTTTCTCGAAAGACCACACGAATTCCCGCATGTCGAGGCATCCCGCGTATGGCTGTGTTTGAATCCCGGACTCCATTGAATTGTTCGCCGGAAGCGGCGTTTGACTTCATCTCGCGGCCGGTGAATCTGCAGAAAATCGCCCCGCCAGAAATGGGGCTGGTGTTTGTGGCTGCGCCGGAGGTCGTGGCGCTGGGAAGCCGGCTGACGGTGAAGGTCCAGGCGTACGGGCAGATTCAGCAGCTCGACTACGAAATTATCGAGTACGAGTCGCCCGTCCGTTTTCGCGAGAAGGGGATCGGCGGACCGATGCGGCTCTGGCTACACGATTACATCGTCGAGCCGACCGAGTCGGGCGTGCTGCTGGTCAACAAGATTGAGTTCGAGCCGCCCGGCGGGCTGGTCGGACTGCTGATCACGAAGGATCGGATTCTGGATCACCTGGAAGACGGTTTCGAGTTCCGCCGGCAGGCGTTGAAGAAGGTGCTGGGATGACGACACCGGCTGCAGAATCGGCGCTGGCGCGGCTGGCGGCCCTGGTGGAGCATCGCCAGCAGGAGCGTCCGGGGGGATCGTATACCGTCGAACTGTTTGACGGCGGCCACACGGTGATGTCGTCGAAGATTATCGAAGAGGCCTACGAACTGATCGAGGCCGCCGGCGGAGACGAGCCGGTCGACCGGATGGCGATTACGCACGAAGCGGCGGACCTGGTCTATCATCTGCTGGTGCTGCTGACGTCCGTCGGGGTGTCGTGGCAGTTTGTGGAGCGGGAGCTGATGGAGCGATTCGGGACTTCGGGGCTGGCGGAAAAAGCGGCCCGGCCCTGACATTCTCCTGGACTTTGATCGAAAGCAATGCTGCCGATGCCACTCAAAATCTCATTTTCCACGCTCGCGTGTCCCAACTGGAACTGGCACGACGTGCTGCGGCATGGTCCGGCGTATGGCTACGACGGCGTTGAAATCCGGCAACTGGGAGGGGACACCAACCTGCTCGGGGTGGAAGATCTTCTGGAGGAGTGCTGGGACCAGCGGCGGCGGGAGCTGGAGTATGCGAACTTCCGCGTGTGCGGGCTGGCGTCGTCGATCAAGTTTGATGCGGCGGCTCACCAGGAGGTCGATGAGCAGATTGCCGTCGGGAAAGGCTATCTGCGGCTGGGGCAGGCGCTGGGGGCGCAATTCATCCGGGTATTCGGGGATACGCTGCCTCCCGTCGGGGAATCCGCGAGGCGTGAGCGGATTTTGCAGCAGATCGTCGACGGGCTGAAGCGACTCGGCGATGAGGCGGCTGCCTTTGGAATTCAGATTCTGCTGGAAACCCACGGAGACTTCACCTCCAGCCCGATCGCGGCTGAGGTGATGTCGCGAGTCGACCATCCGATGGTGGGGCTGGTCTGGGATACTCACCATGCATGGAGGTTTGACGACGAGCCTCTGGCGGAGACGTGGGCCAGGATCCGGCCCTGGGTGCGACATACCCACTGGAAGGACTCCGTCACCATCGGTGAAGTCGAACTGACCGAACGTCAGAAACACGCGGCGGTGGCGGCGACGCTGCTGATGAGCGGCCACAAGCATGCGGACTACGTCCTGTTCCGAGGAGGCGAGTTTCCGGCGGCTGAGTGTTTGCAGTTGTTACTTTCGGGCGGTTATTCGGGCTGGCACTCCCTGGAGTGGGAGAAAATGTGGCATCCGGAACTGCTCGGGCCGGAAATCGCGTTGCCGCTGTTTCCCGGTAAACTGAGAGAACTGTTGCAATCCGTCAACATTACCAATCGCCCCGTGGCGGGTTGATCGGTGAAATCTTCGGCAGATTCCGGAAGCGGAACGGCGGTTGCAAGCTGTATCCGTTGTCGGCGTCAGCAGTTTCCCGCCCGGCAAGAACCCCGCGACGGGTACGACGCATAGCGGTCTGAAAGACTCTGCGGGTTGTGACGGAAGAATGACGGTCTTTGAAAATGTTGCAGTTTGACAGCATGCAAAACGGGGTCTAGAGTCAAAGTGTCGGGGTTGGTCTGACAGTTTGTCGCCTGATGTGACGCTCCAGACCACGGACGAAGTTGTGGGTCACGATGTCCTGCCGGCAGGCTTCCGAGGGGGAAGGCATGCCGTTCTTTGCTGGACGTTGTTGGACATCCGCTTCGTTGAGGGAGCCCGCATGTTTGCGCTGCAATTCTCCGTTCGCGTCCTGTTGCGGGCGTCGCTGCTGTTCTGCTGCCTCAGTGCGTGGTCGAGCGCCGGCAGTTTCGCCGCGGATCGGGACGTCGCCAGATCTGCTGACGAACGCCAGGCCCTCAGCACGGGAGTCGAGCTCGAAAAGGCTCGCAAGTGGCTTGAGGCCGTCGAATTCTACGAGTCGAATCTCAAAGAATGGCCGACGAGCGAGTCGCTGCAGAAGGCGTTGCGGCGGTCCAAGGGTCAGTTTTCGATCGAGCGCCGCTATTCGGACCAGAGCTTTGTGGCCGAAATGGTCGCACTCCCCTCGAATGAAGCGATGGCGCACCTGGAGGAATTGCTGCTGGCAATCCGACAGCGGTATGTCGATTCGATTTCATCGACGTCGCTACTGGCTCACGGAACCGAGAGCCTCTATCTGGCGTTGAGCAATGACAAATTCCTGCAAAGGAATCTGCCACGGGCGACTCCTGAACAGACCCGTCGGGTGCGGAGCGTACTGGTCGAACAGTATTGGAACAAACCGGTTTCGACGCCGGATGCCACTCGCCGATTGGTTCTGGACGTCTGCGAGCTGTGTCGACGGGAACTGGGACTCGAAGCGACTCCCGTCGTGATGGAATACGTGTTTGGAGCGTGCAATTCGCTCGACGAATACAGCAGCTACCTGACGCCCGGCCGTCGTCGGGATCTGTTCGACAACATCGCCGGCGAGTTCGTCGGGATTGGAGTCGAGATGAAGGGGGACATGGGCAAGGGGCTGCGTCTGATGAACGTACTGCCGGAAAGCCCCGCTGAAGAAGGCGGGTGCCGGACCGGGGACATCATCACCGCGATTGATGGAGTCGACTGCCGGAACATGTCGATCGACGAAGCCGCCTCCGTCATGCAGGGCCAGAGCGGATCGCGGGTCAGGCTGCAGTTGACGTCGCCGGCCGGCGACGTCCGGGACACCACGCTGGTCCGTCGGGCCGTCAAAGTAAAGAGCATTCCGGTCGCGAAAATCATCGATACGGCAAACGGCGTCGGCTACATCAAGATGACCGGCTTCCAGAAGAATACGACGGAAGAGCTCGACGCGGCCCTCTTCAAGCTGCATCGCGAAGGAATGCGGGCGCTGATCTGGGATCTGCGAGGCAATCCCGGCGGACTTCTGGACGTTGCGGTCGAAGTGCTGGATCGGTTCATCGCGGACGGCGTGCTGGTTTCGACCAAAGGCCGAACTTCCGATTCGAATTCGTCCTACTCGGCTCGCCGCGAAGGAACGTGGAATATGCCGCTGGTGGTGCTCGTCGACGGCGACAGCGCCAGCGCCAGCGAAATTGTCGCCGGGGCGATTCACGATCACCACCGGGGCGAGCTGGTCGGACGCAAGACATATGGAAAGTGGTCCGTGCAGACGATTCACATGGGCCGGGGTGAGACCGGGCTGCGGCTGACGACGGCGAAGTTCTACTCGCCGACGGGCAATACGTTCGGCAAGATCGGCTTCCAGCCGGACGTCGTCGTGCCGGAACCGGCCCCGCAGACGACGACCGCGTATCGGGGCGCCATCGATCCGAATTCCGATAGCGATATCGAGGCGGGGCTCAACGCCCTGAAGAAGCAACTGGCGCGGCGATGAGCGAACTGCGACCAGACTGGCTGCGTGACGCGCGCGGTTCGACGCCCACACAGCGCTGGTCCTATGCGGCCGACGCCCCGCTGGCCGACCTGCAGTTCGCCCGCGAGTCGGGCGAGATCCTGATTGCAGATACGTCGGGCGGACTCTACCTGCTGGACCGTCTCGGTCGGCTCCAGTCGCTGATCCGGCTGGCGGAAACGCCGTCCCGAGTGGCGCTGAGCGACGACGGAGAAGCGGCGGTCGTCGTGTTAAACGAACGGACGATCGGCTGGTTCGAACGGCCGCTGCAGCTCGCCTGGATGCGGGAACTGCCCGATGCGATTCTGGGTGTCGCGATGGCCCCGTTCGGCACGCACGTCGCGGTCGGCCTGGCCGACGGCACCAATGCCATCTATACCTCGGCCAACAAACAGCTCTGCAAGTTTGAGTCGGTGCGGCCGCTGCGGCATCTCCGCTTTCTCGTGACGGAACCCGAACTGGTGGCCGCGGCGGAATACGGTTACCTGGCCCGTTTCGACCTGCGAGGCGAAGTGGCCTGGAGCCAGACGCTCTGGTCGACGATCGGCGATCTCGCGGTGACGGGAGACGGCAAGTTCAACTATCTGGCCGGCTATGCGCACGGAATCCAGGTCTTCAACGGCGGCGGGACGCCGACGGGATCCTGGGTGCTGGAAGGGACCGCCAGCCTGGTGAGCACGACCTTTCGCAAAGATGGCCTGGCCGCGGCGACGCTGGAGCGGCACCTGGCCCGGCTGGGAGCGGACGGCTCGCTCCGCTGGCTGGCGACGGCGCCCGACGATGTGCAGGCGCTGCGGATTTTCCCACTGGGAGAGAGCCTGATCTGCGGCTTCCGCGGCGGACGGGTGGTGCGGCTGGATGAAGCGGTTTGAGTTCTGCGGAAAGCGAAGAAGAAGTTTTACCGCGGAGGCGCGGAGGACGCGGAGAAATGCAGGTGAAGAGGCCGGAAAGTGAAAAGTGAGTATTGAAAAGTGAGCAGTGCAAAAGGGAAGAAATGTCGCTGATTCGCGAATTCCATTCTCCTTCACTTTGCACTTATCACTACTCAATACTCACTTTTCACTCTCCGGATTTCTTCTCCGCGTCCTCCGCGCCTCCGCGGTGAAATACTCTTCCTTTCTGGATCCGCGTCACACCGAGGCATTCAGCGCCGCGGTGACGATTTCGGCGGCCTCGGTCACGATGCGGTGCAGGTGGGCGGCGTCGCGGAAGCTCTCGGCGTAGATTTTGTAAATGTTCTCCGTTCCCGAAGGGCGGGCGGCGAACCAGCCGAAGTCGGATGTGACCTTCAGTCCGCCGATGGCGGCGCCGTTGCCCGGCGCGCTGGTCAGCCTCGCCGTGATGGGGTCACCGGCCAGCGTGGCGGCGGTGACGGCTGCGGGAGAGAGCTTCTTGAGAACCGACTTCTGCTGCGGCGTGGCAGGCTGGTCGATGCGCGTATAGCAGGGTTCGCCGAATTGCGCTGCGATTTCCCGGAAATGCTGGCCGGGGTCTTTGCCGGTGACGGCGGTCATTTCCGCGGCGAGCAGAGCCAGGATCAGGCCGTCCTTGTCGGTGGACCAGACGCCACCGTCGCGACGTAGAAAGCTGGCGCCGGCGCTCTCTTCGCCGCCGAAGCCCAGCGTGCCCTGGAACAGGCCGTCGACGAACCATTTGAAGCCGACAGGGACTTCGCACAATGTTCGGCCGAGCGAAGCGACGACCCGGTCAATCAGGGCGCTGCTGACGAGGGTCTTGCCGACGGCCGCTGTCTGCGGCCAGTCGGGACGATGAGTGAAGAGATAACGGATCGCGACGGCCAGATAGTGATTCGGATTCAGCAGCCCGGCGGAACGGGTGACGATGCCATGCCGGTCGGCGTCGGGGTCGTTGCCGAAGGCGATATCGAACCGGTCCTTGAGCCGGACCAGCCCGGCCATGGCGTACTCGCTGGAGCAATCCATGCGGATTTTTCCGTCGCGGTCGACAGTCATAAAGCCGAAGGCGGGGTCAACGCGGTCGTTGACGATGGTGATGTCGAGGCCGTAGCGGTCCGCGATCGGTTGCCAGTATTCCAGTGACGCGCCACCGAGCGGGTCGACGCCCAGCTTGAGGCCGGCCGAGCGGATGGCATCCATGTCGACTACGGAACCGAGGTCTTCGACGTAGCCGGTCACCAGATTGCGGGCGTGCGATGTGGACGCCAGCAATGCCGCCGAATAAGGAATTCGCCTGACCGCCGAATTTCCGCCACGCAGAATCTCGTTGGCGCGGTCCTGAACCTTCTGGGTGATATCGGTATCGGCGGGGCCGCCATTGGTCGGGTTGTACTTGAAGCCGCCATCTTCCGGAGGATTGTGAGACGGCGTGATGACGATTCCATCCGCCAGGCCCGTCGTCCGACCGCGGTTGTGTCCCAGGATGGCATGCGAGATGACTGGCGTCGGCGTAAAACCATCGTCGGCTTGGAAAACCGTCTCCACGCCGTTGGCGGCGAGGACTTCCAGGGCGGTGGACTGGGCCGGTCCGGAGAGGGCGTGCGTGTCCTTGCCGAGATAGAGCGGCCCCGTGATCCCGGCGGCGGAGCGGTATTCGACGATCGCCTGGGTAATGGCAGCGATGTGAGCTTCGGTGAATGACCCGTTGAGGGACGTCCCCCGGTGGCCGCTGGTGCCGAAGCTGACAAGCTGCGTCGGATCGGACAGGTCAGGGGATCGGTCGGAGTATTCGGCGAGGAGTCGAGCGACGTCGATCAGCATGTCGCGGGGGGCGGGTTGGCCGGCCAGGGGATGCAGGGACATCGGGGGCTCCACAAGAAGTTTCGCCGGGGGAGTTGTCGAGACCTGAGGCTGAGAATAGCCGAGCCGTGCGACGACGTCATGCGTGCCGGAGGATTCCCGGGATTTGATTCGGCAGGTCGTCATGCCGGCGGCGGTCATCCCTGCGGAGCAGGCCGCACGGCATTGGACTGCACATGCCCTGACGGGCCATTGACTGGACATTCGGGTGCCTGCAGGAAATGCGTCTTTTGCGCGTGCGTACTGGTCGTCACGACTATACTGACTGAGTTCAAAACTCGATCGACGCGTCTGTCATCTGTTGGCGGATGCTTGCGAAATGAGCCGATGCAACTTTCGAAACAGCGGTTCTGTCCGGGAAGACTCAAAGCATCCCGAACGACGGATCGGCGAAGCGACGGGAGACGACCAATTGGCGAAGGATCCCCATCTGCACTGGTACAAGGACGCCGTCGTCTACCAGGTCCACGTTCGCGCGTTCTGCGATTCGACGGCCGACGGCGTCGGCGATTTTCGCGGGCTGACGAGCAAACTGGATTACATCCAGGATCTGGGGGCGACCGCGATCTGGCTGCTGCCATTCTTTCCGTCGCCGTTGCGGGACGACGGCTACGACATCGCCGACTATACGAGCATCAATCCCAGTTATGGCACGCTGCAGGACTTCAAAGCGTTTCTGCGGGCGGCCCATGACCGCGGGTTGAAAGTGATTGTCGAACTCGTGCTGAACCACACGTCGGATCAGCATCCCTGGTTCCAGCGCGCCCGGCGGAGCAAGCCCGGCAGTCGCCACCGCGACTTCTACGTCTGGAGCGATTCGCCGGAGAAGTACAAGGACGCCCGGATCATCTTCAAAGACTTCGAGCACTCGAACTGGAGCTGGGATCCGGTCGCCGACGCCTACTACTGGCACCGCTTCTACAGTCATCAGCCCGATTTGAATTTTGAGAATCCCGACGTCATGCGGGAGGTGTACCAGGTGCTCAATCACTGGCTGTCGATGGGGGTCGACGGCCTGCGGCTGGATGCGGTGCCGTACCTGTGCGAGCGCGACGGAACGAACTGCGAGAACTTGCCCGGAACGCACGCCATCCTCAAAGAAATCCGGGCGTACGTCGATCAGCACTATCCCGATCGGATGTTGCTGGCGGAGGCCAATCAGTGGCCGGAAGACGCCGTGGCGTACTTCGGCGACGGGGACGAATGCCACGCGGCGTTTCATTTTCCGGTGATGCCGCGGATGTTCATGGCGGTCCAGATGGAAGACCGCTTTCCGATCATCGACATCATGCTGCAGACGCCGGAGATCCCGGATGTCTGCCAGTGGTTCATGTTTCTGAGAAATCATGATGAGTTGACGCTGGAGATGGTCACCGACGAGGAGCGGGACTACATGTACAGCGTCTATGCTCACAACCCGCAGGCGAGGATCAACATGGGGATCCGGCGCCGGCTGGCGCCGTTGCTGGGGGGCAATCGCCGACAGATCGAGCTGCTGAACTCGATTCTGATGTCACTGCCGGGGACGCCGGTGATTTATTACGGCGACGAAATCGGCATGGGGGACAATATCTATCTGGGCGATCGCAACGGAGTCCGGACTCCGATGCAGTGGAGCCCCGATCGGAACGCGGGGTTCTCGGGCGGCAATCCGCAGCAGATGTATCTGCCCGTGATTATCGACCACGAGTACCACTACGAAGCCGTCAACGTGGAGACGCAGCAGCGAAATCCGTTTTCGCTCTTCTGGTGGATGAAGCGATTGATTGCGATGCGGCAGCAGTCGGCCGTCTTTGCGCGCGGAACACTGCAGTTTCTTCTGCCGGAGAACAATCGCGTCCTGGCGTATCTCCGTGCGCTGGACCATCAGACCATTCTGGTCGTCGCGAACCTGTCCCGGTTTTCGCAGTTTGTCGAACTGGATCTGTCCGAGTTTCGCGGCTGCACTCCCACGGAGCTGTTCGGGCAGACGCCGTTTCCGCGGATCGGCGAGCTGCCGTACCTGCTGACGCTCGGGCCATACAGCTTCTACTGGTTCTCGATTCAGCAGTGCCGGGAGCCGTCGCTGGCGGACACCGAACCGCCGACCGCCGTCGTACAGACTGCGGAGGAGCTCCCGGTCCTGCGGGCGAAAGACAGGTGGCAGCACGTGCTGGATTCCAGGGGGCGGGAGTCCCTGGCGAAAATGCTGCCCGGCTGGCTCGTCAAACGCCGCTGGTTCTCGGGGGCAGACAGGTCGATCCGCAGTGCGACGATTGCCGATGTGGTCCCGCTGGAAAGCCAGGCGATGCCGGCGCAGGTCAATCTGGTCTTCGTGCAGATCGACTACGTCAACGATTCGCCGGAAACGTATCTGTTGCCGATCGGCTTCGCCACCGGAGTGCAGGCAGCGCAGCTCCGCGGCGACAATTCGCCGGCGATTCTGGCGTCTCTGGAAGTGACTGCCGGAAAGGAGGCGATTTCGGGGCTGCTGTATGACGCCTTCGGCGAGGAAGGACTCGGGCAACTGATGCTGGACCTGATCGGCGGACGCCGCAAGGCCCCGGGGCGCGTCGGAAAACTTGCCGGTCATCCGCTGCGGTCCTACCGGTCGCTGCGCGGCCCGGCCGAGGATCATCTGGCCGTGCGGGCGCTCAAGTCGGAGCAGAGCAACAGCACGATTCTCTACGGCGATCGACTGCTGCTGAAGATGTTTCGCCGGCTGGACGTCGGCCTGAATCCGGATCTGGAGATCGGTCGGTTCCTGACGGAGACGGCGCCCTTCCCCCATTCGCCGCGGCTCGCCGGTTCTGTGGAGTACATCGACGCGACCGGCCAACCGTCGACGGTGGGAATTCTGCAGGCGTTTGTGCAGAACGAGGGAGACGCCTGGAGCTACACGCTCGACTATGTCAATCGGTTCTTCGACCGCGTGCTGACGACTCGCCGGGCCGAGCGACCGGCGGCATCCGACATGCCGCGTCAGGAGACTTTCACGGCGACGTGCGAGACCGTCCCACCGCTGGCGCGGGAGCTCTGCGATTCCTATCTGGAGTCGGCCGCGCTGCTCGGTCAGCGGACGGCGGAGTTGCATCTGGCGCTCGCATCGTCGTCCGAGAAGCCCGATTTCGCGCCGGAACCGTTCTCAGAATTGTATCAGCGATCGGTTTATCAGGGGATGCGGGGACTGGCCCGGAAGACGCTACGCACGCTCCGCAATAAGTTGAAAGAACTCCCCGAGGAAGCTCAAAACGATGCGAAGGAGCTGCTGCAGGCCGAGCAGGCGCTGGTGGATCGGCTGCGGAGCATTGTCGGCCGCAAGCTGAGCGGATCGCGGATCCGGTGCCACGGCGACTATCACCTGGGACAGGTGCTGTTCACCGGGAAGGACTTTGTGATTCTCGACTTCGAAGGGGAGCCGTCCCACCGACTGAGCGAACGGCGCATCAAGCGTTCGCCGTTGCGCGACGTGGCAGGAATGATCCGTTCGTTCGACTACGCCAGTCAGTCGGTTCTGCTGAGCCGGATGACGGGCATCATTCTGAAAGAAGAGCTGCCAGTCTTTGAGGAGTGGGCTGGCTACTGGTCAAGCTGGGTCAGTGCGCTGTACCTGGCGGCGTATCTGAAGGCCGTTGGAAATGCCGCGTTCGCCACTCAGAGTGCCGAAGAGATTCGGACGCTGCTCGATGTCTTCCTGCTGGAGAGGGCCGTTTGTGAACTGGCAAACGAGCTGAATCTCCGCCCCACCAGGGCGCAGGCGTCTCTCCGAGGAATTCTGCGAATCCTCGAATCGCGGGGCTGAAGCCGGATCAGAGACCGATGCGTAGTTGTTCGAAACGCCCGGAAGACGCTTTTACGGGAGGGGCGGACATTCTCCTGTGGCCGAACGAGGTCTACAATGCCTCCTGCGTCCGTAACGATCATCCCGAGTGTGCGCTGTGCGAGGGAGCGATCATGACAGGGCGCAAGTCGCGGGCCTCGGGGAGGATGTGAATGAAGGTCTTGATTGCGGACGACGATCTCGTTTCACGCCGTCTCCTGCAGGGCTATCTTCAGAAATGGGGATACGAGGTGACGATCGCGATGAACGGCGCCGAGGCGTGGCGGCTCTTCGAACAGAATGAGTTTCAGATCGTCATCAGCGACTGGATGATGCCGGAACTGGACGGGACGGAACTGATCCGGCGGATTCGCGCTTCGGCGAAGCCCGGCTACGTTTACACGATTCTGCTGACCGCGCGGTCGCAGAAGAACGATCTCGTCGAGGGGATGGAGGCGGGAGCTGACGACTTTGTCAGCAAGCCGTTCGACGGCGACGAGCTGCACGTGCGCGTGCGGGCCGGCGAGCGGATCGTGAAGCTTGAGCAGGCGCTCGCGGACCAGAACCGGGCGCTGCGCGAAGCTCAGGCGGCAATGAAGCAGGCTTAGCAGGGCAGACTGTCAGAACTGCATGCGTCAACATCCGGGACTGGAGGAGCACACAGTGGCTACACTCGCCCTTGAGCCGCAACCCCGTCCTCTGGAAACGCGCGACAAGGCGCTGCGGATCAATCTCGATGCGCGGTGGTACGGGACGTTTGCGGAGATCGGGGCCGGACAGGAGGTTGTCCGCTGGTTCTTCCGGGTCGGCGGAGCGGCGGGGACCATTGCCAAGAGCATTTCCGCCTACGACATGACAGTGAGCGACGCGTATTACGGCAAGTGCGAGCGGTACGTCTGCCGGCAGCGGCTGGAGAGCATGCTCGACTGCGAGTACGACCAGACGCTCTCGCAACTGCATGCGGCCCGCGGGGATAAGACGTCGTTCTTTGCCTTTGCAGATACCGTCTCGGCGAGGAATTACAAAGGGACCAACGAATGTCACGGCTGGATGGGAGTCCGGTTTCAGGCGTATCCGCGGGACCAGTTCAGCCAGATGATTCTGCACGTCCGCATGCTCGACACCGATAATGCGCTGCAGCAGGAGGCGCTGGGGATCGTGGGCGTCAATCTGCTGTATGGCGCGTTCTACCTGGCCGACGAGCCGGACCGGCTGCTGGAATCGCTGCTGGATCATCTGGGCGTCCAGCGGCTCGAAATCGACATGATCGAGTTTTCGGGGATCGCGTTCCGTCATGTCGACAATCGCGTGATGAGTCTGAAACTCGTCCAGCTCGGACTGAGCAATGCGGCGATGTTCGCCGCCGACGGCACGATGCTGCAGCCGTCGGAAGTTCTCTACAAGAAATCGATTCTCGTCGAGCGCGGGAGCTTTCGCCCGGTCACGCATGTGAACATCGACATGCTCCGGTGCGCCTACGACATGTTCTCGCAGGAGCCCGGCGTGAATCCGGAGGAAGTGGTCCAGTTCACCGAAATTACGATGAACAATCTGCTTGCCGGGGGAGGCGAAGTGGACTACGCGGACTTTCTGGCGCGTGTGGACCTGCTGGCGGCCGTCGGCATGACCGTGCTGATTTCGAATTACTTCGAGTACTACCGGCTGGCGGCGTACCTGTCGCGTTACACGAAGAAGCGGATCGGGCTCACGATGGGCGCGGCGAGCTTGCGCGAGCTGTTTGACGAGAAATGGTACACGCGTCTGGAAGGGGGCATTCTGGAGTCGTTCGGGCGGTTGTTCAAGAATGATCTGAAGCTCTATATCTATCCGCTGCTGGATCCGGCGACCGGCGAACTGACCGCGGTGCAGAATCTGGAAGTGGCTCCGAATCTGCGAAAGCTTTACGAATACCTGGTCGAGCGCGGCTGTATCGAACAGCTCAGCAACTTTCAGGATCAGTACCTGTCGATCTTCTCGCGCGACGTGCTGCAGAAGATCGCCGGCGGGGATTCCGACTGGGAGACGATGGTGCCGAATGCGGTCGCCGAGGTCATCAAGGCGCGGGGTCACTTCGGAGTTCGCTCCGGCCCCTGACACCAGCCAATGCCACAATATGGCGACTCGACGGGGCCTTCACGCTCAGCTCCTCAGAATCTGATAGACTGGGGCCGTTGATTGTTTCTCTGAAAAGGGGCTGTTGCGTTTCTCTGATCCGGGAGCCGACGCCATGGTTACAGAGACGACTCGCCGTCGAACAGCTTGCGCGGCCGCGATTGGCGCCATCGCCTTCGTTTTCGCCGCGGATCTGCTGACGCCGCTGGGGATCGAAATCTCGTTGTTCTATCTCGCGGGTATCTGGGCGGTCTATTTCCTGCACGAGGCGAACTGGCTCTGGATCACCGCGGCCGCCATCACTGGGCTGACAATCCTGGGTTATGCGCTTTCGCCGCCCGGTCCCCCGCACCCCTGGACCTTGCTGGCCAATCGGCTGCTGGCGCTCAGCGCCATCTGGCTCACGGCGGCCCTTTGCTACTGGATTCAGCAATCGGCGGCGGAGCAGCGACGACTGAAAGATCTTCTGCAGAGCCTCGTCGACGAACGGACGGCGCAGCTCCGCGCTTCAGAAGAGCGATTTGAACTGGCGGTACTCGGATCGACCGACGGCTTGTGGGACTGGAACATTCTCACCGGCGAAGTCTACTACTCGCCGCGGATGAAGGAGCTGATCGGGCATGCGGACGACGACTTTCCCGACGTCTTCGCGTCCTTTGAATCGATCCTCCATCCGGACGACCACGACTGGGTGCTGCGGGAGATCGACGCTCATCTAAAGTATCGCAAGCCGTACGACGTGCAATACCGGTTGCGATCGAGTTCGGGCCAGTATCGCTGGTTTCGCGCGCGCGGCCAGGCGATCTGGGACGCCGACGGTCGGCCGACGCGCGCCGCCGGATCGATCACCGATGTGACGGAGGAGCACCTGCTGCGCGAACGATTTCGGAGAGCCGTCGAGGCTTCTCCCGCGGCCTTGATGATGGTGCACGAGGACGGTCGCATTCTGATGGCCAATTCGCGCAGCCAGACGCTCTTCGGCTTTGCGGCGGCAGAACTGATCGGGCAGCAGATCGAGATGCTCGTGCCCGAGCGGTTTCGGTCCGGACACCCCGCTCACCGCAGGCAATACTTTCAAGCGCCGGTGCAGCGCGCCATGGGGCCGCAGCTCGACTTGTACGGGGTACGAAAGGACGGGGCCGAGTTTCCGATCAAAGTCAGCCTCAGTCCGGTCGAAACCGACGACGGTCAGGCCGTCATGTGCGGCGTTCTGGATATCACGGATCAGGTCAAGTCTCTGGAAGCCATGCGACAGGCGAAGGAGTCCGCGGAATCGGCCAGTCGTGCGAAGAGCTCGTTCATGGCCAATATGAGCCATGAGATCCGCACCCCCATGAACGGCATCATCGGTATGGCTCAGTTGCTGTCTCAGACGGAGTTGCGTTCGCATCAGCGCGATTACCTGGCGACGATTACCGAGTCGGCTCACGTCCTGCTGCGGCTGCTCAATGACATTCTCGATTTTTCCAAAATCGAAGCGGGCCGGCTGGAACTGGAATGCGTCGAATTCCGGATCTCCGAATGCGTCGCTCGGGCTTCGCAGATGCTGATGCTCCGCGCCGCGGAAAAGGGGCTGGAGCTCGCGTGCCGCGTGGCGCCGGAGGTCCCCGATCACCTGTGCGGCGATCCCGGACGAATCCAGCAGGTGCTGGTCAATCTCCTCGGCAACGCCGTGAAGTTCACTGAGGCGGGCGAGGTTTTCATGAATCTTGAAGCCGAGGAGATCACTTCCGGGACCGTCCGGCTGCATGTTTCCGTCAGCGACACCGGGATCGGAATTCCCCACGACAAACAGGCCCAGATGTTCCGGCCCTTCGTGCAGGCCGAGTCGTCGACCACGCGGCGGTTCGGCGGCACGGGGCTCGGTCTGGCCATCTCGCGACAACTGGTCGAAATGATGCACGGTCGCATGTGGCTTGAAAGCGAAGTCGACCGCGGCACGACGATTCACTTCACCGCCGAGTTCGGCATCGCCGCCGATCAGCATCTGCCCCGCCCCGCCGAGCTCGATTCGCTGCAGAACATCCCGGTGCTGGTCGTTGACGACAACTCGACGAATCTGCGGATCCTGAGCGAAATGCTGCAGCGCTGGCGGATGCAGCCGGTCCTTGCGGATTCGGCGAGCGCCGCCAGGCAGGCGCTGCGGCAGGCGGAAGAGTCGACTCATCCCGTCCGGCTGATCCTGCTCGACCACCATATGCCGGATGAAGATGGATTCGAGTTTGCCACGAGCGTCCAGAGGCTCCTGGAGAGTCGGAAGTGCCCGATGATCATGATCTCCTCGGGAGTCGCGCCGGTCGAAGGGGATGTCTTTCAAAAGTATGGCATCTGCCGCTTCATGACCAAGCCGGTCATCGCGTCGGAACTGCTCAACGAAATCCTGCGTCAGTTTGGACGGGGCGAAGTCGGCACGACCCTCAAGCCCGCGTCGATGGAAGGTAAGTCCACCGCAGTCCAGCCGCGCCGCGTACTGCTGGTCGAGGACAACGAAATCAACCGTCGCGTGGCGATGGGTTTGCTGCATTCCCGCGGCCATCAGGTGGTCTTCGCGGAAAACGGCGCCGAAGCGGTGGCGACTCTCTATGAGCAGGATTTCGACGTCGTGCTGATGGACATGCAGATGCCCGTTATGGACGGCTACGAAGCGACCGCCGTCATCCGCAAACGAGAGGAACAGACGGGCGGTCACATTCCGATTGTGGCGATGACCGCCGAGGCGCTGAAGGGTGACCGCGAGCGCTGCCTTGCCGCCGGCATGGATGACTACGTCGCGAAGCCAATCGTCCCCGGCGAGATGTACCGCGCCGTCGAACGTTTTCCCGCTCTCTGCCTGCCGACGCTCGTACCGCCTCCCGGTGCGTCGCCGACACCGACCGTTCCCGCGGCCGCTGCGAGCCGTTCGCCGATCCCGCGATCCTCGCCTCCGGCAAATGGCGGCAGTCCGCCTCCCGCGGTTGACTGGGATGTCGCCCGGGAGCATCTCGGCAGCGACCCTCAAGTGCTGCAGGAGTTCGTGGGTCTGTTGAAATCGCAGTCCCCGACCCTGCTCGCCGAGATCCGCCGTGCGATCGAGGCTGGCGACTTCAAACTGCTGAGGCGGTCGGCACACACGCTGAAAGGTTCGGCCTCCTACTTTGGAGCTGAACCGCTCGTCACAGCGGCCCTGGCGCTGGAAGCCCAGGGCCGCAACGAAACACTGGATGGCGCGACGGAGAAGCTGGCGACACTGCAGGCCGAGCTTGACCGCGTGCTGGAGGCTCTCGACGGCGGGCCGGCGGAGGTGGGAGTCTGACGGAATGGAACGGCGGTTGAGTGATCGTGGCTGCGATATGCCCCGTCCTCCGATGCGCGGCGATTCTTTCGCCGGCGCCGGTGAGTTTTTCGTCGCCACTGAGTGGTAATGGTTGCAGTTCGACACAATTGGCAGCACGAAATGCTCGGGCACACAATCTGCTGCTCAGGCGGAGACCGACCCCGCTTATCTCGCAAGGACTCTCGCAATGTTCCGATTGTTTCTTGGCGGAATGTGTCTTCTTGGATTCCACGTTCCCGCTCTGATGGCCGCCGACGAGCCACTCGGCCCGGACCCGCAGAAGCTGGCCAAGGTCCGACAAAAAGCCATCACGTATCTGCGAACCGCTCAACGGGACGACGGCGGCTGGACGGCCCCGAACGCCACAGGAATCACGGCGCTGGTTGCGCAGGCGCTGCTTGACTCGGGAGTAGCGCGGACCGATCCGGCGCTGGCGAAGGCGCTCGACCTGCTGGCCGGCCTGCTGCAGCCGGATGGGCGGATTTCCGCGGCAGATAGCCGGATTCCCGGCTACGAAACAGCGATTGCGCTCACGACGCTGCAGGCCGCGAATGCTTCCGGCAAGTACGACAAGGCGATCGCCGCCGGCGAGAACTTCCTGCGCGGCCTGCAGTTCGACGAGTCCAAGAAGACCGAGCCGGGCGACGCCAGCTATGGCGGCATCGGTTACGGACCGAGCGGCGGCCGGCCGGATCTTTCGAACACTGTCTTCTTTCTGGAGGCGCTGGAGGCGACAGGGGCGAATTCGGATGACCCGGCGGTCAAGAAGGCGCTGATTTTCCTGTCCCGCTGCCAGAACCTCGAAAGCGAGTTCAATCCCGGCAAGAACACTGTGAACGACGGAGGCTTCTTCTACACGCCGGCGGCGGGCGGCAACTCGCCGTCGGGCAATACTCCCGAAGGCGGGCTGCGGTCGTATGGCAGCATGACGTATGCGGGACTCAAGAGCATGGTTTACGCCGGCTTGACGCCTGACGACCAGCGGGTCGCGGCGGCGCTGGCCTGGATCCGCAAGCACTACACCGTCTCCGAGAATCCCGGTATGGGGCAGAACGGCCTATTTTACTACTATTTCCTGTTTGCGAAATCGCTCGGCACGTTGAAACTCGATCAGGTCGAGGACGCCAGTCAGGCGAAACACGACTGGCGGAAAGAGCTGGCCGAGCACCTGTTCGCCCAGCAGCAGGCGAACGGAAGCTGGGTAAACTCCAAATCGAGCCGCTGGATGGAGGGGGACCCGAACCTGGTTACCGCCTATGCACTGACCGCGTTGAAATCCTGCGAGCCGCCAACGAAAGAATAGGACTGCTTGCTGCAGAATGCGGAGCGGCGACAGGCTCGTCGGCCGGCACAGCCGGCCCTACAACGTCGGGAAGGTCACCTTCGTTGCCGGCCTCGGCGGCGACACAGGCCCCGTGGGCGGCTTCGGCGGAGGAGGGGGTGGAATCACGATCTGCCGGGCCTGCAGCCCCAGTTCGCGGTTCAGCTCCCACTCGGCCAGCAGATCCCACTGAGTGCCCGCGTTCTTCTTACGGCAGCGTTCCAGCAGTTCGCGGGCTCGAATCGCCCGGCTTTCGCTGAGCCGGCCCCCTTTGTACTGCTTCGACGTCTCGAACCGGACGTGGTTGGTCTCGGGGTTGAGCCCTCCTTCCGTCAGAATCGCCGCACAGGTGAGCTGGTATTCGATGTGCCGGACGCTGTTGGCCAGCAGCCGACCGTAGTTGAGGTCGTACCAGGCCTTCCAGCGGAGTGACTTTTCCTCCTCATAGGCCGGCTCCAGATCGGTCGCTTCGAAGCTGGCGATCGCTTTTTCGATGATGGCCTGCTCCGCCTGCGAGCCGGCAATGGCTTTCTGCAGGTTGTCGCGGAAGGCGGTCCGGAAATTCGCCGGATTCCGAAAATCGATGTAGGGAGCGAACGGGTAGAAAATCTGGCGGGAGAACAGAAACGTCATCGGGGGCGGTTCGAGCTGCGGGGCCTGCCAGATCAGCAGCGACGCGTCGCTGACGGCCTTCCGCAACGGCAGGCTCTGCACTTCGCTCAGATACTCCCGCGCTGCGGAATAGTCCGGCGTGTAGGGCCTGAGCTGTTCCAGCGTCGCGATGGTCCGGTCGCCGGGCCGGTTGAGGATCGTGAAGGTTCCACCGGTCATCAGGGCCAGGCGGGTCAGCGCATAAGGTCCGAAACCTGACAGCATCCCTTCGCGCATCGGGCCGCCGTACCAGGGGAGGTCCTGGGCGACCAGATTCCCGTTCATCTTTGCATGGGGAATGCCGGAGTCGTGCCAGTAGGGGAGCATCAGGCGCTCGGGCAAAGAGGTTTCGGGACCGCGTTTGACCGGCAGGCGGAACGTCAGGCCGGTCGCGCCATCGCGCCATAGATGCGTGCCGCGATCGCTGCCGAAGACCGCGTTCGGGCCGACGACATGGACCACCGCATCCCGTTCCCGGCAGACGCGCAGCGTATCTTCGAGCAGCATGGTGTCGTCGCCCGATTCATCGGTCCAGACGACGATAATCAGCGTCCCCTGCCAGCGCGAGTATTGGGCCAGGCAGAATTGAATGGCGTTGAAGACGTTTTCCTGCCCGGAGGTGTCATCCTGCAACGCGGCGACGGCATTGGTGACCTTGGTGAAATCCCGTGTCGTCTTCACCAATTCCAGCGGCGCCGCACCGAAGCGGACGACCGAACTGAGCAGGGGAAACGAGTCGCTTTTGTCGCGAAGCGCCATTTCTTTATAGAACGGATAGAGCCGGGCGGCGACTTCCTGCCGGTCGACGTTCATGCTGATCGAAGCGTCCATCAGCCAGACGACTTGAACCGGTCCGGAAGTCAGCTCTTTGCGGATGCCGTCCAGAACCCCTTCCGTGGCATGCCCGGCCCCCATCCCCTGAATCAGGCCTCCCTTGCCGGGATCGGACCGCCGGGACGGTTTGACGGGCGAGAGCAGCGAGGACTGCGGCAGCGCGGGAGGAGGCGCCAGCACCTGCGAAGCCTGGCTCGTGGGGAGCACCGGATTGTCGACGGTCACGTCCTGCAAGGTTGACGGCGTAAATTCGGTCGAGACCCTCGTATGCACGATCCTGGAATCGACCGGAGCGGCCACGAACTGCGTGGCCCCGTCATCGCCCAGAGAGGCCTCGGCCCCTTCTTCTCGCTGCCAGGTCGTTTCCACGAAGATCAGATCTAGATCCGGCGTCAGCAGCGGGTGGAAAACAAACAGCCCCAGCACCGCCAGCACAACCGCGTGAAGTCCAAGCGAAATGCCGCTGGCGGCGAGTTGATCGCGCCAGCGAAAGCCGCCGCTGCTCAGTTCGTCTTCGGTCGCGACCGGCAGCTCCGGCAGCCCCGCGTCCGAATCCTCCAAGAACATTTCGTCGTGAGACTGAACGGCGGCAGGCACTTCGTCCGCCGCTGCGAATTCTACCCCACGTTCCTGCTCCGCGGGGGCACTGTCGCCGAGCCGTTGGCCGCAGGAGGGACAAGGCACACCGGCAGCGCCTGCCGCCAGCATTCGCCCCAAGCCGATGGACAGCTCGCTTCCGCAGACGCACTTTAGAACGGGCATGGCCGGAACCCAGCGTCGTAGATTTCAAAACGGGCGACGCGACGGGGAGATGAGTGTCGATGTCTCCCCAGTGTCTCACTCCGATTCGCGGTCGTCCAGATCTCTCAACGATAAACGGAAGTCTTTCTCCACAGAATCTTTGCCGCGCCCGGCCCTCGAACCCGGTTTCCGTGCGGGCTACGATGCCGGCTGCGGAGATTTGTCGGGCTCATTTTCCGGGACGTTCCAATGCGATGGATTCTGCTGGCGTTGCTCGGCTGTTCGTCGGTTACCCCGATGGACGCGGCCGAGCCATCTATCCAGTTCGTCCGAGGCGACGGCGTGCTGGGGATTCGGCGGGGAGACGTAGAAGTCGCGCGGTATGTCTTCCAGGACAAGCTGGTGCCGAGGCCATACTTCGCAGACGTAAAGACTCCTTCGGGAATCCAGGTCACACGCCGGCATCCTCCGCAGAAAGATCAGGACGCCACCGATCACGTCGGACTGCACACCGGCATCTGGCTGTCGTTCGGCGACTTGAGCGGCTGCGATTACTGGCGGCTGAAGGCCCGGACCGAACACGTCCGGTTCAGCGAGGAACCGACCGGCGGACCGGGTCGCGGGACGTTTGCCGTCGTTAACCGGTATCTCACGGCCGATGGCCAGGGCACAGTCGCCGAAGAGACCTGTCAGTATGTGATCCGCGCCACTCCACACGGCTATCTGCTGGAAATGACCAGCGAGTTCCGACCGGGCGACGTCGAACTGGTTTTCGGCGATCAGGAAGAGATGGGACTCGGCATTCGGGTCGCGACGGCGCTCAATGTGGACCGCAAGCTGGGAGGGCGACTTCTGGACAGCGCGGGGCGTCGCAACGGGGCGGAAGTCTGGGGCAAGACCGCCGACTGGTGCGACTATGCGGGGCTGCAGCAAGGACCGGACGGAGTCCGCTGGGTGGGAATGACCGTGCTGGCCGGTCCGGACAACTTTCGTCGCTGCTGGAGCCACGCCCGCGACTACGGATTTCTGGCCATGAACCCGTTCGGTCGCCAGGCTTTTACGAAGCAGGAGCCCAGCCGGATCGTCGTCGCCAGGGGCGAAACCCTCAAGCTGCGCTACGGCGTCGCGATCCATGAATCGCCGACCGAGGCCGACTATCACCCGGCCGCAATCTACCAGGACTTCGCCGGTCAGACGGCGGCCTCACCCAAGTGAACAGACACAATTCCTCTTGGACGAACACCATGCAACGCCGTACATTTCTGCAGACGCTCGCCGCAACTCTGGCCGGCCCGGCGGTCGCATTCGCCGCACAAAACCGTCCACAGCGGATTCTTCTGCGGTCGTCGTGGCAGACAGTCAATATCGGCGATATCGGCCACACGCCCGGCGTGCTGGCGCTGCTCGAAAGGCATCTGCCCGGCGCAGAAGTCCGGCTGTGGCCGAGTGACGTCCGGAACGGCGTCGCCGAGCTGCTGCAGACTCGCTTTCCGAAAGTCCCGCTGATGCAGGGACAGGGGGCCATCAAGACGGCCTTCCAGGAAAGCGATTTCCTGCTGCACGGCTCCGGACCATCGCTGGTGGCGGCGAAAGACGTACAGCGCTGGAGCGCAGAGACCGGTAAGCCGTACGGCGTTTTCGGCATCACGCTGCCCAGTGCGGAGGAGTCGGTGCTCAAGCTGCTCAGCGACGCCCGGTTCGTCTTCTTCCGGGACTCGGTGTCCCTGCAACTGGCGAAGGACAAGGGATGTACCTGTCCGGTCATGGAATTCGGGCCGGACGGCGCCTTCGCGGTCGATCTGCGAAACGACGCGGCCGCGGAGAAATTCCTGGCGGCGCACAGGCTGGAGGTCGGGAAGTTCCTCTGCTGCATTCCGCGACTGCGATATACGCCGTACTGGAAGATCAAGGATCGACCTTTCGACGCAGTGAAACATGCCCGCAACGAAGCGATGAAGGAGCACGACCACGCACCACTGCGGGAGGCGATCATCGCCGTCACGCGGCAGACGGATTGCAAGGTGCTGCTCTGCCCCGAGGATCAGTCGCAGATGGCCGTGGGGAAGGAGCTGCTGTTCGATCCGCTGCCGGACGATGTCAAAGGCAGGGTCGTCTGGCGCGAGAACTACTGGTTAACGGATGAAGCCGTCAGCACGTACGTCCGCTCGGCCGGGCTGTTCGGGCTGGAGATGCACTCGCCGATCATGTGCATCGGCAACGGCGTGCCGGCGCTCGTCGGGCGGTTCGCCGAGCAGACGAGCAAGGGCTTCATGTGGCGTGACATCGGCCTGGAGGACTGGCTGTTCGACATGGATCAGCCGGCGGACGTCGCCCGCATCGTCCCCGCGGTACTGTCGCTGGCTCAGGATCCGGCGGCCGCGAAAGCCAAGGCGGCCGAAGCGCGCGAACGAGTTCGCGCCAGACAGGAGGCGATGGCGGGGGAGCTTTCACGACAGGTTGCGATGGTTCAATCGTGAGGATTGATCACCCCATCAACTCGGGAATCGGCTCGCCGAGGTGGCCGAAAAAGACCGGACGATTCGCGGCGGTGTAGAGGGGCTGGTCGCGGTTGATGCCCAGTTTTTCGTAGATTGTGGCGGCGTAGTCCTCGGGGGTCTGCCCGTGGGAGATGACGTAACCGCCGTCTTTGTCGCTCAGGCCGATCACCTGGCCCCCCGGTACGCCGGCGCCGGCCATCGCGATCGAATAGGCGTGAGTCCAATGGTCGCGGCCCTGGAACTTGTTGAGCCGGGGAGTGCGGCCGAATTCGGAGATGAAGCAGACCAGCGTTTCGTCGAGCATTCCCCGATCGTCGAGATCGCTTACCAGCGCAGCAAACGCCTGGTCGGTGCTCCCCATCATCACCCAGTGACCGATCCCGTAGCGACCTTCGCCGCCGGCCTTATCGCGCACAGTACCGCACGATGCGGGGGTGTAGATCAGATCGTGATGGTCCCAGTTGAGGTTGAAACCGCCGGGAGTTTCGGGAGTCAGCGGCCAGCGAACGTCGACGGTGACGAACCGCACGTCCGCTTCGAGCAGTTTGCGACCGAGCAAATAGCAGGCTCCGCGATGTCCGGCGCCGTACTTCTGGCGGATCGACTCGGGCTCGTTCTGGATGTTGAACGCTTCCGTCACCTCGCGGCTGGTGAGCGTGTCGAAGGCCTGCTCGTAGAAGCGATCCATGCCGTCGAGGGAACTCTGCCGGCCAGTCGCCCCAACGAACGTGCCGTCGAGCGAGGCCAGGAGACGCTGGCGTTCGCCCAGTCGTCGGTCGATATTCTCAGGACGGGCCAGGAGGTCGGCGACTTGCCATTTCGGATCGGACAGGTCGCGGCCGCCGGTCTTGAAGACTTTGTTTGCCGCGGGGAGAAATCCGGTTCGAGTTTCTGCCGCCTGCTCGTGATTCCCGGGGACCATGATATAGGGGGGCAGGACAGGATTGGCGGTCCCGAGAATCTTGCTGACGATGGAGCCCATGTCGGGCATCTCGGTCGGGCCGCTCGGATGGGCGCCCGACAGCGCGTACTGCGTGCCGTTCGGATGAGCGTCGGCGCCGGCCTTCGCGTGGTACATCGAGCGGACGACGGCGATCTTGTGGGCGATCTTCGCCGTCTGCGGCAGCAGCGATGTGAACTGAATCCCCGGCACGCTGGTAGCGATCGGGCGATGCGGGCTGCGGTGGTCGACGGCGGCTTCGGGCTTGGGATCCCAGGTATCGATGTGGGAGAGCCCGCCCTGTTCGAGAATGACGATCACCCGTTTCGCGACCGCCCCGGCCGTCGTCGGTGCACCGCGAGCCTGCAGGGCCAGGATCTCAGGCAACGACAGTCCCAGCACGCCAGCCGTGCCGGTCTGCAGCAATCGACGGCGATTCAACAGGGGCGATGACCAGGCGGATTCCGGCATGGAACGCTTTCGTCCTGTTCGGAGGCGGGAGACGGCCAGTCGGCCGTCCAGGCGGCAGGAACAGATCAACGAAAGCTTATCTCATGGCGAGGCGACGTGCCAGAGCGATGTTGACGCTGGAGACTGGCGGAATCGGCCGGCAGAGCCGGCCCTACTTCTCTTCGTTGATCCGGATCCTGCGATACTCCATCTGCCCGGCGTCGCCTTCGAGACCAATCGGACCAGTCGCGGGGAGTTTGAAGGCTTCTTCGAGGACTTCGCCGTTGCAGGTGCAGCGGGCGACGTTGTCTTTCACCACGATTTCCAGCTCGTTCCAGTCCTGCGGGCGGTACTTCGTCAGCATCTTGTAGGGGCCGGCGAGCGGGTAATCCCGGCACTGGAGCTGCGGTTGGCGGATGAAGACGCCGCTGTCGGCGTTGGGCGTCGCGCGGAACTCCAGCTTCAGGACGAAGTCCTTCGGAAACTCCTGCGAGGTCCACATCTGCTGGACGCGGCGGCCTTCGGGAGGCGTGCTGACGATGATCCGGCCGTGCTTGGCAATGTAGCGGCCGTCGGTGCTGGTTTTCTGGCCGTCGAAGCTGGCGGTCTTTTCCAGCGTCTTCTGAATGCGGAAGCCCCACCCCGTGAGATCCTTGCCGTTGAACAGGCTCACGAAGCCCGGCTCCGGCTGGAAGTCGTCGTCGGTCGTTTCCAGGAAGTCGAGCGTCGCCAGGATCGGTCGGAGGGCCGCAGCCCACTTGTCGTAGCCGATCTGGTTCGGATGCAACAGGTCCGGGAACTCTTCGGCCTTCGCGTCCCCCTGTTCGTTAGCGAAGAGCTTCCAGGTATCGATCAGGGTGACCTGCGGGTCCCCCTTCACCGCGGCGGCATACAGTTCGTTAATCTTCTTAATCTTGTCGGCTGGTCGCTTCTTGGTTTCCGAGCTGGGGAAGACCTGGCAGAGGATCACCGGAACTTTCGAATTGTGCGTTTTGATATTCGCCAGGATGAGCTTGAGGTTCCCGGCGATCACCTCGGGCTCGCCCCCTTCTTCGAGATCATTGGTTCCCATCAGGAGCACGACGCCGGTCGGGTTGAGCGCCAGCACATCATCCTTCAGGCGGATCAGCATGCCGCGCGTCGTATCGCCGCTGATGCCGCGGTTGGCGACCTTCACGCCGGGAAACGCGCCCCCGATGTTGTCGCCCCAACCCTGGGTGATCGAGTCCCCCAGGAAGACGAGAGCCTTCTGGTCCTGCTCGACCTGTTTCGTCCAAGCCGAGCGGCGCTGCGTCCAGAGATTGCGGAACCAGTCATACCGCCGGATCGGCCCGGCCCCGGGCAGGCCATCGTCGGTGGCGGGGAGTTCGATGGCCACCGGGGTCGCCTGATCCTCGGCGTGCAGCGGCAGGGCGCAGGCTCCGCACAGCAGGAACAGAGCGGCCAGTTTGAGGAGCGTGCTGGGGGGCAGGTGTTTCATGCTGACATGTTTGCCGAACGGCGGGCGGGATGCAACCTGGAGAGTCATCAGCGCCCCGCGCGAAGACGCAGGCTCTCTGTGTTTTCTGCCTCACCGTTGCCACTGCCCTGCCAAGCCGGAATAATCATCTGCCGTACAGATCCACTGAGCGCGTCGGCCGCGACTTGAATTGCGCCGAGGGACGATGGAGGCGTCATGGCGAAAAAGAAGACCTCGGCGGGGCCGCCCTCGGCGGAGGCTCAAGAACACGCTCTCGCGACGCTGCGGCAGGCGGATGAGCCGTTGGACGCCAAAGCTCTCGCGAAACTGTTGCAGGAACCGCATCACATTTCGGCCGCGGATCTCGCACCGGTTCTCGAAGCGTTCGTCGCCAGCGGCAGGCTGATTCAATACCCCGGCAAGACGGCGAAGGGACAGCCCCGCTACTGGGACCGGGACGCCGGCGCAATCGCACGGCAGGCGGCGTTGTCGCTGCTGCGGACCGCGGACGAACCGCTGACGGCTAAGGAGATCGCCGGGACGCTAACGACGCCCATGAAGTTCCCGGAGAAGGATCTGGACCCGATCCTGAAGGAATGCACGGCCGCCGGACTGATCCACTCGATTCCGCCGAAGACTGCGAAGAGCAAGGAGCGATTCTGGGGTCAGGACTTTCTGGAATACGGTCGCCGGCGGGTCCTGGAGACGTTGAAACTCAAAGGCCCGCTGGCCACCGCCAAGTTGCAGACGACCCTCAAAGATCTTGACAAGGGGCAGTTCGACCGCGTCCTGAGCAGTCTCGAAGAGCGCGGGGCAGTCTTTCGACATCCGCCGCGAAAGTCCGGGCCGGAGCTCCTCGGCAGCCGTCCGCCGGCGCCGGAAGACTATCTGAAGGAGGTCCAGACGCTGTTGACGAAAGTCGTCACAACGCTGCGGAGCGCCAATGTGCCGCTCGATGCACTGCGACGGGCCATCGTGCAGCTCGCCGAAGGGGCGGGAATTCCTTTCGGCGCCGGAATGTCGACGCCCCCTGCCCCGGCGAAGCCGATCACAGTTGACCTCATCGCATTGATGCAGCGGCTGGAACCGGGGGTCGAGCGGGGAGCCTTGGTCGGCATCCGCGATCTGCGACAAGCGGCTGGAGTGCCGAAGGCTCAGTTCGATGAGCTGATGTTGCATCTCGCCCGCGACGGGAGGCTGTCGCTCCATCGGCACGACTACCCGGCCAGTCTTTCGGCCGCCGAGCGGGACGACCTCGTGACGGACGCGCATGGTCAGTTTTATGTCGGAGTCGCGCTGCGGCAGTCGCCGGGCCAGGTTTGAGTTCGCCGAGACAGGAGCCGCGCGTGAATCCATTCCGTGACACCATTGTGGCGAGTCCGTGGGAAGCGACGGGCGTCGACGTCCCCGCCATTCATGGGAACGTCCTCCACGAGTGCCTGCGCGGCATCGAACACGTGCGGTCGCAGGGTCGGTCGGCGGGGCTGCTGATTCACGGCGAGGCCGGCAGCGGCAAAACGCATCTCTTGAAGCGTCTTCGCGCCCAACTGGCGCCTCAGCAGCCGACGGCCACCGATCGTCGCGAATGCTTGTATGTCTGGGTGCGGCTGCAGACCAGCCCGCGGATGATCTGGCGGACACTCCGGCGAACGCTCGTCGACGACTGGTTCCGTCCCGTCGACAACGGAAAATCACAGTTCGACCGAATTCTGTTCCATCGTCTGGCGGAAATTCGCGTGGCGGAAGGGGATCTGGAACCCTGGTACGAATACATGCGGGAGGAACACCCGGACGGACTCGCCGAACTGATGGACCGTATCGCCGACAACCTGCATCTCGACCGGAACACCGCGGTCGCGTTCATGCACATTGCTTTCGGCCGGCATCGACGCGATCTGCGGGCCTGGCTGGCGGGTGATTCGCTGCCACAGGCGGCCCTCGAACGGATGGACCTGGCGCAGGACGAAGGGACCGATGAAGAACGGGAAGATTTGGCCCGGCAGGTCGTACTCATGTTGTGCTCTCTCGCGGGGAACGGACTGCCGATCGTCTTGAGCTTCGACCAGGTCGAGGCGCTACAAATGAGACCCGGCGACACCGACGCCCTGTTTCAGTTCGGCCAGCTCACCAGCACGCTGCACGACAGTACGACCAATGTCTTGCTCGTCTCCGCCGTCCAATCGGCCTTCGCGACGGAACTGAAGGACCACGCCCGCTCGGCAGACTACGACCGCATGACGTCCTTGGGAGCCTATTCGCTCGACCCACTCGATCGCCGGCAGGCCGAACAGCTCATCGCAGCCCGGCTCGATTCGGCCGACGTCCGTGACCTGCCGGAGTCTCGCTCGGCAACCTGGCCACTATCGCCAGAAGCGTTCGACGCCCTGTTCGCCAGCGGGGGAGTGTCGCCGCGCAAATTGCTCAGTCGCAGCGCCGAGTCCTTTGAGACCTGGCAGTCGCCGGGAACCTCTATTGTTCCACCACCGCCACCCCCTGAGCGTTTCCTGCAGGAACGGTGGGAATCGCTCGTCGAAGAGAAGCAGGCGGCGAACGGACCGGAGTCGACCGAAGAAATCCTGCGACACGGCGTCCCGCTGCTCGTGTCGCTCGTCGCGCCGGACCAAAGGCTGGTTCAAGACGAACACCTGCCGGATGTCTCGCTGATCTTCGAGGGTCCGGCTGGCAGAACGGGGCTCAGCGCGTGCACGCAGTCGAACATGACCAGCCTGGCGACCCGCCTGAAGCGGCTGAAGTTGCAGTTCGCTTCGGAACGGCTGCAGCGGCTCGTCATCGTGCGGGACAGTCGCGTTCCTCTGACGAAGACCGCCAGAGCCGCCCGGCAACACCTGGAAGAACTCGAAGCGCAGCACGCCGTCATCCTGCATCCGGCGGTTGAGGTGCTCGCCGCCATCGATGCGTTGCGAGCGCTGCTGTCGGATGCGAAGTCCGGCGATCTGGATTGTCAGGGGCAACCCCTTTCGCCGCGCACCGTCGAGGAATGGTTCCGAACCCATCTGGCCGGCGAGCTGGAAGCATTCGTCGGCGACGTGCTCGGGCAATCCGACGGAGCAGCGGCGAAGGAATCGGCGGATGTCCAATCCCTGGAAGCATTGATCGCTTTCCTCGGCGAGAGTCCGGTCGCGCCGCTGGTCGAAGTCGCCGAGTCGCTGCAGCAGTCGGTGGAGTCGCTGATCGAGACTGCCCGGCGGCATCCCGATCAATTCGGATTGCTGGGACAGCCGCCATCCGTGCTGTTTCGGATCGAAGAAGGTTCGGAACGGTAGCACAGAATCCCGGCGGACCGCCGGAAGGAACGCGCTCCGGAGGGATTGTGCAACGATGGCAGGGAGCCCCAATCGCGAAGAGTGACCGTCGTGGAGATCTCCCCCATGCCCCGTTCGATCAATGTCAGCCAGATCCGCCAGGCGATTTATGAGGCTTCCGGCATCCGGGGCGACGGGGCTCCATCGACAGCAGTGCTCGGCCAGTGGTTTCACGACGGGCTGGGGAGGCTGATTGGCGATAGCGCCGCTCCGGGAATCCTGGCGACGCTGGCTGATGTGGACGCCGACCTGGAGATCTGGAAACGAACACTGGCCGCCGAGTCGTATGCACGAATCGTCGGCCCGCGGCTGACCCGCGAACAGGCGGCGTTGCGAGACGCCGCTCCGCAGGTCCTCGCGTTCTGGCAGGCGTCGCGCGCCGCCTCGGACTGGCTCGCCGAGCTGTGCTGGGCACTTCGTTCCGAGCGGACGTCACCGCGATTCGCCAGCGCGGCTCCCTGGAAAACGCTGGGAGACTGGATGACGACCGAAGAGCCGCTCGCCTGCGAACTGCAGGAACCGGGCTGGTCGGACAGCGTGCGGCTGATTGGAGTCGCAGACGCGGTCGTCAGGCTGGCCGGGACGGGCATGTGGTGCGCCGTTGAACTCAAACTCGGACAGACATCCCCGGAAGCCGACCTCGGCCAGGCGTGTCTGTATCACTTGCTGCTTACGAAGATGCAGGAAGCCTCTGGTGCGGTCGCCGACGCCGGTACGCTGGCGCTGATCAGCTTTGGTCCCGAACGACAGGAGCGAGTCTTCTCCGCCCACGAACTGGCGACCGCCCGACGGAGACTGGTCGACCTGATTGGCAAGCTGGCCGGCGTCGATCAGGCACAGACGGCGCCCCATGCCGGGCTGTCCCGGCCGACCAGTTTTCCGCCGGTCACTCGAAATCGTCCCGCGGAACTTTCGCCAAGCGCCGAGCATCTGGAGCTCGGACGGGGACTGATCCGCACCTTTGCGGAGTACGGCGTCTCCGTCACGCTCGATCAGCCGGTCATCGTCGGACCGACGTTTATTCGATTTCCGATCACGCTCGGCCGCGGCACGAAAGTCAATGCCGTAATGCGGTCTGCGGCCGAGCTCCAGATGCGACTGCAGCTCAAGGAGGAGCCATTCATCAGCCGCGACAACGGCCAGCTCGTCGTCGACGTGCAGCGTCCGGACCCGCAAACCGTTTACTTCGCAGAAATCCGAGACGATCTTCCCCGCCCCGATCCGCGGCTGGGAGGCTCGCACATTCCGGTTGGCGTCAACTTGTTCCGACAACTCGTTTGCGTGGACCTCAATCGGACCGATCACGCGCATCTGCTCGTTGCCGGGACGACCGGCAGCGGCAAGAGCGAGTGGCTGCGGCTGGCGCTGGCGGGGCTGCTGGTCACCAACACGCCGGAGACGCTGCGACTGCTGGTCATCGATCCCAAACGCAATGCGTTTCATGCGCTGAGGGAATCGCCCTATCTGTGGCGTCCGCTGGTGTTTCCCGACGAGCAGTCGGCCGGGGAGGTACTGGCGGGCCTCGCCGAGGAAATGGATCGACGCTATCGGATTGCCGACGGGGCCGATTCGTTTGCGCAACTGGCGGGCCGATCTGCCGAACCCCTGCCGCGAATCGTCTGCGTCTGCGACGAATATCGAGACCTCATCAGCCGGAGCAGGCCGGAGCGGAAACTGATCGAAGAGCAGATCTGCCGGCTTGGAGCCAAGGCCCGGGCCGCCGGTATTCATCTGATCCTGGCAACCCAGGAACCGAGTCGCGACACGATCAAAGGTCCGCTCGATGCCAACATGCCGGCCCGCGTGGGGCTGAAGATGGGAAAGGCGGTCGAATCGCGGATGCTGCTCAACGACGGAGGCGCCGAAAAACTCCTTGGGCACGGGGATCTGCTGTTCAAAGACGTCGGAAAGCCAGTGCGTTTGCAGGCGCCGCTGTTGACCGAGGCCGAACGCGTCGAGATCTTCGAGAGTCGCTGAAATAGTCATCCGGCCAGACCGTTTCTTCCGGGCAAATTCTGGCGTATGGTGGGACAGCGTTTCGTAGCCATCTCCAGGAGTCCCGCCGCCATGCCCCGTCCCCGCCCCGCTCTCGCCCCTGCCCTGGAACTTCCCGCCTGGTCCCGCCGAAATGTGCTGCAGTGGAGCGTCGGAGCGACGCTCGGCGCGCCGTGGAGTCAAGGATTGCTGGGCCAGGAGACTCCGGCGACCACGCTCGCGCCGCTCAACCGATTCCCCCGGATGGTGCAGGAGTTTTTTGTCGAACAGGTGCGTGCGGCGGAACAACTGGGGCTGAAGCGGAAGACGGCCCTCAGATCTCAGGCCGACGCGGAAGCCTATGTCCGTGAAGTTCGGGAACTCATTCAGAAGTCCTTCGGACCGTTTCCCGAGAAGACGCCGCTCAAGCCGCGGATCACCGGGGCGCTTGAGCGAGACGGATACCGCGTCGAAAAGGTCATCTTCGAAAGTCGGCCCGACTTCCCGGTCACCGCCAATCTGTATGTGCCGAAGGGACGAAAGTTCCCGCTGCCCGGCGTCGTCGGTTCCTGCGGGCACTCGTTGAACGGCAAAGCCGAAAAGGCCTATCAGTCGTTCTGCCAGGGGCTGGTCCGGCAGGGCTACTTGGTGCTGATCTTCGATCCGATCGGTCAGGGGGAACGCCTGCAGTACGAGCACTCGCACGATGGGGAGGTTCCCGTCCGACCGGGTGTGGGCGAACACATTCACGCGGGCAATCAGCAATTCCTGGTCGACGAGTTCTTCGGAAGCTGGCGGGCGTGGGACGGCATCCGGGCGCTCGATTACCTGCTGACCCGCGAAGAAGTCGATCCGCGGCACATCGGCATCACGGGAAACTCCGGCGGCGGGACGATGACGACCTGGCTGGCGGGGGTCGATCAGCGCTGGACGATGGCCGCTCCAAGCTGTTTCGTCACGACGTTCCGGCGGAACATGGAAAACGAACTCCCCGCGGATACCGAACAGTGCCCGCCGCGGTGCCTGGCATACGGGCTCGATCACGACGATTTCCTGGCCGCGCTCGCTCCAAAGCCAGTCATCGTCCTGGCCCAGGAACAGGACTTCTTCGACGCCCGCGGCGCCGAAGAAGCATACGGGCGTCTGAAGCGTCTCTATGCGCTGCTGGGCAAGCCCGACAACGTGCAGCTCTTCGTCGGACCGCGACCGCACGGGTATGCGATCGAGAATCGCGAGGCGATGTACGGGTTCTTCAACCGCTCGACGGGCATCGCCGAAGGCGGAACCGAGCCCGAACTCACGCTGGAGAAGGACGAAGACCTCCAGTGCACGCCGACAGGGAAAGTCGCGGACTTGAAGCCTCAACGGACTCTGTTCTCGTTCACGCAGGAAAAAGCCCGCGACCTGGCGGCGAAACGAGTCTCACTGGAATCCGGCGATCTGAAGGCGGCGATCCAAGACGTTCTCAAACTGCCGGCGCAGCACGATCCGCTCGATTACCGAATTCTGCGAACGATCGGAGGACGACGGTACCCCAGGAAGTTCTTTACGACGTACGCCGTGGAGACAGAACCGGGAGTCCACGCGATCGTCTACCGACTGACCGATGAGACGCACATCTCCCGGCCGACGCGGGGCGTCGACCATTGCGTGCTGTATCTGGGACACCAGTCGAGCGACGCGGACCTGCGCAACGAACCGCTGATCAAGGAATTGATGACCGCGGAACCGGGCGTGCCCTTTTACACATGCGACGTGCGGGGCCTCGGCGAATCGACCCCGGACGCTTGCGGGGCAAATTCGTTCCTCTCGCAGTATGGAAGCGATTATTTCTATTCCGCGCACGGAATCATGCTCGACCGGCCCTACCTGGGCCAGCGGACGCACGATGTACAGAGCGTCCTCCGCTGGCTGGTCCAGCAGGGGCACACGCGGATTCACCTGGCGGCCCGCGGCTGGTCCGCAATTCCCGCCACGTTTGCGGCGGTGTTAGTTGACTCCGTCACGCAGGTGACGCTGAAGAATTCGCTGAAGTCGTACCAGCAGCTCGCCGAAACCGAGTTCTACCGCTGGCCGCTGGCCACGCTGGCGCCGGGCGTGCTCGCGAAATTCGATCTGCCGGACTGCTACCTCGCCCTGCAGGCCAAGCAGCTTCGACAAGTCGACCCGTGGGGGCCGCTGATGGAACCCGATGGGAATGCGTAGAGCATTGTCCGACCGAAGCGAACGCGTGCCGCCCGGTGTATCGCGACCGCCAGGCCTGCTCGCCCGACGTCGGCGAGCAGGCTTTGCCTGGTGACATTGATTCGCTATTCCGCCGCGGCCGTGCCGGTGAAGTACTCCGGGGCGTCTTTCCACTTGATGTTGCAGCCGATGCTGGGACGCTGCGTCTCCAGCGGAGCCTTCCCGGCGAGGAGCGCAGCGACGGCCCCCCGCAGATCGGCGCCGGTCACGGGCTTGCCGTTGCCCGGGCGGCTGTCGTCGAACTGGCCGCGGTAGACCAGCGCCTGATCGGCGTTGAACAGATAGAAGTCCGGTGTGCACGCGGCCTTGTAGGCCTTCGCCACGGACTGCGATTCGTCGTAAAGATACGGGAACGTATAGTCCGCGCTCTGCGCTTCATCGGCCATCTTCGCCGGGCTGTCATCCGGATAGGCCGTCGCGTCGTTGGAACTGATCGCGACGATCTTGAGCCCCGTGGACTGGACCTCGCGCCCGAATTCCGCCAGCGCCGCACGGAGGTGTTTCACGAACGGACAATGATTGCAGATGAACATGACGACGAGCCCTTTGCCCCCGGCGAGGTCGCTCAGCGAAACCGTCTTGCCGTCGACATTCGGGAGGGCGAAGTCCGGCGCTTTGATCCCCAGCGGTAGCATTGTGGAAGCAGTCTTGACCATTGGCGAATTCCTTCAGTTCCTTCGAGGCATCTGCCGGCGGCGTGCCGAGGCCTCCAGACTGAAGAATTCCTGCGAAGAGTCAACCGTCGCCCGAGTTTTTTACAGTTCGAAGCCTCGCGATCCGCAGCCTCAACCGGCCGCGGGCGGGCGACACCGGGCCAGGAGCTGCGGCACGACCGCGGAAGGAACGAAGTCCTCCAGCTTGGACGCCGCCGACTGCCGGCCCATCAGTGCAATTTGTCGGATGAGGCTGCTGGAAATGTGCGTGAGGCGTTCGCTGGCCATCAGGAAGATGGTATCGATTTCCGGATCGAGCGCACGATTGGCGAGAGTCATCGTGAACTCGGTCTCGATGTCCGACAGCGTGCGGACCCCGCGCACGAGCACCCGTGCGCCGCAGCCGCGAATGAAGTCGACCGCCAGTCCTTCGAAGCAGCGGACATCGACGTTCTTCAGGGGAGCGAGGACTTCGCGCGCCATCACCAGCCGTTCTTCCGGCGTGAAGAGGGGGTGTTTCTCCGGGTTGATGCCAATGCCGACCGTAACGCGATCGAACAGGGCCGCCGCACGCTGTGCGATGTCCTGATGGCCGAGCGTGAACGGATCGAAGCTGCCCGCGTAGACCGCGTGACGGGAACTGAGTGGGCCGGTCATGACAGAATGTCTCAGCGAGAGAAAGTCGGCAACCGGGCGGCGCCATGCACGTCGCCCGGCTGCAGGCTACCACAGTCGGGCGACGTCGAATATTGCAAAGCGACCGGCCTGATCGATCAGAACCGCACGGTGAAATCCACGGTCAGCCGGTCCTGCAGGATATCGCGTTTATGGGAGTACGGAATCTCATACGCGATGCCCAGTTCCAGATTGGTCCTGGGCTTGTACTTGATGCCGAAGGCGCCCGTCACGATGTCGTTGCCCGCGACTCCAGGCGAGCCCAGATTGAACAGTTCCAGTCCAGCGACGGCGACGGGAAACTCGTCGGCCGAGGTCAGATAGTGATACCAGTTGGCTTCAGCAAAGAGCTACAGGTTTAAGTCGCCCAGCTTATGGTCCACGTGGTTCGACCAATGCCGCAGCCGGTTTTCGGCGGGCGAGCTGGACGGGAGTCGAAAGCCGCTCGCGGAGAGCCAGTGCCAGTTCCGGAGAAACTCTTTGCCACCGGTCATGAAGAGACGGAATTCCCCATCGCCGTTCCCCTGCAGGGACCTCGTGCCGACGACGGACTTGTTCGAACGTGACGCCGGCGCAGATCAGCGTCTGTGAGCACGCATTCTTGTCGACGTTGTACTTCATGCCCGCGCGACATCGGCGAGGCCGTCATCCAGCAGCGGGCTCTGCGGGCCGATGTCGCCGTCCTTCGTCGCAATGACCGAAAGATTTTCGGTCAGCGCCGCACGGAGCTGCGTGACGACCACCTGGACGTTATCGCCCCCCAGATTCGAAGGAAGATGCTGATTCAGGAAGATGAACCACGGTAAGCGTCCGCGGATCCTCGAAGTAGACCGGCTTCGTCATCGGGCTGATGAAGCTGCCGAACTGCGCATCGCTGGGAGCAAGCACGCCGAACAGGCGCCCGTTCGCTGCAAGCGGACTGGGCACATCCTCCTGACCGGGATCGAGAATGTCTTGCACAATCGCCGGCGCCGAGCAGTATCAGCAGCAGCGCCGATCCCGCCCTGCACATTCCTCGCTCCTCCGATCGTTTGCCCCGCAATGGCGCCGTCGTCCCTGACGCCGGTATTTCCGTTGTGTCCCGATTGATCCATCGGAACGCTACGATCGCTGCCGCACACAGAATCCGACGAGACATTACAGGTGGCACCGGGACTTGCCTTCCGCAAATCCGTGACGAACTTCTGCCCAAGTCCGGCAGGTGGATGGCCGCCAGTTCCCGGCTCGCCAACCGGAAGCTGGCGAGACTACGGCGAGCATGACTGCATACTGTCGCATCAAACTCCGGCCGACGTCAGAACGCACGGCCCCAACGAAAAGGCCCGGCGGAAGGTTCCGCCGGGCCAGGTCTCATGACGACCGAGCAAGATCAGGCAGCGACGACCTTCGGGCCGGACTTCGCAGCCCCCTGTTCCCGGCTCACCAGCCAGTACAGCACCGGATTGGCGATGAACACCGTGCTGTAGGAGCCGGCGAGAACGCCGACGATCATCGCAAACGCAAATCCGTGAATCCCGGAGCCGCCGGCGACATACAGGATCAGCACGACCATCAGCACCGTCAGCGAAGTGAGGATCGTCCGCGACAGCGTCTCGTTGACGCTGAGGTTGATCATGTCGTAGGTGATATTGGGATTCTTCCCTTTGATCTCGCGGATCCGGTCAAAAATCACGATCGTATCGTTCAGCGAGAAGCCGACGATCGTCAGCAGCGACGCGATCAGTTGCATGTTGACCTTGAAATCTTCCAGCCCCAGCAGCGGGCCGATCGGAGTCCGGCTGAGGTAGGCGGCGACGGCGATCGCCCCGATCGTCACCAGCACGTCGTGAGCCAGCGCCACAACGGCCGCGATGCCGAAGTATACCTTCTCGAACCGGAACCAGATGTAGACCACAATGGCGGCCAAGCTCAGGATGATCGCCAGAATCGCGTCCCGACGAGTCTCGCTCGAAACGCTGGTGTCGAAGGAGTTGACTTCGTCGAACACGGGCGACGTCGCCATCTTTTCCTTGAGGCTGGCCAGCGCGGACGTCAGATCTTCATTTGAAACGTCCGACGTCGTCCGCAGCCGCATCTCGACGTACGTCGGCGGTCCCATCGCCGGTGCGTCCAATTCCGCCGCGGCGGAATCGGACGCCGGTTTGACGCCTGTAAGCTGAATCAAAGACTGCGGGTTGTCGTACTTCGGAGCATCGCCCGCCTTCTTCAACTGGGCAAGCTGCTCGGCAACGTACTCCGCCATGGTCGCTTCGCGGATGCCGCCGCTGAACGTCAGCGTCGCCTGGTGGCCGCCGACGAATCGCTGCGTCAGAGCCAGCTCCTTCGGATCGGTCGGCGCACTGATGCCGGCGATATCTCCGTAACTGAGCGTGATCTTGCGCAGTGCGAACTCCGGCTGGCCGAAGGCTTCGTTGATCTTCCCGCGAACTTCGTCCTGATCCTGCAGCGTACACCGCATCCGGTACCGCCTCCCGCCAGCCCCCTGCTGCTCGTTGGCCAGCGTCAACTGCTCCAGACTCACGACGGTCGGCTTGAAGGCTTCGTCGAGCTTCTCGCGGACCAGCTCTGTCTGTTGCGGCTTGTCGAACTCAAACGTGACCATCGTGCCGCCGCTGAAGTCGATGTCCATGTTCTCAGAACCGCGATACGTCAGCGTGGCCAGGCCAATCAGGACGACCGCAGCCGACACGGCGAAGGCGATTCCGCGGCTCTTGAGAAAGTCGAAGCTCGTAGCGCCGATCATCTGCAGCATCTTGAGAGACGTCACCCAGCGTTTGCGCTCGACGATTTCGAACATCAGATGGCAGAAGACCAGCACCGAGAAGAGGCTCATCACCAGGCCGATGAACAGCGACACGGCGAAGCCGCGGATTTGATCGCTGCCAATCAGGTACAGAATCACGGCCGTAATCAGCGTGGTCACGTTACTGTCGACGATCGTCGAAAAGGCCTTGTCGAAACCGTTCTGGATCGCCATTCGCAGGCTGGCGCCGCGGGCCAGTTCTTCCCGCATACGTTCGTAAATCAGCACGTTCGAGTCGACCGCCATACCGATCGTCAACACCAGACCGGCGAGGCCGGGCAGCGTGAACGTCGCTTCGATGAACGCCATCGCCCCCACCACCAGAATCAGGTTCAGCAGCAGCGAAAGATTGGCGATCACCCCCGCCTTCTGGTAGTAGACCAGCATGAAAACGCAGACGGCCAGCGCCGAAATGATAATGGCGGTGATCCCCTTGGTCTGGACGTCCACCCCCAGCAGCGGGCTGATCGTGAACTCGCTGACCGGAGTCTGCTTCAAAGGCACTTCGAGAGCACCGGCGTTGAGCACGTTGACGAGCTCGTCGATCTCTTTCCGATCGAAGTTCCCAGAGATCTGGCCGCTGCCGCCGGTAATCGGTTCGTTGATGCTCGGCGCCGACTGAATCTTGTCGTCCAGCAGAATGGCGAGCTGTCGCTGGAACCCTTCGCGATCCGGTGCATACCGCGTGGTCAGGTCCCCGAACAACCGCCCCCCAAGACTGTTGAACTGAAAACGAACCGCCAGGCGGCCGTCTTTATCCATATCGGGTGCAGCCTGAGTCAGATAACGACCCGTGACGGCGCGCTTCGCAGGATCGAGCACCACCAGCATCTGCTCGACTTTTCCAATCTCGCCCGTCGCCGGATCCACCCGTTCGACTTCGCGCGTGGCGGTCAGATTGCCGCCCGCTTTCGCTCCCGGTCCGAGCGCCTTCCAGGCGGCAACGACCGCCCCCTCGCGGCGGATTTCGTCCTGGTCCGGAGGCAGAGCCCGCCCGTCGGCGATGATCTGCGGATCGTCCTTCTCGTTTGCGAGTCTGGCGAACTCCAGACTTCCCAGCCGGGTCATCGCCTTTTTCTTCTGCTCGACCAGATCGCGGTCGGCGCCGGGAATGATCACTTCGATGCGATCATTGCCGACCCGGCGGACGGTCACTTCTTCCGCCCCACCCGGATTAATACGCTTGATGACCGCCTGAACCATCTTGTCCAGCGTGGCCTTGTCGACCGTCTTGTCCGACTTCTTGGCGGCCTCCTGGTCGACGGCGTAAACGAGGTTTGTCCCGCCCGCCAGATCGATGCCCAGGTGAATCGCATTCGACCAGCTTCGGCCGATCATCGTGTTGAAGATGAACGGCGCCAGGGCCAGAAAGATCGAAAACAGCACCAGGCCCATGCGGAAGCTGAGATCCTTCAACCGCAACGCCTGGGCAATCAGGTTGCCCAGCACGAACGGGACGAAGAATACGATCAGGGCGATCAGTCCGACCACCCAGACCGGGGCTCCCTGCGGCTTGACGGCCTCAACCGCCTGTGCCGCTTCGACCGCTTGCGCCAACAGCAGACTCGTCCCGATTGCGTCCATTCGGCTCGACCCTGAAAAACTCTGTACACTGTAGTGAATTCAACGACGTCCGCGCCTGCTAAGACGAGAACCCCGACGAGGAACGGTCGGGGTTCAACCGGGCTTGCTTTCGTCCGCCTTGTCGGCGGAGAGCACCTCGGCAATGGCGCTGCGGCGGAAGCGGATCTTGAGATTGTCCTCGACCTTCAGGACAACCTCGTTCTTTTCCGGCAGCACATTGGCCACCGTTCCAATAATCCCGCCAATTGTGACCACGCGGTCATCCTTTTTCAGACCGCCCAGCAACTGATCGCGTTTCTTCTGGTCGCGGCGCTGCGGGGCGATCATCAACACGTAAAACAGCACGACGATGGCCACCATCGGGGCGAACATCGTCCACATCGGCGGATCCGCCGGCTTGGCGCCCTCGGCCGCCTGTGCGAGCAGCCAGTTGCTGAGCATCCCGTAATTCATCAGCTTCCATCATTCAAGCCCGACTGAATCCGCCGTCCAGCCCGTAAGGCCGATCGACAGTTATGTCAGGCAGTCCCCACCTGAAAACATTCCCCGAGCGGGAGTTGCGAAGTCTGCTGCCGCCCGAAAGGAAGGCCGCATATTAGACAGATTCGTTCCAGCGGGCAAGCAGACCCTCCCGGAAGGCCGCCGCACGCCCCTCCCGGATCGCCAGCCGCAGGTTTTGCATCAACTGCTGGTAGTACGCGATGTTGTGCCACGACAGGAGAATCGGTCCCAGCATCTCCTCGGCGATGAACAGATGCCTCAGGTACGCCCGACTGTACTGGCGGCAGACCGGGCACGCACACTCGGGATCCAGCGGGCCGGGATCCGTCCGGTGCTTCTGATTCCGCAGCTTCACCTGCCCCTGACTCGTAAACGCAGACGCATTCCGGCCGTTGCGCGTCGGGATGACGCAGTCGAACAGGTCCACGCCGCGAAGGACGCCCTCGACCAGGTCGATCGGTTTACCCACCCCCATCAGATAACGCGGCTTTTCCGTCGGCAGCAAAGGAGTCGTCGCATCGAGAGTGCGATACATCTCCTCAGGAGCCTCTCCGACGCTCAACCCGCCGATTGCATAGCCGGGGAAATCCAGCTTCAGGAGTCCTTCTGCAGAGCGAGCCCGCATCTCGGGATCGGTCGCCCCTTGGACGATGCCGAACAATGCCTGATCGGAACGCTGTTGCGCTTCGCGGCAGCGGGCCGCCCAAGCCGTCGTCCGGTCGACGGCCTGCCGCAATCGTTCCGGAGGGGCGTCGTGGGGCGGACATTCGTCGAGGCACATGATCACATCGGCCCCGAGCTGCTCCTGAATCCGGACCGCCTGCTCCGGAGTGAGCTCCAGCAGGCTGCCATCGATGTGGGATTTGAAGACGACATGGTGATCGTCGATTTTTCGCAGAGCCGTCAGGCTGAAAACCTGAAAGCCGCCGCTGTCCGTGAGAATCGGACCGTCCCAGTTCATGAACTTGTGCAGTCCGCCGAGTTCCTCGACGACGTCGGCCCCGGGGCGCAGCGCCAGATGGTAGGTGTTGGCCAGAACCATCTGCGCACCGGTCTGGCGGACCATCTCGGTGGTGAGTCCCTTAACGGTCGCCAGCGTGCCGACCGGCATGAACGCCGGCGTCTCCACCACGCCGTGGGGCGTGTGAAAGCGACCAGTCCGGGCCCCGGTCTGAGGGTCGACGGCAATCAGTTCGAAACGAAACCGGGACAAACAAACACTCTCCAAAAACTGGCCGAACCCGCAGAAAACACAACGGGCTGCACGCCGATGGGCTGCGGTCGGCGACGGAAAACTCGCGGCGAGGCTTGCCCGTCGAGAGCAAAGCGACAACTACAGGGCGCCGCTGGCCGCATCGTTGATCATTCCGACGTAGAACATGGCCAGTCGGAAAATGAAGTAAATGATAATGGCTGCGACGAAGGCCCAGATCAACCCACCCAGCGCCATCGTCAGCCCGTGCAGACTGCGGCGGGCCTGATCTTCCAGCACGGGGCTCAATCGTTGCAGCGTCTCCGGAACCGTGCCGGAGCTTTCGCCCACGCGAACCATCTCGATGATGTCCTTGGGAAACAGTTCGCTGTCCGCAAAGGAATCCGCGAGATCTTCTCCTTCCCGGACCATTGCCACCATGCGCGGCGTCGCAGCGATGAAGGCGCCGTTGGCCGTCGCCTTCAAACTTGCCTCAATACTGTCGAGCACGTTCATGCCCGCCTGCTGAGTCAGCGCGAAGGCCCAGGAAAACCGGGCCGCCGCAAAGGATCGGGCGCACTGCCCGGCGACGGGAATTCGCAGGATGAAGCGGTGCATGGCCGCCAGCGACCCCAGGCTGCGGCTGAGCAACTGATACGCAATGTACCCGCCCACCGCGAGCGCAATCCAGCCGCCGATCCACAGGAGCGCCCCGCCGGTCCCTTTGAGGCCGAAGAAGATGTTGAGGCTCATTCCCCGCCCCATATCGTCCAGCCAGCCCATCAGGATCATCAGCCCTGCGATAATCAGGATAGCGGCGAACAACTGAAACATCGGCCATGCGATCGCCCCGAGAAACGCCCGGCGGAGCCGAATCAGATTGTCGTAATGATCGGCCAGTCCCAGCAGAACTTCCGGCAGACTCCCCGTCTGCTCCGCGACGTCGACCATGTCGACCATCAGTTGAGGAAACCGGTTCTGCTGTTCCCGCATGGCGGAGCTGATGTCCGACCCCTTCCTCAGATCCTTGATGATTCCCTCGGAGGCGGACCGCAATTTCTCGTCGCGGGACTTGCCCCCCGACACCTGAAACGCCTTGATGAGCGGCACGCCCGATTGCAGCATCGTCCCCAGCGACCGGCACAATTGCGCCAGCGATCCCCACGACAACTGCGGGTTGAGGAACACGGACTTCTCCTCGAAGACAATTTACCGCGGCAGATCGGCCGGCCGGACAGCTCACGAGCATCTCATCTCTGAGAATGGCGGCTGCCGGCGTCAGTTGCCAGCCCGAATCGGCCCGACGCATTTCTTGAGATTTGGAAACGTCCCGGAAATCGCGGTCTCGCGGGATTTTCATTTTTGCGGGATGTGCTTACTCTGAGTCGGCAAGCGGCCGGCGGATTATCAGACGTCCGCCTGACGTCCCCTTTCTCTACGCACTCAAGAATGGCATCTCCTTGGCATCTCTGAATGACAGTTGGGCGTACCGCCTTCGACTGCCCCTGACCGTCTTGTGCGTGCTGGTCGGGCTGGCGCTGGTGATTCTTTCCCGCCCTACGATTTCTGAAGAGGCGCCGGCCGATTTCTGGCTGGATCTCGCCGGTTATGCCACGCTGGCCCTGGGAGTCCTGATTCGCCTCTGGGCGACACGTTCGATCGCGGGTCGCAAGGGCCGCGAAGTCGTCTGCGAAGGCGCCTATTCGCTCTGCCGGAATCCGCTGTATTGGGGCACCCTCCTCATCGCCGTCGCAGCCGCTCTGTTTCTCAAGAGCTGGACGTTTGCTGTCATCTGCCTCGGACCGGTCGCGCTCTACCCGCTCGCCGTCGTTCCCGCCGAAGAGCGGTATCTTCGCGAAAAACTCGGAGAACCCTACATCGACTACTGCCAACGGGTTCCCCGCTGGTGGCCGAAATTCCGGAACTACCGGCCGACCCCCGCCATCGCCGGTTCTGCCAGTTCCGCCCGCGCGGAACTCGTCCGCTCCGCCTGGTGGCTGCTGCTGATCCCGATCGCCACAACGGGTCTCTGCTGGCTCCGCTCTCTCCCATCCACTCCCAAAATCTGGCCGCTCCCCTGAGTCAGGGGCTCTCTGATGGCGGGCCGGGACCGGCTGAACTACCATAGTCTCAGTCCTGAGTCCCGACTCCCCCGGAGGCGCCCCGGCGATGCCACGCATTCTCGCGACTCTGATCGCCGCTCTTTACGCGACGACGTCCGCAGCTCTTCCGGCAGCGGATTTTCCCCGGTTCCACGAAGTCGTCATCGACCCGGAAATCGGCAAAGTCTGCTATGCGGTGCTGCCGGCCGACGTGAACGGCGACCGCCGGCCGGATATCGTCGCGGTCAGCGAAAACCGCGTGCAGTGGTACGAGAATCCGTCGTGGACAAAGCACGTCATTCTCGAAGATCAGGTCGAACTCGATCACGTCTGCCTCGCCCCGCACGATATCGACGGAGACAGCCAGCTCGACTTCGCGCTCGGCGCCGGCTGGACGAAACTCGGCACGCTCTACTGGATCTCGCGACGCGCCAACCCCGATGAAAAATGGCAGGTCCATTCCATCGGCAAGGAAACCTGGCTGCACCGCATGAGTTTCGCCGATGTCCTCGGGACCGGGCGCCCCCAACTCGTGATCTCGCCGCTCAACAAGACTGTCGGCGACGGCGTCCGCCTGACCGCGTTCGAAATCCCAGCCCAGCCGGCGACCGACCGCTGGCAGCCGACGATTCTCGACCATTCGCTCGACCGAATCCACGGTCACATCCACATCGACTGGGACGGCGACAGTCGCATTGACACGCTGACGGCATCACAGGAAGGGGTGTCCCTGATCCGCAAGACGGCGGACAGCTTCTCCCGCACGCCGATTGGAGCAGGCGCCGCGGCCGAGAAACCCGACCTGCGCGGCGCCGGCGAGCTGAAGGTCGGCAAATTGCCGGACGGCCAACGGTTTATCGCCACGGTCGAACCGATGCATGGAACGTCAGTCGCCATCTACACAGTCGGAGCCGATCCCGCCGGCCCCTGGAATCGGCTGGTCATTGAGAACGGCCTGAAACAGGGCCACGCGGTCTGGACCGCCAATCTCGACGCCGACCCGGAAGACGAAGTCATCGTCGGTCATCGCGAGGCCGGCACAGGGCCTCAACCGGGACCAGGACTTTACGTCTACGACTGCGAAGACCTGGCTGCCAGACACTGGAAGAAGCACATCATCGACCACCAAGGAATTGCGGTCGAGGACGCCTTCGGGGCAGACCTGAACGGAGACGGACGAATCGATCTGGTCGCTGGCGGCCGCGCGACGCGCAACGTCAAACTGTATCTGAACGAAGGACCGGCCCGCTGAATCTTGACGCCCGGTCGTGATCGAGACAGAACAATCCTTTCCCAGTGAGACACGCGGTATGCAACGTGCCCACTTCTTCGCAAGCCGGCCCGATTCCATCGGCGCAGCCGCCGCTCCCCGCGACTCGGGCGCTGACGACCGGACTCGCAGAGGTTCCGTCTCGTGGCCCATCGTGGCCATGATCGGATCGCTCGCGATCCTCGGCCTGCTCCTGTTCAGCCTGCGCGAGCGACCCGCTCAACCCAGCGTCAGCGGAGCATCCGCCGCCGTCCAGCCGCTGGTCGTCTACTGCGCCGCCAGCAATCGGGGCGTGATGGAGGCGATTCGACAGGATTATGAAAAGGAGTTCGGCCGCCAGGTGCAGATCCAGTACGGAGCCTCACAATCGCTGCTCGCGTCGCTGGAGGTCTCGAAAACGGGAGACCTGTACCTCCCCGCCGATGACAGTTTCCTGTCGATCGCCCGCTCACGGGATCTCATCGACGACGAGCTCCAGCTCGCCGACATGCAGGCCATCGTGGCCGTCCCCAAGGGAAATCCTCTGGGAATCAAGTCACTGGCCGATCTCCTGCGCGACAATGTCCGCCTGGCTCAAGGAAGTTTCGAAGCCACCGCCATCGGCAAGTTGACGCACCAGTTGCTCGCCGAGGCCGGGCAGTGGGAGTCCCTGAAGCAGCACACTACCGTCTTCAAGACCACGGTCAATGAAGTCGCCAACGACGTCAAAATCGGAGCGGTCGACGCGGGAATCGTCTACGGCCCCGTCCTGCACGACTACGCGACGCTGGAAGGCGTCTCCATCTCCGAACTGTCGGCCATAAACTCACGGGTCGCCATCGCCCTCTTGAAATCGAGCGCAGCCCCCCGCCAGGCGCTGCACTTTGCCCGCTACCTGAGCGCCAGCGACAAGGGACTGGTCCGCTACCGCGAATTCGGCTTTCAGCCGGTCGACAGCGACCCCTGGAGCGAACAGCCGGAATTGACGCTCTACGCGGGCTCCATGCTCCGGCCTGCCATCGAGGAGACGATTACGGCCTTCGAAGAACGGGAAGGCGTCCGGGTCACGCGCGTTTACAACGGCTGCGGAATTCTCGTGGCGCAGATGAAGGCCGGCCAGGTGCCGGACGCCTACTTCGCCTGCGACTCGGAGTTCATGAACCAGGTGCAGGACCTGTTTCCGGAGTCTCAGTCCGTTTCGCAGAACGAGCTCGTGATTCTGGTGAAGAAGGGGAATCCGTTCGGCATCAAGTCGCTGAAGGACCTCGCCCAGGCCAACCTGCGTGTCGGCATCGGCCACGAAAAGCAGTGCGCGATGGGCTGGATTACGCAAAAGACCTTTGCGGAAAGCGGCCTGCAGACGGAACTGATGAAGAACGTCGTGGTCCAGACGCCGACCGGCGACATGCTCGTCAACCAGATGCGCAGCGGTTCGCTCGACGCCGCAGTCGCGTACCTCAGCAATGCGGCCGGTTCCTCCGAGTTTCTCGACGCGATCCGCATCCAGGGGCTCCCGTGCTCCATCGCGACGCAGCCCTACGGAATTGCTCGGGACTCGGGACACCGTCAATTGAGTGAGCGCCTCTTCCGAGCCATCCGGACCGATTCGTCCAAGGAGAAATTCACCAGCGAGGGCTTCCGCTGGCTCGATGAACGGGCCGCCGGCCAATGAGCGAGCTGCAGACCGCCGCCTCTCCACCTCCACAACCGGCTCCCGCGAACGGATCGATGACACCGGCTCGCCACCGGGCCGGATCTGACCTGCCGTTTCTGACTCTCATGGGGGGACTGGGAGGCAGCTATATCCTGCTCATTCTCGCCATGCTCGCGGCGGACATCGCCTTTACCTCCCCCGCCCACTTCGTGGCGGCTCTGAGCAAGCCGGAGATTCAATTCGCCGTCCGGCTCACGCTGATCACCTGCACGATCTCCGCGTTGCTCTCCATCTGGGTTGCGACCCCTCTGGGTTATCTCCTGTCGCGGTTCCGCTTCCGCGGGCGCTGGCTGATCGTCACGGCGATCGACGTCCCGGTCGTGCTGCCGCCGCTGGTCATCGGGCTCAGCCTGCTAATCCTGTTCCACTTGCCGCTCCGGGGGGGCACACTGGAGGACTGGTTTCAGCGCGATCTGGGATTCGGCGTCACGTTTGCCACGCCCGCCGTTGTACTCGCTCAGTTCGCGGTGGCGTGCGCCTTCGCCGTTCAGACCATGCGCGTCACCTTCGACCAGATCGATCCACGCGCCGAACAGGTCGCGCTGACGCTGGGCTGTCGCCGGAGCCAGGCCTTCCTGCAGGTCGTCCTGCCGCAGGCCTGGCGCGGGCTGATCGCCGCCTTCACGATCGCCTGGGCCCGGTCGCTCGGGGAATTCGGCCCGATCCTGGTCTTCGCCGGCGCCACTCGCATGCGGACCGAGGTCCTCTCGACCACCGTCTTCCTGGAGCTCAGTGTCGGCCAGCTCGAAGCCTCCGTCGCCGTTTCGCTGCTGATGGTCCTGGCCGCGATGGCCGTACTCGGCATCGTCCGGCTGCTGGGTACGGAGGTGAATCGATGATCGAGCTCCGCGACGTCACGATCCGCTCCGGCCCGTTCGTTCTGAGCCAGGTCAACCTCACCGTGCCGCAGGGAGGCTACGCCATCCTGATGGGTCGCACCGGAGAGGGCAAAACCACCATTCTGGAGGCCATCTGCGGGCTGCGCACGGTCGCCGCCGGTCGAGTAGTGGTCGGCGGCGTGGATGTCACCCGCTGGAAACCCGCCGACCGGGGCATCGGCTACGTCCCGCAGGACCTCGCGCTGTTTCCCACGATGACCGTCCGCGGGCATCTGGAGTTCGCGCTGCGAATCCGCCGCGCCGACCGGGCCACGCTCAGAAATCGAGTCGCCGAATTGTCGCACGTACTCGGGATCGAAGCGCTGCTGGATCGGCACGTGCGCCATCTCAGCGGCGGCGAGGCGCAGCGCGTTGCGCTCGGCCGGGCGCTGGCCTTCGAACCGCAGATCCTGCTGCTGGACGAGCCCCTCGCAGCCCTCGACGAAACGACCCGGCAACGTCTCTGCGAACTTCTCAGGTCGATTCAGCGGGACCGCGGCCTGACGACGCTGCACATCACGCACAACCGGGCTGAGGCCCAGGCGCTCGCCGATACACTGTTTGTCATCGAATCCCGCCAGGTCGCCGAACGTCCGATCGGTCAGCTCGAACAGCTTGCGGCGGCCGTCGCAACGACACACCGGAACGAAACGCGATGAAACTCCTCGTCGAATACACCGGACAACTGCGCACGGCCGTCGGTCGGTCGCAGGACCGCATCGAGGTTCCCGACGGGGCGACCGTCGCCGCCCTCCTGGCTCAACTGAGCCAGTCCATCGGGGAGTCCGCCAGACCGCATCTGCTGACCCTGGCCGGAACCATGCAGCCCAGCCTGCTGGTTGCAATTAATGACACCGCGTGCACGGCGCGACAGGCCGCCTCGACCGTCCTGCAGGATGGCGACTCCGTGGTCCTCCTGCCGCCGATTGCTGGAGGTTAACCCGAGCCCGATGGACGTACTTCCCGAACTGACCGACGACGAACAGGACCGCTACGCCTGGCAGTTGACCCACCCCGACTTCGGCCTCGCCGGCCAGCGCCGCCTCAAAGGCGCTGCCGTGCTGATCTCGCGAGCGGGAGGCGTCGGCGGCTCCGTCGCCCTGCAACTGGCGGCCGCAGGCGTCGGCCGGCTGATCCTGGCCCACGCGGGAAACCTGCGCCTGAACGACCTCAACCGCCAGCTCCTGATGACGACGGCGGGCGTCGGACGCCCCCGGATCGAATCCGCCGAGCGTCGGTTGAAAGAGCTGAATCCGAACATCGCCATCGAGACCGTCGACGAGAACATCGCCGAGAGCAACGCCGCTGATCTCGTCGGACGCTGCGATGTCGTCGTCAGCGCCGCCCCCCTCTTCTCCGAACGTCTGCTGATGAACCGCGAAGCCGTCCGCCAGCAGAAGCCGCTGATCGACTGCGCCATGTACGAACTCGAAGGCCGATTGACGACCGTCATACCCGGCCGCACAGCGTGCCTGAACTGTCTCTATCCGGAACCCCCTCCCAACTGGAAGCGGCAGTTCCCGGTCTTCAGCGCGGTTTCGAGCACCGTCGGCTCGCTCGCGGCCATGGAAGTGATTAAGGTGATCGCGGGCCTCGGCGAATCCCTCGCCGGCCGTCTGCTGCTGTTCGATCTCCGCAACATGGCCTTTCGCACGCTGCCAGTCGCCCGCCGAGAAGACTGCGCGACGTGCGGCGTAAACCAGAACTTAACATTCGCGCCATAACGTATTCGAGACGGTTGCTGCCGGCTATCCAGGTTTCGCGACGACCATTGCTGCAGACGGAGGACTCGTCCATGTGTTCCAGAGCTCGAATTCTCGCGATCCTGCTGTTGTCATTTACCGCGACAACACCCGCAGAACTTTTCGCGGCCGACTGGCCGACGGAAGGCGGCAACAACCAGCGAACGTTTTCGACCGACGAGCAGTTGGCTCTGCCGCTGAGTTTGCAGTGGACCTATCAGGCGCCCGCGGCTCCGAAGCTCGCCTGGTCGAGCGCCGAAGGCCGCACGATCGAAGGCAAGCTGCTGGCTCATCGCATCCGCTTCGATGACGCCTTCCGGACCGTTGTGGTCGATGGCCGCGTCTACTTCGGCTCCACCGTCGACCACCAGCTCCACTGCCGCGATCTGGCCACCGGCAAACTCCTCTGGACCTGCTTCACCGGCGGCCCGGTTCGACTGGCGCCGACCGTCCAGGACGGTCGCGTCTACTTCGGCTCTGACGACGGAATCGCCTATTGCGCCGACGCCCTGACCGGTCGCATCCTCTGGCAGCGGCAGGTCGCCCCACTCGACGAGTGGCTGCTGGCCCGCGGCGAGCTGATCTCCAAGTGGCCGGTTCGAACCGGACTGCTCGTCCATCAGGGCGTCGCCTACATGGGGGCCGGAATCTTCCCGCACGAGGACATCTATCTCTATGGCGTCGACGCGCAGACCGGCCGACAGGTCTGGCAACAGGAAAACCTCAGCGCGCAGGACGCCGGCCGAAACGATCTTTCGCCCCAGGGCTACCTGCTCGCGAAAGACGATCTGCTGGTCGTCCCGTCGGGCGGATCCCTCCCCGCCGTCTTTGATCTCAAAGCCAGCAAACTGCTCCACAAGCGGACGCATAGCTGGCGTGGCGCGGCAGGCGGAGTCGTCGGCGGAACGCGCGCCATGCTCGCCGACGGCCAGCTCTATTCCGGCGGCGAGCACCACCTGCTCGCCATGGACGAACTGACCGGCGACGTCGGTTTCGGCTGGTTTGAAGGCCAGCAGATGGCCATCCAAGGCGACGCTGCCTACATCGTAACCGGCACGCGTCTGTCTCGACTGAACCGTCTGGAATATGCCGTCGCCAGCCGTAAGCGCCACGCTCTGGAGGAGAAACTCGCCAACCAGGCCAAGTCGCTCCGCAGCCTGAAGGGCGACGAGGCCGATCAATTGAAGGAGCAGATTCGCGGCGACGCTGCGGAAATGAAGCAGCTCGAATCGGTCGGGATCGTCTGGTCGACCGAGACCGGCGACGACAAAGCCCTCCTGGCCGCCGGAAATGTCGTCGTCGTGGGAGGCCCCGGTCGCGTCACCGCGTACGATTCCAAAGACGGCCGGCAGGTCTGGACCCACGAGCTGGAAGGTGATGCACGCGGCCTCGCCGTCGCCGAGAGCCGACTCCTCGTCAGCACGGACGCCGGTGCGATCCACAGCTTCGGCAGTTCCGCGACTCCGTCGCCGCAGATCGTGACCGACCTGCAGCCCGCAACCGTTCCGGACGACGACCAGAGCCCGCAGTACCGTGCGGCAGCAGCGGAGATCCTGAAGCGGTCCGGCGTCAACGCGGGCTACGGACTGGTCGTGGGCGGCGAAGAGGGCCGGCTGGCGCTGGAACTCGCCCGTCAAAGTGAACTGAAGATCTACTGTGTCGAGCCTTCCGCCGAGAAAGTCACCCGCGCCCGTCAGCGGCTGGCCGCCGCGGGACTCTACGGTCACCGCGTCGTCGTGCATCAGCGCGATCTCGCCCCGCTCCCGTATTCGAACTACTTCGCCGACCTGATCGTCTCGGACACCGTCATCAAAGACGGAACATGGACGCTGCCATTGGAGCAGATTGAACGTCACCTCAAACCGGTTGGAGGGCTCTTGTGCCTGGGACGCCCGGCCTCCGCCGGCGAAATCGCTCCCGCCAAACTCCGCGACTGGTCCCTCAGCTCCGCGCTGGGAAATCAGCTTGAGACGAAGATCGCCGACAACTGGCTGATCATGACCCGCGGCCCTCTCCCGGGAGCCGGGAACTGGTCGCATCAGTATGGTAACCCGGGCAACACGGCGGTGAGCAGTGACCGCCGCATCCAGGGAGACCTTGGCGTCCTGTGGTATGGCGATCCAGGTCCCGGCGAGATGGTCAACCGCCACGAGGGGGCCGTGGGGCCTCTGGCGGTGAACGGCCGACTGTTCGTCCAGGGCGAAAACACAATCCTGGCCTACGACTCCTACAACGGTCGCCACCTCTGGACGCACGAGAACCCCAAGGCCGTCCGGACCGGCGTCTTCCAGAACCAGAATCCCGGCAACCTGGCAGCGGGCGAAGACAGCCTGTTTCACTTCATCGGCGACAAATGCCTCCAGGTCGACATGGCGACCGGCAAAGTGGTCGCGACGCACGAACTCCCTCCCGGCAAGACCGACGGACGCTACGAATGGGGCTACGTCGCCGTCAACAATGGCCTCCTGGTGGGGACGGCGACGATCCGGCAGGAGCTGGCGGCCGCCCTCCGCCGCCGCGGCAAAACCACCGAAGACGCCACCGACGGCCTCTTCGCCATCGACATCGCCACCGGAAAACACCTCTGGGCCTACGCCGGGAAGAGCATCTCGCACCATACGATCGCCATCGGCCCCGATCGAATCTTCTTCATCGACAGCTCGATCACCAGCGAGCAGCGGGAAAACCTGCTGCGGCAGGACAAATCCCGTCTGGCCGAACTGACCGGCGAAGAACAGGTTCTGGCGGAGAAGCGACTGAAGGAGGCCGACGTCCGCCTGACCGTCGCACTCGATCTCAAGACAGGCAAGAAGCTCTGGGAGCAGGCCGTCGACGTCACCGACTGCAGCGATATCGGCATCGGCGGCGGCAAGCTCACCATGATGTACGACAACGACACCCTCGTCCTCTGCGGCGCCAACGCCAACGGCCACTACTGGAAGCAGTTCGTCGCCGGCGAATTCCAGCGGCGGCGCCTCGTCGCCCTCTCGGCGTACGACGGCTTCAAGCTCTGGGCCAAAGACGCCAACTACCGCAACCGTCCGATCATCGTCGGCAAGAAGATCCTCGCCGAACCCTGGATGTACGACCTCACCTCCGGCGAACAGATCACCCGCCAGCACCCGATCACCGGCGCAGAGGCCCCCTGGAGCATCATGCGGACGGGACACCACTGCGGCATGCTCACCGGCTGCGACTCCGGCATGATCATGTTCCGCTCCGGTTTCACCGGGTACATCGATCTGAATGAGGACGCCGGCATCCGCCACTTCGCCGGGCATCGCCTCGGCTGCTGGATCAACGCCATCGCGGCCAACGGGCTCGTAATGATTCCCGAAGCGAGCGCGGGCTGCGTCTGCCAGTTCTCGATCGCCTCGACCATCGTGATGGAACCCCGCGAAACCCGCCGGCCATGGACGATTTACAGCGCCGTCGGAGCACAGACTCCCGTGCAGCACCTCGCGGTGAACCTCGGGGCGCCGGGAGATCGCAAAGACGCCCTGGGCACGATCTGGTTCTCCTGGCCGCGGCGCGACGCCTACAAAGAGACGTCGCTCGACGTCCGGCTCGATTTGCGTCCGCAGTTTGAAACCGGCGGCGACTTCAACAACGTCGAGGAGACCCGCGTCGCGCCATCGGCCTCCGACACCCCCTGGCTCTATTCGTCGTGGGCCGACGGCCTGAAGCAACTGACGCTGCCCCTCCTGGGCGAAGGGGACGAACCCGCCAGCTACACCATCCGGCTGCACTTCGCCGAGGCCCGCTCAGGCGCCAAAGAACCGACCGTCCTGGACGTGCGTTTCAATGGCAAGGAAGTCGTCGAAGGGCTGTCTCTGACTCCCGCACCCGACGAAGACTCCGCGGTCAAGCCGGTCGTTCGCGAGATCCGCAACGTCCGCATCGAACGCGAGCTGGTGATCGACCTGCGAGCCCAGCACGGAACGCCGGTGCTCAACGCCATCGAGGCCATTCGCGAACCTGCCACAAAGTAGAGGCCGGAAGTCCCGCACAATTTCGGTGACTCGTTCCGCCACAGCAGTTGGTTGAGGAATGCGGACAGACAGGAATATCGGGGTGTTTCGCGGAGTTTCCTCAACGCACTATCAGCCCCGCAAGGGGCGTCGGGCTGTAGCCACGGGTGAAGCGCAGACCGCGACAGCGGGCGCAGCGCAACCCGTGGAAGACGGGGGCGGCTCCACGCACCGTCCCGGAGGGACGGCGGAAGGTTTCCGCCAGCGATCTTATGATCGCCGCCGCCGAACCAGCACAGACGCCACCAGCCCGAGCAGGACGACACCTGCCAGAATCGGCAGCAACGAATCCGATTGGGCAGGCGCATCGGACTCGGCGTGAATCTCAACCTCAGGAAGGACTTTGACCGCCTCCGTCACGACCACCTTCGAGGGCGCAGACTTCGTTCCGCTCGGAATCGGCACCAGTTCCGGCTCTGCAGTCAACGACTCTCCCGATGCAAACGCGGGCGACTTCGCCCATGAAAGCAGCGCATTCCAGTCCGCCGTGATCAGCAGGTCGAAGCCGGGATTCAGCTCTTTGACCTGGCACGAACAGGCCCCGGCGAGGAACTTTGCCGATCCCCGGATGTTGTCCGCCGAAATTCCGCCCCCCACCAGCGGCAACATCGCCCGGCTGCGGCCGAACAGCGGAAAGACCAGCGGCTCGTCCAGCCCCGCAAGATCCTCTTCGCAGCCCGTCAGCATCGCCACGAGCGCCTGCTCCGCCGGATCGTCCCGACGAACTCTCATCAGAGAAAACTCCACGCGCAGCGGAGGTCCGTCCTGAATCACATCCTCGGGTGAATCGGTCAGTTCCGGCAGCTTCAGCGTCGTCTGGAGCCCCTTTAACTCCTGTTCGAGCGTCGCCGCCGCCGCGTCATCCTGCCCGGCGTCGCCGCTGTCGACCATCAGCCAGACCGCAGTCTGCCCGGACGTCAGTCGCTTCAGAACTTCCCGCCGCAACGGAGAGTCGAGCAGCGCCGCCAGCTCCGTATCACCGAGCGGACCGGCCCAGACCGGCTTGTCGACCCGCAGATGCGCCGGGTACTGAATCACCAGTCGCGGCAAATCCGGCGCGTCGGCAGCCGGCAACAGCTCCCGATCAGCAGCATCCGGAGAGCCGTCGAGATCCACCGTCCGGAGCGTCAGATTGACCTTGGAATCTCCGGCCGCAGCCTGCAGCTTCTCCAGTTGTTCCTGGTCGGCAGCGGACAACGGACCGCGATGAAACAGCACGCCCCGATACGGATCCGGACGCCAGTGCTCCAGGGCATAGCGAAAAACCGGTACGTTGCAGGCCTCGGCGGACGACCCCACAGGACCAGCAACCAGAGCAAACGCCAGCAGGACCGTCAGCAGCATGCGGACCGGGCGGAAAGACAAATTCATCATCGGTAGTTCAGACCTTCCAGGCGGGCTCCTCGATTTGGCGATCGCCAGTTCGAGAAAAGGCAGCCCTCATTTTACTCCGCCAGACGCTGCAGTTCGATCCCGGAGAGCACCGCACGACCTGTTCGCGGCGTGAACGCAATCTCAATCGCGTCCCCCAGCAGCACCCGTTCGATGGTGTGTACTGCGGTCGCTCCGGAGTCGCCGCCCAGCCTGATGGTCTCGACTATGGCCTCCCCCTGCACGGCCACGTCAAACACCCGTTCCTCGCCGACCGAATCCCTCGGAATCCCGAAATGCAGCCGCACGCGATACGGTTCCGACGGCGCTGGCGATGCAACCGCCGGTACGCTGACTGGAGCGATCGCACTGGCAGGACGATCCGATTTCGAATCCGGGGCCGGCAACACCTTCAACTGCAACCGCAGGCCCGTCAGTCCCTCGACGCCCGACGACGCCACCCACGGCAGTGCGGCGTCAGGCCTCGAAGTCGAATGGTCCTGAAAGTACCGCGGTTCTCCCGTCATCGTCAGGTCGAGATTCGGCCCATCCCCGGCCACGGCGGGGTACTCCAGCCACATGAGGCCCTGCGGATCGCGCCGGTCGCCCGGCGCACCGAAATTGACCCCCAGTTGCCGCAGGCGTCTTCTCGACGAATCGGACACCCCGAAATTGCTGATGGTCCAGGCATCCATCTCGGGCATATGCACCAGCGCCAGCGAAGTCTGATTCTGGTAAGCGCAACTGCAAGTCCGCGTGTAGTCCGGCGCATTCAGCACGCCGTCCGCGACGACCAGATTCGACGTGCAGCCCGACTTGAAGCCGCCGAAATTCCCGGTCCCCCCTTCAGTCAGCAGATCGTAGAAGCCCGCCGCTCCCGATCGGAAGGTCAGCAGGTTCTCGCTGGCGATGATGCTGTTGCAGCCGTAAGCCCGCGTGATCTTCCACGGCTGCAGCTCGCCGGTCAGCGCATTCTCGACGAGCTTCTGCGAACCATCCGTCAGGTAGAAAGCCCCCGCGGACTCGGAATTCGAATTGGCGTTGGTGATGATCAGATCGTTGTGCAGCACGCACGGCCCCGAGTACTTCAGATCGTCCTTCTTCCAGACCTGAGCCCCCGTCTTGCCGCGGTAGACCGCCATCCCCTGCCCCACTTCTGACGACAGCCGATCGCTCGCCGCCGCCCCCGCCTGCAGCAGCAGGTCATGCTTCTCCGAATACCCCAGCCACGTCCCGAACACCTGCCCCGGCAACTCCCACGCCTGCTCACCGGTCCGGGAATCGAGCGCCAGAATCCGATACGTCTCCGGATTGGATTTGCCCCGACGGCGCAGAAAGTCCTCCACAGGCTTCGGATTCCGGTCGAGGGCATAGACCAGTCCGCTTCCGGCGACAATTCCGTTGTGCCAGAAACTGTGCCGGGCGTCGACTTTCCAGAGCTGTTCGCCGGTGTGCCGATCGAAACCGACGAGCGCCAGGCTCGCCGCCCGGTCGAGGCTCTTAGCCCCGAAGGCCGCACGCTTGGGACTCAACCCCGCATCGACCTCGGATTCCAGATCGTGCCGGCTGCGATATCGCGCAAAGCCCACCCCGCCAATCAGCACGTCCCCGTAGACCCCGAGATAACCCCACTCCTTCGGTTGGGCCGGATCCTCCTGCGGCAATGCAATGTCAGTCAGCGTCCGACCCGTGGCGGCGTCGAGCACATGGCAGACGGCCCCTTCGATCAGGTAGACGCGGTCGGAGGTCGCCACGTAGTTCGTACCTCGCGCGTTCGCTCCAGGAATATGCACCTGGTTGTACGCGGGGTCGAGCGGCGTCTCTTTGTAAGTCGCGTCAAAGTAGACGTCGAAAGTCCCCAGATCCGCAAACTCCCGCTTCCAGAGCACGCGCCCCGTGTACACATCCCGCGCCGTCAATGAATTCATCCCCTGGATAATCAGCCGCCCGCCGACGACTTGTTCCGGCGGACCATGACCGTGCCTCGGCAGGATGTCGTCATGGCTCACCCCCCCGAACCACAGCACCCCCAGCGGCAACTTCACCCGCTCGTCGTTCGACTTGATCGTATTGGCGATATCCCCGTGCTGGTGCGTCCAGACTCCGGCCCCCGGCAGCGCCCCCACCCGGCGGACGACAACTCCAAACTCCGTCGACTCCACTTCCGCCTGTTCCAGTTCTCGACCGACGATCTCTCCGCGAACCCGCTCAATCTCGTCCGGGGCCGTCAGCAGGTACAGCACTCCCCCATACGGTCGCACGGAGTCGTACAATCGGGCCAGCAGGCTCCCCTCACTGAGCACGGCTGATGTCTGCTCGACGCCGACAAACAGCATGTTCGCCAGATACGGCGGCGGCAGGAATTCCGACCGCGGCGTCTGTCGAACGGTGACGCGGCCATACAGCCCCGCACCATCCAGCACACGCTGCAGCCGGCCGACGCGGTCCCGATCCTCGTCAACAATCGTCAACTCCACAAAGGGCGACGTCGCAGCCATCGCGGTCACGAGGGATTCATTGGCGGCCCCCAGCCACACCGAGTAACCCTCCGCGGCCCCAGCCTGCAGCAGTCGAACGGCAGTCCGGGCGGCCGCGGCCTCCGGTTCAAGTGGTGTGACCGATTCCGCCAGCCGGCGTTCAGACGCTGTCTCCCCGGCTCCGTACGCCAGTACGCGCCCCTCCAGCGTGACCGCCAGCAGCTTGCCGTTCGCCGCCACCAGCCGCTCGACCGTCCCCGATACCGTCCAGATGCGCTGTACGACCGCCGGCTGGCCGTCGGCCGGCAGGCGGATCGCCGTCAGCAGACTCTGTCCCTGAGCGCCTCCCGCGTCGGTCGCTGGCTTCCCTGCCGCATAAAGCGTATCCCCGGCCAGGATCAAGTCCCCCCGACCATCCACCGGTAGTTCCCACAGTACCTCTTTGCTGCGGCTGTCAAAGCCGCGGATCACCGGCCGATCCTGATCCGTCTGCGACGCATAAATCCGATCGCCGGCCAGCACCGGTTCATCGGGGAGAAACGCCGTCTTGACGCCCGTCTTCAGCGAAAACTCCCGCGTCCCCTTCCCGCGGGTATGGACGAACCAGGACTCTTCATTCGCGGCGACAAACGAACCGCCCGTCCCCTTCCCTCCCGCATTCAGTTCGAAATACAGCAGCTTCCCGGTGTGGCGATCAAAGGCCGCCGGAACCGACCGTCCGCCCGGGACCAGCAAAACGTCGTCCGTAGCAACCAGCGCCCCCTGCGGCGCCACGCCGGCGAACGACGGAGCGCTGTGCGGCTGCTTGATGTACTGCGAGCCGGTCTCATCATTGACCCAGACGACCGATCCCGTCTCGGCATCCAGCGCATAGACGAACGTCCCCATGAAGGGCCAGATGCTGGCGGCGACATACACCTTTCCATCGCGAATCACGGGCCCGCCGCGCATCGGCCACGCCGAGACCAGCCGCTGGTTCCCCAGCATCTGCCGCGAACTCGGTCCGCCCCGAAAACTCCACAACAGCGTCCCATCCGCCGCATTCAGGCAATAAAGATGCCCGTCATCGCTCGCAAAGAAAACCCGGTCTTTCCAGGCGACCGGGGGAAGGCGGACCGGCCCGGAGGCAAAATAGGACCAGAGCTCCCTGCCCGTTTCGACGTCATACGCCGCCAGCTTGTCCCGGTCGTTGAAACCCAGAAACAGCCGCCCCCCCATGACCACCGGCTCGAAAACGCGGTCATAGGTCATCAGGTCGAGATTGAGCGCGTCATCCCACGCCTGCTTGCGCGGCGAGAACTCCCGCGACCACAAGAGCTTCAGCTCGGCCGGAAGCTGTTCCGAAGACACAGCGCTCCGCGCAGCATCGCACCGCCACATCGGCCAGTCCGCGGCATTAGCCGCCATCCCCGCAGCCATTACAAAACATATCAGACTCAGGAAACGAATTGCCCGGAGAATCATGGCCAGACCTGTCCTTGCGAATTGCATTCTTCCGCCGCCGCAACAGCCGGCGCAGATCCCTGACGATATCCGGAGCGCGGAACCGCGGCTACGCTTGTACCCCAGACCGCGCACCCGCCGTCAGTGAATTCGCCGTGAAGAATACCGCAAGGGGCCGCTTCCCGAGTCGTTAGCCAGCCAGTTCCGCACCCGCGATCGGCATCCCTCCGACCACCGCGATCTGTGAAAGATCCGGAACGCTCTCGCTACTTGTCGGGTTCGCTCGGAGGCGCCAGAACGCTCTCCAGGGCGGCGCGAAGCTGTTCGTCAAATCTTGCCCCCCCACCCACGAACAGCCGAGCCACCTTGCCATCGCGATCGACGATCACCGTTTGCGGAATCGAAGTCGCTCCGTAGCGCTCGGCGACGCGACCATCCCGGTCAAAGGCCACCGCAACGTCCAGCTTCAGCCGTTCGAGCACCGGCTTCACCCGGTCGGCGGTTTCCTCCAGGTTAATCGTCACCAGCTCCACATCGCGATTCGCAAACTCCCGGACCACGCTCTCCACCTGCGGCATCGCCTGCAGACACGGCCCGCACCACGACGCCCAGAAGTCCAGGACGACGATCTTATTCCGCCGGCTTTCCAGGCGGAACTTCGACCCGTCGAGCATGTCGAGCTCGATGTCGGGGGCCGGCTTGCCAACCAGCGCCGACTCCAGCCCCTCGCTGTCGCTCCCCCCCCCTTCAGGCGCCTCCAGAGGATCCTGCGCAGCCGTCAGCCGCCACTGCTGGAACGCCAGCCCCACCGCCGCCTCTTCGATCGCCGGACCGACCAGCAGTTCGTCGATCGTTTTCAGATCGACCCGGCAACTTCCCAGCAGCTCGCTCCTCCCCGAAAGCAGCCCCCCTTCCACCCGCTCGGCGACGAATGTCAGACGATTTCCGTCGTTCGGAATCGCCTGCACCCGCGTAACCGACTCCGGTGCGGCATCCGCCGCCAGCTTCTCCGTCGATGCGATCTCGTCAGGATGCAGCCAGATGATCCGCGCGATCCGATCCCGCGGTACCGCCCGTTCTTCGAGCCGCACCTCCAGCACGATCTCTTTCTCGTTCATCGACAGCAGCCGCCCCCGCAGATAGTCGCCGTCCAGCGAGCGCAGTAGCTGCGTCGGAGCGTTCTCCCGCTGCATCCGCGGCAGCACGAGCAGACGTTCCATCTTCAGTTTTGCAATCGTGACCGGCGCCGCCTTGGGCTGCAGCTCCAGCGCCTTGATCTGATCGTGCCGCGCAAAAGTGGCCTCGGAGAGATCGCTCTCGAACGTCACCCCCTCTTCGCTGATCGACTTCACCGTGCAGGGCAGCGTATCTCCAGTTCTCAGATGCAGAATCGAACCCGTCGTCGGCAGATTCCGCGCGACCGGCGCCGCCGGCCGCGCGCTCGGCGGACTCACCGCCCCTCCCAGAAACAGGCCCAGTAGTCCGGCCGGTCGCGCCTGTTGAACCCGCACCACCGTTTGCGGCGCGGCCGGAGCAGGCGTCTGCACGACCGGCTTCCGGTCCCGATAAATCACTCGGGCGGCCGCCCCCCGTTCCAGCGGACTGGGCACGCCGCTATGCGCCGCCTGCCACACCAGGCAACCCGACCCGCCTTCGCTCCCGTCGATCAAGTGGCCGTGCAGCGTTGTCCCGTGCAGTTCCAGTCGACCGGCCCGCCCCGTCTCGGCCGTTGGCTCCCTGGCGGAACTCCGCCCGCTCGTCGCCCGCAACGGGTGACTGACCAGAGAATGCAGGTCGGCGAGCGAGCACGGAAGTGGATCTCGCACTCCCGGGCAGAGCAGCCAGACGCGATCCCCCTCGATCTTCTGCAAATCGCCGCTGATCCGCACTCCCGACAGATGCACCGCCCGGAACGACCGTGGCGGCGCCTCGGCCGACTGCGAGAAGAACAGATCCTGCAGCAGATCCTCGGAAATGGTCTCGGACTCATCGCCAGTCTCGACCACGATCTCGCGCCGGGACGCATCGTACGACTGAATCTGCCCGTACCGGATGGCGCCGTCGGTCCGGTGAATCCGCGACTTGTCCGCCTCAACCACCCGAGGAATCTCGCCGTTCCAGCGCCCCACGAACAACCGTTCGAGCCGGAGTTCGCCCCCCCGGCAGAGAAGCTGCATGCCGCCCGAAACATCGGCCTTCGCCGGCAGAATCGACAAATTGGCCAGTTGCTGCCCGCTGGAGGAATAGACCAGCATCCGTCCCTGCACCTGATCCAGAAACGCCTGCAAGTGCACGCGCCCTTTCCCGCCCTGAACCTCCTGCAGCGACGCCAGATCCGCTTCCTGCGCAGTCTCTCGCAACGCCACAAGCTGCTCCTCCCAGACCTCAATCCGATACCCGCTGACCGCGTCTTTCGCCCCGGCTCCAAGGCTCAGCGCGAAATCCGCCTTGCCGGTCCAGGACAGCTCGAACTCAATCCGGGCCTGCGCAGGAATCCCCAGGTTCCGACGAATCGACGCCCCCTCCTGATCCGTAACCAGATGCCCGGCGTCTTCCCGCCACGGACGCCCCGGATCCCCCACCTGCCAGCCCTCCAGACCGTTCGGTCCGAAGAACACCACATCGGTCCCCCCGTTCCAGCGCGACATCCGCCGCAGAATCGACCGATCGACGTGCAGTCGACCCAGCCCGCTCACGTCCAGCTCCGCCGAGTCACCCGCCAGACTGACGAGCGAACCGAACAGCACGTCTCCCCCCGCCAGTTCGAAGCGATACGCCCCGACAGGCTGCGGCAACTTCTCCGGAACCGGAAACTGCACGGAACGGACGGCGTCAATATCGAACTGAAACGGCTTCACAAAGCCCGGCGACCGCCAGTGCAGACTGTCACCCGCCGCAGAATCCACCGGCTCCCCCCGCGCGAAGTCTCCATCCGCCAGATGGACGACCGCCGTTCGAGAGCCGGACGGCGGTTCCGCGGCAGCCATCGGACCGGCGAAACCGACGCCCGCCGCCAGTCCGGCCAGCCAGCCCGCGACGCGGAGCATTCGAGCAAAGGGATCATGCACCACGACAAGACTCCGTGAAAACTCAACCCGGGACGTGCGAGCATCCCGCCCGCGGGCGGAAACTTTCAGCGTTCGTAGATCGGCAGGAAGCGGTAGTTCAACGCCAGCGCCAGCAGCGACATCGACGTTCCGACAGTCGGACCATGCTGCCCCGGAAAGCTGCCGTCGGCGAGCTGCGTCTGCTTGAGCTGCCGGACCAGCAGCTTATTCCACTTCTCCCAGGCCTCGACATCGCCCTGGAACAGCGCCTGCGACTGGTAATACCGCGTGTATTCGAGGTAATGCTGCTGGCCCGAATTGTCCAGCCGCTGCGTCAGGTAGCCGAGCGTCGCTTTGAATTGCGGCAGATCCTTGCGCCGCGCGATGGCATAGACCAGCGTCCCGATCGAGATCCGGGCGATCGACTCGTTGAACCCGCCCAGACCGCCCGCATAAGCCACCTGCCCGGAATCGGAAGTCATCTTGGCGAAATAATTGATCGCCCGGTCGATCGCCTCATCCGGAACCTCAATCCCGGCGTTGCGGGCCGCCAGCAGCCCGACCAGCACCGCGCCGCTCACCGACGTATCCGCGTCGCTCCCGTCCGGCGAATAGCGCCACCCGCCATAGGAGTTCTTCTTCTGCGACGTGATCGCCCCCCGGACCGCCAGCTCCAGCGCCTGCCCGATCGACCGGCGGTTCGGCTCCGCCCCCTCCCACAGATGCCGGTCGTCGACCGTGCCGTACGCCTCGGCCAGCCCCAGCATCGCAAAGCCGTGATGATACATGCTCCCGCCGAGGTAACCCGTCGAGGCATTCTGCTGGGAGATCATGCTCCGCAGCGCACGGCGGATGTTGTTACTGTACAGGCCGAAGTTTGGATCTTCTCCCGACGCCAGAAATACCATCAGCGCCATGCCCGTAACGCCGGGGCCGTTATCCCCTCCCCCGTTCCAGTTGCCCGCCTCGCTCTGCGAACTGGCGAGATACTGCAGCCCCCGGTCGTAAATCTCGCGCACATCGCGCGGCACGACTTCGCCGACGCGAACGGCCGGCGGTTGAGCCGCCGCCGGCAAAGCCGTGACCAGCAGCAACAGACCGGCAAAGCCCGCCACGCCAACGCTCATTCGAACATCGGCCTTGTCCATGCTCATTCGCATTCCTTCACTCCCCGCGCCCGGTTGCACCCGTCAACCCGAAGACCGTTTCAGTCCGTTCGCAATCGACCGGTCCGCCCGTCGATCAGCCCCCGGGCCTCAAGCCCCGCGCGATAATTATGAAACACATTCAGAACCGCTTGCACCCGCGGCCACTGAGCCTCGTCGAACAGCGGTCTCATTTGTTCCTCGGAAAACTCCGTCAACCGGTACTTCATCAGCACGTCGTCGTCGCCGCCGACATTGATCGGCGGTTCTTCGGCCAGCAGCAGTTCGACCAGCGCTTCACTCTGCTCTGGCCGCAAGGACGCGATGCTTTCCAGCGGGACAATGGCCCGCTCTGCGGCAGACCGCAACTGCCGCTGCCGACGCGCCGACGCGCGGTTCGAAGCGGCATTCTTCAACGTAGCGCTGGCGACTTTCGCAAAGAACGATCGCGCGTCAAACAGTCGATCGGCGGCGTCAAGCCGCAGCGCCACGGATTTCCGATGGACGACAAGAAGCTGCCGGTGATCGCCCCGCGTCTCCCGGTACTCCCGCCGCAGAACCTCAACCTGCTCAAAGAACCTCCGAATGTCGGCACGGCCGGCCAGCGCGAGCTTCTCTCTCTCCGCTGTCGAGAGACCGTATTTCCAGTCCAGAGTCTCCACCGCCGTCTCGAGCTGTTCGACGATCGCCTGCCGAAACCGATTCGCATTGCCCCCGAACACCCACAGCTCGAACAGGTCCTCGTCCAGTCGAGGCGCCCGTCTGACAACCTCGACGGCAGTCCCCCCCTCGTCCGTCACGTCGTCCTCGGCGACGCCGCCGGCCGGAACGACGAGGATCATTCCCGCCAGCAGCGGAAGCGTTCCGGCTGTGGACCACATCGTTTTCAAAGCCGGCTCCCTCCTCGCCTGTTGCTCTCAATTCGACCGATGATTGGCGGCGCGCGATGCGTCAGCCGGCGCATGTTCATTCTGCGTTGAACTTGGCCGGAGGGCCTTGACCCGGTCCCGGTCGAGCACGCCGTTCTGAACCAGGAACTGTTCCAGTCCGCGCGCCTGAGCAAACTGGGCCTGCAGCAGCTTCCACTGGCGTTCGTCCAGCAGCGGCTTGACCGCATCCTCCGGCAGTTGCGACAGCCGCAACAGCACTACGTAGTGATCGTACTGCCCGAAAACCTGCGGAGGCTCCGTCCGATCGACGAGCAGCTCGATCAACCGCTCCCGCTGCGCGTGCCGGAACGGGACGGCGTTCTCAATCGTCAACAACGACAGATCGATCGACGCCCGATAGCGAAACTGACGCCGCTCATCCTCGATCATCCGGAGCTCCCGGATCTGCTCCGGAGCCAGCGTCTTCTGCAGCGTCTTTCCGAAGATTGACGACGCCCCGTACAACCCCGCCGCCTGCTTCATCTGCAACGGCTGAATCTCCTGCCAGATCGCATTAAATCCGTTCTGATCCTGTCGGACTTCGAGGAACTTCTTGCGGACGACTTCCACCTCCTCAAGAAACCGCTGCGTATCCCCGCTGGCCGCCAGCAGCAGCTTTTTCTGCTGCAACGGCGTCAACCCGCAATGGCGGGTCAGCTCGTCGAGCTGCAGCTTCACCTGAGACTGCAGCCTTTCTTTCGCGCCCGAGGCGTTCCGGACCCCGGGAAACACCCACTGGTCGAAATTCTCCGGCGCGATATTGAACTGGACCTGAGCCGCCGCTGCTGCCTGCTCCGCGCGAGGAGCCTCCACCCGATCGTCGGGCGCCGCCCCGAGTCCGCCGACCGTCAGCGCCAGCGCTGATGCACCGGCAAATTTCCAGGCCGCCCGCCATTTCGATCGCATACTGCCGATCCCAACTTTGCTGAACCGGATCAAACGCATCATGACCTGCTCGACTCTCGACCGGATTGCGGCGCCGCCGTTTGCCGGTGCCCCGCCCGCGCTATTCGGCAAAGAGCACCGCCGCCCCCTCCTGGCCGCCCAGCGGCCCGCCGCCCCACCAGCCGTCGTCTTCCGCCGCCACGCCGTTGTTGAACGACGTCCCGCGCAGCGAAATCTTCTGCAATCCCCGCCAGACCGAAACCTGCTCCGGGTTCAACGGCCCAACCACATACTGATCGGGAATCGACGGAAAATATCGATCGCCATAAATGGGCAGCATCAGCCAGTTGTCCCAGTCGTCCTGCCACTTTTCAGTCAGCGTCCTGGCAATCTCGTCGCGCTGCGGTTCCGTCAGAAACAGCGTGCTGTCCAGACGCGACACCACGTAACGAATGGCGGCGCGCTGGCGAAACTTCTCGCGTCGTTCCGATTCCTCCAGAAACTCCGTCCTCTGAACTTCGCCAAGAGTCGCCAGCACCGCCTTCTCGATCGCCCTGCGAATAATTACTCGCGGCTCTTTGGATGTCGTTGAGGCTCCGAACACGCGGACCTGCGGTTGCTGCTGGTTTGCCATCGCCCGGGCAGCGTCTTTCAACGCCGCTTCACCGGCATCCCGGATCGCCGGTCGCTGCTCCGGCGCCAACTCGCACATCTGCCGCACGAATGTCAGCTCCGCCAGCAGAATCGGACGCAACTGAGCGATGTACTGCTGCGCGACCGCGTCATTGACAGCCACCGCCGCCGGAGCCGGTCGGGCCCGATTCAGATTCCCCACCAGCACCCGCAGAATCGGCGCAGCAAACGGCTCCACGTCGACCCCGACTCCCTCGGCACGCGGCCTGGCCGCGGCCTTCTTGTCGGCAGCTTTCTCGACCGGCGCCGCTGCCCCCGGCTTCGCGCCGGCTTCGGCAGCCGCTGCCGCCTTCTCCTTCGCCACCGGAGCGGCGCGCGGTGGAGCAGGCTCCTCGCCCCGGACTTCGCTGGCAGACGCGCTGGCCACGACCAGCGCCACAGCGATCGAACAGGCGTTTCGTGCAAACATCGCTCACTCCCGAATCACCCGCGCGGCGTGAACTCGCCAGCAACCTCGCCGGTCTACTGAGCCGATCGGTCCCGTTCCAGCCGATTGAAATATTCGTCGAGACCCGCCCGGAACTCTTCCGGCAGCGTGCTCCCCGATTCCCCCGTCACCTGGGAGACGTCGCGCTCCTCGCGCACTTCCTTCTCATTCATCCCCGAACCGACCAGCGCCAGCGCCGAATCATTCGTTGATCCACCGCCCCCGCCGCCCGGAGACGCTCCACCCCCGCCGCCCCCCTTGGGATTGATCTTCTTCGACTGCAGCAGCAGTTCGATCGCCTCGGTCTCCGCGGCGATCGCCTGCGAACCCGTATCGGGTCGCGCCAGAATCCCCGTCGCTTCGTCCATCACCTGCTCGACCTGACCCAGCAGCGCCAGTTCCTTGCCAAACTCGGCGTCCCCGTCCGGCAATTCGCGGATCCGGACGATCAGCTTCGCCACACGTTCTGTCAGACCGTTCTGAGCCTCCGACAACTTGCCCGCCCGCCGGCCGAACTCGTCGGCGGCCAGCGCCCCGCGCGCCTGCTCGGCGATGCGGGTTTCCTCGCGCAGATTCACTTCGGCTTCCAGAATCTGCATCGCCTCCAGCACCACCGACGGGGGCAGGCTGCTCTTCGACTTCCCCCCCGGACACTTGCCGCAGCACGCCGGGTCCACCAGATTATCCGCCCAGCGATCCATCGTGTCGGACCAGAACTCCGCCTGGGCGATCGAAATCCCCGTCTCGACCCGCAGGTCGTCGCCAAGCTGCCGCAGACTGCCCACCGCGTCTTCTTCCCGCATCTCGTCGAGAACCGTCTTGAATCGCTGGAATCGCCGGCGATCGAAGTAGGCCTGAATATCGTCCATGATGATCGACACCGTCTGACTGCTCTGCGCCTCCTGCTTCGAAAGCTCGGCGAGCGACTCCTTCGCAGGCCCGCCGGCCTTGCCGCGATCCCCGAATGTCAGACTGATCTGATCGTTGATCCTGTTCGCCACGACCGACTGCCGTCTCGATTCCGCCTTGAGCCGCTTCACCAGCGTGCTCCCCTCGAGATTCGCCAGAATCTTATTCAACTCCTCGGCAATCTTGTCGAACTCCGCCAGCAGGTCCTGCTGCGCCTTGATCGCCTCGTCCAGCTTCTCGGCCGCCGGCGCCGGCGGTTTCGGCTTCGAACCGCCCCCCGCCACCGTCGTCACCGGCAGCGTCAGTCGCGGATTCGACTTGCTCGGACTCGGCTCCTCCGGTTTATCCCCCTTGTCGGCCGGCCGCTGCGACGACTCGGCGTCGACCACCGTCGGAACCGCCGGCTTCGGCGGAGACTCCGCCGACTTTCCAGCCCCCGGCGGAGACGCCTGAACCTGCCCCGCCATCGGACCGGTCTTAGACGGAGTGCCGTTCGCCACGGACGGAGCCTGCGACGACTGCTTCAACAAATCGGCGACGTTCGGCATGCGATTGGCCGAAATATCTTTCAGGATCTGCAGCATCTCCGCCCACTGCTCCAGATGGCCGACGCCAAACTCCGGATTCCGCATCGCCTGCCGGATCAGTTCCTCGCCCCCCGTCACCAGCCCCGTCAGGCGTCGACCGTTGCCCCGCTCCGCCGCCGATTGCGCCTCGATCCGCTGCCGGTTCTCGGGCTGATCCAGTTCCTCATCCGACAGCAGCCGGAGCTGCTGATTCGTGTGATGCAACTGCATCTCCCGATCCCGCACTTCCAGCGACTGGCGATGCCACTTGCTGAGCTGCTCCGTCAGCCAGATCGCGTGCTGATCCGCGCTCAGCACATACAGCGTATAAGCCGGCGAATACGTCCGGGACCGCCCCGGGAAGTAGTCCTCCACATAAATCCGCAAATTCAGCGGCTGCGGCTCAATTTCGAGCGTCTGCGCGCAGAACGCGCCGGCCAGTTCGAGCTGTTCCTTGTCGAATGCCCCCGCGGCAAGCACCCGTTCCCCGCGCGCGGGCTGCGACGTGGCCGACTTGTCCAGCGCCTCCCACTCCATCCCCACGACCTTGATCCCGAAATCGTCCTGCGCGCGCACCGTGAAATTCAACGTCTCGGAATCCAGAACCACGCGCTGCCGCGGCAGGTCTTCGCAGGACAACGATGGCAACTCGTCTTCGCGGGCCGTGATCGACACCGTAAACGGTTCCTTCCCCTGCAGCCCGAACTCGTCCCGCCACTCGAATGCCAGCTTGCGGGACGCATCCACCAGGACCGGCGAACTGGTCACAGTCTCGCCCGTCGTCGCAGCAGCCTGCCCGTCGATCGACGCCGACGACAACTTGCGATTGGCCGTCACGCTGAACGTCGCCACGCTGCCGTTAACCAGCGTCAGGCTCCCGCCGCGGGCGTCCTTTCGGACCGGTTCCAGTCGCTGCAGGTAATCGGGCAGCCGCACATCGGCCACAATCGCCGAAAGCGCGGGACGCAACATCGGTTCGATCCGCACGCGCTGCCGGGCGTCGCCAATCTGCAACTGGAACCATCCCGCATCGATCTGTCCCGGCAGTGCGAATTCATAGCGACCATCTCGCAGCTCGGCGGTGACCGGCGACTGCATCCCGAGCTGGGCCGTCCCGACCGTCGGCCGCCAGCGTGTTCCTTCCAGCAGCTTGACTGATACCGACACGGGCTCGCCGTGCGGAACTACCACCCTCTCGGGCAGCGACTCGATGGCCGTAAACGTATACCGGGGAATCGCCTGCCACGGAGCCAGAAACCGCGACCAGGCGTTCGCCGCGGCCGTCGGAAAGAGGGCAAACAGCGTCAGCGCCACCGCCACCGGAACCGCCGCCATCCCGGCCCACAGCCGGTGTCGCGGATGGGGCACCGCGTCGCGAAAGTCCCGTCGACCCGCCTCGTGAGCCACCTGCTCGATCGCCGCTTCGCACAACGCGCGCGAACGAGCCTGCTCCGATTCGCTGCGGACCAGCTCGATGATGCCGAGCATCTGGTCCCCCAGGCTCGGATGCCGCCGGCTCAGCAACCGGGCAAGCTGCTCCAGACGCCGCTGCCGCCAGATCCAGCGATGCAGGAACACCGGCACGCACGCGCAGACGATCGCCGCCGCCGCAAAGATCACGGTCCGCACGCTCCCCGGCGTGTCGAGCACCCGGTCGAGCCCGAACACCACCAGATACGACAGCACCACGCCAAACAACGCCCCGCAGAGCGCTTCGATGGACTTGATCGTCCAGACGCGACGGCGGAACTCGTGCAGTTGAGTCTGCAGGGACTCCGGCAGCACCAGCCCGGCACTCGATCGTGAGACGCTCATTTTCGCTCGCTCCTCGAACACGAATGACCGCATTTCCCGCGACGCTTCCAACCCGCGTTCAGATCAACCCGACCATCTTCCGGCCGATCCAGAAAACGCACAGCATGCCAATCAGGACCGACGCCGCCACCGGATGACACCAGAGCTGCACCCGCCGGACCGCAGGGGCCGGCTCCGGCAACGCCGCCAGAGACTGCACCACATGCTCCAGCCGGTCCAGACCAATCATCTCGCCCCGGCTGACGCGCGCGATTTCTTCCAGAACTTCCGGCCGCGCCGCCCGCCCCATCCGCTCGACCGCCCCTCCCTGCACGAAGAACGACGCCTCCAGGCTGGCCCCCGTCTCCTTGCAGGTCAGCGTCACATCGTGACGACCGGGCTCTTCGGCGGTGAACCGGGCCGCAAACGCCCCCCACTCGTCTCCCGACGAATGAAACCGAACCGTCTCCGCCTTCCCTGAAGGAGCGACAATCCGCGCGGCCACCTCGCCCCGCGGCAACGGCTCGCCGCTCCGTTCCATCACGTTGGCGCTCAGAGCAATCGTCTGCCGGACCTGCGGCTGCTCGGGCGAATAGTACATCCGCATCGTCTCACCTTTGGCCATGTTCCGCTGATAGGCCATCCAGCGTACCACCTGTCCCCAGAAACGATAGTGGTATTTGTCCTCAACCCCTTTCCTCCAGCGCCAGGCCCCGTCCGTCCCCATGAACAGCACCTTCCCCGCCCCGTACGTCCGGGTCGCCAGCAGCGGCAGCCGACCGAATTCGTTGGAGACATCCTTATGGACGCACAGCACGTCGCAACCCGCCTTGGCCCGGACCACCGGCGCATACCACTGAAACCCCGGCAGATCCTCCCAGACTTCGATGTTGTCCTCCTGCGTGTCCGCCAGGCGGGTCAGCAGACTCCGACGCCCCAGCTCGGTCAGCTCAAAATGGCTGGCCGTTCGCGAGCCCCAGCCCCCCGGCTGCACCGGATCGAGCACCACGGGACACAGCTCGTCCAGCTCCGTCTCCAGCAGCGAAAGCTGACGCCCCTGCCAGCCGGGCATGAACACCAGCCCGCTCGCCTGATGCTCGACCAGTCCCTTCAGCAGCCGGCAGTTCTCCGCCGTCAGTTGACCGTCCTCCAACCCGACGTCGCCGAGAAAGACGACATCGAACTTCGACAGTTCGTCCAGCCCCTGCGGAAACTGCTTGATATAGTCCTTGCTCCCTCCCCCCGACTTCGCCAGCCCCGGATGAAACAGCAGGCACGACACCTCCACCCCCGGATCGCGCGACAGCGCATTCCGCAGATAGCGGTATTCCCACCGCGGCGCCGACTCGACCACCAGCACCCGCAGCTTCTCTTCCCGAATCACAATCGGCGCGGACAGCGTATTATTGTCCGTCAGCAGCTCTTCCCCCTGCCGCGGCACATCCAGCGTCAGCGTGTAATCCCCGGGAACCTTCGGCTTCCAGAGGACCGCGTCCGTCGTCCGCCCCATCGCCGCCACGCGCACTTCCTTCGTGATCTCCTCGCCATCCGACGTCTTCAACGTGACCGTCGTCACGTGCTCCCGCGGCAAGGTACTCTCGATCGTGAACGGAATCCGGACCGACTTGCCCGTAATCCCGAACGTCGGCGAATCGAGGCTCAGCAGCTCGATGTCCGGCAGCCGCGACGAACTGCCGACCGGCACCGCAAACACCGGGATGTTCTTCAACCGCAGCGCCGCAGCCGCCAGCACCGGCGGCTCCCCCGCGTTCCAGTCCCCGTCCGACGCCAGCACGATGCCCCGCAGATTCTTGAATCGCTGCGTCGCCGTCGCCAGCGGCTCGTGCAGATTCGTCCCCCGCTCCGCACCCGCCGAATCCTTCGCATCCACGCCGGAAAACGGCTGAATCACCACCGTCAATCGTTCCTGCAGATCCCCCCAGAACGCGCTGTCGGTCAGCCTCGCAAGCGCCTCCCGACGCGTCAAAAACGTCGTCGACGCCCCTTCGCTGCTGTTGACGTCCCGCGTCTTCATGCTGGGCGAATCGTCCCACAGCACCGCAATCGACGGCTTCTCTTCCGGACGATATTCCTCAATCCACTCCGGCTGATTGAACAGCACAACCACCAGGCAGACCATCGCCAGCCGCAGCAGCTCCAGCAGCCCATAGTCCCGCCGATACCCGCTCCGCCGCCACGCCGCAAAGCACAGCCCCGCCGCCGCCACCACCACGACGACCGACACCACGATCGACCAGGGAGCCCAGACAAACGTCAGCGAGCGGACCGTATTCATGCCGCAGCTCCCGCCGTTCGACCGATCCGCGGCAGACACAACGCCGCTTCCACCAGCAACGCCAGCAGCATCGACAGCAGAAAGATCCGCCAGATCTCCTGAATCAACGAATTCGCATCGCCCGCCTGACCATCCACGCGCGCAAATTCCAGACCGCGAAACAAAGTTCCCACCCTCGCATCCGCCAGCACCCGCCCCTCATCCTCCGCCGACGGTCGGTTCACCGCCAGCAGCCGATCGCGGGAGCTGTACGCCCCCCGCTGAAACCCCGCCTCGGTCGACAGACTCTCAGAATTCTCAGACAACCGGATCCAGTCGGTCGTCCCCTCTTCAATCGCCCCCCCGGCGTCGATCTGCCGCGCCTTGCCGATCACCGCCGCGCCCGCAGCCAGCGCACGCTGCACGCACGCGTAAAGCACCACCCCCTCCGTCGCCAGCGACGAATCCCGGGCCGACGGCGTCGTCGCCCAGAAGTAAACCGCCCCCCGACGCGTCGGCGCGCGAGCCAGCAGCGGCGCCCCCCCTTGAAGCGTCGCCAGCGGCGTACACTCTCCGCTCAGACCGCAGTACTGACGGATTTCAAGCTGCCCCACCGGCAACGCAGCCCCGCTCAGTGTCCGCGCCAGCACATCGGCGTCGCTCCGCCAGTTCTCCACCGGAACCGGCTCGCGCCCCGTCGTCCAGGTCTGCCACCGCATGCCAAACAACTCCCCCTCGCCCGGGTTCTGCGTCGGCAGAAAGATCACCTGGCCGCCCCGATCCACAAACGCCCGGACCAGCTCGGCCGCCTCCCCCGTCGGCAACGGCGCCTGCCACAACAGCAGCGAAATCTGATCCCACGCCACTGTCGAGAGCTGGTCCTCCACCACAACCTCCGCCGTGCACTCCATCCCCCGTTCCGGCGCAATACTCGCCGCCAGCTCCAGCGGATGCACGGCCTGCGGATCGTCGGCCACCACCACGGTCCGCCGCGGAGGCGGATTGTCGAAGACGAAGTAGAAGTCGTCGTCGGCCGGATTCGCATCCGCCGGAATCGAAACCCGCCCCCAGCCCCGCTCCCGCGTCCGATCCAGCGGAATCCGATGGTCTTTGAACTCGATCAACGATCCCGTCAGCTCGAAGCTCGCCACCGACCGGGCCCCTTCGATCTCAAACTGCACCGGCACCGTCGTCTTCTCGTCCCCGGCCCCCCCCTGCCGCGCCAGCCGAAGCGAAACGAGCAGGTCGGCCCCCTCCAGCGTGATCTCCCGCCGCACGTCGGTCACGCGGATCGACACATTCGTCGGGGCCGTCTGCGGATAAGCCAGCAGATGGAACCGTACCCCCTGCGGAAACTCCAGAAATGCATCCCGCAACGTCGACCACCGCCCGCTCTCCGGCGTCCAGTCGTTGTCCCGCAGGTCCGAACAGATCCAGACCTCCGTCCGCCCGGCTCGATTGGCCGCAATGTAGTCGTAAGCCGACTGCAGCATCAGCGGCAGATCCGCCGGAGCGCTCGCCGGCCCCGCTTCGGGCAGATCCAGCAGCGCCGCCGGCGCCTCGAGTTCGCGCGGCTCGCGCGTCGTGCTCTCGATCAGCACCCAGCGTCCCGAACCCAGAGTCTCCAGCGTCTGCACGAGCTGTTTCCGCCCCGTCTCCAGCTTCGAGTCCCCGGTCCCGGCGCTCCGCTCCTGCATGCTGGGAGATCGATCCAGCAGAATGATCGTCGTGTCCGCTTTCCCCCCCGCCGCCAGTCCCAGCCAGCCGCTCGCCAGCGGTCGACTCGCCGCAAACAGCAGCCCGGCGATAGCCAGCATCCGGAACAGCATGATCAGCCACTGCCGCAGCCGCGAATACCCCCGCGCCATCCGGTGGGCCGCCAGCAGAAACATCATCGCTGCCCAGTGAATCGTCTGGAACCGGCGCTGATTGATCAGATGGATGATCAGCGGCAGCGCCACGAGCGGCAGGCCGAGCAGCAGCCACGGTTGCAGAAAGCTCATCGCAACCCCTTCGCCTGAGCACGCCCCACCAGAAATCGAGCCAGCACCTGCTCGTAACTCTCGTCGATGCTCACCCGCTGATAGTCCACCCCCGACTCCAGCATCACCTGCCGCAAATCCACCAGGTATTGCTGCAGCGCCCGATCGTACCGGTCGGCGATGTCGTTCGGCTCCGCGAAGATCGCGGCCCCCCCCTCCATATCCAGAAACCGCATCGGCCGCCGGAAATTGAACGCCAGCTCCTGCGGATCGAGCAGGTGAAACACCGCCACATCGTGATGCCGGAACCGCAGATGCTGAAACGAACTCCTCAAGATCGACGGCTCGATAAACAGATCCGACAGAATCACGATCAATGCCCTCTGCCGCACCGTCTCCGCCAGTTCGTGCAGCACCGCCGCCAGTTGCGTCTCACCCCTCGGCTGCGTCCGCTCCAGAATGTCCAGCGCCAGCCGCAGATGGGCCGCATTCCGCTTCGGCGGCAGATTCTGCACCACGCCGCCCGCCACGCACGCCAGACCGACGGCATCCCCCTGCTGGCTGGCCAGATACGCCAGCGTCCCCGCCACCCGACGGGCGTATTCGATCTTCGTCACGCCCGTCGACCCGAACCCCATCGAGCCGCTGGTATCGAGCACCAGGCAGCAACGCAGATTCGTATCGGCCTCGAACTCCTTCACATAGAAGCGGTCCGACCGCCCGTAAGCCCGCCAGTCCAGCCGCCGCAGATCGTCCCCCGGCACATACTTCCGATACTCGGCAAACTCGACGCTCGCCCCCCGATGCGGACTCGCATGCCGCCCGGAAACATTCCCCTGCATCGGCCGCCGCGCAAACAGCGGCATCGCCGCCAGCCGCGACAAAACGCCAACATCCAGAAAAGACCGCGGCCCGGACTCGGCAGACATTGGAATTCCCGCTGCTCGACGAAATGAACACGATTCCGGAAAGTGAAAAGTGAGTATTGAGTAGTGATGAGTGCAAAGTGAAGACTCGACTACTCGGACCGTGTTTCCCGAGTCGAGGCCCCCCCGCGATTCGATTTCGCAGTGATGATTGATTGACCGATGATTCCCATCAGCTCGTTGCATTCCGCAACAAGCGGCAACAGTCGCGCACTCGGCAAGAGCTCGCACTTGATCGCCAGTTTCAGCCAGATGCGGGATTCCCGAAGTTCCTTCAATGCAATTCCCAGCTTGTGGACGAAGTCGTTGCGGCTTTCGGCGGCACATGCTTCGGCATAATTCGGAGCAGCCGCTGTACCGCAACGTACAAACTGCCCGGCAACGTGCCGCCCCATCCGAGTGTCAGGGAGCGATTCAACAACTCGTCCACAACGAGCCGCAAATTCCAGCAGTCGCTCTTCCAACGCTTCGTTGTCGTGCCGAGAAGTCCCCACAACATCTTCTCACTTTGCACTCATCACTACTCAATACTCACTTTTCACTCTCCGGATCATTTCCCATGACCAGATGAGCGACTACGTCCTACCGCTCCTCGATTGTCTCCCCCACCAGCCGCTTCACAATCCCCTTCGCATCCAGCCCTTCCGCCTGCGCCGCAAACGTCGTAATCACCCGGTGCGTCAGCACCGGCAGCGCCACTTCATGCACGTCTTCCAGCCGCACCATGTAACTGCCGTGCAACGCCGCGCGGGACTTCGCCCCCAGAATCAGGAACTGCACCGCCCGCGGACCGGCTCCCCAGGCCACCAGCGGTTTCATCCACGCCGGCGCCGTCGGATCCTGCGGACGCGTCTTCCGCACCAGCCGCGCCGCGTACTGATAAATGTGATCCGGAACCGGAATCCGCCGCACGAGATGCTGATGCTCGATCATCTCCGCCGCGGTCAGCAGATGCGCAAGCTGCGGCAGCGCGTCCCCCGTCGTCGTCCGCGCAATCTGCACTTCTTCCGCTTCCGACGGGTAGTCCAGCTCGATCAGAAACATGAACCGGTCGAGCTGCGCCTCGGGCAACGGATACGTCCCCTCCTGCTCGACCGGATTCTGCGTGGCCAGCACGAAGAACGGCGAATCCAGCGCAAAACTCTTGCCGACGACCGTCACCTTCTGCTCCTGCATCGCCTCGAGCATCGCGGCCTGCGTTTTCGGCGGAGCCCGGTTGATCTCGTCCGCCAGCACGATATTCGCAAACACCGGACCGGTCACGAACTGAAACTCGCGCCGTCCGTCCGAGCCATCCTGCAGAATGTCGGTGCCGGTAATATCCATCGGCATCAGGTCGGGCGTGAACTGGATCCGGCTGAACTTCAAAGACATCGTCTCGGCCAGCTTGCTCACCAGCAGCGTCTTCGCCAGCCCCGGCACGCCCATCAACAGCGAGTGACCCCGGGCGAACAGGCAGATTGCCAGCCGCTCGATCACGTCATGCTGCCCGATAATGACCCGCCCGAGCTCCTTCTTCAGCCGGGTGAACAGCTCCCGCAGTCGATCGATCGCCTGAACGTCGTCGTCCCCGAGTTCGCCCGCTGGCAACGGACCTGCCGTTTGCACCATCGATCAGTTCTCCTGAGAGATCCGCCGCTGCCGTTGCGGAACCGCAGAACAGCGGCGACACCTGGACTGGAACCCGGAAATGTTTGGTACACTGACCCCGCTCGTCATATCATGTCGCCCGGCGATTGCAAACCCGGCTGGAGACATTCTGTCAACATCTCAGTTCCGTCGCCAATCCAATGTTTGAGCCGCCGTCATTTTTGACCGATTCTGATCGGAGTGTTGTCGCAAATCGAATGCCACCTCCTCGCACAATTCGCCTCCTGTCGCCCGGCGGCAACTCGGAGTCAGCATGCCTCGATCCCCACGCTCGCCCCAAATACTGATCTGCCTTCACTTCGCGCTGACGCCCCTTCTCCCGGCCTCCGCCGCGGACGACTCGGCGACTGCCGCCGCAAGCGCCTTCGCCAGCGCCGATCGAGACCGCGACGGGCAACTGTCGCTGGAAGAATTTCAAAAGGATCGCGGCCCGGCCGACGTCGCCCGCCGCGACTTCCGCCTCTTCGACCGCAACGCCGATAACCGCTTGACCCTCGACGAATTCTGCGCCATCCCCACCGCCCTCCCCCCCGATCAGCGAGGCCCCCTGCCCGATCCCATGCTGGCGCTCGTCGATACGATCGCCGCAAAGCTCGACATCGCCTGCGGAAACTGGCACGAAGCACCGGACCGCGAAATCGACGCCGAAGACTTCATCCATAACTTCACGGAGGCGTTCCGGTCCTTCGGCGAACAATTCAACATCACCGACGCCGATGCAGACAAGAACGGAAACATCCGCCGCGGCGAAGCCCGTCGCTTCCTCGAAATCCTGCTCGGCGTCCGTCGCACCGACGGCAAACTCCTCCGCCATCCCGACGGCCGCGTCGTGAACTACATGCTGTATCAGCACGTCGATCTGGACGGCAACGACCGGCTCGACAAAACCGAATTCGTCGAACGATCGTATGGCGGTCCGGATGTCGCCCAGGAATTCGACAGCGTCGACGCCGATCGCAATCGACAGATCTCATTCGAGGAATGGTGCGCCATGTCCGGCCGCGCAATGACCGATCCGATCCTCGAATTCCGTGATCTCGACAAAAACCTGGACGCGAAAGTCGATCGCGCCGAGTTGCTGGCCGGCACGCCCGACTGGAAACGGAAACTCGCCGAACGCGCCATCCCCGCATTCGACGTCGACCGGGACGGCGTCCTCTCGCTCCCCGAATACCGCATGACCCTGCAAGCCAACATGGTCGTGCAATGGCAGACGCCGCCCGCCGATGCCAACGACGACAGCACTCTCTCCTTCGCGGAATTCAAGTTCGCCCCGCCGCAGTTCCCGCTGCTCCGGATCGTCTATTTCCACCGTCTCGACACGAACTCGGACAGCCGGTTACAGCCCGAAGAGTTCTACTTTCCGACAAAGACTCCCGATGAGTTCTTCGTTCTCAACGAGGATGGCTCGGGCTGGCAGAGCCTGTTCCAGTTCGAAGGCCACGCCGCCTGCGGTTCCCCCTCCGTCTCACCCGACGGCAAATGGCTCGCCTTCGACGCCTGGCCCCTCAATCAGCAGGGAGGATCTGCGATCTACGTCAAGAACCTCGCAGGCGGCGGACCGCGCCAGATCAGCTCCGGCATGATGCCCAACTGGTCGCCGGACGGGCGAAAAGTCGCCTGTTCGCGAAACTCCCCGGTCTACGGCGCCTGGATGATGGACGTCGACGGCGACGACCACGAACACCTCGGCCCGGGCTGGGGCGCCCAGATTTCTCCCGACGGAAGGTCTGTCGCCCTGACTGACGGGGCCGCGTTCAAAGTCTACGACCTCGAATCGAAGCAATCCCGCACCATCCTGGAGGCCGGCGCGCATCCCTATCGGCAGATCTACTGGAATTCCGGCTGGTCCCCCGACGGCCAACGCCTCTGCTTCAAAGGCGTGACCAACGACGGCCTCCAGGAAGTCGCCGTCGTGAGCCTCCAAGAGGGTCGGCCGAACCTGAAAATTCACCACTCCGGGAAACTCACCGTCAATGCCGACTTCGCCTGGCATCCCGCCGGCCACCGCGTCGTCTTTGCAATGGTCTGCCCCGAGCGCAGTCACGTCCAGCTCTACGAATTCGATCCCGACAAAGACGCCGCGCCGACGCTGGTCAAAGGTCAGGACGCCACGCGAAACAACAACGACGTCTGCTGGACCCCCGACGGCAAACGCCTGATCGTCGTCAGCGGCGACTTCTGAGGACAGCGTGGGAAGTCGATTCCTCCCGCGCCGGGATCGGGAACGCACACAGAAAGATCGAAACGGAGTCAGCATGCCTCGCACTCTGAACTGGCCTGCCCCCCTCGTATGGATGCTTCTGATCCTCGGCGCCGCTGCGCCAGTCCCCGCAGCGGATGACGCAAAGACCGCCGCGGAACTCGCCGCACCCGCCTTTGAAAAAGCCGATCTGGACCACAACGGACGCCTCTCCCCGGATGAGTTCCTCAAGGTCCGCGGCCCCGCCGAGCTCGCCCGGCGAGACTTCCGACTGTTTGATCGCAACTCCGATGACAGCCTGACTCTCGACGAATTCAGCACCATCCCCACCGTCCTCCCCCCGGAACAACGCGGTCCGCTCCCGGATCCCATGCTCGCGCTGGCCGACTCGATCACCAGCCGACTCGGAATCTCGCTCGGACTCGGAAACTGGGAAGAGCGCCCCGAACGCAAACTCAACGCCGAAGAATTCGTCCAGGTGCTGTCGCAAGGCTTCCGGTTCTACGACGTCCGCTTCCATCTGGCCGAAGCCGACCCGGACAGGAACGGTGAAGTCCAGTTCGCCGAAGCCCGGAGATTCATAGAAATTCTGCTCGGCGTCCGCCGCCCCGACGGCACGCTCCTCCGGCTGCCGAACGGTCAAATCGTCAACTACCGGACCTTCGTCTATGCCGATGAAAATCGGGACGATCGCCTCGACCGCCGAGAATTTGTCGAACGGACATACGGCGGCCCCGATGTCGGCAACGAATTCGAGAAAGCCGATATCGACCGCAACGGCAGCGTCTCCTTCGACGAGTGGCGGCAGATGCGGGGCCGCGCCCTCCTCGATCCAGTGCTTGAGTTTCGCCAGCTCGACAAGAACCTCGACGCGAAGGTCGATCCTGCAGAGATCATCGCCGGCACTCCCGACTGGAAGAAATCGCTCCCGCAACACGTCTTCCCCGCCTTCGACATCAATCGGGACGGAACATTGTCGCTGGCCGAGTATCGGATGACCCCGCAGGCCAACCTGATCCTGAACTGGCACTCGCCGCCGAATGACAAGGACGACAACGGCGCCCTCTCGTTCGGCGAATTCCAGTTCGGGCGGGAAGAGTTTCCCCTGCTCCGAATCGTCTATTTCCATCGACTCGACACAAATTCGAACGGACAACTGCAGACCGGCGAGTTCACTTTCAAAACGCGGATGCCGACCGAGTTCTTCTCCCTCAGCGAAGACGGCGCGGAATGGAAGAGCCTGTTCCAGTTCGAACAATTCCGGTCCTGCGGGTCTCCCGCCGTCTCCCCGGACGGCAAACAGCTCGCCTTCGACGCCTGGTCGACCGGTCAACAGAACGACTCGGCGATCTACGTCGTGGACCTCGCAGGGGGCATGCCCCGCAGAATCTGCTCCGGCATGATGCCCGTGTGGCTGCCGGACGGCCGAAAGCTCGTCTGCTCCCGCAGCTCCCCGGTCTACGGCGTCTGGCTGGTCGACACCGAAGGCGATGAATTCGAACACCTCGGTTCCGGCTGGGGCGCCCAGATTTCGCCCGATGGCAAGACCGTCGCCTACACCGAAGGCGCCGCACTAAAAGCCCTCGACCTCGCCTCAAAAGAAACCCGCACAATCCTCGCCGCCGACACGCATCCCTGGCGTCAGATCTTCTGGAATTCCGGCTGGTCCCCCGACAGCCGACGTCTGTGCTTCAAAGGCCTGACCGCCGACGAGAAGCAGGAAATCGCCACCGTCAACATGACCGGCGACGAACCCGGCTTGAAAGTCCACTTCTCGGGCAAAGACTCGATCAACGCCGACTTCGCCTGGCATCCCAACGGTCATCGCATCGTCTTCCCCATGACGTCCGTCGAACGGGGCGGCCTGCAGCTCTACGAGTTCGATCCCGACGAGGACGCCCCACCCACCCTCGTCAAGGGCCAGGACGCCAGTCTCCACAACAGCGGCGTCTGCTGGACTCCCGACGGCCGGCGGTTGATCGTCGTCGGCCGCGCGAAGTAGCCGCCCCCTCCCGCCAGGGACAGCGCAGCACCGGATCGACTACACTCCTGTCGATTCGACGCCTTCCTCGTTTCCGGAACCTCACCATGGACCTGCAACTCCAGGGCCACGTCGCCCTCGTCACCGGCGGAGCCAGCGGCATCGGCCTGGCTACCGCCCGCCAGTTCGCCGCCGAAGGCTGCCACGTCGCCCTCTTCGACCTGACGCCCGCCGTCTCCACGGTCGCCGCCGATCTCCCGCGCCCTCCAGGCGTCCAGACGCTCGGAATCCAGGGAGACGTCGCCGTCCCCCAGGACCTCCTCAACGCCGTCGCCGCCGTCCGCGAAACCTTCGGACGCCTCGATCACCTGGCGCACGCGGCGGCCATCGGCTCGGGGAAATTCGGCTTCCCCTACACCAATCTGACCCCCGAAGACTGGCCCCGCGTCCTCCAGGTCAACGTCATGGGCATGGTCCACGCCGCCCACGCCGTCGGCCCCGCCCTCCGCGAAGCCGGCTCCGGCACCATGGTCTTCGTCTCTTCCGTCGCCGGACAGATCGGCTCCCAGACCGATCCCCCCTACAGCGCCTCAAAAGCCGCGAATATCAACTTCGCCCAGTGCCTGGCTAAAGACCTCGCCCCCCACGGCGTCCGCGTCAACACCATCTGCCCCGGCATGGTCAAGACCCCCCTCAACCGCTCGGTCTGGCAGGCCTGGCACGACCAGCAGCCCCCCGACAAACGCCGCACCTACGAAGAATGGGCCGGCGACAAGGTCCGCACCGTCGTCCCCTCGGGCCGCTGGCAGGAACCCGCCGACATCGCCGACATGATCGTCTTCCTCTCCTCCGCCAGAGCCCAGCACGTCATCGGCCAGACCATCAACGTCGACGGCGGCTTCGTCATGCACTGGTAAGCGTCGCCGGAAGAAAAGAAACCGAACTGCGCAGCGGAGCCGCAACGAACACCGGGAGGAGGCCAACCACGCTCCACGCTGGTTCCCAGGCTCTGCCTGGGAACCCCGTCTTTGCGAGGCTCCGCTTCGCTCTTTGCCGCCTTGCGGGCGAGACCGGAAGAAGGACGCGGAGCGTCCCAAGAAGCATTCCCAGGCGGAGCCTGGGAACGAGGGCGAATATGAGTATTGAGTAGTGATGGGTGCAAAGTGACGGAGTGTGCAATTCTCGGCTCAGCAACTTCTCTTCCATTTTGCACGACTCACTCATCAATACTCACTTTTCATTTTCCGGGCTCTTCTCCTGCATTTCTCCGCGTCCTCCGCGCCTCGTATGTTGAATCCATCTACCCCGTGTGGTGTCATGGGACACGCGGCGGGGGCCGCTTCGGAGCGTAGCGACGAAGCGGCCCCCCCCGCGGCCGGCGACAGATCGATCGCGTCTGGGGCCTCAGAGCCCGCCGCGGAGCTGGATCGTCGTCGGCATGGTCGTACCAGCCCGAACAGCCGTTTGAGCCGGAAGCGTTCTCGAAACTCTCCGAGCTCGCATTTACGAGATTGGGAACACGCCATCGACCCCCGCATCCACATCGGCATCGACGTCTCCAAGGCACGACTCGATGTCGCCATGTCCGACTCCTCTTCCCTCCTGGCCGTCGACAACGACCTCAAGGGCTTCCTGAAACTCCTCAAGCAGCTCCCCCCACCCGACCGCTGCCAGGTCGTCATGGAGGCCACCGGCACCTATCACTTCGACGCCTTCCTCTGTCTCAACGATCACGGGTATCACGTCGCCGTCGTGCCCCCCATCCGCGTCCGCGCCTTTGCCACAGGGGCCGGATGGATCGCCAAAACCGACGCCATCGACGCACGCGTCCTCGTTCGTTACTCCAAGGTCGCCGAACTCCAGATCACCGAAAAACCCTCCGATTTCCAGCTCAAACTCCACGCACTCGTCACTCGCCGACGGCAGCTCGTCGACCTCCACGTCCAGGAGTCCAATCACTTCGAAGCCGCTCGCGACAAGGCCGTCAAAGACGACATCGAGCAAACCCGAAACATGCTCAAAATACGCATCACTGCCATCGAAAAACAGATCGACGATCTCTGCGACTCCGACCCCGATGCCAAACGCCGCGTCGAACTCATGACCTCCGTCCCAGGCATCGCCAAACGGACAGCCGCCGTGCTCCTCGGAGAACTCCCCGAACTCGGCGACGCCAACCGCCAGCAGGTCGGAGCACTCGTCGGCGTCGCCCCCTACAACCGCGACAGCGGCAAGTCCTCCAAACTCAGATCCATCCGCGGCGGCAGAGCCTCCGTCCGTTCCGCTCTCTACATGGCGGCACTCACCGCCTCACGCTGCAACCCCGTCATCAGACCGTTCTATCGCAGACTCAAAGACGCCGGTAAGCCAAGCAAGGTCTGCCTCACCGCCTGCATCCGCAAACTCCTGACCATCCTCAACGCGATGATCAAATCCGACACCGCCTGGAACCACGGACTCCAAAATGCGTAAATCTCACAAATCCACCTTGACCAACAACACAGCCGCTCCGCGGTAAATTCTCTTCTCAGCAATCAGCTACAGCACCGGCCCATACGTCCACGGGCAGAACTCTTCGTCCCCGATCCCCTGCGACTCGCTCTTCGTCGGCTTGCCGCTGGCGACCGCGATGACGTCTTCAAAAATCTCCCGGCCCACTTCTTCCACCGACACGCCATCGAGAATCGTCCCGGCGTTGATGTCCATGTCGTCGACCAGCCGGTCGTACATTGGAGTATTGCTGGCGATCTTGATGCAGGGGACTGGCTTACAGCCGAAGCAGCTCCCGCGACCCGTCGTAAAGCAGACGACGTTGCAGCCGCCGGCGACAATCCCGGTCACCGACGCCGGATCGTAGCCCGGCGTATCCATCACGACCAGGCCCCGTTCGCGGACCTTTTCCGCATACTTGTAGACCGCCCGCAAGGCCGTCGTCCCCCCTTTGGCAATCGCGCCCAGCGACTTCTCGTAAATCGTCGTCAGCCCCCCCTTCTTGTTTCCGACCGAGGGGTTGTTGTTGATCGTTCCGCCAAACTTCGCGACATACTCCTCCCACCAGCGAATCCGCTCCAGCAGCGCCTCCGCCACCTGCGGCGTAATCGCCCGACGCGTCAGCAGATGCTCCCCGCCATAGATCTCCGGCGTTTCCGACAGAACCGACGTCCCGCCATGCGCCACCAGCAGGTCGCTGCAGTAACCCAGCGCCGGGTTCGCCGTCACGCCGCTGTTCCCGTCGCTCCCCCCGCACTCCAGCCCCAGCATGATTTCGCTCACCGGAATCGGCTCCCGACGCGCGCGATTCACCTCCGGCAGCATCTCGGCGATCATGGCGATGCCGCGCTCAACCGTCTTGGCAGTCCCGCCGACATCCTGAATGTTCATCACCAGCGGCCCGGGCCCCTGGGACATCTGCGTCCCCCGCCCAAGCTGCACCAGATCCCCGTGCTCCACCAGAAACGACGTCTGAGCCGTCTCGCACCCCAGGCCAATCACGATGTACGCCGCAATATTCGGATGCCGGGCGAATCCCGACAGCGTCCGCGAAAGCTGCTCGTGATCTTCCCCCCCGTACTGAAACGCGCAGCCCCCCTTGTGCGACAGCGCAACCACCCCGTCCACGTTCGGATAATCCGCCAGCAGCGCCCGATCGAATTTCTGCGCCACGTACTTCGACGCCGTCGCCGAACAGTTCACCGTGCTGACGATCCCGATATAGTTCCGCGTCGCCGACCGACCGTCCGGCCGACGATACCCCAGAAACGTCCGCCCTTCGATCCGCGCCGGCTCGGGAGGAATCTCCGAGCAGAAATCGTAACTCAGCGTCAGCTCCCCCAGCCGGACGTTGTGCACGTGCACCCACTCGCCCGGCTCGATCGCCCGCACCGCAAACCCGATCACCTGACCGAATTTCCGGACCGCGGCCCCTTCCGCGATCGGCCGCGTCGCCACCTTGTGCCCCAGCCCGATCGCCTCCCGCGTCACCACCTGACGATCCGGATCGACCTGAAACTCGACCCCCGCCGGCTGCGACCGGGCGGCCACGGCGATGTTGTCGTCAGCATGCAATCGCAAAAACGGGCGGGCACTCATGGAATCTGCTCGGAAATCAGTGGTGGTGATCGAACCCCGCGCGAGCGTAGCCGATTCCCGATTCGGCGGCAATTCGCACCGCCCCGCCCCCGCAACCTCGCCCGCCGCGCCCCCGCCGCCGGACCGCCGAACGGATGCAGTTCGCCGGCCCTCCGGGTAGAATCGGACCAGCGTTCCCAGCCCGCCCAACAGCCGCCAAGAGTACAGCGCCGATGACCTGGAAAGTCCTCCTCCCCGTCGGTGAAGCCACCGAAGTCATGGACACCCTCTACCCCATCTTCCGTCTCCCCGAAGATGGCTTCGAGGTCGTCGTCGCCGGGCCCGAACCCCGCCTCTACCACGGCGTCATGCACGAAATCCCGCCGAACGAAAACATCCCCTGGGACATTACCCGCGAGCAGCCCGCCTATCACGTCCGCGCCACCGAAGCCTTTCGCGACATCCGACCCGAAGAATACGCCGGCCTCTTCCTCTCCGGAGGTCGCGCCCCCGAATACCTCCGCTACGATCAGGACCTGCTCGACATCACCCGCCACTTCTTCGAAGCCGGCAAACCGGTCGCCAGCGTCTGCCACGGCGTCGAAATCGCTGCCGCCGCCGGCTGCATTCAGGGCCGCACCATGACCACGGTCGCCAAATGCGCCCTCGACGTCACTCAGTTCGGCGGAATCTACGTCGATCAACCCGTCGTCACCGACGGAAACCTCGTCAGCGCCCGCACCTGGCACGACAACACCCCCTTCCTGAAGGAATTCGTCCGGCTCCTCAAAGCCTCCGTCGCCCCCAAGTAACCCCAACCCCCTTCGGAACCCCTTGGTGCGAAGACACTTGCAGCCACGCAGTCGCGTCTGGCCCCATCCCGCCACGATTTCCCCGACCGCCCGGCCGAAGAGCGCCGTGAACCTTGACTCCCGCATCCGCGTCAGTACAATTCGCGAACCGCTTTCAGCCCCTATAGCTCAATTGGTAGAGCAGCAGACTCTTAATCTGTTTGTTGTAGGTTCGAGTCCTACTGGGGGCACTTGTTCTTCGCCCATCCCGGCGGCCCGAGGCCCTTCCGCCCACCCCCGGGCGACTCCCGGCCCCTTCTCAGCGCCGCCCCCGGCCCAACGCCCGCCGCGACCCGCCGGTCCAAGCTCTCCCCGCTTTCAAAGCAGAAAAAGCAGGGTGAGTCGAGTCCGCGAGGCTAACCTCAGCCATCACAGGCCCGAGCCAGCCAGTCCCGCGTCATCACGAGAAATCCGGCTGCTACCGGCAACCTGCAAGCTGCCAGTGTTCCTGCATGCCTCCCTCCAGCCACCTCACCCAACGGCCCCGGACAGCATCCCGGCGGAATCTGGCACGTTACCGCTGCCGAGGGAGCGCTGCGGTCAGCCGACGCGAAGGATGCCGGAATCGAGGCAAGCTCGTCGCAGTCGCAGCGGGTGGTCCGACTCGGCCCATTTCAAGCCTCCACAAACCACCCGATCGCCCGGCAGAGCTCAAATTGCGCGACGTTGTAGTCGACCACGGCGTCGAGATAGTTCCTGCGCGCCGTCGCCAGCGCCTGGATCGCCTGTAGCACCTCGATTGGCAACCCCTGACCGTTCTGAATGCGATCCTGGTTGAGCGTGTAGGACTGCTCGGCCGCCTCAATGCCCCGCTTCGCAATTTCGATCCGCTGCTGACGCTGCGTGACCTGCGTATGCGATTCGGTGACTTCGCGGGCCACGCGATCCAGCAGGGCCAGCTCGCGCATCTGGGCCTGCCGGACCGCAGACGAGGATTCGTTGCGGGCCGCTCGTTCGCCGAACCCCAGATTCCGGACTTCCCAGAACGCAACGGCGTCGGCATCCCAGCGGTCGGAGGTATTGACGATCGAGCTGCCCAGCCCGCCTCCCATCCCGCCGTAGCTCATCCCCAGCAGGACGCTGGGCACCAGCGGGGCAAACTTTTCCCGGCGGAGTCGCTCGACCGCCTCGCAGACCAGATGCTTCTGCTCGGCCAGTTCCGGCCGACGCGACAGACCCGTGGCGACGAATTCTGCAGGCGTCTCGTCGGCGGTCAACACGTCCAGCGGCAGAACGAAAGGCTCGCCGCTGGTGATCAACGCAGACGGGTCGGCATGCAGGAGCTGCGCCAACCGGGCCGAGGCCACGCGGACCGTTTCCTGCCGGGTGACGAGCTGATCCTGCCGGGCGGCGACCTCAGCTTCCATTCGCCGTTCATCGGCCCGCAGTCCCTGTCCGGTCTGAGCGTACTCGCGCGTCAGCGTCGCCAGTTTCAGCGTGTGATCGCGAGCTTCGCGGGCGATGGCGACGCCGTGCTCGGCCCGCACCAGCTCCAGATAAGCGACCGCCGCATCGCGGAGAATATCGTTTCGGGCCGCGGTTGCGCCGAACTGCCTTGAAGACGCCTGATGCCCCGCAATCTTCGGCTGGAAAATCGCGTCTGTCAGGTGGAACTGCGCCACGAGTCCCGGAACGGTGGGCGAGGCGGCGCCATAACCATTGGCTCCCATCCCTCCGTAGAAGGCGCTGCGGCTCGTCTTAAAGACTTTGCCCGCGACATCCTGGATGGCCCCTTCGTGGTGGTTGTAATTGAGCCCGGCCCGCAGCGAAGGCAACCACATCACTTCCGCGCGCTCCACGCGGGCATAAGCCTCGTTGATCCGTTCGCGGGCGAGGGCGACGTTGGGATTCTGCGAATCCGCCAGCGACAGGACTTCCGACAGGCTGAAGGTGTAGTCGGCATGAACGGCTGGATCCGAGTCCAGATCGGCTGCCGATCCCGGACTGGGCGGAGTCACGTCCTCAGCCGGGATCACCGACGCCACTGGCGAGTCCTCGTCGCTGCGGACCAGCCGAATGTGATCGGCAGATTCGGCCGATCCCTGAGGTTTCCGAACGATCGCCGCTGAGGGAGACCGATTTAGGACCGATTTTCCAGCGCCTGCAACCGACCTCGCCAGCTCCGGACGAGCGGCGGGGGCCGGAACTCGCGCCGGAGTCCGATCGGCCACGCTCTGCCGCGTCGGAACTGTGGTGCAGCCGGCGACGCCAATCAGCGCAGCCGCCAGAAGCTGGTCGGCGGCGCGGGACAATCCGGAACGCGACATGTCACCATCCTTGGTGGAAATTCACCCGCAGCGCGGGACTCCGTGCCCGATGGTATCGACCTTCGATATTGAGCCGCTCAAGCGGAACCGCCGTGCGGCTGATCCCGGCGTAGGGCTCGCAGGCATTGCGCCGATTCCGGCGACTTTGCCGGTTTCGTAAAGTCTGCCTGCCGGACGACCGCAGCCGCGAAGTCGATCAGGGTTTGGCGATCTCGACGATCTGCCCTTCGCGAAACGAACTCGCATTCACGGCGATCACATCCTCATCGCCAGTCAGGCCGCTGCGGATTTCGAAATCGTTCCCCGCCTGCAGGCCGAGGGCGATCGCCCGGCGGCTAACTTTGCCGTCTGCGCCGACGCAGAAGCAGTACGTCTGCTTGTCCTGCGTGACGACGGCGGTCTTCGGAAGGCTCAGAACGTCGGTCAGTTCGGCGACATTGAGTGTGACCTGCACATACTGGCCCGGCCTCCAGCGCGCGTCCGGATTCGGGACGTCGATCTCGGCGGTCAGCGTCCGGGAGACCGCATTGAGCGACCAGCTCGTGCGGGTGACCGCACTGGTCAATGGCTCGCCCGGCATCGACGGAATGCGGATCTCGGCGACCGTTCCATTGTCGACATGGACCGCATCGATCTCGGGAACGTCAACGAACACTCGCACGGGATCGATGCTCATCACCTTCAGCAGCGGCGCGACGCCCCCCCCGCCGCCGGCCTGCACCAGGTGCCCCGGATGAACGTTCCGCTCCACGACAATCCCATCAAACGGCGCAACCAGCGTCGTGTAGTCCAGCAGGACGGCGACGCGGCGATGCTCGGCCTGAGCGACATCCAGACGCGACCGCATGGCGGCCGCGTCGGCCTCGGACTTCTCCACGTTCGCCGTCGCTTCCTGGTGGGCGGCTTCCACCGAGGCGATGCGCGCGGAAACCTCTTTGCGACCGGCATCGGCAGCTTCAAGCTGCTCGCGGGTCTCGTCGGCGACCTTCTGCGTCAGCGCTCCCCGTTCGGCGAGCTGCGAGACGCGGCTGAACTCCGATTGCCAGCGCGCAAACCGGGCCTCTTCCCGGGCCACCGCCGCCTGGGCCTCGTTCACCAGGGCCGCCGCCGAGCGGACCGCGGCCTCGGCGACCTTGATTGCGGCTTCCGACTGGCGGACCTCGGCTCTTGCCTGGGCCACTTTAGCCGTCTTCTCGGCCAGCTCTTCCTTCAGTTCGGGAACGAGCAGTTCGCACAGCGGCTGCCCTGGCTCGTCGCCGTGTGGACCGCGAATCCGATCGCCGATATCGACCGGCACTCTGGTCACGTACCCGGTCAGCTTCGCGAACAGCGGCGCGACCTCGAAGGCCTCCACCCGGCCGGGCAGTTCCACCGTCCGCACCAGCGGCTTGCGATCCGGTTTGACGGTGACAACGCGGATCGCCGGCGGACCTCCCGCAACGTCATCATTGAGGTGACTCTTGCCGGCAGGCCGGCAGCCTGCCGCAAAGCCCAGCAGCACGACCACCGCGGCCAATCCGAACAGGCGAGTGAGCGGGAACATGCGGTATTCCTGACGCGGACCGCCGAGCAGTCCAAAGTCGATGGTGGATGATTCAGGCCGAGGGGAACAACGAAGCGGCGTTCGGCTGATACTGCGGACTCTGCTTGTCCAGCGGATCGAGCGACGCCGAACGATTCGGAGCCCGGCTCTGCAGCAAGGCAAAAATGGCGGGGAGAACCAGCAGCGTGGCGAATGTGGCCCCGATCAGCCCGCCAATCACCGCCCGACCGAGCGGCGCGGTTTGAGCCCCTTCCTCCCCGAGCCCCAGGGCCATCGGGATCATCCCAGCCCCCATCGCCAGGCTCGTCATCAGAATGGCGCGCAGCCGCCGATGGGCGCCGCGGATCGCCGCCAGGCGGGAATCGTGCAGTTCCCGGCGCGATTCTTCAGCAAACGTCACGAGCAGAATGGCGTTGGCCATTGCCACGCCAATGGCCATGATCGCGCCGATGAACGATTGAATGTTGAGCGTGGAGCCGGTGATCCAGAGGGCCAGCACGACGCCCGTCAGCACGGCCGGCGCAGTCGAGACCGTCGTCAACGCCAGCCGCAGCGACTGAAAGTTCGCCGTCAGCAGCAGGAAGATGACGAGGATGGCCAGCAGCAGCCCCACCCCCAGACCGCTGATGATCTGTCGCAGCGGCGGGATCTGTCCCCGCAATTCCGTCGTCACGCCCTTCGGCCTCTTGCCGTCCTTCTCCAGCCGGGACAGGACCGAGTTCACCTGACTGGCCACCGATCCCAGGTCGTCTCCCGCCACGTTGGCGGTGAGCGTAATCTCCCGCTTCATGTTGTACCGGTCAAACTGACCGGGCATCGTGCCGGGCGTAATCGCGGCGACGTCTCGCAACAGCAGCGCCTGCCCGTCGCTTTCGCCGATGGGCAGGGCGGCCAGATCGTCCGCCTGAGTCATCGTCGGCTGCGGAATTTCCACCTGCACCTGATACCCGATGCCGCTCTTCGGATCGGGCCAGTAGTTCTGCGCCACGAACCGGGTGGAGGACGTCGCCGCCACGACGGAGCGGGCGATCTGAGCGGCAGTCGTGCCGCTGTAGGACGCCTTCTCCCGGTCCACACGGATGTTCACGGTCGGATAGTCGAGCGACTGTGCAATCTGCACGTCGCGCAGGCTGGCAATCGTCCCCAGTTCCCGCTGGACTTCGAGCATGTACTTGCGGCTGTCGTCCATGTTCGCCCCGCGGGCCGCGATTTCAATGGGCGTCGGCGAGCCGAAGCTCATGACCTCGCTGACGATGTCGGCGGGTTCGAAGGAAAATCGCAGCTCGGGGAACCTGCCCGCCAGCAGGCCGCGCAGTTCATCCTTGGCTCGTTCGGTATCGATCCCGCTGCCATGTTTGAGCGCGATCCGCAGAATCCCCTCTTCCGGGCCGCGCGACCACTGAAAAACGCCGTTGATCGGAAAGCTGGAGGGAATCGTCCCCACGTAGCCCAGCGTCAAAGCCACGTTCTGCGGACCGACATGCTCGCCGATCGCGTCGAGGACGCCCAGTGCGTATTGCTCGGTCGTGTCGAAGTGCGTTCCATCCGGTGCGCGAAATCGCAGCCGGAATTCATCGACGCCGGCGCTGGGAAAAATCTCCAGCCCCAATTCCCCCCCCACGCCGACGATCACCAGAAGGCACGCCGCCGCGTAGACCGGAATGACAATCCAGCGCAGCGACACCAGACGAGTGACGAGTCCCTCGTACAGGCTGGTGAACCGGTCGAAGGCCGTCTTCCGGGACGGTCCCGCCGGGTGGCCCGCGTGCCGCAGCAGCCAGACCGACAGCACCGGAACGAACGTGCTGGACAGAATGTAGGACGCAATCATCGAGAAGCCCACCGCCAGCGACAGCGGGACAAACAGATTCCTGGCGGCCCCCTGCATGAAGAACGACGGCACGAACACCGCCAGCACGCACAGCATCGCCAGGAGCCGCGGCACGGCCGTCTGAGCGTTCCCCAGCCGGACCGCCAGGGCGATCGAGTCCGTCTTCAGGAACTGCGTATGAATATTCTCGATCTCGACGGTCGCCTCGTCGACCAGAATCCCCACCGCCAGCGCCAGCCCGCCGAGCGTCATCAGGTTGATCGTATGCCCGCACATCCACAGCCCCAGAATCGAGGCCATAATCGCCAGCGGAATGTTCAGCACCACGACCAGCGCACTCCGCCAGTCGCGGAGGAACAGCAGTACCATCAGTCCCGTGAGCAGCGCTCCCAGAGCGCCTTCCGTAAACAGGCTGCGAATTGCGCGAGTGACGTACGGGGACTGGTCGAACTCAAACGAAACGCGAATGTCTTCCGGGAGATCCGACTGCATCGCGGGGAGCGCCGACTTGATCTCGTCGATGACGCTCATCGTCGAAGCTTCCGCGCGCTTGGTCGCCAGGATGTAGACCGCCCGGCGGCCGTTCACGAGTGCATAGCCCGTCGGCAGGTCGGTCGAATCCTCGATCGAACCGATGTCCCGCAGGAACACCGGCGGCCCGTCCCCCGTCCGGATCGGAATGCTCCCCAGATCCTGAATGTCCCGGACCAGGGCGTTCGTCGGCACGACGGGATACATCGTACCGATATGCAGATTCCCCGACGGACTCACCGCATTCCCCGCGGCCAGCGCCGTCACCACCTCGTCCGGCGAGATGCTGTAGGACTTCAATCGCTCCGGGTTCGCCCGGATCACAATCGTCCGCGCGCTGCCGCCGAACGGCGGCGGAGCGGACACCCCCGGCAGGGCCGAGAAGTTCGGCCGGACTTTGAACAGCGCCTGGTCCTGGATTTCCCCCACCGTCCGGGTCGCGCTCGACAGCACCAGATAGCCGACCGGCACGCTCCCCGTGTCGAACCGCATCACGAACGGCGACACGGTTCCCGGCGGCATGAACGCGCGGGAACGATTGACGTAGTTGATCGTCTCCGCCATCGCCTGGGCCATGTCGGTTCCAGGGTGGAAATGCAGCTTCATCAGGGCCGTCCCCTGAATGTTCCGGCTCTCCACGTGGTGGATGTTGCTGATATAAAGGAAGTGATACTCGTAGTAGTTGGTCAGCAGCCCCTCCATCTGAGCGGGGTCCATACCGCCGTACGGCTGACAGACGTAAATCACCGGCAGATTCAGCGCGGGAAAAATGTCGACCTTCATCGTCTGCAGCGGCAACTCGACGCCCAGCGATCTCATCGCCTGATCCACCACCTTCGGGCGGAGCGCGACCGCGCAGGCGAGCACCACGGCCACGACGCCGACCATCACCGTGAACGGCCGACGCAGTGCAAACGTGATTGGGTTCATGCCGCGGACTCGATAGACTGACGCGAAAGACCGGCGGAGACGCTTCCAGTCGAAGATCAATATCGTAATGCGATATCAAGGTGATTGCAAATGGCGGCGGACGATCTGCTGAAGCACTTTTTCGGCGGATTCGTGCGCGTGCATATCCTGCACCACGCCGTCGAAGCCCCGATCTTCGGCGTCGAAATGATCGAAGAACTCGGCCGCCACGGCTACAAATTGAGCCCCGGCACCCTCTACCCGATCCTGCACGGCATGGAGAAAGCAGGCTACCTGACCCGAACCGACGAAGTCGTCGAAGGCAAACGCCGCCGAAACTACCGCGCAACCAAGAAGGGCGAAAAGGTCCTGCAGGAAGCGAGGATCAAGCTCAAAGAGTTGTTCGGAGAAGTCGTGAGAGAGACGGATCGTAAGTCGACCAGTTAGTCCGGCGTGCGAATCGCCAGGTTCAGGAATACTCCGAGTTCTAGAGACTGCACCACGACGCACGGCGGCTCGGCTCAAGCGCCGCAGCCCTTCGCCTTCAACGGGCCCCCTGATCCATTCGCAACCATTCGGTCGGCCCCATTGCTGCCGGTGATTCCGCCCGGAATCTGACACCGGGACTAGCCCCGCCCCGCGCACCGGCCGCGGTTGACGCCAAAGTCCTCGCCCCTTACGGTTCCTCAGGCTGCGGTCCGCCGCCGCCAACAGGGAACGACTTCATCGAACCCCCCGGGAGGTTTTCAACATGGCCGCATCGATCACTCCGTTCCTCATGTTCGAAGGCGCCGCCGAAGAGGCCATGCGCGACTACGTCGCCCTGTTTCCAGGGTCCGCGATCGGCGAAGTCTCCCGCTACGCCGCCGGCGAAGCGGGCGCCGAGGGCTCGATCAAGAAAGCCGAGTTCACCCTCGCCGGCCAGCGCATCCTCTGCATCGACAGCCCCGTCAAACACGCCTTCACCTTCACCCCCTCCGTCTCCCTCTTCGTCGAATGCGAAAGCCTCGACGAGCAGGAACGGGCCTTCGCACACCTCTCCGCCGGCGGAACCGTCCTCATGCCCCTCAACAACTACGGCTTCAGCACCCGCTTCGGCTGGCTCAACGACCGCTTCGGCGTCTCCTGGCAACTCAACGTCACCTGACCGCCCGTTGAAGCATCAGGGACCGACAGGAATGTCCGTCCCCCCGAAGAACACCCATCAAACAAAGAGGCCCGGACATGCCTGTCCGGGCCTCTCGGAAACATTTTCCAAACGCGCTGGAACCCGCCGGGCCCCTACTTTTTGAACGTCAGCTTCGTCGTCTGGCCCAGCGGGGCGAAGTCGAGCGTGCTGTCATCCGCAAGTTTCACCTCGCTCAGCATCAGCCCCCCTGCCGTCGGCTCCATCGCCAGATCGTTCCCCTGCAGCGACCACGTCCCTTCCATCGTCTGCGGCGCCCCCTCCCGCGTGAAGGTCCACGTGAATTTGCCGTCCCCCGACAGCACCAGCGTAAACTGGCCGTCGCCGTCCTTCGCCGTCCACGTCCCCTGCAGCTTCTCCGGCGGAAACGCGGGCGGAATGTCCTTCTCCGGCGCCGGAGGCGGCTCGCTGCTCCCCGTCTCCCCCGGCGCATACATCTGCAGCAGTTGCGCCGCCACCTCATCCTTCGGCTGCAGCTTGATCACCGACTTGAGCTGCGCGATCGCGGCCTCCTTGTGATCGCACGTCAGATAGTGATACGCCAGCAGAAACCGCGCATCGGCCGAATCCTTCTGCTTGATCGAATCCTCCAGCCGCCGCAGTTGCTCCGCGTACGCTCCCGTGCTCGGATACAGGCTCGACAGCGTCGTCCAGTCCCAGCCGGGACCGACCGCCAGCACGGCGTGAATCGTCGCCGCCGCCTCGCGGTAGCGCCCCAGCGCAAACAGGCACAGGCTGCGGAACTCGTTGATCGCCGCATCCCGCGGCGACTTCTGCAGCGCCTGATCGGTCAACTGCAGCGCCTGATCGTACTGCCCCTGGTAGAACGCCGACCGGGCCTGATCGAACAGATCCATCGCCGGATCGGGCGGCGCCCCGCCGCCGGCGTCCGCCGTCGCATAGTCCGCGGCATCCCCGACGATCGGTTGCGAGTATACGACGACCGGCTGATTGTTGACGATCACCGGCGTGTCGTAATACGGGTTGTAGTAGCTCCCGACGCCGAACATCCACGAGGCCGCCGTCAGCCCCCACGCGGTCACGCCGAACGCCGCCGCAACGGGATACCGGTTCCACATGTAGTTCCAGCGTCCGCCTCCCCACGCGGGACCGTAGCCGTGATACCAGCCCCAGTGGCCCGGATTCGGATACGGATGGGGATGCCAGCCGGGGTGGTAATGCCCCCCGCCCCACGCCCCGCCGTAGTTCGGCCGAAATCCCCCATCCACCCCCGGCCGCCCCGGCCGATTGCCGATGACAATATTGTTTCCTCCGCCGCCAAAGTTTGGCCTGTTACCGATATTGATATTGTTGTTTCCGCCACCGATCCCAATATTCGGTCGATTCCCTCCCCCCATGCCCGGCCGATTGCCTCCGCCGAGTCCCGGCAGCGTGGTGGGGCGGTCGGGGCGCTGGCCGATTCCTTGCCCGGGGCGGTTGCCGGCGCCCGGGAAGTTCGGACGATCTCCGCCTCCTCCGATTTCCGGACGATTGCCGCCCCCCGGCTGTCCGGGACGGTTGCCGACGCCGGGGAAGCCGGGGCGGTTTCCGCCGCCGATCTCCGGACGGCCGCCGCCGGGCTGGCCGGGGCGATTGCCGGCGCCTGGCAGGTTCGGTCGGTTCCCGCCCCCGATTTCCGGTCGTTGCCCCGGCTGAATGGACGGCCGATTTCCCGGCGTGGCCGGTCGATTCACAATGTTCGGCCTGCTCGTCTCCGTACCGGGACGATTTGAAGGGATGCTCGGTCGTGTGGAGGGAGCGCCGCCGCCAGGTCGACCCGCCGAGGGCCCTTGCGGTCGGGAAGGCACTGAAGGTCGCGCGGACGGGGTGGGCCGAAATCCGCCGCCGGAGATTCCTCCTCCCCCACCACCGGGCCGGGCGCCTCCGCCGCCGCCTGAAGGCCGTGCACCTCCCCCGCCGCCGTGAAATCCGCCACCACCGCCGCCGCCGCCGCCGCGGAACCCGCCGCCACCACCGCCACGCCCGCCTCCGCCGCCGATTCCACCACGGCCGAAGGCCAGGTCGGCCGTCACCGCCAACGCCAAGACTGCCGCCAGCGCGACCTGAATCCGTTGTGTTTTCATGATGCCCCCTGGAGAAGCGAGTCCCGTTGGCGGGACTCGGATGATTCGATGAAGAGTGTTACTGACCTGCACCGGTGACGGCCGGCGGCGGCGGTTGACGGACGACGCGGATCGACCGCGATGGCAGCGGCTGACCGCCGAGCGTGCGCTGCGACTGGTAAACGCCCAGGGCGTCGTCGCCGTCCCTGATGTAGGTCATCAGCGCGGCGGAGCTGGCTCCGTCGGTCGTGACCCCGGAAAGCTGCAGAGTCCAGTTGTCGTCTTCGTCCGTCGTCCAGAGCCCGCTCGCGAAGTTGCCGCTCGAAAGGAAGATCCACGACCGAAATTGCTTCTGCTGCGCATCCCAGCCGACGCGATGCGTCCCTTCCATGACCGGCTGATCCAGCTCGCGAATGCGGAACGCTCCCTCCAGGAAATTGCCCGACTCCGACCACTTCCATTCCGTCTCCGCGACCTGCCCGTCGGTCTCGTCGCGCCACTTGCCGATCAGCCATTCCAGGGCCAGCAGGCGGTCGTGAGGGGTGACCACCGGCGACTCCAGCTCGCGAACGCTCGCCATCAGCCACGATCCGTCGGCCTGTTTCACGTGCGTCACGGTGTAGCGCATCTGCGACGACGGACCGGGGTCGTTCGGGGTGAATGTCGAGAGACCGTCTTCAACGACGACTCCCTCTGCAACGGGGCGAATGGAGAGGAGTTCGAGTTCCAACGTCCCGGGGCGATTGATCTCAAACGCCGCAATATACTCGGCTTCGATCGCATCGCGGCCGTGGAACACGACGCCGGAGGAGTCGACGTACTCCGCTTCCGGCGTAAAGAGGGCCGCGAGAGCCTGCGGATCCCGGTTGGCGAACGCTTTTTTGAACTTCTCGCCGGAGGATTCGACGATCTGCTGCAAGTCGACGGGATCGCCGTCCGCCGCCGTCAACGGGGCCGACCCGATGAGGATCGCCCATGCGAGTATCGGTACGCCGCGCCATCGCATTTCAAAGTCTCCTGAATCTGGTGTTGGGTTCCAACCTGCTGCGGCCCGGCCCGGCCTGATTTCACAGTAGCGACTGGAACTGGCATTTCCCACAGTGATTGCACCGCTGAGAACCGCCGCGTGCGCCAGGCGTCTCTATTGGGTCAGACTCAATTTCGTTCGCGAGGAATCGACGGCATTCCGGTCGACACCGGAGTTGATTGTCTCAGGGCTCAGTTTTCGGGGAGGGAGTTCCCCAGCGGTACGACGGCGATGGCCGCCCCGGCGCGGGGCTGAACGAAATGTTGCGGCCTCTCTTCCGGGTCCGGGAAATCGTCAGGCCACCCCGATCGCCCTTGCCATGCTTCCGGCCGGCTTCCGCCGCTCCAGCGATTGCGGCGGTTGTTCGCTGACAGTCGAGCGGAGAGTTGCACCGGCGACCCTGTGCCGGATCTGCTCCGCAGCCGCCCGGAAAAATTTCGCTTTCACTGAGAATTCCTATTGAACAGGAATTCGTTAACAGTCCAGGATGTCGGACGTCGGGCGGTTGAGAGTCAATGGCGCCATGCCGGCGGGAAACTGCCGGTGCTCGAAAGCCGATCCCCCGACGCCGGGCCTGATCAGGGCCCGCTTGACGGTTCTGCGGCAACGCAGGACTGGGGAGCGCACCCTCAAGTGCGCGCATCCTCGACGTCGAGTTTCCCATAGATCCGGCGGGCGACCGCCCGCCGCCTGATCAACGCCAGTTCGAAAGGGGTGGGGCCGGCCTCAAAGGCCGACCCCACCCTGATCTGGACCGGCCAGAAGCGTTCTCGGATGGCAAGCGAACTGACCAAGTCTCGCCCGACGCCTTCGTGCGCGCACTCTCGTCCATTTTGCACCGTCTTTTGCCGGACATTTCTATCGCCACTCCGGGACTCGCCGGATCCGTCAACGCCAAACCCCGGACTTACGTCCGGGGCAATGACTCATACCGCCCCTGCCGGGGCTCAGGCAGCGCCGCTCCTAGTTCTCTTCTCTGGCGATAAGCGATCAGCGATCAGCCCACTTCTCTGGCGATTCGCTATTCCCTACTCGCCGCTCTCTCTCCCCTACCACCACGTCTCCAGCAGTTCCCGCAGTTGCGCCGGGGAAATGTCCCGCGGATTGCCGCTGAGGCTGTTGCCCTGGGACGCGGGAACGAGATCGTCCAGGAGCGGCCGCGGCACTCCCAGCTCGCGGAGACGCGGAGGAATGCCGACGTGCCGGCAGAGATCGGTGATCGCGGCGACGAAGGTCTCGGCGGCGTCGCGCTCGGACGGAAATGGACGACCGAGGCTGAGGGTCCCCAGGCGGGCCAGTTCGGGCGCGCTGACCGGCAGATTGTAATACAGCGCCGCCGGCAACATCACCGCGCAGGCCAGCCCGTGGGGAATCCGGCACAGCACCCCGAGCCCCGCGGCGACGCCATGCGCCAGCCCCAGCCCCGAATTGGCCAGGGCCATTCCGGAGAGGAGCGCCGCATGCGACATCGCTTCACGAGCCACGCGGTCTGCACCATTCTGGATCGCCCGCGGCAGGGCGGGAATTGCAAGCTGCAGCCCCTGCTCGCACAGCGCCTTCGGGATCAACGTCGACCGTCGGCTGATATACGCCTCGATGAGCTGGGTGATCGCGTCCATCCCGGTATGGGCGGTGATTTCCGGCGGAACAGTGACCGTCAGCTCGGGATCGACGACAACCGCTGCGGGGACCATCAGATCCGAACGCAGGCTCTTCTTGTAGGGCGGGTCGTCGCTGGAAATCACCGCATTCTTGGTCGCTTCGCTGCCCGTTCCCGCAGTGGTCGGGACGGCGATCAGCATCAGCGGCGGGTTGACGATCTTGCGACCGGTTCCGACGCCTTCGAGATACTCCGCCACCGACTCGCCATTGCCGTTGGTCGCCAGGGCCGCCGCCGCTTTGGCAAGATCGATTGTCGAACCGCCGCCAATGGCGATCACCGCGTCCGTCGGCTCGACATTCTTCGACCGCCAGGCGGCGACGAGCGAATCGACATCGACGACTTCAGGTTCGCGGCTCCGAGTGGCATGCTGGACCACCCCGCGTCCCGAGGCGGCGATCTGCTCCGTCAGTTGCGTGACGACTCCGGTCCGTTCGAGCGTCCGGCTGCCGGAAACGAGCCAGACCCGTTTCGCAGAGGGGGGAATCAAGGAAACAAGCTGTTCGCGAGCCCCCCAACCGAACACGATCTGGCCGGGAGCGAGAAAACGGTACGCAATCGTCATCGAACCGATCAATCCTTGAACTTCGGGGACCAGGTTTCCGCCGTCGCCGCGTACTCGCATCCGACAGTTTTGATGGATATCATGCCGCACGCCGAACTCCTTTCCAATCCTACACTCGTCAACAGGAATCGCAGCATGTCGTTCGAGACTCCGGTGTCGCGTCGTTCTGCCGTGAAGACGATTGCTGCCGCGACGGCCGCAGCGGGCTTGATCGCGCAGGCTACCCGCCGAGCGCACGCGGCGGCTCCCAGAGCCTTGCCGTCGGGTCAGTTGCCGAGCGACCGACGTCTGGGGAAGCTCAAGGATTTGAACGGGTACTTCCCGTTCGAGCCGAGCGCGACGTGGGAAGGCTGGCAGGAGCGCTCGGAAGCGGTGCGCCGGCAGATTCTCGTCGCGCTGGGTCTGTGGCCCATGCCGACGAAATTGCCGATCCAGGCCACGATTCACGGCAAAGTCGAGCGGGACGACTACACCGTCGAACGCGTCTTCTTCGAAAGCTCGCCCGGTCTGTATGTCACCGGCAGTCTCTATCGGCCGAAGGCTTCCGGTCCCGCCGTGAAACGACCCGCGGTGCTGTGCCCTCACGGTCACTGGGCGAACGGTCGTTTCTACGATCACGGCGAAGCAAAAGTGCAGAAGGAGATTGAGCTGAAGGCCGAGACCGACCCGGTCAGCGGGCGGTATCCGCTCCAGGCCCGCTGCGTCCAGCTCGCCCGCATGGGCTGCGTGGTCTTCCTCTACGACATGCTCGGGAATGCGGACAATCAGATCCTGCCGCCGTCGCTGATTCACGGCTTCGCGAAGCAGCGACCGGACCTCAGCTCGCCCGACCGCTGGGGACTCTTCAGCGCCCAGGCGGAACTGCGGCTGCTGAGTCCCTGCGGACTGCAGACCTGGAACAGCATCCGGGCGCTGGACTGGATCACGACGCTGCCGGACGTCGATCCGCAGCGAATCGGCGTCACCGGGGCCAGCGGCGGCGGGACGCAGACGTTCCTGCTGGGCTGCGTCGACCCGCGGCCTGCGGCGTTGTTCCCGGCAGTGATGGTTTCAACCGCCATGCAGGGGGGCTGCACCTGCGAGAACTCGTCGCTGCTGAGAGTGAATACGGGCAACATCGAGTTCGCCGCGCTGGCGGCGCCGCGACCGATCGGCATGACCGCGGCCAACGACTGGACCGTCGAGCTGGAGACGAAGGGACTGCCGCAGCTCAAGGAACACTTTGCCCGGCTGGGCGTACCCGGCAACGTCGTCGGCAAGTACTTCCCGTTCGAGCACAACTACAATAAGCCCAGTCGGCAGATGATGTATGCGTTCTTCGACCGGTATCTGCACCTGGGCGTGCAGCAGCCGACAGAAGAACGTCCCTATCAGCCGCTGACGCAGGCCGAAGCGACCGTCTGGTCGGCGGAACATCCGATGCCGCCGGCAGGCGATGACGCCGAATTGAAGATCGTCCGCTGGTTCGACGCCGACGCTCAGCAGCAAGTCAAGGCGCTGACGCCGAAGGATGCCGCTTCGCTTAAAGAGTATCGCCGCGTGATTGGCGGGGCCTGGGATGTGCTGATTGGCCGGGCGCTGCCGGCCCGCGGGCAGACCACTTCGGACGAACGTTCGCGGATCGAGCACGACGGCTATCACGAGATTCTAGGAACGATCGGTCTGTCGAAGCAGGGCGAAGAGATTCCGGGCGTGTTCATCGCCCCGGAAAACTTCGCCGGCGAAGTCGTGATCTGGCTTTCTGCCGAAGGCAAATCCGGGCTCTATGGCGCCGACGGGAAGCCGACGGCAGCGGTTCAGGCTCTGATGAACGCCAACCGGGGCGTGCTGGGGATCGATGTCCTTTACACCGGGGAATTCCAGTCGGACGGTGCGGCCCTCACCAAAGCCCGTTCTGTCGAGAATCCGCGCGAGTTCGTCGGCTACACGCTGGGCTACAACCATCCGCTGTTCTCGCAGCGAGTGCACGATGTCCTGACGGCGATCTCGCGGTTCCGCGACCTGGATTCGGTCCGGTCGATCGACCTGGTCGGCTTCGGCGAAGCCGGACTCTGGGCCGCGGCGGCAGCGGCTCAAGCTGGCGACGCCGTCCGGCGGGTGGCTATCGGGACGGGGGGATACCGATTTGCTTCGATCACCGACATCCGCGATCCGCTGCTGGTGCCTGGGGCCGTGAAGTACGGCGACGTCCCCGGCCTCCTGTCGCTGGTCGCGCCCCATCCGCTGTGGGTCTCGGGGGAAGGCGCGGCGCTGCCGAGTCCGACACGAGAAACCTACGCGGCCTCCGGCGCCGCCGGCGCGGTCACCTCCTATTCCGGAGCCGACGAGCAGGCCGCAGTCGCCCGCTGGCTGCTGGGCTGATCAGGATCCCTCTCGCGCAGGAGCAACTTCGAAACACAATCCGGGCGGGTGGCCGGGGCAGGAGCGTCTGCGCGATGCCCCGGATTCAGAAGACCGGGGCTTCCCTTCGGTCCAGCCCCGGCCACCCATCGCCCGCTGGCTGCGGGGCTGACGGCAGCGGAGTGATCGTATCAACCGCAGTGTTCAGACGGGCGGGGATCGGCTACGATTCCCGCCCGTTGCATTGGCGAGACGAAGGAGCGGAGCGGCAAAGATGGAACTGGTCGAGCGGCCGGTGCTGACGTGGCGATGGCTGAGCCTGCTGGCGATCGGGTTCGCAACGGCGGCCACCATTCTGACCCTGGTCCGCCAGGCGGGCGAACTTCCCGTCTACACGACCGCCGCCGAGCGATACCTTCGCGGCGAGCAGTTCTACCGTCCGGACGATCCCCCGGCCTTCACTTATCCGCCGTTTTCCGTGCTCCCGTTCGTGCCGCTGACGGCCCTGCCCCCTCTGCTCCGCAAGACGCCGTGGTGGATCGCCAACTTTTCGCTTCTGGCCGGCAGCCTGTGGCTGCTGACGTTGATGGTCTGGCCGGTCCTGCGAGCCGGGGTGCATGCGGGGCGGGTTCGCCCGTGGGTCCCCGCACTGGCGGTCGGCCTGCTGTCGGGGCGCTATCTGATTACCGCGCTCAACTATCAGTCGACGGATTACATCGTGCTGTTCTGCGTCGTGGCCGCCGGGTATGGACTGTCCCGATCGAAGGGACTGGCGGCCGGCACTTTTGCGGGTCTGGCGACGGCGATGAAGGCCACGCCACTGCTGTTTCTGCCGCTGCTCGTCTGGCAGCGGCGCTGGCTGGCGACCGCGGCGTTCGTGGTCACCCTGATCGCGGCGACGCTGTTGCCCGACGCCTTCGTATCAAACCCCGACGGCAAGCTGTGGAGCGTCACCTGGTTTGAGCGCTTCGTGTCCAAGGTCGACGTCGGCGCGGCGGCCTCCGCCGAGGGGGCCTGGTCGAGCTGGAATCCGCTGAATCAGAGTCTGCCGGGAACGCTCTACCGACTTGCGACACCGATCGAGACGGCTCCGGAGCGATACAATGTCGCCGTTGCTGCGCTGTCGCCGCATTGGATCAAGCGACTGACTCAGCTCTGCGAATTGGCGGTCGTGATCGCGATTGCGTGGTGCACCCGACCCGGACTGTCAAAGGATGACTCGGTCGGCGATGCGTCGCTGCGGCGTCTCGGAGAGACCGGCGCTGCGATCTGCGGAATGCTGCTCCTGTCGCCGATGACCAGCACGCAGCATCTTTGCGGCCTGTGCGTCCCGATGACGTACTGCGTGGTCCAGTGGCTGTACGTCCGGAGGACGGTCGCGCTGTCGATCGTGCTGGGAATGCTCACCCTGATGGCCTTATGCGGCGGCAAGGACATCGTCGGGCATACCATCGCCGACTGGACCCAGGCGGCGGGCGTGGACACGCTGGCGACGCTGGCTTGTCTGGTCGGATGCGCGACCAGCCTGATCCGCCGGGAGCGTCGCGGCGCGACGCCGTAATCGAGACAGCCTGCCGCTGAACGCGGCACGCCGAGACAGGTTGTCATCCGGCCATGCGGCCAAATACCGATCGATTCTGGAATGTCAAGCGAGCTCGCCCATCACGAGGGGCGCTTGGCTTGAAGTCACGTTCGCACTGATTTTGTGTGCTGAGTGAATCGGGGAGCGGACGCGATCTCCTGCAGAAACCGTCGTGAATTGCCGATCGATGACGCGAATTTGCCGGGCAGAACTGCACACAAAAGCGTCATGCCAGACCGTCGTTTTCTGACGAAATTGCGAGCAGATCTCCCGATTTTTTCCGAGTTCGCCCGTTCCTGTCTCGTTTGTCAGGCGAACATCGGTAATTTCCCGAAATGTGAGGGAATTGTGAAGAATCTTCGTGGAGGCCGCGGCGTTTTGACGTGTTACTTCTTGTGTAGCCCCCGCGCTCAACATGGGGAGCCGTTGATGGAGACAGGATGTCTGTCTCTGCGGCGCCCTCGGGTCATTGAAGGAGTCCGTGTCTGATGCCATCCCGCCCCGTCCCCTCGCGCCGCGCGTTTACGCTGATCGAATTGCTGGTGGTCATCGCGATCATCGCCATTCTGATCGCTCTGCTGCTGCCAGCCGTGCAGCAGGCGCGCGAAGCGGCCCGCCGCACCCAGTGCAAGAACAACCTCAAGCAGATCGGTCTCGCCCTCCACAACTACCACGACCTGTTCAACACCTTCCCCCCCGGGTACATCAGCAATACCAACAACGCCGCGGCCAACTGGCAGGGCTGGAGCTGGACGACGATGCTGCTGCCGCAGTTCGATCAGGCGCCGCTCTACAACAACTTTTCCAACTTCTTTTCGACCGGCATGGTCTCGGCTCTCGTCAGCACGGCCTACAATCCGGTGGTGACGAACAACAGCATCGTCGCCATGCGTTGCCCGAGCGACTCGGGGCAGCAGAGCGTTAACTTCGTGGACGTTCTGCCGACCGTCGGCGGTTCGGCGACGACGTACACGAATCTGTTCGGCCGATCGAACTATGTCGGGAACGTCGGCTGGTGGATCAACACCGCCAACAGCAACGCGCCGACCGGGATCGTGGATGGCGTAGCCGTCACGACGATGAATTACCGGGGCGTGTTCGGCGAGAACTCCAAGATCGGCCTGCAGTCGATGACGGACGGGTCGTCGAACGGGCTGCTCGTGGGCGAACGTTATTCGCTGGCGGCCGGCGGGCAGGCCTCCATCGGACAACCGGTGGGCCATGCGGTCTGGGCCGGGGCGGGCAATCGCGCGACGGCCGACGGCCTGGCGCTGGTGCTGGGGGATACGGCCGGGCTGACGCTGACGCCGAACTCGTTGGCGACGAAGGTTGGCACCAGCTCCACCAGTTCGATTCTGTCGTACCAGATCAACGGCAATAACAAGTCGAACAGCGTCCGGGGCCAGACAACGGGCTTCGGCAGCATGCACACCGGCGGCGCGCACTTCCTGATGGGGGACGGCGCCGTGAAGTTTCTGTCCGAGAACCTGGATGCCGCGATCTACCGGAATCTGGGAACCATCAACGACGGAATTCCGGTCGGCGAATTCTAGAGCTGAGCGGAATTGAATGCAGAGGCAACCTCGCGCGGCACATCATCAGTGCTGCGCGAGGTTGTTCGCATTTGAGACCTATGCGTCGATCGGCCATTTTGCGGACCGGTTCGAGCGAACCGTCGCGAACGGACTGGGACGCCGGTGCGGGCGACGCTAATATTGCGAGACGGATTTCGCCTGTTTCCCCGCTATGGAACCGATTGTCATGGCTCACTCCGATCTGGATCGCAGAGACTTTCACCGCCTGACCCTGGCGGCATTCGGCGGACTGATGACGGGGGCTGTCGGCTGCGGCGAGACCAAGCCGCCTCCGGCTGCAGCTCCGACGGCAGACGCTCCGGCCGCCGCTTCCGAGGAAATGGTCCTTTCGGCGGACGCCGAAGCGCTGATTCTGGACGAACCGCACACCTGCCGCGGGCTGAATACGTGCAAGGAACTGGGTCGCGGCAAGGACAACACGTGCGCGGGGCTGGGGACTTGCGCGAGCGTCGCGGACCATGCCTGCGCGACTCAGAATGAATGCAAGGGCCAGGGGGGCTGCGGCCAGGATCCCGGCATGAACGCCTGCAAAGGTCAGGGGAGCTGTCATATTCCGCTGATGGATAACGCCTGGGAGACGGCCCGGAAGGCGTTCGAGACGGCGATGAAGAAGCAGGGGAAGACGTTCGGAGCCGCTCCGGCGAAGGCCTCCTGAGACAGTTGGTTTTCGAACCTCGCTCCGCGCTCTGACTGCGGGGTGTCGCGATCATTCGAGGAGCCCTCCCCATGCCGCCGCGACTCGGCCTGCCAAATCTGGGGCTGGGGGTCGGGCTGCGGACGGTCCATTTTCCGTACCTGCTGCAGCACTGGCCTGCGGTCGACTGGTTCGAGGCGATCAGCGAGAATTTTCTCGACTCGCGCGGTCGGCCGCGGTGGGTGCTCGACCAGGTTGCGGAACGGTATCCGGTGGTCATGCACGGGGTCTCGCTGTCGATCGGCAGCAGCGATCCGCTGGATTTCGAGTACCTGGCGAAACTCAAGCGTCTGGCGACCGAGATTCGAGCGGTGTGGGTCTCGGACCACCTGTGCTGGACCGGCGTCGCGGGGATCAACACGCACGATCTGCTGCCGCTGCCGCTGACTGAGGAGTCGTTGCGGCACGTCGCGGAACGGGTGCGAGTCGTGCAGGATGTTCTTGAACGGCCGCTGGTGCTGGAGAATCCGAGCACTTATGTCGAGTTCCGGGAGTCGACGCTGAGCGAGCCGGCGTTTCTGTCGGCCCTGGTCGCGGAAACAGGCTGCGGGCTGCTGCTGGACGTGAATAATGTCTATGTCTCAGCGCGGAATCACGAGTTCGATCCGCGGGAGTATCTGCGGAGCGTTCCGGCGGACGCGGTGGTCCAGATGCATCTGGCGGGGCATACTGACTGCGGTACGCACGTGATCGACACCCACGACGGTCGGGTGGTCGCGGCGGTGTGGGACTTGTATCGCGAGGCCGAGCGGCTGACGGGGGGCGTTTCGACGCTGCTGGAATGGGATGCGAAGATCCCTTCGTTTCCGGAGGTGCATGCGGAGGTGATGAAGGCGAGGGGGGCGGGTATCGGGAATCGGGTATCGGGTCTCGCAGAGGAAGAGCGGCGAGAAGTCGGTTGCGCGACTGCGGACATGGAGCGGGCGACGCCGCCGCAGCCGGTGGTGCTGGTGGCGATGGAGGCCGAGTGAGATGGCGGCCGGGCGCGTGGAGGAATTGCAGCGGTGGATGCAGGAGCAGATTCGTCATCCGCGAGCGGCGGGCGGTGAGGCGGCTGTTGACAACGTGCTGACGGCTTCGAGTCAGCTTTCGGGCCGGCAGCGGCTGGGGATCTACCAGTCGGCGTATGTGGCGCGGCTGCTGGAGTGTCTGCGGGCGGAGTTTCCGGCGACCGCGGCTCTGGCGGGAGAAGAGTCCTTCGCGGCACTGGCGCAGGGGTATCTGGAAACGCGTCCTTCGCGAAGCTACACCCTGGGGGATCTGGGGGCCGGGTTTCCGAAGTTTCTGCGGTCGGTTCGACCTTCGCGGGATGCGGAGGGGGCCGGGCTGGACTTTGCGGATGCGTTGATTGAGACGGCGCGGGTGGAGCGGATCTACAGCGAGGTCTTCGACGGGTCCGGGCCGGAGGAATTGCCGGCGTTCGATCCGAAGCAGGTATCGCCGGAGCAGTTTGCCGGAGCCCGGCTGACGTTTCATGCCTGCGTGCGGCTGGTTCGGTTGCCGCTGCCCGTTCACGGTCTGATCACGGCGGTGCGGCGGGGAGAGGCCTGGGAAGTTCCGGCGGAGGAGCTGACGTGCCTGGTGATCACGCGGCGGGACTATGTGGTGCGGCGGTTCGCTGTCGAGCCGCTGGCGTTTGCCCTGCTGGAGCGGCTGCAGGCCAGCGAGGGGGTCGGTGCGGCGCTGACAGAAGTCTTCGGCGACGGGGAGATCACGGCGGCGATGCTGCGGTCGGTTGGAGAGTGGTTTGAGGCGTGGGCGGCGGCGCCGCTGTTTCGTGGCATGAATTCGAGACTGGAATTGGTGTGCCGGACTGAATCGGAGTGATGTGACGATGCACTACGAAGACCTGCCGCCCAGAGCTTGAATTATCGCTCTGCAGTGACAATCCGGCAGACCGTGTTGAAGCGTTACTGAGTGCAGCTCTTCACGAACCGGACGTCGCATGGGTCGCGGGGCTTCGCGTTGAGAATCTTCAGGATCAAAGATTCCCACTCAGGTGCGCTGCCCTGACTGCTATGTCACATCTTGCCAGGCGACAGGCGCCGCTGGATCTTCGGGTGATTCTTCCGCTGCTCAACGAGCTCAGTCGAGACGATGCCTTGACCGGGCGAGTCTCCGATGTTCGCGACGATCTCACGCACATTGGATACTCCGCGAACACTCCGAACCACGGATGTCAGTAATCTCTGAGCCCGTCAATCGCGGCGAATACCCGAGAATCCATCAACATCGAAGTGAATAGAAGACCGTGGTTGACGGTCCCTCGACTCTCAACAAAAACAGCAGCCGGGACGCGAACGTTCCGGCTGCTGTTTGAGAATCTCAACGGCTGATCGCCGCGGGTCGCTTAGTAGCGACGGCCGCCGCCACCGCCGCCGTATCCGCCGCCGCCGCCGGAACGGCCGCCGCCGCCGCCACCATAACCGCCGCCGCCGCCGCTACGCTCTTCGCGAGGACGGGCTTCGTTGACGGTCAGCGAGCGACCGCCGACGTCTTTGCCGTTCATCGCAGCGATGGCGGCGCTGGCGGCCTGGGCGTCGCCGAATTCGACGAAGCCAAAGCCCTTGGAGCGACCGGTGTCGCGGTCCATGACAACCTGGGCCGAACGAACCTCGCCGAAGCTGGAGAACATTTCTTCCAGCGTGCTGTTGGTCGTGTCGTACGTCAGATTGCCCACATACAGTTTCGTAGCCATCTTCCTCAGTCCTCTTCCGAGACGTCCTGCCGAACCCGACATCCGAAAAGGACCGGTCGTTGCGAGACGAGACTCAAATCCTGGCCGTCGCTACGCGTGCGGCGGCCCTCCGATCTGCTGCATCGATGACACCGATGCAGCGTGCTTCCAAAAAACAATCTTCGTGTGGCGAGTCGAACTACAGACGTTGCAAGAAGCTGTCTGCGGCTGATTGCCGGGTTGGTCGATTCGATTCCGACTGGGCTTCGTTCACAACCAGTTGCCGCCCCGCGAGGCTGGCGCCGTTGAGCCGGGTGATGGCTTCATCGGCGTCGTCCCAGCGCGGCATGCCAATAAAGGCGAATCCGCGGGCGTTTCCTGTCTGTCGATCGAGAACCAGTCTGACGGACGAAACACGTCCATAGTGTTCAAATACCGAACGCAACTCGCGCTCAGTGGTGGTGTAGGCAAGATTGCCTACAAAGATTTGCGTCACTCGAAACAGTATCCTTCGGAGATTCCGCCGGGGTGCGGGCTGCGACGTTCGCAACGACCATCTCGGCGGCTTGTGTATTCAGGCGATCCATTTCGGCCTGGATTCGCAGCGTGCATTGTTCCAGTTCGTCGCGGGTGGCGTCGGGGGGAATGAAGATTCCTTCTCCCGCCATCGCGACAATCAATGTTCCCGGCTTGGGCACGACCAGGTCGGTCCAGCCGGCGCCCCAGGACCAGGAGCTGCGACAGGCAAAAGCGGTGGGGATGACTGGTTTTCCAGTACGGGACGCCAGATAGGCGACCCCCGATTTCATGGTGCGGCGCGGACCGCGGGGTCCGTCCGGTGTCAGGACGATATGGCTCCCCTGAGTTTCGTTCAGCAACTGGCGAACGGCTTCGGCGCCCCCTTTGGAACTCGAACCGCGGACGCTGGAGATCCCCAGTGCTGCGAGCGAATTCGCGAGGAAGGTGCCGTCCTGATGCCGTCCGACCAGAGCTTTGGTGGCGGGTTGCCGTCCCAGAAAGAGGGGCATCAGCAGCGAATCATGCCAGACGCTGTAGATACAGGTGGTTTCTGCAGGGGGGAGGTATGGACTTTGAGCCGGATCGGCGTAGTGCAATTGACGTCGGACGGTGGCGAACAGGCCGCGGGCGGCGGCTACAGCGAGCCACGCCAGGCACCGTTCAATCATCGCATTTCGAATCCGCAAGTGCGCCAGCCAGTGCCGCATCCGTCGCGGCCAACAAACAACGAGCAGGGAAAGAGAAGGCCGGGAGTACGGAGGAATTCGCCGATTTGCGGAACGAAAGGGCCGGACTTCAGAGCTTCGGAAGCAACACAACTCCCGCAAAGAATCGGCCAAGGTCGTCAGGACGGAGACGGACTGAGGAGTCAATTTCAGAACTCAACTCAGGACGATCGTCGAAGAACGAGACAGCAGACTTTCCGGGGATTTTTCACCAACGCTGAGCAGGCTAGCAGGTCTGGCATCAGTCGGGAAGGCCAGAATCCTTGGAATCCGCGGATTTCGGCAGAATCGAGGGGGGGAGCCCCAAGGTGGGAAACATGGAATTCTGGTCGGTGGTCTCCGGCATTCCGAGTTTCCGATCGCGTTTCAGACGCTTGTCGTCCGCACGCTGGCGCTTGTCCTGCTCTCGTTGACGCTTGGCGAAGGTGTTGCGGTTTTTAGCGATGAGATGTTCCCTTGGATGAATTGAACGGTGCGTTCAGGACGAGCTATTTTATCAGAATCCGGTCGCGGATGCATCCGGAGATCTCCGCTGGCGACTGGTTTTCCAAGGATTGCTGCGAGGGATCGATCCGGTGCCCGACAATCATCCGATGGATTCCACGCAGAATGGGACGAATACGGCCACGGGGTTGTCGAGGTTTCCGTATGGTCGCTGGCTCGCCCGGCTGACCGTTGACGGCGGCTGGCTGTGGGTGCTGATGCTGCTGACGCACGAGCTCGGACACGGACTTGCCGCCTGGCTGACCGGGGGTGAAGTCGTTTCGACCGATTTGCGACCTGGCGCGCTGGGGCACACGCTCGTGGAGCCGAATCCGCATCCGCACTGGGTCGTCTGGGGAGGCTTTCTGTCGGGTTGCCTGCTGCCGCTGGGAGCGTGGGCCGCAATTCACAGGGCGGTTCCGAGAATCGCGGGGGACCTGCGTCTGCTGGTCGGATTCTGTCTGCTGGCGAATGGCGCGTATCTGGCGGCTGGCGGAGGAGAATCGCTGACAGACACCGGGGTGCTGCTGTCGCTCGGATGGCCGTATCCGGTGCTGATCGCGATCGGGCTGCTGCTGGCGATTCCGGGGTATCTGCTGTGCCGCCGGGAACTGGGGTTACGCATGACGGCTGTTCGTACCGGCGGAATCGGCTGGGCGTCGATCACAGTGCGCTGGTTGGCGCTGGCGATCTGGGTCGCCGGGCAGGCGGCGATCGCGGCGGCGCTGGCGGCGGAATGATTCGCGGAGCTGAGAAGCCAGAAAAGAGTTCACCACGAATTTCACGAATGGACGCGAATCGGGGAGAAGAATTGGAACCAGGGAGAACTCGGAAGACACGGAGTGAATGAAGCAGTTGCCGGTGGCGGTGTTTTACTCAAGTCAGCGGCAGTCACCCCGGCGCTATGCGAGAAACAAGTCTCGGAACCTGCAGGTCTTTTCCGAACGGGCGTCAGCGTTTTGCTGCCTGCAATACAATTTCGAGGGAGAAGTCGAGGTCATGCCGCGTCATTCCAAGTCCGCTGACAAGTCTGACACCCGCGCTCTGGCGGTCTACCTGGATGCGGACAGCCAGAGCCTGCTTGTGCAGGCGGCGGAGCTTCGACGAATCAGTGTCAGCGACTACGTCCGCGCCGTGACGATTCCCCAGGCACATCGGGAAGTCGAGGCGGCGCGCCGGCAGACGATTTCGTTGAGTGCCGAGGAACAACTGGCATTCTGGCAGGCGCTGCACGCTCCGGCAGAGTTGACTCCTGCCCAGAAGCAACTTGGGACGCTGATGCAGGGACGAAGGTGAGGCACCTCCCGTCGCGCGAAGCACGGCCGTGACGCACGAGGACCAACTTGACATCCGCCTGAAATGTCGTGACGCGAAATGCCAGCCGGTTACAGTGCGAGCAGCCCCTGGACGACGCCAACCAACTCGGCTTCCGGCGTCTGGGTGGCTTGGCCTGACCGGAGGTCTTTGACCTGCCAGACGCCCTGTTCGAATTCGTTGCTGCCGGCGATCAGGGCGATGGCGAAGCCTTTGGCGTTGGCGTACTTGAGTTGCTTGCCGAGGGCTTTGGAGTCTGGAAAGACTTCGGTGTTGATGCCCGCAGCGCGGAGCACGCGGCCGATCCGGATGTAGTCGCCGATTCGGCCGGCGTCGAACTGGGTGACCAGGACGGGGGCTGGCGTCGAGGCCGGAGCGAGAAGTTTTAATTCTTCCATGGCGGCGAGCAGGCGGTCGAGGCCGAGGCTGGCGCCGACGCCGGGCAGGCGTTCCTTCGTAAACAGGCCGGCGAGGTTGTCATACCGACCGCCCGAACAGACGCTGCCGATCCCCGGCAGATCGCTCAGGAAGGTTTCGTAGATGGTTCCCGTGTAGTAGTCGAGACCGCGGGCGATGGAGACGTCGAGCTGGATGCGCTCGGCGGGAATCCCCGACTGAGCGGCGACGGCGAACAGCTCTTTGAGCCGGGTGACGCCGAGCAGACCGGCTTCGTTGCCGGCCAGGAGCTGTTCGAGTTCTTCGAGAGTGATATCGGGGCGGGTGGCCTGCAGGACCTGGCGGGCCTGCGGCTCGGTGACGCCGACCTTCTGAACCATCTCTTCGACGACGGCGTCGGCCCCAATTTTGGCGAGCTTGTCGAGGGCGCGCAGGATGCCAACGGACAGTTCTGCGACGCCGAGCTGCGCCAGGACGCCGCTGAGCACGAGGCGGTTATTGACGCGGATCTGAAAGCGTTCGAAGCCGAGCGCAACCATCAGGTCGTGGATGACGAGGAGCGTTTCGATATCGGCCGCGTTGGACTCGGTGCCGATCGTATCGAAGTCGCACTGCAGGAATTCGCGGTAGCGGCCTTTCTGGGGCTTTTCACCGCGCCAGACGGGGGCGATGTGATACCGCTTGAACGGGGTGCCCAGTTCAGCGAGATGCTGAGCGGTGAAGCGTGCGAAGGGAACGGTCAGATCGAAGCGGAGTGCGACGTCGCGTTCGCCCGCGTCGAGGAAACGGAAAAGCTGTTTGTCGGACTCATCGCCTCCTTTGCCGAGAAGGATCTCGGCGTATTCGAGGGCGGGGGTATCGATGGGGCTGAAGCCGTAACTGCGATAGACCCGACGGGCGATCTCGATCAGCCGCTCGCGATTCAGCATGGCCGAGGGGAGATAGTCGCGGAAACCCTTGAGGAGCTGCGGGGTGATGAGCTTATCGGCCACGGACGGAAGACTTTCTGATCGCACGGAGGGAGGTCGGACGAAAGGCCGAACCAGCGCCACGCAGTGGTTGCTAGACGCTGATGACGGGCAACTGGGGGAGCGGCGGCTGGCCGGCTTTGGGTTTCGGACGGGCCTTGAGCGGCAGGACGGCCTCGGCGTATTCCCAGATCTGCTGGGAAGTTTCGAAGTATTTGTCGTAGCAGCCTTCGTTTTCGAATTCGCAGTTTTCGGTGGAGTAGGTCCGGCAGATCTGCGGGCGGTTCTCGTAAAAGCCGCAGAAATTGTTCGGGAGCAGGTGCTCGCAGTCGCCGTAGACAAGCAGGAACCAGGAGCCCTCGTCGACAAAAATGGCGGTCCGGCCGTGCATGATGTACCAGCGCATGTGATCGAAATCCTCCCAGGTGGTGGGAGTTTCAATCGGCAGAGCGAAGTAGCGGCAGCAGCGGGCGGTGCAATAGGCGCAGAGGACCTCGCCCGGTTTGAGATTGTCGCGGTGCAGTTTGCGGCGGGCCATGCCGAACCTTTTGCAGGATCGAGGGATGGGTGGCGAAACAGGTTCGGGGAAAGTGTACCGATTCGCGCGGGGGGAGGGTATGCTGTCGCTGCGGGGGGCGGGGGCGGGCCGGGTCGCTTGAGGAATTCCGGGGCCGTCGGCGTAATCGGAGCGTTCCGGCGCCAAGGTTCGCCCGGTTTTCCGGACCGGCGCTTTGTGCTTGACCGTCGTTTTCCGGGACTCTTATCATCGTGAGTCGAGGGAATGCGGCGAATTTGAAGTGCTGACGTCCCATTCGGGGGCGTGGCTGCGCGATGTGACGGGTGCGCCGGTCGGCGGAACCGTGCTGGCGGATGATCGCGACGCAGGACGATAACAGCGAGCAGGCATGGTCCGGGCTCGTGCAGGAACGAAATATGAATTTCTGGGGCAAGGTTCTGGCGTGGCTGGTGGTATTCGCCGGGCTCGGCGCCACGTATTGCACAGCCAAGCTGATTCAGGTCCGGAACAGTTGGACGGCGAAGCTGGCCAAGGCGACGAAGCAGTATGAGGAGCTGGCTCCCAAAGTGCGGGATGCGAAGGCGGAGCTTGAGCGTCAGCAGGAAGAGCTGCACCGCGCGACGACGTTCTGGGGGCCGTTTTCCGACATGGTGCCGACGCAGATCGCCGATCCCGCGGGGGGCAAGCTGCAGATCAACATCGGCAAGAATGTGGGGCTGAAAGAGGGGCAGTGGCTGTATGGCTTTGAGCTGCAGCCGGACGGGACTTCGATCTACCGGGGCGACTTCAGCGTCGAAACGGCCTTGGACGCTCAGTCGCTGATGCGTCCGAATTTTCGCGTGCGTCCCGAGGAAATCGCGACGTGGAAGGGGGCCAACTGGCGGTGGCGAACGACGATTCCGGCGACGACGACCAAGCTGTTTGACGATATGGAGCTGGCGCTGGTGCGGGCCGACGAACTGCTCGGCGCCCGGCGACAGACGCTGCAGATCCAGGACAAGCTGATTGCGGAAGCCAAAGACCAGCATGCGCAGCGGATCGCCGAACTGATCGGCGGCGATCAGTTGCCGCAGGACGAGCAGCTTGCGACCGAGTACCGGGCGGGTCTGGTGGCGGCCGTCGAAGAATCGGAAGAGCTGCGAAACGGCCTGCTGATCGAAGTCGACCGGCTGCGGCGCGAACTGTTGGCGCTGCAGCAGGACGTGGATCGGATCAAGTCGGACAACGTACAGTCCGTCGGGAAGCTGCCCCAACCCGCGCCGAGCGTTGCGGGTCGGCCGTAGAAGATTTCTGCGGACCGGCGCGACGCCGAAATCGGGCGAGAGTCCGTTTGCGCCGGACGAGAATCTGCGGTCGGGCGATGCGTCCCCCCTTGTCGCCGCACGTGCGGCCGACCATGATTCTGCGAGGCGGATACTTCGGCGGATCTCGATGATCGTCGACGTGGAGCTGCCGAGGACGCCGTCGAAGGCAGGAGGAGCAGCCGGCGGGCTGCGGAGAGTCGATGGGGATTCAGAACCGCGAATACGTGCGTGAGGACTACGGCCAGCGGCCGCCGGGCTGGATGGTCGAAGCGCCTGCGACGCGTGCGCTGATCATCGTCACGATCGCGGCGTTTCTCGGTCAGTGGCTGCTTCCCGGGCGCGGATCGCTGTCGCCGCTCGAAGAGTGGGGGGTGATGTATCCGCCGTATGTGCTGCAGGGGCAGGTGTGGCGTCTGCTGACGTATGCGTTTCTCCACAGCCGCGATTCGCTGTTCCACATCATCTTCAACATGCTGTTTCTGTACTCCTTCGGGCGGGAGATGGAGCGGCTGTACGGGCGCGTGGAGTTTACGGTCTTTTACCTGGCGTCGGCGATCGTCGCCGGCTCGCTGTATGCGGCGTGGGGGCTGTTCAATCGCGAGTTTGCGCCGATGCTGGGGGCCTCCGGGGCGGTGATGGCCACCGTGATGTTGTACGCGTGCCATTACCCGCGTCAGAAGGTGTTTCTGTTCGGGCTGATCCAGCTCGAAATCCGGGTGCTGGTGGCGCTCTACGTGCTGATGGATCTGCTGCCGGTCCTGACGGACATGCGCGGAGATTTCGCCCGCGGCGGGGTCGCGCACATGGCGCACCTCGGCGGCCTGCTGTTTGGTTTTCTGTACTACAAGTACGGCTGGAGCCTGACGGGCTGGTGGACGCGGGGGGGGGCGCGCCGCTGGACGTCGCAACTGATGCGACCGAATCGGGGCGAACGGTTGAGGGTCTACCATCCGGATCCCGAGCCGGAAAATCTGGACGCCGAGGTGGACCGGATCCTGGCGAAGATTCACGAGCAGGGGACGGAGAGCCTGACGCGTCAGGAGCGTGCGCTGATGGAGCGTGCGAGTCAGCGGTACAAGGATCGCAAGTAGACTGCGATGCGCGGCTATTTCACGTCCGGAAGGGCCGGAGTGCGATTGTCGAGCAGTTGCTGCACCAGGCTGTCGAGCGAGCTTTCGTAGGGCCAGTCGCGAGCGAGCCACTGCTGATTCAGGCGGACTTCCAGTTCGGCCGATCCCGATTTTTCGGGGCGCGGCTGGAAGTAGCCGTCTTCGCGGAGACGACCGACCAGTTCTTCGACTTCGTGCTGGGAGATGTCCATCCGGGCGATTTCGCGGGAGGCCGGTTCGTGCTCGATGCCGACCCGCTCGCGAAACAATTGTTGCCGGAGCCGCGCCAGATGCCGCCGCTCGCGGAGCCGCTCGACGACGGGAGTGCGGACGCAGTCGGGGCAGTCGGCGACCGGTTCGAGGCAGAGGACGGCGAGCGCCTGATCTTCGCGGCCGTCGGGATGGGGAGCTGTGACGGTCAGGACCGGGCGATACCAGTCGCGAGCGGAGGTTTCTGCGCCTGTCGCCGAGACCTGGCGGATTTCGGAGGGGGGGAGCAGCGCCAGCCGGTCGGACGCATGCGCCCGATAGACGACTTCCAGCCTTTCGTAGCGATCGGGCCGTTCGCCCCAGAAGGCGGCCTTATAGGACGGAATCCGGCAGCCGCAGAGGCCGGACACGCCGACGAATCCCAGCAGGAACATCCAATGACGACGATTGAAGCGCATGGTCCGGCTTCCCTGCCGCCTCGTTGCGTGCCGCGCGAGCCCACCCTCGAACGCGGTCTGAGTTCCGGACATCGCCCCCCGCCCCAGGGAGCGATTTTCCGAAGCTCATCAGAACTTATCGGTCAGTCGGGGGGCGAGTTTGCGGTGCGGCGCCCGCCTCCGACGGTCTCCTTTCGGTATCGCGGCGGAAAATCGCTACGACCCGAATAAACGCCAAAGTTTGACAGATTCCGGGCGACTGCGGCAGGCGTCTGGCGGTATCAGAATCCGCGCAATCGGCAAACTCCGGCGCGATTCCGGGCGAAATCGAAGACACGCCCCGCGGAAATTGCGAACTTCGCCGCGAATTGTGACGTAGGGTTCCCAAGTGGGCCGAGGAGCGGCGGAGATTCCCGATGCTGTTAGATTACGTCTACGATCACTTTCACTTCTATCACCGCTTTGCGCTGGGCTACTGGCACAATCTGGGCCCGGACGGGTACGCCGCAATTCTGGCCGGAGTGGCCCTGCTGGGCTACGCGCTGATGAAGAGCGCTGCGCACCGGTAGTTGCCCGGTTGCGCTCGCGGTCCGCGTCCGTCGCCGGGTATCATGCGGGGGCACTCTGACCGCTTGAGGCCCCGGTGACGACTCCTTCCTTGCTGCCCCCCGCGCTGACTCTGTCCGGAACCCCTGTGGACGATACGTTCGCCGAGGCGTTTCCGATGACTGCTGCGCGGCTGATCGTGACGGCGATTGACGAAGAGTGGGTCGAGACGGCGGCGAACGTCTTTTGCGGCTATGCCACCAGCGTGATTGCCTGCGATCTGGAGACCGCGATTGAGCGTCGGCTGAGCGGTGAAGAGACCTGGGACGGTCGGCCTGGTGTGAGCATCCTGGCGTTCGCCTTCAGTCGAGACCGGCTGGCGGCGGCGCTGGTCAATCGCGTCGGGCAGTGCCTGCTGACATGCCCGACGACCGCCTGTTACGCGGGGCTGCTGGAGGCTCCCGCCGACAAGCAGGTTTCGGTCGGCGGGCAGATCCGGTTTTTCGGGGACGGGTTTCAGGCGTCGAAAGTGATCGGCGGCCGGCGGTTCTGGCGGATCCCGGTGATGGACGGGGAGTTCGTGTGCGAGGATCGCTTCGGGACGGTCAAAGGAGTTGCCGGAGGGAACCTGCTGATCGCCGGTCGAACGCAGGCCGCCGCGCTGCAGGCCACCAAGTTGGCGGCTGCGGCGGCTCGCAGCGTTGCGGATGTGATTCTTCCGTTTCCCGGCGGGATCGTCCGGAGCGGCAGCAAGGTGGGCTCGCGGTACAAGACTCTCAAGGCCAGCACGAACGACGCATACTGCCCCTCGCTGGCGCCAGTGACGCCGACGTCGCTGCCGGCCGGGACCGGGGCAATGTATGAGATCGTCGTCGACGGTTTGACGGCGGAGGCGGTTGCGGCCTCCATGCGGGCCGGTCTGCATGCGGCGGCGGCGTGTCCCGATCTGACGCTGATCACCGCGGGCAATTATGGCGGCAAGCTGGGGCCGCACCATTTCCGGCTGCGCGACCTGATGAGCTGACTCGTTGACACTGGATCAGACGCCCGTATGAGTTCTCTCCCGCCCGCCGAGTCTGGAACCCGCGACGCCGATCTGGTCTGGCGGCGGTCGGTCTATCTGTGGATCGGACTCATTGCGGCCTGCGTCCATCTGGCGGTGATCGTTCGATCGCAACCGTTGCAGAGCGCCAACGATCGTTCCCGCTGGTGCACGATTGCGGCGCTGCTCGAGCAGGGGACGTATCGCATCGACGAAATCCGGCAGCGACCGGGCTGGAATACGATCGATCTGATTCACGTCGACGGGCACTTCTATTCGACCAAGCCTCCGCTGCTGGCGACGGTTGCGGCGGGGGTGACGTGGTGTGTCGAGCGGATCACCGGCTGGAACCTGACGACCTCGACTCAGCCGGTCGCGGCAGCGACGCTGATCGTGCTCAACTGGTTGCCGTTCTGTCTGAGTCTGATCTGCCTGGCCGGTCTGCTGGAACGGTTGGCGGCCAGTTCGCTGGCCCGAGTGGCGACGTTTGGAATGGCGTGCTTCGGGACGCTGCTGACTCCGTTTCTTTCGACGCTCAACAACCATACGGTGGCGGCGGCGAGCGTCGTGGTGGCTCTCTGGTCGCTGATGAAAGCCAGCGAAGTCACTGGACTCCGACGGATGCTGTGGCTGCTGGTGTGCGGGCTGGCGGCGGGGTGGACGGTCTGCAACGAGCTGCCGGCCGCGGCACTGGCGGCGTTGCTCCTGGGGCTGTGCCTCTGGCGCTGGCCGGCGGCCGCGATGGAGGGTTTTGTGCCTGGGGCCGCGGTGATGTGTGCAGCGTTTCTGGGGACGAACTGGCTGGCGACCGGCCACTGGAAACCGGCGTATGCCGGGTATGGTTCGGAACAGTATCTCTTTGTCATCGACGGCGAGCCGAGCTATTGGATGCACCCGCAGGGGGTCGATCGGAACCTCGATTCGCCGCCGGTCTATCTGATGCACTGTCTCATCGGACATCACGGCCTCTGGTCGCTGACGCCGGTCTGGCTGCTGGTCGTGGTGAGCTGGTTCCGTCCGCGGGCCCCGGGTGCGGGTCTCCTGCGGACGCTGGCCCTGAGCGGGACCGGGCTGACGGTGATCGTGCTCGGCTTCTACCTGACTCGGACGGGGAACTACAATTATGGCGGCGTGAGCTGCGCCCTGCGATGGATGCTCTGGCTGGTTCCGTTCTGGCTGCTGGCGCTGCCGGCGGGATTTGACGCGCTGTGGCGATTGCCCGGCGGCCGGTGGCTGGCGTTGCCGTTGATGGCTGTGTCGGTCTTTTCGGCGTGGGAGCCGCTCGGGCAGCCGTGGCAGCAGCCGTGGCTCTTCCGCCAGATGGAGCGGCTGGGCTGGATCGACTACTCGGAACCGCCCCCTCCCCTGCCCCGCACGCTATGGACCTGGTTCGATCGGGTTCCGGACGCCGCGGATGGCGTGCAGTTTGTGGAATTCACGTCTCCGGGCGCCCTGGGTGAAGTCAGGCGATGGAGACTCTCCGCTCTGAGCAACCGCGAAGTCCGCGGCAGGCTCTGCACGGAGATCGAATCGCGATTCGCGACCCCCGGGCAACCCGACCGGGTCCAGCGGTTCGCAATTGACCGGGCGCGCTTCGAAGCGGGCGAAACGCCTGGGAAATGTCTGGTCTGGCTGGACGACCAAGTGGAACTTTCCGCGCAAATGGCTGATCTGGCGCTGGTGCGCGGCCTGCCGCTGTTGAAGCAGTACCACGGGGGCACGTTTCGCTATGTCCATACGAAAGTCCGCCGGGATGCATTCCGGTGCCAGCGAGCGGCAGCGCAACTGGAGTTCGCCGCGAGCGAGGGAGCCTCGCCGCTGCGTTATCGGAGCGATCTATGGCTGGCCCCGGAACTGCCGTTCGGGACGGCCCAGCTCGAATTCACGGTGACTGATCCGGGGAGCGGCCAGATTCTGCGACAGGAACGCTGGACGGCGGCGCGTGTTTCCGCGCTGCAGGAGCAATCGGCAAGAGCGGCGGTCGATCGGGTGGAGAAGTGAGTTTTGAAGTCCGGGGAATGTTGCAGCGCGGCGAACCTCCGGGTATCGTCTGCGGTCCCTGAGAGAGGGAGCGTGTAGCTCAGCCGGTAGAGCAACGGACTTTTAATCCGTAGGTCCTGGGTTCGAGTCCCAGCACGCTCATTGTTTCGCCAGAAACCCTTGCAAGACAAGGGCTTCCAGCATCGACTATTGCTGATGGCGGCGTATTTCCGTCGCTGACGGAGTCGCTTTCGCGGCCGTTGCGAAGTGCTTGTCGGTCACCTGCAGAGAATGCCGGTGAGCAACGGCTGCGCTGTTGCCCGAGCCATGCGCACACCACGTGTGCCGCAATCTTCTCGTCGAACTAGAGAGATCCGCGGCCTTCTTTCGTTTCCGCCCGGCGATTGCGTCCTCGGTCAGATTCGCTGCATACTTCCGAGGCGTTCCATCTCGATCACGGGATGGAGCGGATTCACGCCGTTCGGAAGGCGGACGTCCCAGGAGAACCGCTTGCCGTCCACGCTCATGACGATCTTCGCGTTGCAGCAGTCCAGCGACCGCTCAAGGTCGAAGTCGTTTTGCGCCACGATCTCATCCGGCCCGACACTCGCCAATGCGAAGACTTTGCCGCCTGCCTGCAGCTCCAACCGGACTTCGGCGGAATAGGCTTCGAACGCAGGAACCGCGGCTTCCATGACTTCCCCTTCACTTACTCCGGAAGAACGAGCCGAACTCTACATCCGGCAGCGACGCCTGACAATCTCGGATCGACTTGGCAGCGGACAGGAAGGGATCGTTCTCGGGACCGACCGGGCGACCGCCATCAAGGTGTTCAGGTATGCTGCCCACTATCGCCGGGAACGCGACGTCTACCTGAGACTGATGGAACGTGCCGTCCAGAAGGTCGCCGGATTCAACGTGCCCACAATCACGGACCACGAAAATACGCTTCTCGTGGTCGAAATGACAATCGTCTCCGCTCCATTCGTGCTCGACTTCGCCACGGCCGGTCTGGACGAGCCAATTCACCTGGATGCCGAAGGATGGCTGGCATGGGAAGAGGATTTGCGGGACAGATTCGATGACGACTACCGAACGGTGAGGCTGGTCTTCTACGCTCTTCAGCGGTTTGGCGTATTTCTCAACGACATTCACCCCGGAAATATCCGGTGCCGGTAGCGACCTCCCAGGATAGCAGCAGACGCATCGGCCAGCCTGAATGTCGAGTGACTGCGGAAGCCCGTCAAACGCAAAGCCTCGCAGCCAAACAACCGCAACTGCAGGCGGGCGAACAAGAAAGCCCCGGCCAGATCGAATCTCGCCGCTGACCGGGGCCGGGATTACAGGCAGTTCCCCATGTTGCGACCGCGAACCCGCTCGCGCCAGTTCAAGTCATCTGCCGGTCCCGAAGATTTTCCGTGACGCTGATCCTGCGGCGGAATAGCATCCAGCAGGCGACTGGCGACCGAGTTCGAGTGTTCGCCAGTGCGACTTCAGCAGTCGAGCTGCTGGCCCTTGGAGAGCCCGACATGCGCTGGATCGTTGGAATCGTCCTGGGAATGCTGTCAACCACGGCCTCCGCCGAGGAGCCCGCCGTACACGCCCGTGAAGTCGACGCCGCAATCTCGCGCGGCCTCAACTTTCTGGTCCAGGATGCGGCGGCGTGGAAGGCCAAGCACAACTGCGTTTCATGCCATCACGCGGCGCTGGTGATCTGGGCGATGCAGGAAGCCCGCCAGAGCGGTTCCAAGGTCGATGAACCCGCTCTGGCTGAACTCACCCGGTGGGTGGCCGAGTCCGGCGACGGGCGAACCGGCGTTCCGCGCCCCGACGGGATACCCAAGGCGCTCAATGCCAAGGCGGTCTGGTTCGCTCTCGGACTCGCCGCCGATCCGAATCCCGCGCACGTGTCCCGGCAAGGACAGCGATTGATGCTGCAGACCATCGTCCGCGATCAGGGTGAAAACGGGCAGTGGTTTTCCTGGCCCAACACCCGCCCGCCGATTTTCGGGAACTCCGATGAGAGCATGACCGCCCTCGCGACGCTGGCCCTTTCGTCTGCGTCGGCGGCCGAAGATCAGACTGTCATCGCCGCTCGGGACAAGGGTCTGCGCTGGCTGGCGGAAACTCCATCCGACAACGATCCTCAATCGCTGGCCGTCCGCGTCATCCTCGGGGCGCGACTCCGCCGGCCGGCGGCCGAGTGGGAGCCGCTCGTCCGGCTGATCAAGGAGCGGCAGCAGGCCGATGGCGGATGGAGGCAGGCCGACAGCATGCCCAGCGATGCGTGGGCCACCGGCCAGGCGCTGTATGCCCTCGCTCAGGCAGGACTGGGATCAGACGATCTCTCGATCGAGCGGGGCCGCGCATCCTTGATCAAGTCCCAGCGTGCGAACGGTTCCTGGGCCATGACATCCCGTCCGACCAAACCCGGAGACGACGGCGCCGACAGTCTGATCCCGATCACCGGCGCGGGCAGCGCGTGGGCGGTCCTGGGGCTGGTTCGCAGCCGCTGAACCGGCCGCAAGCCATCGCGCCCTCGCCAGAACGCGACCCGAGTTCCAATGTGGATGTGATCAAGGGATAAGGAGATCACTCCAACAGGCCGGGCAAGGTCTGGGGGGCTGTCGCTGGGGGGCGACTCGGGCGAAGCATCAGCGGATGATCTCCCGCGGAGATGAGTCGGGGCGGGCTCACGTCTGCGGACGAACTGAAGAATCGATCAGACCGCGGCGGGCAAGACGAGGGCGATGGTCGGCGGGTCGGTCGCGAACTTCACGGGCGTGCCCGGAGAATTCCATTTCGTTTTGACCATCGCGATGGCGGCGATGGCGGGGGGCTGGGCGTCGTGGACGGGGGCCGCTGAGGTGATCAGGCCAGCGGGCTGGTCGGAATCGGGGTCCATGATCGGCGTCCCGGGCGCCGGCACGGCGGTCCCTTCCCAGCGCAGTCGCCGAAGTTCTTTGTTCGTATGTCCCAGGGCATCCAGCCGGGCGACTGGTTCCTGGCCCAGATAGCAGCCCTTTTTGAACGAGATGCTCCGTTCGGTCCGGGCGGCCTCCTGCGAGAGGTTGTCGGCGGTCAGATCCTGGCCGTACGTCGGGAAACCGGCTTCGATCCGCAACGATTCGAGGACTTCCGCGGCGCCCGCGATCACGCCGCGCTCGACGAGGGCGGTTTGCAGCCGCTTGATCGCCTCTTGCGAGCCACTTATCAGCCAGCCGGCGGAGCCGAGCCAGTCAATCCGGCGCAGGCGCATTGGCTGACCGCCCCACACGAAGGTTTGCTGACTCAGGAGAGGGGCATCATCTCCGGCGAATCCGGGGAACAGAGCCGACAGATGGTCGGGGACCTGCGGACCGGCCAGCCATAGTTCGCCCAGCTCATCTGCGCGGCCGTGCAGTTCCACGTCTTCGCGGATCAGGTACTTGTCGAAATGCGCCAGCAGGGCCGCTTCGACGCCTGGCACAGTCTCGATCCAGAGGCCGTCTTCAGCCGCGAAAACGGCGATGTATCCCAGCACACGGCCCATTGCGTTGCAGACGAAGGCCTCGCATCCCTGCCCGACCGGCAGGGCCTTGATGTCCTGCGTGCAGAAATTGTGCAGGAACTTGACCCGATCCACGCCACGCAGTTCGATCTGCGTCCGATCGGAGACATCGAACACAATCGCCCCAGTGCGGGCTGCGACTGCCTGCTCCGCCAACGTCTGCATCAACCGCCGCCTCGTCTCGACGTTCAACTCCCAACGCTCACCGGCATTATTGCAGGCCGAGCTGTTCCCGCAACCAGGCCGGTCGGTCGGTGGTGATCCCTTCGACGCCGGCGGCGATCATCTGCTTCGCCACTTTGGGATCGTTGACCGTCCAGACGAGCAGTTTCAGACCGGCGTCTTTGATGGTTTTGCCGAAGGCCGGCGTAATGGCATCGCAGGCGGACAGATCGACGCCGTCGGCGTGCAGTTCTTTGGCCTTCTCGACGAGTTGTTCGGCGGTGTGCGACCAGGCGCCGCTCTTTTTATCCTGCTTCAACCCTACGAGCCAGTAGACCTGCAGATCGGGTCGGGCTTCCTTCATCGCAGCGACCACGTCCGCGTTGAAGCAGATGACGGCCGTTTCCGCGGGCCGGCGACCGGCGGCCCGAAGTTCCTTGACGAGCGTCGGCACGATTTCGGGGCCGCACTTGATCTCGATCAGCAGGCGCTTGCCGGTCGGGATCGTCGGCAGGACTTCGCTGAGGACCGGCATCCGCTCCCCGGCGTACTTTTCATTCTTCCATTGGCCGACGTCGAGCTGGCGAAGTTCGGCGAGGGTCTGGTCGACGACGAGCTTGTCGACGCCGGCGCACTTCTTCGTGTCCTTATCGTGAGAGAGGACGATGTGGCCGTCTTTCGACAGCCAGACGTCGATCTCGACCGAGTCGGCGTTCTGTTCCCAGCCGAGCCGGACGGAGGAGAGCGTGTTTTCGGGGGCGTCGTACGAGGCGCCGCGATGTCCTGTGATTTCCACTTCGACCTGCTCCGCAGCGTTCGCGAAGGAACTGGTTGTCAGCATCAGCGTGGCCAGAAAGATCTGCAATCGCATGGATTTCGTCTCGACATCGGGTGGACGTAAATAAGAAAATGGTCGGCGGAGCCGGCCCTGCGGGGTCAGCCGGCCGGACAGAGGACCTGCAGCATGCCGCGACAGAAATCCGGAAGATCATCGGGTTTCCGGCTGCTGACGAAGTGGCGGTCGACGACGACGGGTGCGTCTTCAAAGATCGCCCCTGCGTTGACCAGATCGTCTTTGATGCCCGGCGAGCCGGTCACTTTGACGCCGCGGTAGACGTTGGCGGAAATCGGCATCCAACCGCCGTGGCAGATGGCGGCGACCAGTTTGCCGGCGTCGGCGAATTCCCTGATCAGGAACAGCACCTTGGGGTCGCGGCGGAGTTTGTCGGGCATCCAGCCGCCCGGGCAGAGGACGCCGTGGAAATCGGCGGACTCCATGTCGGCAATGGCGGCGTCGGCGACGCAGGGATAGCCGTTCTTGCCGGTATAGTTCTGTCCGGCCTTAGGGCCGGCGACGACGACATGCCCGCCCGCTTCGATCATGCGGAGTTTCGGGTACCACAATTCCAGATCTTCGTAGTCGTCGCCTACGAACATCAGAATCCGGCAGCCTTCGGGCAGAGTGGTGATTGTCATGGCGTCAGCTCCCGAACGGACAGTTTGGATTTACGCGGGGTCCGTTTCCGACCACAATACAAAAGGATGATGAACGCTGCGAGAAGACCGGCTTCCCGGCGGCCAGCTTACCTGGGAATCAGACGAATGTCGCAGCCGATGGAGTACCGGGCGCTCGTGGCCGACGACGATGAGTCGTTCCGGGCGGTGCTGTGCGAACTGCTGTCCCCATTTTTTGAGCTGGTCGAGGCGAAAAATGGGGCGGAAGCCGTCGAAATCGCACTTGCCGAGCCGGTGCATATCGCCGTCTTCGACTGGCAGATGCCGAGCCTGAATGGCTTGGAGGCGGTTCAGGAACTGCGGGAGCATCGGCTGGAGTTTCCCTGTCTGCTGGTGACCGCGAGCGAGCCGGATGAACTCGAACTGGCCGCCGCGGCCGCCGCGATCTTCAGCGTCCTCCGCAAGCCGGTCCGTCGGCAGATGCTGCTGAGCCGCCTCGCGGATGCAGTTCGCAGCAGCTACGCGGACGAATCCATGTCGGCCAGACTGGCGACGGGCTGACGGGACATCCGGAGTTCGCGACGAGGACAAGGTCCGGAGAGTGAAAAGTGAGTATTGAGTCGTGATCAGCGCAAAGTGACAAAAGCCGGCGGGTCTCGCCATCCCTGCTCTTTGCGTTTTTCAGGACTCACTTTTCACTCACTTCGCTCTTCTCCCACGTATTCTCCACGTCCTCCGCGGTGAGTCCTCTTCTTCCGGCTATTTCAGGACGCGGTCGAAGAGCCGGTATGCTTCCTCGCGCATCTCGGGCGGGAAGTCGTGCGGGCAGTCGGGGTGCTCGACTTTGAGATTGTCAGCAGCTCCGTAGAGGTTGAAGACCGGGCGGGCGGCGTCGGCGATGCGATCGACGCTGGCGTGCTGGAAATTGCTGTCGTGGAGCGGCGCGAAGATCAGGAGATGCCTGGGGGCGAGGGCGCCGATCAGTTCGTGGAAGTCGAACGGGATGTCCTGCAGGCGGCCTCGGAAGGCGGTCAGACGGAGCATGTAGCGGGTCTGACACCACCCCTGTTCGGGATGCCAGACGCGATCGACGCCGTTGTAGTAGTCGAGGTACGAATCCAGGCCGCAACTCGTCACGACGGCTTTGATGCGATCGTCGAAGACCGCCGTGTAGACGGAATTGTGTCCTCCGAGGGAATGGCCAATCGCGCCGAGAGCGTCTCGTTTGACGTAGGGGAGCGACTGCAGGAGATCGAGACCGCGGATGTTGTCCCAGACCGCCTTGAGCGTGCCGCTGTCCCAGCCGAGCGTTTTGAGATCGGGTTGATACTTCGCGAGCAGCGGATAGCTGGGGGCGAGGACGACGTAGCCTCGCTCGGCCAGCTCGCGGGCGAACTGTCGATTCGTGGTGTTGTTGATTCCGACGACCGTGCCGTGACCGATGACGTTGTTGGTGCCGTGCAAGGCCAGGATTCCGGGAGCGGGGGGGACTTTGCCGTCGCGGACGGCTTTGGGGATCAGCAGGTAAGCGGGGACGCGGCCACCGGGCTCGGACTGATAGGTGATGAGCTGGCGGATGTAGCTGCCCCCGTCGAACTCTTCTTCGACTTTGACGTCGAGCGGCGAACGCTTCTCGTCGCCAGGCAACTTGCCCATGACCGCCTGCATGCCTGCGAGGATTTCTGTTCGGCGCTTCTGCCAGTCGTCGACATTCTTAACCGGAATCTGCAGGTTGTCCGGGCCGCGGTAGACGAGCAGGTTGTCGCGCGGCAGTCGGGGTGCGGGGAGCTGGATGGCCTGGATCGCTGCGGCGGCGTCGAGTTCGGCGAGCTTGAGGCGAATGCTGACGACGTAGGGATCGGCGTTCGGCTCCCAGTGCCCGTAGGTGGTGGTGACGATAGTCCCGTCGGGGAGGACTTCGACGCCGGGATAGGCGCAGTCGGCTCCCTTGTGGTTGTCCATCAGGCGGACGCGATACTGGCCTTCGGCGCCGGAAACCAAGTCTTCATACTTGCCGACCCAGGCGACCCAGTCCCCTTTGGTTTTCGATTCGAGCGTGGTGTCACGGAAGCTGATAAAGATGCGGCCGTCGGGAGCGTACTTGCCGGTGTGTCGATCGCCGGTGAGGGAACCGGGGACTTCGTGGGGGGCGGTCCAGGTGGTTCCTTCGTCGTCGGAAAAAATGATGTGGGAATTTTTGCGACGTGAGTTTTCCCGCAGCAGCACGGCAAGCTGCTTGCCGTCGGGCGAGCGGATGCAGCCGGGCTCGCAGAGATGGACGTCGCTGGACTGATAGACGGATTCCGGCTTCGACCATGTCAGGCCGCCGTCGTCGGAGAAGGTCTTGTAGAGCGTGAAGGCCGGCGGCTTCTGCGGGTTGGCGGGTTGGCTGAAGAAGCGGCCGTCGTCGTGGAACATGGCGAGATAGCGGCCGGGAGTTTTGAGGGCCTCGACAAAGCCCATCACGACGATGCCGCCCCAGTCGCCGGCCTGTTTGAGTTCGGACCAGGTCTTGCCGTCGTCTTCGCTGACAGCCAGGCGGGCGGGAGAGAGTCCCGACCAGACGATGAGCCGTTTCTTCCCGGCGGCATCGACGACGCGATGGATTGTGGGGGTTTCGAGGCTGGTGGACCAGTTGGAGGGCGTGGGGAGTCGATCGCTCCAGGTGAGACCGCCGTCGGGGCTGCGTTTGTACTGGATTGCACCCTTTCCATGCCCCTTGGGATAGACGCAGAGGATTGTTTTTCCGTCTTCGAGGAGGACGGTGGTGGGGTGGCCGAGGTACTGGCCTGGTTCGCGGTCGACGATGACCTGACGGAACGTCTGCGGAGCGAGGTCGATCAGGGGGATCGTGTAGCCGCGAGCGGGAGGATCGGCGGCTTGAAGGGAGGCAGGGAACAGCACCAGTCCCAGGAGCAGACAGCGGAGCATCAGGGACCTCCAGCGGGGTACGGGGAAAGAGCGTCCAGCAGGAAGTGCTACACTACCAGCCAACGACCGTGAGTGCGAGTCGTTGCGGCGAGACTCATCGTCTCTGCCGCGGCGAAGAAATGGAGGACACTGAAGGTCCTGCGGCGCCCCCCCTGCCACGACTCACCTGGAACTTTAGTTGCTCTCTGCGGCAGCCGGCGGGTCGGAGTCCTTGCGGACGCGGATCCAGTGATCGGTCAGCACCAGTTTGTCCGCGACATTGACGGACGGCATATGGCAGCTTAGACAATTCGATGCCGACTGCGGGGAGGTGCATTCGCGGGCTTGCGACTTCTGCGGTCCATGACATTGCAGGCACGTCTGGACGTACGGCTGAAAGGACTTTTCTGCGGGGCGATGCGGATCGTGACATGTCAGGCAGTCCAGCCGGGCGGATTTCTCCCCCCCGTCGAGCTGGCCTTGTTCCAGAAAACAGCGACTCATCGCCAGTCCGACCGATGCAAACCGGACGAGGACGGTTCTCTCCGGCGACAGTTCCTCGGGGGTCAACTGGTCAGCCCGGCGATGGCATTCGCCGCAGCGATTCACCGATTCGAGCGGCGTCAGATCGGACCAGGACTGCAGGGAGAGAGGCCCGCCCTGCTCCATGGCCCGGGCATGCTGTTCTCCGCCTGCATGGCAGCGCTCGCACGAGACTCCTCGAAACAGCGCGTCGGTGCGAATTCGTCCCCGCTCGACAGGCAAGTGGGTGACGTGACAACCAAAGCACTCCAGAGTCGTAGCGTGATCGTGCGGAGCGCCTAGAGGCGCGATTCCCGAAGCGTCCGTCAGATTCGCGCCGGGAGTGACTCCCAGCTCGCCCGGCGGAAACCAGGAAACGCTTCCTTCGATCAGCTCCGTCGCACCGTCCGAGTTCACCATCAGGCTGACCGGAGTCATCGCATGCCGACCCGAGCCGAACATCCAGTCAACTCGAATGGCCTCGGGCGAGGCGTCGGACTTCATCCAGAGCTGCTGGTTCCGGTCTTCAAAGGAGACCGTCGGCCCGCCTGGGGCGGACTGATAGCTACGCCCTGCGAAACGTGACAGGATCTGGGGATCGTGGCCGTCGCTCAGAGTGCGGCTATGGGGCGATGCGGCCATCTCCTGGCAAACGCCCGGATGGCAGGCGGCGCAGCGTTCTGCGACCGGAGCGACGGCGTCGGCAGTTCGTAATGCGGGGTCGAACGAACTTCGGTCGCTTCTCTGCCCGATCAACCACGCCTGCATGCCCCAGCAAAGAACGATCACGACGCCCGCGAATACCAGTCTCACGCCATTCGATGTTCGTGGCAGAGGCATGCAAACGGGCTCCAGACACTCTGCCGAATACGACGAACGCAGGAATTCACAAAGGATGCGAGAAGCGTCTGTCGGCACGGACCGCAGGGTCTCCCCGACAGGGACGTAGTTCACATTGGCAGTCTCCGGTTTTCCGCGGGGGACTGCAAGCCGCGCCGATCGGCCCTGCGCGGTTTGCAAGGAGGGCGTTCCGTTCGCCGACTGGGCGACAGCATTCTGACATTTCCTGGCAAAGATTCGCTCCACAAGCCGGACAGTCCGGAGTTGAGTCCTGCTCCGGAATCCTGGACACTGGGCCTAGGCGGACGTAGATTCGAGCGAGTTGCCGATAGATCTCCCCGGATGTCTTGAGGATTCCGCTTTTCCGTCGGTTGGCCACAGCACCGATTTCCCGGTTCATCAACCGCCGGCATCGTTCTGCATGCGGACTGATGCATGAAATGGATCGCCGCTCCGGATGATGCACGATGTTACTGCAGCTCCTCGCGTGAACTCAATTGCCGCCTGAATGTGACATCATGAAGCTGCTCCTGCTTTCTGCGGTCTGTCTAGGAATCGGCTTCGCAGCACATCGTATGCAGCGTCCGAGCGTCGGCGACCTGGAGCAGCAGGCGACTGCGGCCTGGAACGAGGGTAGGCTGGAGGCCGCGGAAGGTCTGGCGCGATCGGCGCTGGGGCGGAAGGCTGATTCCGTGCGGGCGCGGGAGGTGCTCCTGCAGTTGTCGCACGCCCAGCAGCGACCGGAGATTCCACTGACACTCGCTCTGGCGGACTACGCGAGCGGCAAGTCCCAGGAGCGGACGCTGGCTGAGCTGGGGCGGATGGCCCTGTCCTGCAACTTGTTTCGCCTGGCGGACGGGTATTTCGCCGAAGGTGTCGATCGATTTCCCAAGAATGGAGCGATTCAGCGTCAGTACGTGGCACTCAGCGGACTGCGGCTGGATGCCGAGGAAATGCAGAGGCGGCTGACGCAGTGGGGGCAGCATGGGGCTCCCACCGCCGACCTGGTGATCATGTCGCTCGGTTTATGGTCGATTGACAGCCGCGGCGTCGAACCCTCGGAGACGTGGCTGCGAGCGGCGGTTGAAGCGGATGCAACGGATGTCGGATCGCGGCTGGGGCTGGGGCGATGCCTGCTGGCGATGGGGCGATACCGTGAATGCGTGGAGCTGCTCAAGCCGTACAGTCAGCATCCCCGGGCCGGTCTCCTGCTGGCCGTCGTTGACGCGACGACGCAGGACGCGTCGGCGGCGGCAGAGCTGCTTCCGACGACGGAGCCGACCGAGATGCGTGGCGAATACTGGTTCGCCCGGGGGCTCGTCGCCCTGGAGCAACGGGACGTTCCGGCCGCGGAGGAGGCTCTGGCGAGAGCCGTGCACTGCCAGCCGTTGAATAAGTCCTACCGGTCGCGTTACTGTGACGTATTGCGACGACAGCATCGGACGGAACAACTCCAGCGGCACGTCAAGGAACTCGAAATCGTGGTTCGGATCGTGCAGCGATCAATGCAGCCTGGGGTGAGCGACGATGCCGTTGCCCTCGGGGAGCTGGCGGAGTCGTGCCGGAGCGTCGGCGCGGACGAGGCGGCGCGGCTGATTTTCCAGGCGGTTCGCCAGTAAGGGGCGCCGATGCGAGCTCGTCGCTGGCAGCCCGTCTGGATGATCGTCCTCGTCGCGGCGGGCTTCGTTCTGAGCGAGATGATTGATCGCACGTCCGTCTGGACTGCGGATCGGAAGCTGTTTGCCAGACTGGGCGTGCGCCCCGAACCGCTGCCGAAGTTCGCCGCTGAAGCCGCGGCGGAGGGCTTTGCCGCCGGATTGCGGTTCAGCCCGCTTGAGGATTCCGGCGTTGCGTTCGTCTACGACAACGGCCCGGATGATCAGTTCCACCTTGCAGAGACGCTCGGTGGAGGGGTCGGCGCGATCGACTTTGACAAGGACGATCAACCCGATCTGATTTTCCTCGACGGCGGCGATCCGGTCCGCTGGCCGTCCAATCGGACTTCTCGCATCCATCTGTTTCGCAACTGGAACTCGGAGCGGTTCGAACCCGTGACTCCGGCCAGCGGCCTCACGTGGACCGGATACGGGCATGGCTGCGCCGTGGCGGATGTGAACAACGACGGATTCGACGACGTACTGCTGACCGGTTATCAGCAGAGCGGATTGTTTCTGAATCATGGTGACGGAACATTCGCGGAGTCCGAGATCTTGCGACTACTGACCGGCGAACGCTGGTGCGCCACGGCCTGCTGGTCAGATCTTGACGTGGACGGCGATCTGGATCTGTATATCACCTGCTACGCCGACAGTTCGAGAGACTTGCCGACGCCGTTCTGCGAGTCGAAGGGCGTGAGGATTCACTGCAATCCTCATTCGTACCGGCCGGTTGAGGACGTGATGCTCGAAAACAGCGGCGATGGCAGTTTTGCAGACCGATCGGAGTCTTCCGGGATTGGAAATTACCGGGAGTACGGGCTGGGAGTGGTCGCCGCGGACCTGGACCGCGATGGGACGCCCGAGATCTTTGTCGCCAACGATGGCGACCGCAATCTGCTGTTCCGACGGACCGCCGACTGGGTTTACGAGGAGATCGCCCTTGCCAGCGGGGTGGCGTTCAACGGGCAGGGAGAAACGATGGGGTCGATGGGGGTCGCGTGTGCGGACTTCGATCGCAACGGGCGCCTGGACCTGTTCACGACGAACTTCTCCAACGAATCGAACGCCCTCTTCCGCCAGGAAGAAGAGCTGATGTTCGTCGACAGCACTCAGGGGACGCTCGTGGATCGCACCAGTCGTCCGTCCGTGGGCTGGTCGGCGATCGCCTTTGATGCCGACTGTGACAGATTGACGGACCTGTTCGTCGCCAACGGCCACGTGACTCAGATGCCGGGCGAGGACTGGGCTCAGTTGCCGACGTTATTGCGCGGAGGCGAGAAAGACTTCCAGGAATCGCGTGGCGCCGGCCTCTGGTTTGAGCAGCACTGGAATGCGCGCGGAGCTTGCCGCGTCGACCTGAATCGAGACGGTCTGGACGATCTGGTGGTCAGCCTGATCGACTCGCCAGCCGCACTGCTGTTGAACGCGTCGGCCGAACCGGGTCACAGGATTCAACTGGAGCTTGTGGGGACGTCCTCGCCACGGTCGGCCGAAGGGGCGATTGTCGAAGTCGAAAGCGCATCCGGGACGCTCGTGCGCTTGTTGTGTCGCAACGCCGGCTACCTGTCGTCGCATGGTGGAGTCACGACGCTGGGCCTGGGAGCCGATTCCGTGGCGGGCGCGATCCGCATTGACTGGCCGAGCGGCGAGCGGCAAGAAATCCGGAACATCGCGGCGGGTCGGAAGATCACGGTCATCGAAGGCCACGACAGGATCATCGAAACCAGGTTCTCAGGTTCCGCCGAGTGAATGATGCAGCGTTTCCGGGGATGGATAATGTCATTGCAAAAAGGGCGACCAGGGGGATCTCACGGCCGGGCGACCGACGAGACCTGAATCTGGAGCTCAGTCCGTGCAGCGAATCACAGAGGCCTCTTGAGCGGCGGAGAGAATGTTGAGATGGAATCACGTCGCGTGTCGAGACAGAGCCTGCGGCAAAGCGGGGCTCCTGCTCCTCATCGGGTGCCTGGCCGTTCTGCCGCAGGAATTGGCGGGACAGGACGGGGGAATTCGATTTTCGGACGTCTCCCAGGAGACGGGACTTCGCTTCACGCACTATGCACCGCTGACTCCCGAGCGGCATCTACACCTGTTCATGGGCTCTGGGCTGGGCTGGCTCGACTACGACGGCGACGACTGGCCCGACGTGTACTTGTGCCAGGGCGCCGCATGGCCTCCCCGGAAGGAGAGCAATCTCGCTCGCAGCGACCAGTTGTTTCGAAACCGGCACGGGACGTTCGAGAATGTCACGGAAGTCTGCGGACTTCGGAATTTCGAGTACTCCATGGGGGCGGCCGTCGGCGACTTTGACAGCGACGGGTTTCCGGATCTGTACGTCACGAGCTTCGGTCCGAACAGCCTCTACCGGAATAACGGGGATGGCACCTGGACGGAAGTCGTCGGTCAGCCGGCGTTGAATGACGGGCGGTTTGGGGCCAGTTGTACGTGGGCGGATATTGAGGGGGACGGCGATCTGGATCTCTACGTGACCAACTACCTGCAGTTGGACCGCGCCGACTATCCGCTGTGCAGCCACGTCGAACTCGGACGACGCTATCCCGGCGGGTGTCACCCGCGCTACCAGAAGCATGAATACGATCTGCTGCTTCGCAACAACGGCGACGGCACGTTCGACGACGTCAGCGCGGCCTCGGGGCTGTTGGCGGAATCCCCGCGCGCCGGCCTGGGAGTTGTCGTCTGCGATTTCGACGAAGACGGCGATCAGGATTTCTACGTCGCCAACGACACCGTGAACAATCAGCTCTGGATCAACGCGGGGGATGGAACATTCACCGACGATGCCCTGTTGATGGGGGTGGCCGTGAACGGACTTGGCGTGGCTGAGGCTGGGATGGGAGTGGCAGCCGGAGACGTCGACGGCGACGGAATGACCGATCTGTTCGTGACCAACTACTTCAATGAGACCAACACCCTCTACAGAAACGATCGGGTCGCCTTTACGGACGTGACCGCCGAGTTTGGACTGGCCGCCCCCAGTCGGCAGCGGCTGGGCTTCGGAACATCGCTGGTGGACGCCAACAACGACGGCTGGCTCGACCTGTTCGTCGCGAACGGGCACGTGCAGTCGTATCCCCCCGAGCTCGACCGGCGCGAGCCGTTTGCACAACTGCCGCAGGTCTTTTGGAATCAGCGGGGAGCCCGGTTCCAGGAAGTTTCCGCCGAGGCCGGTCCCTATTTTCAACGGGCGATCGTGGGGCGTTCATCGGGACTGGCCGACTTCAATCGCGACGGCAGACTGGATATTGCCGTGCTGCATCTCAACGGTCCCGCGGCTTTGCTGCAGAATCTTGACGAGGCTGCCGGCCGGTCTTTGACTCTGAGGCTCGTGGGGACGGCCAGCAATCGCGATGCGATCGGCGCGCGAGTCGAAGTGCGCATCGGCGACCGCACGATCGTGCGGTCGTGCCAGGGAAGTCAGGGGTATCTTGCGACTGATGACCGACGAATTCCTGTCGGTCTCAGCGATGCCATGCAGGCGGATGTCGTGTCGATCCGGTGGCCGTCGGGAGCCCGAGAATCCTGGAAATCGCTGCGTGCCGGCCAGACGCACAACCTGATCGAGGGACGCGGCCTTGCAAACTGACGGAACTGCGAGGCGTGGCCGGGACGTCGCTGGCGGCCGACGACCGACGTTTGCGATGGCCCTCGCGGCGATCGGCGCGCTGCTGGTCGCCGGTTGCGGAACGGCTGCACCCGACTATCTGTCCGAGGCATCCTCTGCACTGGAGCGCGGAGATCGCGCGGCCGCCACGACCGCACTGCGGGCCCATCTGCGGACCGCCCCCGAATCGTCGGACGCACGGCTCAGACTGGCATCGTTGCTGCGGGAGTCCAAGCCGGACGAGGCCCTGGAGATTCTCGCTCGGATACCGAAGTCCGACCCGCAACGGATTGCGGCCATGCAGCAGGTTGCGATCATCCAGATCGTCGCCGGGCGGACCGCCGCTGCCGAGCAGGCCCTGAGGGAGGTGGTTGCCGCGCAGCCGGAGAACCTGGGGGCGCAGCTATCGCTGGCGGAACTGTATTTTCGCGACAGGATCCCGGAGTCTGCGCTTCCCCATGCGCTGGCGGCTGCGCGGCTGGCCCCCAATCGCGCCCAGACGTTTCTGCTGATTGCAGAAATTCACGACGAACTGCACGACTATGCCGCGATGATTGAGCCTCTGCAGGCGGCGATCGCCATCGATCCCGGCTCTTACGATGCAAGGTTGAATCTGGCGTACGCGTCCAACAGGATCGGCGACCTGGAGACTGCCGAGGTTCAGGCGAAATGGTGCCTCAATGCGAACCCTCGCGAGGTCTCTGCGCTCCGGATCCTGGCCACGATTGCGCGCGATCAGGGTCGATTCGCAGACGCCAGAAGTTTCATTGCGAAGGCCCAGCAGATTCAGCCGGAGGATGTCGATTGCCGCATTCTGGAAGCCGACATGCTCTTATACGAGCGCCAGCCGCAAGCCGCTTACGAGCGGCTCAAAGAGATCTTCAACGCACATCGGAGCACGGTGCGCTATCTGGGCGCCCTGGCGCGTGCCGCCGCGCTGGCAGGCGACCGGGAGGAGTCCCGGAAGCACTATCGGACTGTCGAAAGGCTGGTGCAGGAGTCGCGCAAGAAGGTCGAACCGAGGCAACCTCAAGCGCCCGGCGGAGACTCGGCTCCCCGCTGACCTGCCGGAGAAGCGACCGGACGGGCTTGCGGGAGTAGCGAGTTTCGTCGTCGGAATCCGAGAACGATTTTCCGGATTCACGCAGCGCCGGGAGCTGCCGGGAACTCCCTCGGAGATCGGCAGCAGCATTCCGGATCACGGCAGAGCGGGAGAGGGCTCTGAGGGAACCGGTGCCGGGTCTTCGTCGTTCCGAACGCGAATCCAGTGGTCGTGAAAGGCAGCCACGCCCTCGAATGCGACTTTCGGCATGTGGCAATTGATGCAGTCGGAACGGCTCTGGGGGCAGTCGGGGGCGGACTGCGAACGGTGACAGTTCAGGCAGATGGATTCGTAGTAAGCGGCGTCGCTGGAAACCTTTGCATGCGGATCGTGGCAGGTCGTGCATCGAAGCGCTCCCTCGGATTCCAGGAAGCAACGGCTTTGCATCAGCCCTGCCGGTTGAAATCGAGGCAGGATTCGAGAGCTCCGGACCAGTTCCGAGGGTTTCAACGACTCGGGAAGTCGATGGCACTCGCCGCACGCGCGAAGTTCGTCCAGGGCGGTTGGCCAGCGATGGGCCGAACTGATATCGGGGCCTTCCAGGCCGGCGCGCTTCGCTGCGATGTGATCCCTTCCGGGACCATGGCACCTTTCGCAGCCAACGTGCGGAATCAGGCCGGTCAACTGGTGATCTTCGATCGCGAATCGGGTCGTGTGACAGCCGAGACAATCCGTCAGCTTCTTCCCATCGAGAACGCGGCCGAAGTGCTCGACCTCTTCGACGGGCTCCGAGCGATCCGGATGACCGACGGTCAGTCCCAACCCGTGGAGCTGGTTGTAGTGGGTGGCCCGATGTTCGAGGCCGACGGTGCCCCCCTCCCGATGAGGCAGCAGCGTCAGGAACGAAACCGCGTGCGTTCCGGACCCGAGGGCATACGTCAGCGGGAACTGCTCCTCGCCGAAGACGGCCGGAAGGGAAACCGCAAGTCCCTCGCGATCAAAGTGATACCGCAGGTTCCGGCGACGTCGAGGATCTGCGAACTCGACGCCCGCCAGTTGCCGGGCAAGGTCGAGTTCAGCGGTCAGATGAAAGGTGTGAGCGTGCCCGCTGGTTTCGTAGGCCGCGGCAACTTCACGGTGGCACTGCAGGCAAGCGGCTGATCCGACAAACTCGTCGGATGAGTAGCTCGAAAGCTCGGGCGCGCTCGCAGAGAGAACGCCGCTCCGATTCTGGCGACTCAGCGAATAGCCCCACCAGACGCCGAACAGAAGCATGGCCATCAGGCCAGCAACGATGATTGTCATCCGAGTCATCGTTCGCGACCTGCAAAGGCAAAAGGCACGCTCTGCGCGAGCAGAGCGTGCCTGGAATACGGCTGAACTTCATCAGACGTCAACCGTCAATTAGAACTCGCCCTGGACCTCGCCGCCGGCTCGCGAGTGCGCGGCGTTCCAGATGTTCGAGTCGACGTTGTTCGAGGCGAACTTGACGGAGCCGTCGGCCATCAGGATATGAACGCCGCCGGTGTGAGTGCTGGACGCCGGACGGAAGCCATCGTGCACGCCTTCGTCGTTCTCGCCATTCCAGCTTACCTGATCGGCCCGGTTGTCGTTCGGACCGCCATCGCCGGTCTGTCCGGCAGTCGCACCGAGTTGCAGGAGTCCGCCGGGATTCCCGCCGCTGGCTTCAAACCCGCCGGACATCGAACCGAGCGTGCCGCCGCGGCCGAGAGTTCCCGTGACGCCGCAGCTTCCTTCGACCATCCAACGGCTGCACCGTCCCTGCTGGAGGCCGTAAGAGCCGCCGCCCCTGACTGCGGTGACTCGACCACGGTAAACTTCCGCGATGGCGATCGTGTTGCTCGTCCCGTCCTTGATATCGGTCATCGAAACGCGGGTGGCGCCCACGTTGTCCATCTGGAAAAACGCCTTCAAACGCGGACTTGTGATCGAGCCGGAAGTCGTAGCAAACCCCAACTTCGCCTGGGCGCTTGCCGAAACGACACCGGCATAGTTCGCTCCGGTCGAGGACCCGTTGCTGGGCGGAGTTTCGTCGGACGGACAAATGTAGACCGGGATCACGTTGTTGTTGAACGTCCCCCACGAATTCGTCGATCCCGGACAAGTCGCCTGCGAATGGTGATTGATGAAGTCAATCTTGTTATACGCTGCTGCCTGGTCGACGAACGGCAGGATCATGACGCGCCAGCTATATCCCCCCTGGTTGGTCCAGCCGTCCGGACCGCCCGCGCAATCCTGACCGTTGTTCCACGTCTTGTAAGGGGGAAAGACGTTGTGCGTGTCGTGGTAATTGTGGAGCGCCAGCCCGACCTGCTTCAGGTTGTTTTTGCACTGCGAACGCCGAGCGGCTTCGCGCGCCTGCTGCACGGCGGGGAGCAGCAGCGCAATCAGGATTGCGATGATCGCGATGACCACCAGCAGCTCGATCAGCGTAAAGCCATACAAATGGCTGCGCCTGGACCTCTGCGTTTGAAAACTCATGGCGAACTCCGTCAGAAAAGAGATAAAAAAGAAGTGCAGGTTAAGTCCCAACCGACCGCGGGCCACAGAGAAAGAATGCCGAACGGCTGACAATGGCCTGAGGAATTCTGGCCGAACTTGACCCATCTGGCCTCGTTTATATCGGCAGGCCTCGCCATTTTCCAGACAAATCGTTCCACAAAAGTCGAATCTTGACGTTTGGCAGAAGCTGAAATCCGCCCACCTCCAATGAGTGGCATTGGAGTCATGCCATGCAGAAGTCGTTGCAGTAGGAGACGGAGCACGCACACATCGATGTATCGCGACATTCCTGCAATGCAATTCCTCCGTCACTTCGATCTGCGGAATCAGGATTCGGAAGCTGGGCACGATGATCGGGAAAAAGTGGCAAGTCGCTGTTACCATGAAAGGCACATTGATGCGTGTCGCCGTTGATTCTCCTGATGGGGCTTGCCGCGCGAGATGATTCCAGCCCACCTGCAAGGCTGACGTCACGGAACCGCGGCCCATGATGTGGCTGCAATCGCCCCGGGCCGCGGGTCCTGCGACTGGCGCCGGAGCGGACTTGGCAGCAGGGAACGCTGCGCGCGCGTCTACTTCTTGCCCTTGCCGCCGAACTGCTTGGCGTATTCGGGGTCGTTCCCCAGATCTTGGGGAGCAGGGGCGATCTTTTCCGGCGGGACATTGGCGTTCGGATTGGATTTCCCGCAGCCGATGATGCTCAGTACAAATACCGAGAACACAAGAATACAGGTCGATTTCATCAAACTCACGGTCGGTCCCTTCAGAGTACGCACGTCGACGAAGCAAAAGTTCCGAATATCCGTGGCTCGGCTGTTGATGCCAGCCGGAATGAATTCCATCGTGTCGGCGTCGGTCGCTCCAAGAGGCGCCGCGACGTCCATCGCCAAGGCCAGAAGTCACATTCAGGGAGGGAGATCCGAGCTTGCCCGGCACGGTTCCGTAGAACAGAGTCTGTCTCTGATTGCCTGCCAGCGAAGGCTGTCCAATTGATCGACATTCACCATTCCGTCGATGTTAGGTTTTATCCAACTCCCGTCCCCTCGGCAACCCCCTGTATCGCCAGTTTCACGCGGTTCGTCGCATGGATGACGCGTTTTGAAGGGCCGGCGCGTCAGCCGTGAAGAGATGACGCTCTCCACGACCCAGAAACACGACTGCCTCAAAACACCAGCGACGCCGCCAGTATCTGGGCCATCGCACTTAATCGATGGTCCGGGAATTTCTCGAGAAAGTCTCGCAGAACCGTCTGTGCGGTGCGCGGCTCGCCTGCTTCCAGCAGCAGTTGAGCCTTCGCATACAGTGCCTCCGGTCGATCCTCGGGCAGCTCTGCCAGCGCCGCCGTGATATCGCGCTCGACATACAACCGAATCGCCTGCCTGAATCGATCGTCGGGCGGGACATCCGGGGCAGCGGGCCAGCTCAAGATTTCCTGAACCTCCGGGCGAATCGAGTCTCGAGGGCCAGCCAGCAGGCTTGACCGGAGACGCAGCTCACTGCTCCTGCCGACACGGAGTCGTTCCTGATAGCCGAGTGCAAGTTGATTCGCGTAGAACTCTTCGCGAACCGCGTCTTGAGAGCTGTCGGAAAGCGAATGCAGGACCTTCAAAGACCCGATATGCATCTGCATTGCACGAAAGACTCGCGCCAGGCGAAGGCCCTGGAACGTCGTTGAGCCTTCTCTAAACCACGCGAGAAACTCGACCGTACTGGAACTCTCCTCGCTCGAAGGCTGATAGGTCCAGACGCCGCGATCGACCATCTGACGCACGGACAGCGTTTCAACGATCTGGCGAGTGCATCCCGGGTCGCCCGCCTTTCCGTAAACCAGGCTGACGGCATTCAGCGACAGAGGTTTCCAGATCGTCGGTTCGAGCGACTCGACGAGCCGCAAATCTTCCGATGGAACCACCAGCGCCGTTGTGCCTCGGTCACGCAGGACCGTCCACCATCCACCCCAGCTTCCGTCCGCCCGGCGGTGCGGAATCTGCCAGCGGTCCGACAGGTCTCTGGTTAAAAGAACATGCTCTCTCAGGCGTCGATTCAACAACGCAGTGGTCGGAGTGTCGTAGGGACGCATCGCCCGCGCCTCATGCCAGCTCAGCAGCCCGGCCTCTCGCAGGCCAACGCAGTGCGCATTTCCCTCGAAGGAGACCTCGGCGAGCGAAGCCGCGAAGGCGTCAGGACCGATTCGGGGATCGATTCCCCAACCGAGGCCGCTGCCGCAGTCGTCCCACGGGCGGACTGCCGCGAAGCTGGCGCAGAGCACCACACCGACGGTCGCCAGGATCGGCCAGACGGGTTGGCCGGGCCGGATTGGTTCCGCCGTTTCGTCCCTTCCCGGAGCCTGGGGGGCGCCAGTGCGGGAGCGAGACTGAATTCGACACGCCGCCGCCGGCGGCACTGCCGGGACAATGGAACTCGAGGTCGCAACCAGCGCAATCCAGATCGCCGCCATTGGCAGATTGTCCGGTGACGCGGCGGCCAGAGCATGGGCCACGAACAGGACAAACAGGATGCGGGCCGAGAAATTCCTCCGCAAGGCGAGGACATACGCTGCGCTCAGTCCGACAAATGCGATGGCATCCGACCGGGCAGGGCGATCCCACCAGGGATGCCAGCCCGCCATCGTCAGAATCTCGGTCCTTTCGATCGTTTGCGGAACCGTGATGCATAGCGAATCGAGCGGAGTTCGCCACCCTGCGGGTGTCAGGCAGCAGGCGCCGAGCATCAGGAACGTGAACCCCAGCCCGACGACCGGCTTCTGTGGTTGACGATAGAGGTTGATCAGGACGACCGGTATTCCGACGATGCAGCGCGGGCCGAAGTTCGACCAGAGGCACAGCAGCAGCAACGCGACAACAATTGGAGCGCTGCTGTTCCGGTTCGCGATCTGCTCTGCGGCCAGATAGACCAGCACAAGACCGAGAGTGTCGAAGAATACGGAGCCAGGTTCCCATGCCTGACGGGCGGCGATCAGTGTCGTCACCAGCAGGACGCCATTCCATAACCACGATCCGGTCAAACTGGGCCGGGAAACGCGGCGCAGGAACAGGCCGGTGATCGCCAGCACGCAGGCCAATTTGAGCCACATCAGGCCGGACAGTCCGAACCACGAAAAGACCAGATAGGGAATCACGCCGCTGAGCCAGTCCGCTTCAGCACCGACGGTTCCGGCGATCAAGTCTGCCGTGGGATTCCAACTGCCGCTGACGAACGCTCGTCCCTTGCTGAGCTCCCACCAGAGGCCGTCTGACGATAAAGGATGGGCGGCCGTGAGGATCGCGCACAGCCAGATTGCCGCGGTGATCAACCGGCGATGCGGCGGCCTCTCGTTGGGAATCATTGCAGCGCGAGTCATTCGAACATCCCACGGGACCGAGCGACCAATCGCTCGAGAGGCCGGGTAAGTGCAGCAGGCCAGTCCGATTGCCGGGCAAGAAGCTGGAAGTCGCAGCCGCCCATCGAAACCAGGGTTCGGCGATTCCGGGAACTCTGCAGGTTTTGGCGGTGATTGGCAAGCCGGTTAGCGGCCGATGCGAGGCCAGAGACATCAGAGGAGAGTGAAGCGGTTCAGAAACGGATCGCGCCGGCGATGCTTGTCCCGGCGCCCCTGTCGCAGCGTCGACCGTCGTCACTCCTTCGCCTTGAGGTGCAGGTCCAGAAACCGGTACGCCTGCTGGCGAGTGGCCGTCGGGAAATCGTGGCTTGAGTCGGGGTATTCGGCCCGCAAGTGGTCGGGTTGCCCCAGCAGGCGATAGACCGGACGGGCGGCGGCCATCACATCGCGAACACCTTCGACATCAAAGTCGTCGTCACCCGTCGCAGCGCACGCCAGAAAGGGCCGGGGGGCCAGTCCGCCGACAATTTCGTGGAAGTCGAAGGGGAGTCGGCGCACATCGGCGCCGAACAGGCTGGAGATCCGAGGCATGTAGCGGGGACCGGTCCAACTCGGCAGGTCGTCCTTCTGCAAGTTGGTGAAACCGCAACTGGAGACGACCGCCTTTAAACGAGGCTCGAAGACCGCCGTGAAGAGGGCGTTGTGTCCACCGAGGGAGTGACCGATGACGCCGATCCGGTCGCGGTCGACTTCCGGCAGCGTCGCCAGCAGATCGACGGCGCGGATGTTGTCCCACACGGCCTTCAGGCTGCCGCTGGGGAATTCGGGATGTTGTGCGAAGTCGTACGCGTGCTCGCCCATCGAGGGATAGTCGGGAGCCAGGACGACGTAGCCCCGTTCGGCCAGCTCGCGCCCGTAGTGCATGTTGGGCGAACCGGCCAGTCCGACGGGCTCGTCTTTCCCTGCGCCAATCGTCTGATGCAGGCAGAGCACCGCCGGACTCGGCTTTCCCGCGGCGATATCCGGCACGAGGAGCCAGGCGGTCACGCGATCGAACGGATCGCTCTGGAAACTCAGTTTCCGGCGGATGATCTTGCCGTCTCGCGATTCTACGAGGACACGGACATCGAGCGGCACGCGGAACGACGCGCCGGGCAGGCGGCCCATCACGGTCTGCAGGTTGTCCTGAATCTGCTGCCGCCTGATCTGCCAGTCCTCGGGGGTTTGAATCTTGCTCCGCTGGCCGTACTGATCGATGACAATACTGAGATCCTGGTGGTCTGCGTAATGCGCGGGGGGCGGATCCGGCTCAAATCGACCGACGGGATAGCCCGCGGCGTAAGAAATCACGAACTGTCCGCCCGGCGCACGGTACTGCACGAGCTCGTCGCGCCGGTCGAAGTCGCTCCGTCCGGCGCGGACCAGCCGGCGCGGACCATCCGCCGAGAGAAATTCTCCCGCAACCTGGAAGACGATTTCAGTCAGATTGCCAAGGGCGTGGCCGGTACCCGTGAAGACTTTGCCGTCGACATTGGCCGGTGTAACGAAGTGGGGTTCGACGACAAGGCCGGCGGCCTGCAGGTTGGCGACGAGCTCGCGGGCGTCGGGAAACGGGCACTTGGCGTCGTCGACGCCGTGCACGATGACAGTGCGGGACGACGTGCCGAGGCGGTGCATCGTCTGGAGATGCTCGGGGTGACCAAGGAACCGCAGATCCTGATCGTCCGGGCTGAGATAGCTGGAACTGGCGGGATCGCGACTCCAGCGGGCGTTGAGGTCGCTCCCTCCCGGAAGATGAAACGCGATATCGGCGCTAAGCTGTTTCATGCCGCAGAGGTCGACGACACACGCAAACGTGCGCGGCGCCAGCTTGTTCGCCATGAGCGTCACGTTGCCGCCTCCGGAACCTCCGGTGGCGAAAACGCGTCCTTCGGCGAAGGCGCGTTGCTGGCTGTGGAGGCCGTTGATCGTCCACCAGAGGGCACGGAGGGCGTCGAGCGACTGGAGATAGCCGAAGTCGTAAGGCTCGGGGCCGTCGATCGAGTCGGCTCGTCCGCTCTGGAGATAGTTGACGCACAGCGCGACGACGTTGAGCTGGTCGGCCAGCGATTGTGGATCGGCGGTGCCGACGCAGAATTCGCCACCCCAGTTGTGCAGAGTCAGCATGACGCCGGTTTGCGGTGTGACGCGAGCGAGCTGGCCGCCCGGGTAATGCACGCGAACGGCCACCTGCCGCGGCCCCGGGCACTGCGGCCATTCCTGTGCCGGGAGTGAGACGGTGGCATTGGCCTCTGGCAGCGTCGGCCAGGCAGCCGGACGCGTCTGGTCCTGCTCGTCGATCCAGGACGCCAGGATCTCCTGCGGGCTGCGGACATCGCCGGCAGTGCGTTCCAGGAAGCGGACGTCTTTGCCGGCTACGATTTCGTGAGCGATGCGGGCATTGCTCAGTTCGTCGGGGGCAATTTCCGCCGTCAGCGAGGGGAGGACGGGGACGACGTCCCAGGCGCGGCCGCCGAACGGAAAGCTCCAGTTCAGAATCCATTCGTAATCGCGAATGAAGTTCCCGACATCGCCACCTGCAGTTGCAGCAGGAACCGCCGGCACGACGAGATCGGGCTTCAACGCGCGAATCCCTTTGGCCCAGGTGCTGAGATCGTGAACCGATTGCGCCTCGGTCGGCCAGACAGTCACCCGGATCTCGGCCTGTGGAAAGCGTTGACGGAGCGCCGCCGCGAACCATTCGTCATACGGCGGCATGGCGACCAGATGGACACTCTCACCGACCTGTAATCGGGACAGCGTATGATGGAGGGCGTCGGGCGGAGGGGGGGCGTGATCCAGCACGATGCGACGGCCGGTGATGACTTCGGCCATCTGCTCGGCGAAGCGTCGATGACCGTGCATGTTGGGATGAATCTCGTCGCTCATCAGGAGCATCCACGCCAGTTCGTCCCGTTCGCGAAGCGTTCGATACTCCTCGAAACAGTCCACAAGTGGCAGGTCCGCCGCCTGCGTCACCTGCCTGATCCGTGCGGAGTACTCCGCCAGCTTCGCCGTCGGACGCGCGGCGTTCTCGTAGACGGAGTTCGGCGTACAGAGCACCACGGCGGCTCCCGCGGCGTGGCACTTCTGCGTGATCGTCTGCAAATTGGCGACGAAGGTTTCCAGCGGAACCCGGGTCACGTCGTTCATGCCGAACATGACGACGACCAGATGGGGCTGCCGGTCGAGCACGTCGCGCTGGATCCGGGCAAGCCCGTCGACCGTGGTCTGGCCGCTGATGCCGGCGTTGATCATTTCCAGCCGGGCATTCGGCTCAATCCGCTCCAGGGCGAGCCCCAGCATGTCGCACCAGGCGCGCAGACCGCCGGTGTGGTAGTAGGCCCCGGTGATGCTGTCGCCGAAGCAAACAACTCGAGTCGTCTCGCCCGACTGCAGGCGTTCTCGCACCTGTTCCAGTCCGACTGGCGGGTTCGCAGCCCGAGCGTCACTTTCAGAGGCCGTCAGCGCGGCCAGAATCAGGAGCCCGCCCCAAAATATCCGCATGGATCCCCGCCGATGTCGAGCAAATGACACGTTCGTTTCCGGGCGATCATAGATCCTTACCCGGACCCTGATTGCTCTCGAAGGTAACCGCCGTCATCGATTGAGGCCAGTCGTTGCGTGCAGGAACGGGAGCCGCGGCTTCCTGCTGGCGCTCTCACGGTCCGGAAATCCGAAAGACCTCGTTTTCATCAGGGACATTGCGAGAATTCACGACAGCAATGCTCCCGGTCGAGGAAATACAGCCGGATGTGCGACAGATTGCGGTACATCGCTGGCAAACTTGCCCCGTCAGCGGCGTTATGCGGCGCAGCGGCGTCAATGGAGGGGATCGACGATGGCAAAGAGCCAAAGGGCCAGCGGAGAATCCCGGCGCGACCAGTCGTGAGCGGTCGTTCTGCCGTGGCCGATAGAACAGCAGACCCGCAGGAGAACTGCCGCCGGAAAGACCAGCGGCAGCTTGGCTTCGCGCCGTCCGGAACCGGGACCGTCCACATCGGCAGACTCCAGGGACTCGCTGGACTGTCGAAAAAATCACGCCAGCAACGACGTTACTCGTTGCCTTTCTTGTCGTTCTTGGCTTTGCGTTTCTCCTTAAGCGTCAACGCGGGCTTCTTCCGAGGTTCCTTCTTGCCTTTGTCGCCCTTCCCCTTGTCCGCCATCTTGATCGCCCTCTCTTCTGTTTGATCGCGCCACGGATTGCGCATTGCCGACCGATGCGGGACGCATTATGGGTGCAGGGTGCGATTGCGTCAAACCCCGATGTGTCCATGTTCAGATTCCGGGGACAGCTCTCGACCGTCGGGATCAGGCGGCCGACGCGGTCGCATCGGCAACCAGCCCTGTGTTCTCGCATCCCCCACGCGTTGTGCTTTCCCGCCGCGCGTTGTAATTTGAGATCGCTGTAAGTCATCGGCGACGGATTCGGCCGCAGAACGTCGGATGGGCTTGCCCGCAATTCGTTGCAGCATCAGGGCGCTGACTTGAGCATCGGACCGCGAACCTCTCGACCGCAGTTGCGTCTGATCGCCCCGGCAGGATCTCGGCGTATTCGACGCCCGATCCTCCCCGAATGTTCATTTCGAACTCTCTCGATAGTTGGCGAGAGGGCCGTGCGGTAGTATCGACATCGGTTGCGCGACAGCGGCGACGCCTCATCGGTGTGGTATTTTGCCGCTTTGTCCGGCGTCGTCGGCCTCCTCCCCCCAAGGCGGATTGAGCCTCGACTCAGAAAATGGTGGTGCCGCGCTAACCGAGCGTCCCCAGAGAATGGAGCAGGTGGATGAAGTTTCGATTTCCGATCGTCATCATCGACGAGGACTTCCGGTCCGAGAACGCATCCGGTCTCGGAATTCGGGCGCTCGCCGGGGCGATCGAGCAGGAAGGGATGGAGATCCTGGGGGCAACCAGCTATGGCGATCTCTCCCAGTTCGCGCAGCAGCAGAGCCGTGCGTCCGCCTTCATCCTCTCCATCGACGACGAAGACCTGATGGGGGGGGCCGACATCGACCCCGCGATCATCAAGCTGCGGAGGTTCATTGAGGAAATCCGCTTTCGGAACGCCGAAATCCCGATTTACCTCTACGGCGAAACGCGGACCTCGCACCATATCCCCAACGACATTCTGCGGCAGTTGCACGGTTTCATTCACATGTTCGAGGATACGCCGGAGTTTGTCGCCCGGCACATTATCCGCGAAGCCAAGGCCTACCTCGACAGTCTGCCTCCGCCGTTCTTTCGCGCGCTCATGCACTACGCGCAGGACGGTTCCTACTCGTGGCATTGCCCGGGGCACTCCGGCGGCGTGGCGTTTCTGAAGAGTCCCGTGGGACAGATGTTTCACCAGTTCTTCGGCGAGAACATGCTCCGCGCCGACGTCTGCAACGCAGTGGAAGAGCTGGGCCAACTCCTCGACCACTCGGGTCCGGTGGCAGCCTCCGAGCGGAATGCCGCCCGGATCTTCAACGCCGATCATTGCTTCTTCGTGACGAACGGAACGTCGACGTCCAACAAAATGGTCTGGCACTCGACGGTCGCCTCGGGCGACATCGTCGTCGTCGACCGGAACTGCCACGTCTCCATCCTGCACTCGATCATCATGACCGGCGCCGTGCCGGTGTTCCTGATGCCCACGCGCAATCACCTGGGAATCATCGGCCCGATTCCGCTCGAGGAGTTCCAGCCGGAGAACATTCAGGCGAAAATCGAAGCCAATCCGTTCGCGCGCGAAGCGCAGGCCCGCAACCCTGGGCGCAAGCCGCGGATTCTCACCATCACGCAGAGCACGTACGACGGCATCATCTACAACGTCGAAACCCTCAAGGAGCTTCTCGACGGGAACATCGGCACGCTGCACTTCGACGAGGCGTGGCTGCCGCACGCGACATTTCACGAGTTCTATAAGGACATGCATGCCATCGGCCGCGACCGCCCGCCCCCGAAAGACTCGATGATTTTTGCGACGCACTCGACCCACAAGCTGCTCGCGGGGATCTCGCAGGCTTCGCAGATTCTCGTTCAGGAGTCGGAGGCGGAGAAGCTCGACCGGCATATCTTCAACGAAGCCTACCTGATGCACACCTCGACATCGCCGCAATATGCGATCATCGCTTCGTGCGACGTGGCGGCGGCGATGATGGAGCCTCCCGGCGGGACGTCGCTGGTCGAAGAGTCGATACTGGAAGCGATCAACTTCCGCCGCGCCATGCGCAAAGTCGACGACGAGTGGGGCCAGGACTGGTGGTTCAAGGTCTGGGGCCCCGACCGCCTCGCCACCGACGGAATCGGACATCGCGACGACTGGCTGCTCCGGGCGAACGACGAGTGGCACGGGTTCGGCAATATCGCACCCGGCTTCAACATGCTCGACCCCATCAAGGCCACGCTCATCACCCCCGGCCTGGATCTCTCCGGCCGGTTCTCCGAGACCGGCATTCCCGCCTCGATCGTCACCCGTTATCTCGCCGAACACGGGGTCATCGTCGAGAAGACCGGGCTCTATTCCTTCTTCATCATGTTCACCATCGGCATCACCAAGGGCCGCTGGAACACGCTCGTCAGCGCGCTGCAGCAGTTCAAGGACGACTACGACAAGAATCACAAGATGTGGCGGATTCTGCCCGAGTTCGTGGTTCAGTACCCGCAGTACGAGCAGCTCGGCCTCAAGGATCTTTGTCAGCAGATCCACGACACCTACAAGGCCAACGACGTCGCCCGCGTAACCACCGACATGTATCTCTCTGTGACCCAGCCGACGATGAAACCGTCGGATGCCTTCGACCGGGTCGCCCATCGCGATATCGACCGCGTCGAAATCGACCACCTCGACGGCCGCACCACAGCAGTCCTGCTCACGCCCTACCCGCCGGGTATCCCGCTGCTCATCCCCGGCGAACGGTTCAATCCGACCATCGTCCAGTACCTGACATTCGCCCGCGAGTTCAACGACCGCTTCCCCGGCTTCGACACAGATATCCACGGCCTCGTGGAACAGGTCGACCGCGGCCATCGGCGATATTTCGTCGACTGCATCCGCGTCAACGGCGAGGGCTCTCATGGCTGAGTACGATGCGGCCGGATGGAAATTGCCGTTTGCCAGGAGCTCTGCGGCAAGAGTCCGCTGATTGGCCCATCCGACGAACGCGCATTTCATGCAATGGATCGCAGAGAGTTTGAGCTGGAAGAACTTGAAGTCGAGATCACGAAAAGCATCGCGCTGCGGCAGGCGGATCTTGCGGTTCACAGCTTCCAGCGGGTCCGTTGAGATCGTCCTTCAAGAAGTCAGCGACCGCCCGTCAGAGCCTCTTCGAATCCATTGAAGCGTTCTACAACCGTCAACGCCTCCACTCCGCCCTCGGCTATCGGTCACCAGTCCAGTTCGCCAAAGCGGCGTAACCTGAACTCAGCACCCGCAAAACGTGGGGGAGTCCAGTTCGTCTTCCGGTTCGGATCGCGTGCGATGAACCTCTGCTCGTGGCGCCAGCGTTCAGCCTCGGCCGGTGCGAAGCAGTACGTCTCCGGGGCTCGCTCCAGGTACGGCGCCAGAATGGCCTGGACCTTGGGTCCCAACGGGACACCTGCTTATCGACGCCCAAGTACAGAGTCTTGTGCTGGCGGGGGGGGGGTAGATCCAGATTTCGTCCGAGCGATTGACGTCGGCCGACCGCATCTGCAGCACTTCCGAAGGTCGCATGCCGGTCAGCAACTGCAGCCGGCAGACCGCCGCCACCGGCGGAGACAGAAACGGCAGCGTCTGTTCGACGGTTTCGATTGCCACCGGCCTGATCGGCTCTTTCTCCCGGGCCTCAGACTGTCCACGCCGGAGCCCGGTCACGGCCTGCAAGCCGTGAAAAACGTTGGCCGGGATCAGTTCCTCCGAGACGGCCCACTTGATGCCGCGCTTGATTCGGCCATAGTGGCCCCGCCCCCGATGGCAAATCCGGGCTTGACCGCTGGCTTTGTGGAGCGTCAGACGGGGGTCAGACGGGGGACAGAAGGCTGGCGTGGCCTGAGCGCTCCTCAATCCCGGCGAAAAGGGTAGGACCACCACTTGTCGGAGGGGTTTTGAGCCGCTCTGCCCGACGTAAGCAGGTACGCTAAGTCCAGCGTTCGGCAGTAGTTAGGAAAAAGCCACCGGTCGGATTCGAACCGACGACCTACGCTTTACGAAAGCGTCGCTCTGCCAGCTGAGCTACGGCGGCACTCATTGACCCTTCGGGAAGACAGTCGCTGTTCCCGAAAGGTTCAACTCTCGCTGGATGCGGATGATAGCAAAAAACAACCGCTTGGCAAGGACTGGCGGACCCGATCGTATGCCGCGCTGCAGACGAGCTCGCGTCGAAGTCCCGTTCGTGGTTGTGTCCTTCGCAGGATGCGCTAAAATGTCCTCAGTGTCGGCCCCGTCATTCTCGTCGGTTCAGCCGCTCTGACCAGTTGAACAACTTTTCCGCGGAGCTCCTCACGATGGCCTACACTCTCCCGGCCCTGCCCTATGCGTACAACGCGCTGGAGCCTTCCATCGACGCCCGGACGATGGAGATTCACCACACCAAGCACCACCAGGCCTACATCAACAACGCCAACAAGGCCCTCGAAGGCCACGCCGACCTCGCCGCTAAAACTGCCGAAGAACTCATCGGCAACCTCGCCGCCGTCCCGGAAGCCATTCGAACCGTCCTGCGCAACAACGCCGGCGGACATGCCAACCATTCGCTGTTCTGGACCGTCATGGCGCCGAACGCGGGCGGGGCTCCGACCGGCGAGCTGGCGTCGGCAATCGAATCGACGTTCGGCGGCTTCGAGACGTTCAAGACGCAGTTTGGCGATGCCGCCACCAAGCGGTTCGGCAGCGGCTGGGCCTGGCTCTCGGTCGACAAGGGCAAGCTTCTGATCGAAAGCACAGCCAATCAGGACAGTCCGCTGATGGAAGGGCGGACGCCGATCCTCGGCCTCGACGTCTGGGAGCACGCCTATTACCTGCACTACCAGAACCGCCGTCCGGATTACATCGGAGCGTTCTGGAACGTGGTGAACTGGCCGGAAGTCGCGCGGCGCCTCGCGGCCGCCAAGTAGATCGAACCGCCAGAATCTGCAATGGATTGAACGGCGCGAGTCAACTCGCGCCGTTTTTTTGTTGCCCCGAATGCGTTCCAACAGCCGATCATTCAGAGGTGTTTTGCAGAACTAAGTCATTCGCTGCCAACAGTCTGCCAAGAATCGCGAAGCCAGGGCGGGCAGGTAGTCTGCGTTGGGAAGGTTTTTCTGGAAGCTGCTGATGGATCGCCAACGGTTTCCATTGCGAACTTCTGACCGCGCCATCGCCCTGTGGCTGCTGGCGACGTGCGGCGGCTGCGCCATTCCCGACTACCACATGCCGCATGGGTTCAGCTCCACCTACTTTCGAGCCCTGCAGCACCAGAACGCGGTGAGCTCCGCGGTCGATTCTGTGATCATGCGGCCTTCACCGGCATCCGCCCCGGCCCCGGTGGAATCCCCGCCGATCGAACCCTCCCCGCTCTATGTCCCGCAGAATTCCGAGCAGTCCCCGGCGGCGTGGAACCGGTTTCGCAGTTCGCTGAGCGTGTCGACGACCACATTGCCGCCGACGCCCTCACCGGCCCCGTCGACTCTGCCGTAGACAGGCCGCGTCGGTGCCGTAAATCCGCTAAAGCCCGCAGAAACCAGAGAATTCCTCCAGATTTCTCTTTTCCTGTCGCGCAATTTCTGGTAGGTCTGTGCCGCAAGTCTTGTCGAGGCCGGATGCTTCGTGGACTTGAGGGCCGGTTCCGCGTGACGTTTGGCGTTCTGTGGAGTTGGTCCAGCCAGGGGTGGCTGTTTCGGGAAAGGACTCCCCATGTCCAATGGATTGGTCAAGCTGATTGCATTGACCGGCGCGATCGGCGTCGGGCTGCTGGTCGTTCTGCAGCTTCAGAAGAGTCTCTCGACCCCGAAGTTCACGATCTCCGATGCGGTCGATTCTGACCCGGAATCATCGTCCCCCAGGCTCACTAATCTGGGCGATGCTTCCCCTGTGGTTGCCGCACTCGGCGGGCTAGACGGTTCATTGGCGGGGGCGGCCGAACCGCCGAAGTCCCTGCTGGATTTCGGCGACGCTCCTCCGGACACTTCTCGATCTGCCATCCAGCGAACCGCGGCCCTGTTGCCGGAAGTGGCGGAGTCTGCGGCAGAGCCTCCGGCCCCTACCGCGCCGCGACTCTCATTTAAAGACGACACCAACCTCGAAGATCCGTTTGGCAGCGATCCGGCGCCAGCGTCTGGCGAGGTGGTGGCGGAAGCTTCGGGACAAGCTGGGCCGGGTTTGCTGGCTCCCGGAACGACGGCCCCTGCGCGGCCCGTTCCTGCTCAGAAAACGGTGGAACCCTCCAGCGGGTTGCGGCTGGTGAAGGGAGACGCCTCGGATCTCGCTGATCCGTTCGGCGAAGACCCGCCTCCGGCGCGAACCTCCCCCGCAGCCGGTCCGCCCCGACAGATTCCAGGTGAGTTCGATTTTGGAGGCAAGCCCGAGGGTGCGACTTCTGGTCCCGGACGCGTCAGTCTGTCCGAGGAGGACGACGGCGAAGAGGTGATGGAGGCCGATCCGTTCGGTTCCGACGTGCCCGCTCCCCGGGCGGCTCAGCCAGCAGCGGCGAAATCGCAGCCGGCTCCGCTGAAACCTGTTCCGGTCCCAGACGATGACGTCGATCCCTTCGGGGCAGAATCTGCTCCGTCACCGTTGCGATCCCCGGCAAGCGACGAGCGGAAGCCGGCTCCGCCGCGGCAGCCCGCGATTGATACCGAACCCGATCCCTTTGGGACCGAACCGGCCTCAGCCCCGTTGCGATCTCCCATGGGCGAGGAACGGAAGCCGGCTCCCCCGCGACTTCCCGCGGTCAATTCCGAGCCCGATCCTTTTGGAGTTGAAGAGCTGCCACAATCCGGCGGGCCGGCGGCCCCGACGGAGCCGGTTGTTGAAACGCCAGCGGCCGAGGTCCCCGACAAAGATCCCTGGCCGGATCTGGGTCTGCCAGAGCCGGTTCCTCCGGCCCGCAGTCTGGATTTCGGGGAGGAACCTGAAACCGAACCCTCCAGCCTGCCGCCATCCATTCCCAACCTCCCAGTCCTGCGTCGCGCGCCCGCCCCGAGCAGCGACCCGCTGTTTGAAGATGACGCCCCGTCGATGCAGCGCGGCGAGCGGGCTCAGCAGGAAATTGACATCCCGCGAACCCCTCCGGCCCTCCCCGAGCGAGACCTGTCGGTGGAAGAACCGGCCGAGGAGCGGCGGGAACCGTTGCGGCTGACTGGCGAGCGCGAGCTCTCGCCGGCCTCCGAGTCCGACGGGAACGGCACCGCCCGCGAAGGAGTTCCCCGCGGCGAGCAGCAGCCGCGCCTGACAATCCGCAAAATCGCCCCTCCCCAGGCCACGCTGGGCCAGCCGCTGATTTACGAAGTGCTCGTCAAGAACATCGGCGACGTCTCCGCCCATCAGGTGGTTGTTGAAGACCGGATTCCGCGCGGCTCGCGACTGACCGGGACCATTCCGCGGGCGGAGATGCTTGAGAATCGGCTGTTCTGGAGACTGGGAACCGTCGAACCTGGCAGCGAGCGGAAGATCTCGATCCGAGTAATTCCGGAACAGGAGGGGCCGATTGGCAGCGTGGCCAAGGTCAATTTTGTCGCCGAGATCGCTGCGGAAATCGTCATCACCGCGCCTCAGTTGTCGCTGAAAGTGGAGTGCCCGTCACAGGTCCGGACTGGCGAAGCAGTCGACATGAAATTCGTGATTCGCAACGCCGGAAACGGCGAAGCGAAGAACGTGGTCCTGCGCGATATCCTGCCGGCGAACCTGCAACATCCCGCCGGGACCGATCTGGAAAACGCCATCGGCGATTTGAAGCCGGGCGAAACGCGCGAGCTGACGCTGCAACTGACCGCCGGCGAGTCCGGGAGCGTGGAGAACCAGGCGGTTGTGACGGCGGATGGCGGCCTGAAGGTGGAAGACAACACGCATCTCGAGATCGTCGGGGAGCAATTGACGCTGACCCGCAAGGGACAGACGAAGGTCTATGTCGGCCGGGCCGCGGTCTACACGAACAATATCAAGAACGAAGGAAGTCAGCCGGTCCGGCAGACGATGGTGGTTGAGGACATCCCCGCCGGATTCGACTTTGTCGAGGCGTCGGAAGGGGGGCGGTACGATTCGCAGACTCGCACGGTCACCTGGACGCTGGGAGAGATGCAGCCGGGCGAGACCCGCATGATTTCCGCGAAGTATTCCGCGCGAACCGCGGGGGAGTATTCGAGCCGGATTCAGCTCACCGGGGCATCGGGAAGCATCGCGAACATTCAGGGTCGGGTGAGCGTGGCTGGGATGCCGGCGCTCTCGATCGATTCGCCGGGCGAAGGCCGGGTGGTGGCGGTCGGGGAGCGGCTGATTTCGAAGATCCTGGTGCAGAATCGGGGAACCGCTCAAGCGGAAAACGTCGAGCTGATTGTGAATCTGCCGGCCGAGTTGAAGCTGGTTGACGCCAAGGGGCCCTCGCCGTTCAGGCGCGACGGCCGGGCTGTCATTTTCGAGGCGGTCCCCGTAGTGGGGGCTCGGACAAAGGCGACGTACGAGCTGACGCTGGAAGCGGTGTCTGAGGGGGACAGCCGGCTGGAGCTGGAGATCGCGGCCGATCACCTGACGAAGCCGGTCCACCGGGAAGAGGTGGTGCAGGTGGTGACGGGGGAAGCCCAGCCGCTGCGGTGAGCCGGGAGTGGCCCGCAGAAAGCTCGGCAGCACGACCCACACCAGCAGAAGCTAATTTGATATTGGGTCGGGTAGTCGGGGCTGGATCTAACGGACTTGAACTCTTCGCTTCGGGGCGTCGCAAGAATGATCCGGCGTCGGCGGCTGGATTGAAATCATCTGCGCAACAAAACGGCCATCGCCCGATGGCATCGTTCCGCCACCCGGCGATGGCCATCGGATCAATGGTCCATCGTTCGCGAAATTCCGCGTCCAGCTACTTTGTCAGCGTAAACGGAATATCGTTTGCGGCCGATTTCACTTCGGCAGTCAACTCGGTCTTATCGTTGTATTTTTTGGGAATGTACATCTCGCCGACCGGCTGAGGTTCATCATCCGGATTCGATTTATCGAACTTGCCGGGAATAATTCGCGAGGCCGTGATGCTGACTGACATCTTGCCGGCTTCGCACTGCAAATTGTACGTCCCATTCTTGATCTCGCCGCTGTAGGCGCGTCCATCCCCATCCATCTTGCGAAATTCAATCCGCCCGGTCTCAACTGGCGTCCCGTCAAAGGTGACCGCGCCTTTGACCGCAAAGAGCGCCGGCCCCTTGGGTCCGCCCCCGCATCCCGCCAGCATGCAGACAAGGAGCGCCGCCGCAAGACAGCTTCCCAAGCGGGGGATCGTAGTCCAGACCATGAAAATTCCTTCGTCGAATTGGTGTTTGCCTGCGACGGACTTGATGTCGAGATGCCAGCCCAATGCTGATTGGTCAGGCCAAGCCCTTGCCCGCATTGCCGGGCGATTGTTATTTCACGACGCGCTTGGCCGGCTGGCGAGGACGTTAACAAGAACAGGGGTGCTGATAACGTCTTCGGACGTTACCAGCACCCGCTTCCGCTCTGCGTAGGGTGCAACTAGAAGTCGCCAATCGTCAGCCCATCGTTATAGACGCCGAGTTTCATCCACGTCTGACGATCGATGTTCGTCGAAATGAACCGGACGGAACCATCTGCCATCGTCGCCTGCACGCCCCCGACGTGGAAGCTGCGAGCCGAATTCCAGCGGCCCGCCAGACCGCCCGCATTGCCATTCTCGCACGGGGCAGCGTTCGGCGCGGCAAGATAAACCGTCGCCTTGCAACTGTAGACACGGTCGGCCACAGAGGTATTCGGCGGTTCTGCTGTCGAGAAGCCGAACGAACCGTGCGGGGCGCCGCCCCAGTGGCCTCCCAGTTCACCCCACGCTCCGACGGAGTTGTTCCGAATGATTCCTTCGCTGACAAGGAGGGTGTTCGACGAACCATCGGTGCATGCGCGGAAACCCAGCCGGGAGTTCTGGAAAAACAAACCGGTCCCCGTGTTCGTAATCATGGTCTTGTCGGTGACAGACATCAGCCGCGTCGCGACATCAATGACCATTCCCGATAACGGTCCCACTCCAGCGCATACCGCATAATTACTCTGGAACGCGGTCAGACCTCCGTTGCCCCCGACACCCGGTGCATTGGGATCTGACGGGCAACTCATCCCGGGCACGTTTCCAACAATCGACTTATTCGTAATCCGATGGATATACTCACCTTCATAAGCGTTTACTGCTGGATATCCTTCGTACAGATTGTAAAGGGGGGACTGGTCAACGTAGGGCATGATCCGTTGAAACCAGCAGTCCCGCCGCTTGGTCTGCCCGGCATACAACTCGGCCTGATGCCCGTAGGGGAACGTGTCAAAAGTGTCATGGTAATTGTGAAACGCCAATCCAAGTTGTTTGAGGTTGTTCTTGCACTGCGTCCTTCGGGCAGCCTCCCGAGCCTGCTGAACGGCTGGAAGCAGCAGCGCGATCAGGATCGCAATGATCGCGATCACGACCAGTAATTCGATCAGCGTAAATCCGAGGCGATGTTTTCGCATAGAACCGTCTCCCGAAATGAAACAGCAAAGAAGACTAGAAGCAACCGCCGAGACAGTCGGCGGCAAAAGACATGGGGAAAATTGCGAAAATGCGGCGGAAGCAGTCCCGGCTTATTCAATTGGGCGAAACAGCGAGTGCCTGAAACTCATCCAAGGTTAACCATGCGTACTCGAAAACTCCAACCTAAAGTTCGTAATTCATCGGCAGCGATCGTCGCTGGCCTGCAGCGGTTTGGCAGGTGCAGCAACCGGGCGTCCCGCTGATCTTGCTCCAGCGCCACGCCGTACAGTTGGGGCGGGCAAGTCTGAAGCCAACGCGTCTGGCGTCTCGCAATCATCGTCCCAAGTTCCATTTGGCCATTTGCCCTGAGTTCTAGCCAGCATGATTCATCAAGCAGTTCATCATTCCGACGTCGGCTCGGTCCGAGTGCAAGCGGCGATCGAGCGGTGATCCGCGCCGGGCGGCGCGCAGAACCTCCCCCTTCCCCGGAAGCGTCGAATAGCGATGTCGGGTCTGTGGCAGCACGACGGGAGAAGGCGTCAGGAGCCGCGCGGCCAGGGCAGCACCACCTGCGAGATTCGACGGTACTCGTCCGCACGCGGCCAGCTCGCGCTCAGCCGGAGCGCCACCTGGCGGGCGCTGACCGTGATCTCCGCCGCGGCCTTGATCAGACGCTGACGCCGCGACGTGGCCCCCCCCTCGCCCAGCGAATTCCCGCGACGACAATTGGACCGGCGTCGCCGGTGAGCTGCGCCCGGGAGATCTCGATTTCAATCGGTTTTCGGAGGAGGAAATCGAGGGCAAACGGCAACACGCCCTGCCAGCTTATGCCCGGCCTCCTTGTGGCGTTGAAGTGCTGATCTGACAACACCTTCTACGCCGCGGGAGGCCTTTGTCTTGGAGCGGGGTGAATCATTCGGGATGGGCTGATTCGGCTCTGTCAATCCGTGTGATCGGGAAATCATCGCGCGTACTGGTGAACCATTCCCGCATAAAGTACGCTTCTATCCCGCTTCTACAGCGATCTTCCGGGAGACGGTGGGCGAACGGAACGAGCCCCGCGGCCTTGAAGGAAATGCAGCGTCAGTCCACGATCAGAATGGGAATGAAGTTCTACCTCGGCCAATCAATCCGCCCGAAGCGGAACGCCGTACCGACGGCCATCATGACGATGAAAAGGGACATTTCAGGTAACACGTAGCAAGAGAAAACGACGTAAGTCCCTGCCTTGCAACAGGGCCGAGTGGCGAAACCGGCAGACGCAACGGACTTAAAATCCGTTGGGGAGCAATCCCCGTGCGGGTTCGAACCCCGCCTCGGTCATCTTTCGAAAACGCAAGGTTCGTAGCAAATTCCGCAGTATTGGGGAGGCTCTGCTGCGTTTTGTGCTGCGGATTTTCGTCCCCGTCGACCGCCCTCTGGAAATGCTGGTCAGTGACCTGCAGGGAGTGCTTCTGCACGATCTGCTCGCTGCTTCCCAGCCACTGACAAACCACGTGAGTCGGAAACCGCTCCGTCAACTCAGTCCGGCAGCTCGACCGCAAAATGTGACACAGGCGGGGCCAGGGCTGCTGGCCGGCTTTGCGAATGAGCTTCTGGCAGAGCGATCACAGATTAGACGCCCCCTGGTCCCGTTTGGGGCGGGCATCGCAGTGGATGAGCCGCTGGGGCACGTGCTCGGTTCTTTCTGGAGCAGCAGCGTAAACGTCAGCCAGCAACGAGCGAAGCTCCACACGTGCAGCCGTCCGTGCTCCACATCAACGTCCGAACATCGCAGGCTGAAAGGTTCGGACGGAGTCCGCAGTCCCGCGTAGCAGGCCAGACCGATCGCCGGCCGCTTCGACGATTCCAAGTTCGATTCGACCGATGCCACGACGTCCATGAAGCCTTCCTGGCGCTCGCCGAAAGACTTATCTGCGTCCAAGACCTTCAAGCAGGGTTTTGTCAGCGGTTCTCAGTGATTTGGTGATTCGTGGAGATGAATTTCCTGATTTACCATAGATTGGCGCCAGGCCTGGAGCATCAGGACGGGCCAGAGCCAGTATTTCCAGTCGACTCGCCCGGCGACGTGGTCTTGCCAGGCCCGCCGGATCGGTTGCGGATTGAGCAGCCCGTCGTGCGACAGAGCCGGGACGCTCAGCAGATTCTCGGACCAGTCGCGCAATGGCCCGCGGAGCCATTCCCCCAGCGGGACGCCGAAGCCGAGCTTTGGGCGTTCGAACATTTCCCGAGGGACGTGGCGGGCGAGGACGTCGCGGAGCAACTGCTTTCCGCCGGTCGGACCGAGCTGCCATTCCAGGGGCAACGTCCACGCGAACTCGACAACGCGGTGATCGATCAGGGGTACGCGAGCCTCCAGGGCGACGGCCATGCTGGTCCGGTCGACCTTGGTGAGAATGTCATCCGGTAGATACGTGCGCGCGTCGATCCACATCCACCGCCGCTGCTGGTCGGCAAATTCCGGCCACTGCTCCCGCTGCCCGAACAGCGTGGGGGGCTCTGCGACTTCCGGCAAGAGGCCCTCGGCGGCCTGCCAGTAGCACATATTGCGGCAATAGACTGCCTCGGCATCGGTGTCCGCCAGAAGCCGGCCTGCGCCGCGGAACAACCGTCCGATCGGCCGCGGCAGTTGCCGACTGATCGCCTGACACAGTCCGCTCGCAGCGGGGAGGACAGCGCCGGGCAGCAAGTTCCGGAGCCAGGCGAGGCGATACGGATGGAAGTAACGCGAGTAACCGCAGAACAGTTCGTCCCCACCGTCGCCCGACAAGGCCACCGTGACGTGCCGACGGGCCAGTTCGCAGACCAGGAACGTGGGAATCTGCGAGGAATCGGCGAAGGGTTCGTCGAACATCGTCGGCAGCCGCGGAATCACCGCCTGGGCCTGGGCGGCCGTGACGTAGTGCTCGGTATGGTCGGTCCGCAGATGCTCTGCGACTCGTCGTGCAAAGGGCGCTTCATCGTACGGGGCCTGTTCGAAGCCGATGGAGAATGTCTTCACCGGCCGACCACTTTGCGACTGCATCATCGCGACGACCGCCGACGAGTCGATGCCGCCGGAAAGGAAGGCCCCCAGCGGCACGTCGGCGATCATCCGCAGTCGAACGGCGTCGGCCAGCAGAGCTTCGAGACGGTCGACCGCCTCGGCCCGGGTTCCGGCAAACTGCTCGATCTGGCCTCGTCGGGCGATGACATCAAAGCTCCAGAACGGTTGCGGCTCCGGCAGCTCCGATTGTCCGGGAGACAGGGTCAGCATCGTGCCGGGGGGAAGTTTTTTCGTCCCCGCATCGATGGACAAAGGCGTCGGCACGTAGCCGTGCTTGAGGAAGAGCAGCGTCGCGCCGCGATCGAGTTCCCGCCGATAGGCCGGATGCGCGCGGAGGGCTTTCAATTCGGACCCAAAAAACAGCGTCTGCCGCTGCCGGCCGTAGTAGAGCGGCTTGATTCCCATCCGGTCGCGGACGAGGGTCAGGGTTCGCTCCCGTCGGTCCCAGAGAGCGATGGCGAACATGCCGATGCAGCGCTGAATCGTCGCCCGCAAGCCCCAGCGTACGGTCCCGGCGAGCAGCACCTCGGTGTCCGAATGGCTGCGAAACGGGTAGGCGTCTTCGAGGTCGGTGCGCAGTTCGGCGTGGTTGTAGATTTCGCCGTTGAAGACGATCGTGAATCGCCCGCAGGCCGAGGACATCGGCTGGTGGCCGCCGGGGGACAGATCGATGATCGCGAGCCGGGTCTGGCCGAGCCCGACGCCGGCCTCCGGATCCGACCAGGCTCCGGCGTCATCGGGTCCGCGGTGGTGCAGCGTCGCGGCCATCCGCCGGGCAAGACGTTCCAGCTCGGCCGGCGAGGCGTCCGCCGTCTGGTTCCAGAATCCGGTGATGCCGCACACGCGTTTCCCCGCAGTCTCCCGTCGGAACTACTTCTCGGCGAGCGCCCGGTCGACGGCGGACTCGATCGAATCGGGCGACGAGTAATCCCACACGATGGTCCCGGAGCGATTGATGACCCACGTCTGAGGAATGGCGTCGGCCCGGAATCCGATGAGAGTTTCGATCGCCCCGTAGCCGTTGAGCCAGGTGATCCCGGCTTTTTCGAGAAACAGCTTGCTTCTGTCGAGTACGTCTGACTGCTCGGTCGTCAGGCCCACGAAGACGACCCCCTGGTCGGAGTACTTCTGATGCAGGGCGATCAGTTCGGGAGCGGCTTCGAAACAGGGACGGCACCAGTAGGCCCAGGCGTCTACGACGACGACCTTGCCCTGGAAGTAATCGTCGGCCGGAGCTTCACCATTCAGCCAGCCCGCCGCTTTGATCGCCGGCGCCGGCTGCCCCAGCAGGTCGGAAGTTCGATAGGAACCGGCCATCGGCCCCCGGGGCTCTTCGTTGAGGATGGACCGCACCAGCGCCGCCAGCGCGACGACCACAACGACCGCCGTCGCCACCTTGAAGAACGGCGACGTCGGTTGCGGGTCAGGTTCGTAGTCGGCCGTGGACATAGAGCTTTCCTGCAAATGGGAGCGTTGCGACGGACGCGCGCCGGCTCAGAGGCCATACAGCTCGGCGTATTTGTTCCACAGGTGCTTCACGAGCGGATCCGCCGACAACGGCCGACCGGTCACGACCTGAACCAGTTCGGTTGCGGTGTATCGTCGACCGTGCCGGTGAATCTGCTCGTTGAGCCAGGACTTTAACGGCCGGAACTGTCCCGAGGCAAAGAGGGTCTGCAGGTCCGGCTGGGCCGCCTCGGCCGATTCAAAGAACTGGGCGGCATACATGTTGCCCAGCGCATACGTCGGGAAATATCCCATCAGGCCCGCGCTCCAGTGGATGTCCTGCAGGCAGCCGACGGAGTCGTCCGGCGGAGTGATTTCGAAGTAATTTCGAAAGGTTTCGTTCCAGGCGGTCGGCACGTCTGCGGCCGCAAGGCTGCCGTCGAGCAGTTTCACTTCGAGTTCGAACCGCAGCATGATGTGCAGGTTGTAGGTGACTTCGTCGGCTTCCACCCGGATGAACGACGGATGAACGTCGTTGATGGCGGCGTAGAACTGCTCCAGGGGCGTCGATCCGAGCGCCACGGGAAACGCCGTTCGGGCATGCGGATACAGGTAGTTCCAGAACGCCCGTCCGCGTCCGACGAAGTTTTCCCACAGGCGCGACTGGGACTCGTGGATGCCGAGCGAGACCGCCTGTCCGAGCGGGAGGCCGAACGCTTCCGGGGGGAGTCCCTGTTCGTAGATGCCGTGTCCGGCTTCGTGCAGGACGCCGAAGAATGCGGAGGAGAAGTGGTGGTCGTGGTAGCGGGTGGTGAGCCGGCAGTCGCCGGGGCCGAATGCGCTGCAGAAGGGATGTGCCGAGCGGTCGATGCGACCGCGTTCGAAGTCGAAGCCGATCAGCTTCGCCGCCGCCTCAGCGAAGACCTGCTGGGCTTCAATGGGATAGTGCCGCTCCAGCAGCTCGTTTCGGGGCTGGCGACCAGACGATTGAATCGCTGCGACCAGCTTGACCAGTTCGTCGCGGAGGGGCGCGAATACGGCCAGGATGTCGGCCGATCGAGCGCCAGGCTCATATTCATCGAGCAGGGCGTCGTAGGGGACGCCCCCGGCGTACCCGATCGCGGCCGCCTCTTCTCGCTTGAGGCCGATGAGCTTGTCGAGCCAGGGCTGGAAGACGGAGAAAGCCTTGTCCTTGCGAGCCTCTTTCCAGACCTGCTGAGCCAGGCTGGTTGTGCGGGTCAGCTCTTCGACGAGCCGCCTCGGCAGTTTGGTTGCTCGATTCCAGGTGCGCCTGGCTTCGCGGACGTTGGATGCCAGGTCCCCGTGCGGATCGCCCAGGTCGCCTCCGGATTCCAGTTCGCTCAACAGCTCTCCGATTCGCGGGCTGGTCCGGCGTTCGTGCGTCAGGCCGGCGAGGAGTCCCAGTTGATTCGCGCGGTGCTCGGCGCCGCCGGCCGGCATGCAGGTCTGCTCGTCCCAGCTCAATACGCTGGCGCAGCTCCCGAGCAGTTCCGATTGGGTCAACAGTTGATACAGCTCACCCGCGCGTTCTGCAGTTTGCGTCATGCGTGTTCTTCGCTCCAGCGGCGGCCATCCTTCGGCCATGAACCTGTCGAGCGGGGTCGCCGCCCCGCTCGAACTTCGATGCCATTCGCAGCGGAACGCAGAGCTGCGTTCCGAGCCCTCTCCGGCGAGCGTCTCAAATCAGTTTCGATTCAGACGGCTCCGGCGGTCCTGCCATTCGATGTTCAAAGGTTTCAGGAACTTGTCGAGAAATGCGACCATGTGGGCTTCGACCGGCGGATTCATCCGTTTGAAGAGGAGATCGGTGCCGTGATACTTGCCGTCGTACTTCTCCAGGAAAACCGTTTCCATTTCGGGTTTCTTGGGGACGAGCTGGTCGAAGAGCTTATTCGCTGTGGCGAGGCTGGCGGCGTCTTTCGTTCCGACGGCGAGCATGACGGCGATCGGAAACTGTCGCAGCTTGGCTCCGACGGCGGACATCGAAATTCCGGGGGTGGTCGTATCGGGGGACAACATGATCAGACACTTCACGTCCTGGCCGCGCGGGGTGCGGTCCATCAGCAGCGGGGCGTCGTCGTAAGGGGTTTTGGCCCAGTCCTGGAGGGCGAATTCGCCGACGACAGGAGTCATGACGTCGGCCGCCACGATGGCCAGCTTCGCAATGTTGAGTTTCTTGTTCTGGTGCTCGTCGAGCAGGAACTTTTTGACGGCGTCGAGGTCCAGATTCACAATCGCCTGATAATCCCGGCCATTCAGGTCTTTGGAAGCGGCTTTTTTTCCGTCAGCGCTTCCCTTGCCGCCGGTGCTTTCGCCGTGTCCGCGGGGATCGACGGTGACGACGGCGTAGCCGAGGTCCTGCAGGGCTTTGGCGAGCGGTTTGGCGCCCTGCGGAGCGTTGTTGTAGATCAACCGGCTGCTTCCCTTGCCGGGGAGCATGACGACGACGGGAGTATCTTTTCCTCCGGTGCCGGGGTAGTAGGTGATGCGGATTTCGAAGTTGTCTTTGGTGGTCAGCGTCTTATCTTCGGCGGCCCCTGCCTTGGCGGCCGGGGCCTGAGCCCAGGCGCCGTCGGGGCCGGCGAGCGAGGTCAGCGCCAGCAGTCCGACGGCGAGGGTTTGCCGGAGAATGGTCGTAATTCGCTTCGTGCGGCAGACCTTGGATTGCATGAAAGATACCCTGTTGCTGGAGCCAGCAGATTCCGACAGCGGGGAGAATTGACGCATTCCCCGCCTCTCTGTCAGTTTAGGGCGAGTGTGTGACAGGGTCAATCAGCCTGCCCGAGCCGATCGGGTTTCGTTGGAATCCCAGTCAGGCGCAGCAGGCATAGTACCTCTGCTTTGCGATGGCGGAGCGGGAGCGGCTATCGCCGGCTGACAAACCGTAACGATCCATTCATTCCTCACAGCCAGAAGATCGCGATGGCCGCTTTGAAGCTGTTTCCCTGCCGAGGCCTGTTTGTGACCGGGACTGATACGGGAGTCGGCAAGACTGTTGCGACGACTCTGATTCTTCGAGACTTATGCTCGCGCGGGCTGCGAGTCGGCGCTTATAAACCCGCGTGCTCGGGCGCCGCGACAGGGCCGGATGGCGTTCCAACCTGGGATGATGTCTCGGCCCTTCGGAATGCAATTGCCTTCGACGGTCCGGACGATGCGATCTGTCCGCAGCGGTTCCTGGCCGCCGTGGCGCCGCCCCAGGCGGCCCGCCTCGAACGTCGCGAAGTGAATGATGCGCTGCTCACTGCCGGTGCAGCCTGGTGGTGCGGTCGGTCGGACGTCCTCGTCGTCGAAGGGGCCGGCGGGTGGCTGTCGCCGCTCAGCGACCAATCGCTGGTGGCGGATGTGGCGGCCGCTTTGCAGTATCCGGTGCTCGTGGTCGCCCGGGCGGGCCTGGGGACCATCAATCACACTTTGCTGACGATTGAATCTGTCCGGGCGCGCGGACTCCGTGTCGCTGGAATTGTGCTCAACGAACCCGACGCGAATTCGCATGATCTTTCCACGGCGGAGAATGCCGCACAGATCGAGCGATTCGGTGGCGTCGGCGTCCTGGGGAGAATTTTGTTCGGCCGATCGGATCAGTTGGTTTCCGCCGGTCCTGTCGCCAGCGTAGACTGGCAGTCTCTGGCGGACGGCCCGCGAGCCGCCGTCTGACGGGAAGTCATCAGTCTGTGTTGCGAGGACGTCGCCGATGCCGATGGAAGTGACCTGCGGACAATGTCACCAGCCGTTGCTGGTCGAAGCCACCGGCGTGGTTGTCGCCTGTCCGCATTGCGGAGCGCATCTGGAGATTCCCGATGAAGAACCGGCTACGGAAGGAGCGGTCCTCTCCGAAGCCGCGGCGGTCAGCGAGTCCGCCCCGTCGTCGATCACGGACGCCATCGCAGCGCTTGGGGCGCCCCCAGTCGCACCGGGAGACGCGAACGGCCAGACGGCTCTGGAAGATCCCTCGAGCCATGTCTACGAGTCGCCTGCGGAACCGTGGACCGGAGGGGATCTGAAGGCTTCTTCCGTCGAATCGGAGAACTCGGCGCCCCTGGGTGACAGCTTTCCGAAGCTGCCCGTTCCCGTTGAAGTCGCGGATCAAACGGCAACTGCCGCCATCGGCGCGGCTGAGGACAACCCGTTTGCCTTCCTGACGACGAGCGGTTCGCCCGCTCCCGAGCCGGCCAGGGGGTCGTTCGACCTGGGAGGCTTTGAGCCGGCTCCCGCCGTGGCGGAGTCCGTCTTTCCCGTGGTCGTCGACGCTCCACTGCCGGAACCGGAACGGGAGGCGATTTCTGCAGAAAAACGGGAGGCGGCTCCAGCGTCCGTCGCACCGGCGTTTCCGCCTGGTGATTTTGTTCCCCGCAAGCAGTTTCTGATGGTCGCCAGCTATGCCAGCGCTGTCACACTGATACTGATTTATGTGCTCTTCCTCCGTCCGGTGCGCACGCATCAGCTTGAGAGCCTGCCCGATCTCAAACCACCGGTCGATTCTTCCGGCGAGATCGGCATGAAGGTCGCTCCTCCGGACGCCGATGTCGCGCCGGGGCATGTGCTCCGGCTGGGTGAGTCCCGCCGATTCGGGAACGTACGAGTCACGCCACTCCGCGTGACCCGCGCTTCGCTGGCATTTCGCCACTTCGACAAGTCCAGCAAGTCGAAGCGGGAACCGTCCGGTCCGGTCCTCAAGCTCTGGCTCAAGCTGGAGAACGTCTCCAGCGATCAGACGTTTGCCCCACTCGATCGGCTGGTCGTCTACAAGCGGGGATTCGCCGACAGCGGCGTGATCGTCAAGACGAACGCTTTTCTTGGCAACGAGACGGAGCGTCGCAAGGGCCGGGAGGGGCAGCTCCACTATCTCTACCCGCTGCCCGAAGAGAGCGAATGGCTGATCACCGGCCAGGTGATCGACGACGACCTCGCGCCGGGAGCAACGCTCGAAACATTCCTTCCCAGCGAAGAGAACGTGGACCTGACGGGCGACGACCTTGTCTGGCGGTTTCAGTTCCGCAAGGGGTATCACCCCCGCTCTCACCGGGGCGTTCTGACGCTCGTCGACGTGCGGTTTCGCGCGGATCAGATCGAGGACGAGGCCGTTCCGCGAGCGTGAATTCGATATGCGGAACAGTCTCACTCTGCTGCGAGACTATTCCGGGGCTGAGCCAGGCTGGAGTCGAGCAACTGCTTCGGCGGCACGCCGTGGACCCGCTTGAAGGCCCGCGAAAACTGGAACGGATCTGCGAAGCCGAGCCGGGCGGCGGCCTGCTTGACCAGGAGTCCCTGATCGAGCAGCAGCTCGGCGGCGTAGTCCATCTTCAGCCGGAGCAGGAATTGATATGCTCCGGTCCCGCCGAAGCGGCGAAAGAGTCGCGAGACGTACATGGGGGTCGCGCGACACTCGCGGGCGACGTCTTCTATTGTCTGCAGCCGCAGGAAGTGTTCTTCCATGTGACGACGGACCCGCTCATAGGTCGTGAAAGAACGCGGGACATCGCGTCCTCCTGAGACTGCTCGCTGCTGGATTTTCAGCAGCACCAGCCGCGCCAGCGTGTCGCACACGGTGCGTGCAATGGGGCTTTCCTCGCGGGCTTCGCGCCCCAACGACTCGAAGAGGTCGACGACTTCGTGCAGCGCCGCGACGCGGAGGGCTCTCCAGTCGGCCAGGCCGGTCGCTGCGAGGAGAGGCTGGGCCTCGGCCCCGGCGAAGTCGAGATAGTACTTCCGCATGCGGTGCTGCGGGTCGGTCCGGATGGTGTGGGGAATCCCGGGCCCGTAGGCAAAGACGACGCCCGGCGCGAGCTGAAAGCGGCGACCGTTGAGGAGCAGCATGCCTTCTCCTTCAGCGACCAGTTCCACGGCGAAGTGCGGGAAGTCACGGCGACACACCTCATACTCGGGACGCATGCGCTCGACGCCGCCGCAGACGACGACGAATCCTGCATCCGGGGGCGGGTTCAGATTCAGGTAGTATCGCCGCTCGTCCGTGACCTGACGGGACACAAAGGAGGGTTCATCACGGGTGGAAGCGGGTTTCCGAACCATGCAAGTGAGGATAAGAATCGCCATGCCAGGGTCAAGTCCAGCCATTCCATTCGCGGCCCAATGACCTCACAATACTCGCCGGATTCGCGACGTTTTTGAAAGAACATCCGCATGCTGACTCTCGAAAGATTCTCGTTCGGCGTTGGCGACCGGTTCGCCCATCAGGCGAAGGCGCAACTGCGCGCCTTTCAGAAGCTCGCCGGCGACGGGATCGATGTCGCCCCCGTCTGGAACAAGTCGAATCGCGAGCACACCTTTGTTGGGTCCGAACCTCAGAGCGTGTATGACGCCGCTCAAGCTGCCGTGAAAGAACTCGGCTGGACCAGGCCGTGGCATGTCGACGCCGACCATATCCGCCTGGAAACCGTCGACCGCTTCCTGGCGTGCTCCGACTTTTTCACGATCGACGTCGCCGACTCGATCGGCAAGCCGGCGGCGGCCGGGGACGTGCAGGCGTTTATCGGCCGGCACCCGGAGCTGGTCGGTTCGCTCCAGATCCCCGGCGTCAGCGGGATGCTGACGATTACGCGAGCTGACATTGAACGGGTCGCCGCCAAATACTTGCTCGCCGTGCAGGATGCGGGGAAGATTTATCGCCATATCGCGGCGGCGAAGGGCGAAGACAAGATTATCGCCGAAGTCTCGACGGATGAGACCGACGCCCCGCAGACGCCGCCCGAGCTGCTGATCATTCTGGCGGCGCTGGCCGACGAGAAGATCCGGCTGCAGACGATTGCTCCGAAGTTCACCGGCCGGTTCAACAAGGGAGTGGACTACGTCGGCGACCTGGTCCAGTTCGAGAAGGAGTTCAACGACGACCTCGCGGTGATCGCACACGCCGTGGAGCAGTACGGGCTTCCGGCCGGTCTGAAACTGAGCGTGCACAGCGGGAGCGACAAGTTCAGCCTGTATCCGATCATCCGGCGGGCGCTGGCGCGCACGGGGGCGGGGCTGCATGTCAAGACGGCAGGCACGACGTGGCTGGAGGAGGTCATCGGCCTGGCCGAGGCCGGCGGCGACGGGCTCGTTCTGGCAAAGGAGATCTATGCGTACGCCCTGTCGCATGTCGACGAACTTTGCGCTCCCTACGCCAGCGTGATTGACATCGACCGCAGCAAGCTCCCGAGCGCCGTCACCGTCAACGGCTGGACGGGGCCGCAGCTTGCCAGCGCGGTCCGGCACATTCCGACACACCCGGAGTTCAATGCGCACGTCCGGCAGTTGTTGCATGTCTCGTTCAAGATCGCCGCCCAGGCGGGGTCCCGCTATACGAACCTGCTAGAGGCAAACGAAGCGATCGTCGCGCAGCAGGTGACGGAAAATCTCTACGAACGCCACATGCGGCCGTTGTTCATCGGCTGAGTCGTCGCGGACTGATCTCTCGCTGTTCGTTCCGGAGTGCACACCATGCAGACTCGCGCCCTTGGCAAGACCGGCCTCGAACTTCCGATTCTCAGCTTCGGCGCATCGTCGCTGGGGCAGGAGTTCCGCAGCGTCCAGCTCGATGAGGCGCTCCAGAGCGTGCGGGTTGCCCTCGACTCCGGACTGAACTTCATCGACACGTCGCCGTTCTACGGACGCGGCATGAGCGAAGTGCTGCTGGGAATCGCCCTGCGCGGCGTGCCGCGAGACAATTACACGCTTTGCACCAAGCTTGGCCGCTATGATCTCGGGCACTTTGATTTCAGCGCAAAACGGGTTGCCGAAAGCGTCGACGTCAGCCTGCACCGGCTCGGCACGGATCATCTCGATATCATTCTCTGCCACGATATCGAATTCGTTCCAATGCAGCAGATCGTCAATGAGACCATTCCTGCGCTCCGGAAAATTCAGCAGGCGGGGAAAGTGCGGTTTATCGGCTTCAGCGGCTATCCGCAGAAGATCTTTCGCTTCATCTGCGACCAGATCGACGTCGACTGCGTCTTATCGTACAACCAGTACACGCTCCAGAACACCCGTTTCCTGGACGAGTCAGTGCCCTACCTCAAGTCAAAGGGCGTTGGCGTCATGAACGCCGGCCCCTTCTCAGCGCGACTGCTGACCAATGCACCGCTGCCTCCGTGGCTGAAGGAGCCGGAGGCGGTTAAGGCGGCTGCGCGGGAGGCGGCCGCATTGTGCATGAAGCGAGGCTCGAACATTGCTCAGCTTGCGCTGCAGTTTTCCTGCGCGCATCCCGACATTGCGACGACTGTCGCTGGCAGTGCGAATCCGGCCAACATCCGCCAGTGGGCCAAGTGGCTTGCCGAACCTCTTGACCAGCAGCTCCTGCACGACGTTCTCCAGATCTTTGCCCCCGTTCACAACATCGGCCATGCGGAAGGCCTTCCCGAGAACAATTGAGTCAACATCCCATGCACGCATTGCAGCTCGAAAAGCCCCTTGCCTGGCGAATGATCGACATCCCTGAACCGACGGCTCCGGGACCGGGGGAGGCCCTCGTCCGCGTACAGCGGGTCGGCATCTGCGGCACCGACTTTGGCGGTTATCTCGGAAAAATGCCGTTCTTCTCCTACCCCCGCATTCCCGGGCACGAACTCGGCGTGGAAGTCCTGGCGGTCGGCGAGGGCGTTGCAAACGTGAAACCCGGCGACCGCTGCTCGGTCGAGCCGTACATCAACTGCCAGAAGTGTTATTCGTGCCGCCGAGGATTCACCAACTGCTGCGAGCACCACAAGACGCTCGGCGTGATGTGCGACGGCGGCCTGACTGAGCGAATCATTCTCCCCGCGCGAAAGCTGCATCTGGCGACCAACCTGACCCCCGATCAGTGCGCTCTTGTCGAGACGCTCGCCATCGGCTGCCACGCCGTCGACCGCTGCCACCCGCAGCCGGGCGAGAACGTGCTGGTGATCGGCGCGGGACCGATCGGCCTGTCAGTGATCGAATTTGCCAAGCTGAGTGGCGCTCGCATCATCGTCATGGACATCAGCGAGTCCCGCCTGGCGTTCGTGCGAAACAAGATGGGCGTCCCGGACACCCTGATCGTCCGCGGCGATGAATCCGACGTCAAGACGCTGGCCGACCTGACGAACGGCCAACTCGCCGACGTGGTGATCGATGCGACCGGGAGCAACAAGTCGATGACCCGGGCGATGGAATTCGCTGCTTTCGCCGGGCGGGTCGTCTACGTCGGCATCACGCAGCAGATGCTCGAATTCCCACACGCCCCGACCATGCACCGCCGCGAGTTGACATTGCTGGCCAGCCGGAATGCGCTGTCGCGCGATTTCAGCCGGATCATCGCGCTGATCGAGGCGGGGACGATCGACACCCAGCCTTGGATTACGCACCACGCCCAGTTTGCAGAAGTCCCGGAAATCTTTCCCACTTGGATCAAGCCCGAGACGGGAGTCATCAAGGCAATTGTCCACATGAGTTGAGCCGGTCGCTGGCAACTTGACCGATCCCGGACGCCCTATCCTGCACTGTGAACATCAGACCACATTCAGCGGCAACCTGGAGCCGTCGTCACGGGAGACAGTCGGCGGGAGGTGATCACGGAAAACCAACTTGGCCGGAGACGAATTCAGGATGGCGGGTCGTGATAATTTCGGCCATCGGAGGTTTCCGACCCGATGAAGCGGGTGGCCAGCGGCCGCTCGCCGTTCCGAGTCGTCAGTTTGCGGTCTCGACGTCAGCCGCATCCAGATACGCCATGCGATAAAAGAGCTGCTGCGCTTCGCAACGCGAGACATAGTCCGCGGGCATTGCGTTCAACGTAACGTCGTCCCATTCGACGATCAGTTTGAGGGAGGGCGGCTTGCCGGACGTTTCGACAACGGAACCGCTCCAGCCGGCGATCGACACGTCTGGAAACTCCGAAGACGCGACACCGACCTTGACGCGGATTCGAGTTCCCTCTTCCCAGCCGCCTGCTGCCTTTTTCTTCGCCATCTGCCAAGCTGCCCTTGCCCTGGTGACTACCTCGGAAGGCTTGCTGAAGCCTCGCCGATCAACGACTGCGATCGACCCGGCGGAACGAAGTTCGCGGCGTCGCAGCAGGTCGCTGGAGTGCATTCCCGTGCACCGGCCGATTCGACACTATCCCTGACCGGGCCAGTGTTTGCAAGGACTTCGCCCCGAAAGATCGGCGTGAAAACGGGGATCGACAGGTCCCCCGTTTTCGGGGACGCGACAACCCTCAAACCACGGCCCAAATCCCCGACAGTCGACGGTTCGCCGGGTGTCGCGCTGACGAGCCAATTTGCGAGGGCGCGACGGGCTGCGTGCGGTCGCCCGGAGGAGAAGAGCTTTCCGAGGACTCCGCCTTCGCCCCGCGATCTTGAGCTCACTGCGATCCCATTCTGATCTGCCGGGCCCGCATCGCTTGCCGCATCGGCAATCTCGCCCGGGAAGTGATGAGGCCAGCCGTCAGCGAGGGATGGCGACATTCGCGCCGCAGACGTTCGCCATGGTCGTTGATGAAAACGTCGCGTCACCTGGCGACGTTGCCGATGCGTACCGCCCGCACGCTCCGGTTACCGGGCATATTGCGCCCCATCCGGCCGCACACATCCACGCATCTCGCGACATCTCCAGCTTGCTATTCGGATTGCACCGACTTCTCCGACTCAGCCTCGTGCACCGTCTCTGCGGAAGATGATCGTGATTCGAGCATTCGTCGACCAATCTGGCGTAATTCCCTCGCCTCGCTGATCTTCCGATTTGACTTCCGACGATATGCATCTTGTTCGCTTCGTCCGCTCCCGGGGCGTTCCGCGGTGCAGGAACATGTTGTCATTGCACGGGTCTGAACGTCGCTCGGCGTCGCCCGCTCCGGCTCGCTCGACAACTCCTTTTCCCGTCCCAGGAACGGCTTTACGATGGACGACGATCTGCTGAAAGAATTCCTTGCCGAGAGCTGGGAGAATCTCGGACAACTGGATTCCGAGATTGTCACTCTCGAAAAGGAGCCGAACAACAGCGACCTGCTCGCCAGCGTGTTCCGCACGATCCATACGATCAAAGGGACCTGCGGTTTCATTGGCCTCGCTCGTCTCGGCAAAGTCGCTCATGCGACTGAGAACGTGCTGGGCAAGATGCGGGAAGGAACCCTGGCAGTCTCGTCGCCTTCCATTTCGATCGTGCTGGAAGGGATCGACCGGATCAAGGATCTTCTGAACGGTCTGGAAACGGCCGGCGAAGAACCGAATCTCGAGTCCGGCGATCTGATTCATCGGCTCGACATGCTCGCCTCGCTCGCCGAGCCAGTTGCCCATAAACCGACTCCGCCGGCCCCTTCGCCCAGTCCGGCGCCGGCGGCGCCCGTCCGGGCGGCGGTCTCGGAGCCGACCCCGGCCCAATTCACACCAGTCTCCGCGCCAGAGCCGATTGCCGAAGCGAGGCCGGTCGCGTCTCCGCAGTCGGCCCCGATTGCGGCCAAGGCCCCGCCTCAACCGCCTGCGATCGATCCGGAACACGATCCCCTCCAGGAAAGTGGCAAGAAGACCATTTCCGATCTGTCGATCCGCGTGAATGTGGACGTGCTCGACCGCCTGATGAATCTGGTCGGCGAACTGGTCCTGACCCGCAACCAGCTCCTGCAGATGGTCCGCGGCGAAGACGAGTCCAAGTACGCCGCCCCGATCGTTCATCTCAATCGCGTGACAACCGATCTGCAGGAGGGGGTCATGAAGACCCGCATGCAGCCGATCGGCAACGCGTGGAACAAGCTGCCCCGGCTGGTGCGCGACCTCTGCAAAGTCACCGACAAGCAGATCGAACTGGAAATGTCCGGGGCTGAGACCGAACTCGACCGGACGGTTCTCGACGCCATCAAAGACCCGCTGACGCACATGATCCGCAATTCGGCGGACCACGGGGTCGAGACTCCCGCCATTCGGCTGGCGAATGGAAAGTCCGAAATCGGCCGCATCTGTCTCGACGCGTACCACGAGGGCGGTCACGTCATCATCCGCATCGAAGACGACGGCGCCGGCATCAATCGAGTTCGAGTCCTCAAGAAGGCCATCGAGAACGGCCTTGTTTCAGAGGCGGACGCGGCTGCGATGCCGGATTCCGAGGTTTTCAAGCTGATCTTTCTGCCGGGTTTCTCGACGGCCGAGACGATCAGTTCGGTTTCGGGCCGCGGGGTCGGGATGGACGTGGTCCGCACCGCGATCGAACGGATCGGCGGGACCGTCGAACTGAACTCCGTTCTCGGCGTCGGAACGACCGTCAAGATCAAGATTCCTCTGACGTTGGCCATCATTTCGGCGCTGGTCGTGGAGAGCGGGGGCGAGACGTTTGCGATTCCGCAGCTCGGGGTCGTCGAACTCGTCCGCGTTCCGTTCGACGAACGCCAGCGGATCGAGCGGATTCACAGCCACGAGGTGTTCCGCCTGCGGAACCGGCTCCTGCCTCTGATTCACCTCAACGATGTCCTGCAACTTCCGGAGGATACTGCCCCGGAGGACGACATCAACATTGTCGTCGTGCAGGTCGGCGAAGAGCAGTTCGGACTGCTGGTTTCCGAAGTGTTCGACACTCAGGAAATCGTCGTCAAACCGGTCGGCACGCTCCTCAGATCGATCAAGGCCTACCAGGGGACCACGATTCTCGGCGACGGACGAGTCATCATCATTCTGGATGTCGCCGGCATCGCTTCGGAATACGGCGGCCAGGCGTCCCGGGCGGCCCAGATGGAACAGGCCCGGCAAGAAGAGGATCACGGGATTCCGCAGGAGTCGACCTCGCTGCTGCTGTTCCGCTCCGCCCAGAGCGGTACGCTCGCCGTGCCGCTGGCGCTGGTCTCGCGCCTGGAAGAGATTCCCCGCAACCAGATCGAGCGGAGCGGCGACCGCATGGTCGTCCAGTACCGTGGCAACCTGCTCCCCCTGATTGCGATGGTGGGTTACGGAGCCAGCTCGGAAGACGCCGGAGATATGCAGTCGGTCGTCGTCTTCTCGGACGGCATCAGCTCGGTCGGGCTGCTGGTCGACGAGATTGAAGACATCATCGACGAACCGCTGACCATCCGGATGGCGTCGCAGCGACCGGGAACCCTGGGGACTGCGATCATCAACGGCAAAGCGACCGACGTGCTGGATACGCAGCACTATCTGACGCAGGTTTATCCGGACTGGTTCCGCGGCGACAAGGTCAAGAAGGCGCGCCGCCTGCTCGTCGTCGACGACTCGATGTTCTTCCGTCAGCTCGCCCGCACGGCGTTGGAGGCCGACGGCTACCGAGTACACACGGCGTCTTCGGCGTCGGATGCAATGACGATTCTCGAGCACGACACCCACTTCGACGGGATCATCTGCGACATCGAGATGCCGCAGGTCGACGGCTGCCAGTTTGCGGAGTGGGCTCGAAAGCGGCCCGGCACGATCGAGCTTCCGCTGATCGCGATGACGTCGCTCGACGGCGACGTTCATGGCGAGCGGATCCTGGGTGCGGGCTTCGACGAAATGCTGATGAAGTTCAATCCGTCGCAACTGATGAGCACGCTGAAGCGCATCTTCCAGAATGTCGACCGCCAGCGAGGAAAGTCCGCATGAGCACCGCACTCGCGACTCAGGAATCGAATATCGTGTCCCGGCATCTGGACTACCAGAACCAGTACGTTTCGTTCTGGATCGACAAGCAGCTTCTGGGTGTCCGGGTCAACGTGGTTCAGGAGGTGCTCAATCCGCAGACGATTTCGCGGACGCCGCTGGCGCGGCGGGAGATCGCCGGTCTGTTGAATCTCCGCGGACAGATCGTCACGGCCGTCAATTTGCGGAGGCGGCTCGGTCTGCCCGATCTGCCGGAAGACCGGAAGAGCATCAACGTCGTGGTGCAGCACCGGGGCGAGCCGTTCAGCCTGCTCGTCGACGAAGTCGGCGACGTCATTAACGTGGCGGCCCAGGATCTGGAGCCGGCGCCACGAACCGTCGCCGCGCAGTGGAAGCAGGTAACTTCCGGAGTCTTCCGAATGGAGCGGGGACTGTTTGTGATTCTGGACGTGCCGGCATTGTTGTCACTTCCCTGAGGGACCAGGGCTCGGCTGGCTGTCACTCATCCTTCGTCCAGGGAATCGGTCGGGGGCCTTGCGCGGAGCGAACTGTCCTGTCGCCCATCGGGCCCCGCTGAAGAGACACTCCCCGTGAGCCTGAATGTCGAACTCCTGACGTCAACTTTCGCGGCGCTGGCGCCTCACGCCGATGTGTGGTCGGCGCGGTTCTACGACGAACTGTTTCAGCGGCATCCGCATCTGAAGCCCATGTTTGCCGGCGCGGATCTGGAGGAGCAGCGTCGCAAGCTCGTCCAGTCGCTGGTGATCGTCATCCGCTCCCTCGAACGACCGGAGGCGCTCGAACGGCTGTTGCACGATCTGGGAGGCCGGCACGTCGATTACGGCGCCGCAGAAACCGATTATCCGCTGGTCGGGACGACGCTGCTGGATGTTCTGGGAGAGTTTGCCGGTCCGAAGGTCTGGACCGACGACGTGGCAGAGGCGTGGACCGCGGCCGTCGGGGCTGTCGCGGCGAAGATGCTCGAAGGCGCCGCGCTCAAGACGTCCCGACAGCCCGTGCTGGTCGGCGCCGCAACGGCCTCTTCCGGCAACACCGATTCGTTGTCTTCCGATTCCGATGATTTCGCTTCCGATTCGTATTCAACCACTTCCGAAACCACTCTGGGACTCTCTTTGGAAGAGCCCGCTCTGCCTCAGGAGAAGATCGAGATGACCGCCAGCACGATTCCCGCCGTTCCGCAGACGGCCCCCGGCACGGACAACTTCTACGGCATGGTGGAAGCCGCTCCGCAGGCGATGTTGTACGTCGACGGCAACGGCGTCGTCACCTATCTCAATCGCAAGGGGCACGAGCAGGTTCGGCAGCTTGCGTCCGCTCTGGGATTCGGCCCCGAACAACTCGTGGGGGGCTCGATTGAGCGGCTGTTCACGGCAATTCCGACTCTCCGGAACGAGTTGCAGCAGCTTTCCGCGGCGCGTTCCTTCGACGCTTCGATCGCTGGCGCAACTTTGAATGTCGTGCTGTCTCCGGTTCATTCCGCAGACGGACGTCGCACAGGCGTTTCGGTCTCGCTGTTCGACGTCACGACGGAACGCCACGAGACGGCGCGAACGGCCGAGAACGCTCAGAATCAGTCGGCGGTCAATCAGGTCCTTGCAGCGGTGCAGTCCGCCGAGACGTCCGAGAAGGCCGCCATCGCAGCGCTGCAGACGGTGCGCGAGGGGTTCGGCTGGGCCTACGGCTCCTACTGGGCCGTCGATCCGGCCGACCGGACGCTCAAGTTCACGGCAGAATCGGGGACGGTGACGCCGGAGTTCGCCCGGGTGACTGCGACCGCGTCGTTTGCGGAGGGAGTCGGCCTCAGCGGGCGCGCCTGGCGGCAGCGCGATCTGGTGTTCGTCGAAGATCTCGCAAAGGTCACAGACTGCGTCCGTGCTCCCGTCGCCCAGCGGGCCGGAGTCAAGTCGGGCATTGCGATTCCCATCGAGATTGACGGGAAAGTGGTCGGTACGTTGGACTTCTTCGCCACCACCACGCTGTCGCTGTCGGACGAGCGGCGCGAAACGCTTCGCAACGTGGGGCGTCTGGTGTCGCAGTCGATGACCCGCCTGCGGGATCAGACGGAGCAGGCGCGGATCAACAGCATGGTGGAGAACATGCCCATCAACGTGCTGCTCGCCAACCGCGACTTCGAGCTGGTCTACATGAATCCGAGTTCTCGGCGCACGCTGAAGAGACTGGAGCATCTGCTGCCGCGCCCCGTCGATCAACTGATCGGCCAGAAGATCGACATCTTCCACAAGAATCCCGAAATGCAGCGGAAGCTGCTCGGCGACCCGCGCAACCTGCCGCACAACGCTCGCATCCAACTGGCCGACGAATGGCTCGACCTCAGCGTTTCGGCCATCTCCGACAATACCGGCAAGTACCTCGGCCCGATGGTTTCCTGGGAGATCATCACGGAAAAGGTGAAAATGGAAGCGGAAGTCAGCCGCATCCAGAACATGATGGATCAGTTGCCGATTAACGTCATGCTGGCCAATCGCGACCTCGAGCTGGTCTACATCAACCCCTGCTCGATCGCCACGCTCAAGAAAATCGAGCACCTGCTGCCGCGGCCCGTCAACCAGTTGCTGGGCCAGAAGATCGACATCTTCCACAAGAACCCCGAAATGCAGCGGAAGTTGCTGGCCGATCCGCGCAACCTGCCGCACAAGGCCCGCATCCAGCTCGGCGAGGAGTTTCTCGATCTCAGCATCAGCGCCATCACCGATAAGTCGGGAACCTACGTCGGTCCGATGGTCGCCTGGTCGGTTGTGACCGGGCAGGTCAAGCTGGCCAACGACTTCGAACGGGACGTCAAGGCCGTCGTCGAGATCGTGACGTCGTCTGCGACGGAGATGCAGGCCAGTTCCAAGTCGATGGCCGCGGCGAGCGAGGAAACGGCCCGCCAGTCGCAGGTCGTGGCAGCCGCTTCGGAAGAGGCCACTCGCAACGTCGAGACGGTTTCTTCCGCCGCGGAAGAGCTGAGCAAGTCCATCGCCGAGATTGCCCGGCACGTGCAGGAAGCGTCCAAGATGACGGCGAACGCCGTTTCCGAGGCTGATCGGACGAACGTGACGATTCGTCAGCTCGGCGACTCCAGCAACGAGATCGGCCACGTGGTCAAGGTGATCACGTCCATCGCCCAGCAGACCAACCTGCTGGCCCTGAACGCCACGATTGAAGCGGCCCGGGCGGGCGAAGCGGGCAAAGGCTTTGCGGTCGTCGCAAACGAAGTGAAGGAACTCGCCCGCCAGACCGCCAAGGCGACCGAGGAGATCAGCCAGAAGATCAACGCGATCCAGGGCGCAACCTCGACGGCCGTCACCGCCATCGGCTCGATCGGCGACAACATTCGCAAGATCAACGAGATCTCGACGACGATTGCGAGTGCCGTCGAGGAACAGACGGCGGCGACCAATGAGATCTCCCGGAATGTCGCCGAAGCCGCCCGGGGCACGGCGGAAGTCTCCAGCAATATCGCGGGCGTGTCGCAGGCCGCGGACGAAGGTGGACGGGGGGCCAGCGATATCCTGGCCGCGTCCGAGGGGCTGGCCCAGGAATCGACGCGACTGGACAGCGTCGCCACCGATTTCCTGAAGCGGATGCGCGCTTTGTAACCTAGACTTGAGAGTTGTAATTGCGGGGGGCGGCGTCCCGGCTGCACCGGAGCGCCGCCCCCATTGCTTTGAAATTGTCCGTCGCGGCGGCGGACAGGGGTGATTTGCGCTCCGCAGTGGACGGCCATGCCATGAAACGAATCCTGCTGGTCGACGATTCTCGCGCCGTTCGCCTTGCGGCCGGACGCATGGTTCGGCAACTGGGCTTCGAAGTCCTTGAAGCCGAGGATGGTCAGGACGCTCTCCGCGTCGTGCGCGAGCAAGGCCCGGTCGATGCGGTGCTGCTGGACTGGAACATGCCCGTCATGGACGGCCTGTCGTTCCTGAAGGCGCTGCGCGCGGACAGCTCGGTCCCGCAGCCCAAGGTGGTGATGTGCACGACCGAGAATGACATGCAGCGGATCATTGAAGCGATCCAGGCGGGCGCCAACGAATACATCATGAAGCCCTTCAACGAAGACATCGTGCGGGACAAGCTGCAGGAAGCGGGGCTGCTATGAGCGCCGATCGAGTGACCGTGCTCGTGGTCGACGACTCCGCGGTGGTGCGGGGCCTCCTCGCGCGGGCCATTGAGACGGATCCGGAGATCCGGTTGATCGGTACGGCAATGCACGGCCAGCTCGCGCTGAATGCACTCCGCAAGGAACACGCGGATGTGGTCGTGCTGGATGTCGAAATGCCTGTCATGGACGGTCTGACGGCACTACAGCACATCCAGAAAGAGTTTCCGCGGACCAAGGTCATTATGGCGAGCGGCCAGACCTACGACGGCGCGGAAACGACGATGAAGGCGCTGGCGCTCGGCGCCGCCGGATGCATCGCAAAGCCCGTGACGGCAAGCACTTCGGCGAGCATCGAGCAGGTCGCCCGCGAACTGCTCCCGCTGATCAAAGCGCTCAGCCCCTCGTCTCAGCGCGGCTCCGGCGCCCCGGCGGCCGCCCGACCTGCGGCGCCGCTGGTCTCGACCGCCGCCCCTCCGCGTACCCGCAGAACGCCCTCGATCCTTGTGATCGGCTCGAGCACCGGTGGTCCCCAGGCGCTGCGGGCCGTGCTGTGCAATCTGCCCCAGGACTATCCGCTGCCGATATTGATCACTCAGCATATGCCTCCGCTGTTCACGCCGATGCTTGCGAAGCATCTGGGCGTTGATACCGGACGCCCCGCGCTCGAAGGAGCCGAGGGGATGCTGATCGAGCGCAATCACACTTACGTCGCCCCCGGGGACTTCCATATGGAGGTCGCGAAGCGCGACGACCGCATGGCGATTCATCTGACGCAGAGTCCGCCGGAGCACTTCTGTCGCCCGTCGGTCAATCCGATGTTCCGCACCGCCGCCGACTGGTACGGCAACGGCGTGCTCGCCGTGATGCTGACGGGCATGGGCGACGATGGAATTGAGGCGACTCGCACAGTTGTGGAGCGCGGCGGCTACATGATTGCGCAGGACGAAGCCTCGAGCGTCGTCTGGGGCATGCCGGGGGCCGTCGTCCGAGCCGGACTGGCCCACGAGGTGCTCCCCGTTCAAGACATCGCCGGCGCAATCCTGCGTCGCAGCCTGCAGGAGGTCGCCGGATGATTGCGAGTTCTGATTACGAATTCCTGTGCGCGTTCCTGCTCAAGCGATCCGGTCTGTACCTGGGCCCCAGTAAGGAGTACCTCCTTGAGGCCCGGCTGATTCCCGTTGCTCAGACCTGGGGGCTGGCGGGCCTGGAACAACTCGTACTGGATCTGCGCCGGAACAACAACGAGCGTCTCAACTCGGCCGTCACGGAAGCGATGACGACCAACGAAACGCTGTTCTTCCGCGACAAGACTCCTTTCGACGAACTGCGAGACCTGCTGCTTCCTCCGATTCTGGAGTCCCGCAAGTCCTCCGCCCGTCTGCGAATCTGGTGCGCCGCGGCTTCGACCGGCCAGGAGCCGTACTCCCTGGCGATGATGCTGCTGGATTCCTTCCCGCAGCTTGAGTCGTGGAAGATCGACATCGTCGGCACGGACCTGTGCACCAAGGCGCTGGCTCGCGCCGAAGAAGGGGTCTATTCGCAGTTCGAGGTTCAGCGGGGACTGCCGATTCAGCACCTGATGAAGAACTTCGAGCAGGTCCCGACCGGCTGGAAGATCAAATCCGTTCTGAAAAAGCACATCCAATACCGCTCGCTCAATCTCCTCGACAACTTCACCCACCTGGGCCAGTTCGATCTGATCATGTGCCGCAATGTTCTCATTTACTTTGAGAACGATGTCAAGAAACGGATTCTTGATCGGATGTCCGGCATGCTCCGCTCTGACGGTTACCTGATCCTCGGCGCCGCCGAGACCGTCATGGGGATTACGGACAAGTTCGACCGGAACCGCGACTGCAAGGCCGCAGTTTATCGGCCGATGAGCGCTGTCCGAGTCTGAGAGATACGGGGCGCGACGTCGGGAACTGCGGTTCCCGACTCATCGGCGACCGTGTTAGCATCCCGGCATGATGACGCCCACAGGTCGCCGACGATTTCGGTTTGGCGTCCGGCTGCAACTGGCAGCCGGATGGTGGCGGATTCGCCTGCGGTTTCCGCCGCGGGTCCGGTGCGGCTGGCTGGTGCTCCTGCTTCTGGGGGCGCCGTTCGGCTACGTCCTCAGCCTGCCCATTGTCGTCTATCTCTACTCGCGCCTCGAAATTGCCGGCGGTTGGCTGGAACCCTTTCTCGAGATCTACTACCTGCCGCTGATCTGGCTGGCGGAAAACTGGCCCTGGCTCGAAACCTTCGTCGACTGGTGCGTCGAGACGCTGGAGTTTGTGTTCGGCGAGAGTTGACTTCATCTGCGGCGAACCGCCAACCGGCGGATTTCGCCGGTTGCCAGGCCGAATCAGTCGTCAACCGGAGGCTGGCAGGCGAACCGGTTGCAGCGGGCGGTCGGGCGATGTCGATACCGGACAAGGACAGGGTGCGGTGACTGCTGCGCCCTCCGGGCTCGGGTCAGGGATCGACCATGTCAATCTGCGCGGGATGCCACGCGGGATGCTGCCGCTCGTTTGCGGTACCGCTCAGCGGTGCGGACGTCCTGCGCATCGAACGCGACCGCGGGGCAAGTTTCTGGGATTTCGCCTGCCGCTGGGAAGACTCGCAGGGGGTCATCGCCGGCCGTTACGCCCCCCACTTCCATTTTGACGACGAACCTGAGACCCCATTCGCCATCTGTCTGCAGCATGTCCCCAGCGCCACCATGCCGGGCTCGACGCGCTGCCAGTTTCTGAATGAAGAATCGCCGTCGACGGAATTCCCGCGCGGCCGGGGCTCGTGCGGGGCTTATTCGCACCGTCCCGCCGCCTGCCGGGTGTTCCCCACGACCCTCCACGATTCGGGCCTGCTGGCGGTGATCGAGCCGGTGCCGTCCTGCAGACGCGAAGGGCATCCCGAAGCTTACGCACTCTGCCCGCGCCCCTGGACTCCGGAGGATATTGACCCGGTCCAGTCGGTCCAGGATCTGGTCATTGCAAAGTTCGAGATGCAGTTCTTTCACGTCGTGGCCAGCCGGTGGAACCGGCAACCGGGAGCCTGGGCAGACTTTCCCCAGTTTCTGCGCATCGTCTACGAACACCGCGTGATGACCCGCGACGCCGACGAGATTCACGCCGAGCTGCCCGCCGCGGTCCCGTTCGAATCCCTCTCCAAGCGCCGCCAATCCCGCGCCGCCTGACCCGCCACGGGCGGGGCCGGGGCCGACTCAGAGATGGGTTGGGCGTGGATACCGCATTCGGCGGCGATGGAAGAGTGCTGACGGCAAAGACGGACCATCTGTGAAAAGCGCACAGGCGGGCGACCTGCCAGTACCGCACGGTTCGTCTGGCTTGCCCTTGCCAATCCGCCCCCTCGTTCCCAGGCTCCGCCTGGGCTGCGCGAAATCCGTCGTTTTCAGGGGCAATTGGCCTCGGCGAATCGTCGCGTTTTTGTTCCACTGGGCTTTTTGTTCAAGGAGGAACGTCATGACCTGCGAAACCAGCGAAACAGCCGTCGCCCGGTATTCGTCGCCGGCGGGCAAGTTGGTGCGGTTCTTCGAGCGGAGTCGCAATCGGTGGAAGGCGAAGTCCGGCCAGTGGAAGCGAACCTGCAAGCTCCTGCAGAACCAGACCCGCGCCGTCGAGAAGAGCCGCGCGATGTGGCGCACGCGGGCCGCCGCGGCCGAACGCCGCGCGGCGGACCTGGAACGTGAGATCGCCGCCTTAAAATCCGGGCGCTGACCGGGTCGCCGACGCAGCCCCTGGCCCCCTCCCGGACGCCGTCCGACCGGCCCATCATGCGTATTCGGCAGCGGCCATCGGCCTGACGTTGCAGTTCTGTCTGGCCGGAGCGGTCAGCTTTCGCGGCTGCCGGGCGGTGGTCGAACTGCTGCGGGACAGCCTGCCCCAGTTCCGGGGGGCTCCTGCGGCCAATACTGCGGAAGCGTGGCTGCTGCGGCTGGGACTGCACGAGTTGCGGCGGCCCAAGGAATTCGCCGCCGACTGGGTGTTCCTCGTCGACCACACGCTGCAACTGGGGTCGCGGAAGTGTCTGGTCATCGCGGGGCTGCGATTGTCGGCGTGGAAAGCGCTGACGGCGCCGCTGACGCACCAGGATCTGACGCTGCTGGCGCTGCAGCCGGTCGAAAAATCCAGCGGCGAGATCGTCCAGCGGCAGCTCGCGGCTGCGGCCGGGCTGGTCGGCGTGCCGGCCGCCATCCTCAGCGACGAGGGTTCGGATCTTCTCGGCGGCGCTCAGCGTTTCCGCGAACAGCACCCGACGACGCAGGTGCTGCACGACATCGCCCACAAGACGGCGATCGTGCTCAAGCACGAACTGCTCGCCGATCCGCGGTGGATCGCGTTCGTCAAACACTGCGGGCAGACGCAGCCACGGGTGAAGCAGACGGAACTCGGACACCTTGCTCCCCCCACGCAGAAAGTCAAAGGGCGTTACTTGAACTTGGGGCCGCTGATCGGCTGGGGCGCCCGCATGCTGCGGCTGATCGACACGCCCGCGGCCGAACGTCCCGCGGGTCTCGACCTGACGCGGCTCGAGGAGAAGTTCGGCTGGATCCGCGACTTCCGGGAGGCGCTCGTGGACTGGAACGACTTGCAGGCGGTCAAGGACCACATGCTGGAGTTCCTGCGCGTGGCGGGCTACCACGCCGCCGCCGGCGAGACGCTGCGCCGGCAACTGGAGACGGTGGCCCGAACGCCTGCCGGTGAGCGTGCGGCGGCGCGGCTGGTGGAGTTCGTGAGCGAGCAGTCGAGCGGCGTGCTCCCCGGACAGAGTCTGCCGGCCAGCAGCGAAGTGCTGGAATCGCTGATCGGCAAGGGCAAGCGTTTGCAGGGCCAGCACAGCCGCGGCGGCTTTACGAAACTGATTCTGGGGATGGCCGCGTCGGTCGTGCGGATCAGCGAGGAAAAGATCTGCGAAGCCCTGAACGCCGTGCGGCATCGCGACCTGCTCGCGTGGATCGACGACCACTTAGGCAAGTCGCTGACAGCCCAGCGCCGCCAGGCCCTCCCCGTCCTTCCAGGAACAAAAGCCGGATCAACCGGGACCGCCAACAATTGACGATTTCGCGCAGCCCAGGCTCCGCCTGGGAACGCCTCTTCAGACGCTCCGCGTCCTCTTCGTCTTCCGTCCCCTCCTCACTAATCATCTGCTACTAACCACTTGCCACTTCCGCCTTTACAACAATCCGCGCAACAAACCCCCTATTTATGAAGGGGTCAAGGAAGTGCACTCGTGTCTGCGGACCTCCGCAGGCGTCCGGAATGACCCCTTCACCCGGGCCTGATCAGGGCCCAGCGACGGACCGTTCGCAAGAACGGTCCGAGGGGCGCACCCCGTGTGCGCACAGCCTCGACGTCGAGCTTTTCCCGTTCACCCGGCCGCAAAACCGGCGAACCTGATCAACGTGACTGAGCCGCCGGGACTTCCACCGGCGCAACATCACCGCCAGACGGACTCCGGCGGGACGGCCGTAAGAAAGCCGGCCCGCCGGAGCCGATCGCGGTACGTACGGCGGACGTCCTCGTCCGCCGCGTAGGGCAGGCTCCCGCCCAATCTCGTTCGGCACGCTTTTTGCGCAGGCCGATTGAGATTGTAGTCTTTCTCCCTGCGGAGGGAGTGGCGATGGCGGAGAAGGGGCTGACGGAGGAGGAGCGGCGGGAGCTGATTGGTCCTTTGGCCGGGACCGTCCTGCTGCGGCGCATCTTTCCGCTGCTGCAACGATTGGCTCCCTGCGGGACAGAACGCGACACCGCTCGCAACCGGCAGCTGTTCTACAGCCAGTATGCCGCGCTCCTCCTGATCGGCTTCTTCAACCCCGTTCTCAAGTCCGCCCGGGCGCTCGTCGCAGCCTCGGGACTGAAAAAGGTCCAACAGCTCGCCGGCGGGCAAAAGGTCTCGGCCGGGGCCTTCTCCGAGGCCTCGTCCGTCTTCGATCCCTCGCTCCTGGAAGGACTCGTTCACGAACTCCGCCGCCAGTTCGCCCGGCATCAGTTCCGCGTGAGCCGCAGCGGTCGGCTGGGACGCCTTCCCAACCCGATCGTCGAACGTCTCGTCGCCGTCGACGGGACCGTGCTGTCGGCCTTGCCGCAGATCGCCGCCCGGCTGGGACGCGGTTCTCAAGGCCAGTGGCGGCTGCACACCCAGCTTCGCATTCACGACCAGAGGGTCGTGGCCTCGACCCTCACCGAGGAGCCGGCCAAAGGGCCGCACTCCGAGCGCGCCGTCACGCTCCAGCAGATCCAGGCCCGCGAACCGCAACCCGCCGGTGCGCCGGGAGACCTTTATATTCTGGACCGGGGCTATCGCTCGGCCGTGGTGTTCAACGAACTGGTCGAAGCCCGCTGCGACTACGTCTGCCGGCTCAATCGCGGGGACGGTCGCGTGGTCGAGGGACCGGTCAACGACGCGAACGGTCATGCGGTTCAACTCCCCGCGCTCACCGAAGCCGATCGCGCCGCGGGGGTCGTGGCGGATGAACTGATCGCGCTGGGCGGCGGCAGCGGAGCCAGTCCCGCAAGAACCAATCACGTCGTGCGGCGGATCACCGTCGAGCCAGTGCCCGGTCGACCAAGTTCGGCAAGGCAGGGGCGGCTTCGCAGCGACCAGACCGGGCGGGAAGGCCTGATCCTGGCCACGACGCTGCTGGATCTCCCGGCCGAACAGGTGGTGCTAATCTATGAATGCCGGTGGCAGATCGAGCTGTTCTTCCGGTTTCTGAAGCAGGTGCTGGGCTGCCAGCAACTGCTCTCGGCGAAGACGCGGGGCGTGGAGATCCAGCTCTACTGTTCGCTGCTCGCCGGGCTGCTCCTGGCCCTGGCGACGGGAGGCAACCTGTCGCGTCGAGCGTATGAAATGGTCTGTCTCTACATGACCGGCTGGGCCGACGACGAAGAACTCCTCGCCGCCTTCCCCCAGCCGCCATAGATTATGCAAGCACCGTGCCGAACGAGATTGGGCTCCCGCCTGCCGAAATACGCCATCTACTGCAAATCAACTCTCCCCCACCCCCGCCTTCTCCCCACTAACCACCAGCCACTAGTCACTAGCCACTCCTCCCCCACCCTTCTTGAGCCAGTGGCACACGGCTCGATTGGCTTGCCTCTCCGTTCCTCGCCGGGCATGATCCATCAAGACTTGTTTCTGCGTCTTGGAAGGATCGTCGTTCATGCATGCCGCCGCTGCGCTCGCCCTGCTGGCTCTCGCCGCCGGGCCGTTTTCGACCGATGGGAACCGGCTGGCGTATCTGGACGACCCGTCGCCGTACTATCCGCACACGAACTTCCCCAAGCTCGTGACGCCGCAGTGGGTCGGCGACGACGGGGTCGAAGCGGTCGTCATCCTGGCGATCGACGACATGCGCGAGCCGGCGAAGTATGAGGCGTATCTCCGGCCGATTCTGCAGCGATTGAAGGCGATCGACGGGCGGGCGCCGGTCAGCATCATGACCTGCAACGTGAAGCCGGACGATCCGCAGCTTCAGACCTGGCTGCAGGAGGGGCTGAGCCTGGAAATCCACACGTTCGACCATCCCTGCCCGCTGCTGTACGGCGGCGACTTTGCCAAGGCGAAAGGGACGTACGACAAGTGCGTCGACCTGCTGTTTTCGGTGCCGCACAATGCACCGGTCGCGTTCCGGATGCCGTGCTGCGATTCGCTCAACACCGTCAGTCCCCGGTTCTACGCCGAGATTTTCAACAAGACGACGCCGGGGGGCAAGTTCCTGCAGATCAGTTCGTCGGTCTTCCAGGTCTTCACGTCGGAAGATCCGTCGATTCCGGAGGACCTGGTCCTCGACGCCAACGGCGACGAGCGGTTTCTGAAGTATTTCCCGAAGGGGCTCAAGCGTGGGGAAGTGACGCACGACCGGTTTGTGAACTACGTCGAGAACTACCCGTACCCGTACGTCGCCAACAAGCTCTGCTGGGAGTTCCCCTGCATGACGCCGAGCGATTGGGAAGCCAACTTCCTCCATCAGCCGAACAACCCGCAGACGGTCGAGGACCTGAAGGCGGCACTCGACATCACGGTCCACAAGCAGGGGGTGCTGAATCTCGTGTTCCATCCGCACGGCTGGATCAAGGCGGAGCAGGTCAACGAGCTGATCGACCATGCGGTGGCGAAGCACGGGAAGAAGGTGAAGTTTTTGACGTTCAAGGAGGCGCTGGAACGGCTGAACAAGAACCTGCTGGCGGGGCAGTCGTTGCGGGATGAGCAGGGGAGTGACAATGACATTCGCATCGTTGATCTCGACAACGATGGGTTTCTGGATGTCATGATCCAGCAGAAGACAAATCGGTACGTCAACCACTGGGATGTGACTCAATCGGCATGGCGGCGCGATCTTCCTTCTCACGATCACTTTCAAGCCTCCGACCTACGGTTTTCCATTGATGAAGATCACGGGAGAGCGACCGTTTGGGCCGGGTCGAACACTTCTGTCGGACGAACATGGCCCTGGGGATGGTCCGTCGATAACGAACGTGAACCGCCAACCCCCAAAGAAGTTGTGAGATTCCTGGACATTGATGGCGACGGGATCTCAGAGAGCATCAGTTCGAAATGGAGCAAACAAAACTTGCTCTTCGGCCCCGAATCATGCTTCACAATCGTTCGAAAGACAAAGGGACGTGAAGAGACTGTCTTTTGGGATTTGCCTGCGGCATTGCATTTGATCGACGCGAGTGGACGTGCGGAAGCACTGCGGTTCGTTGACATCAATCAAGACGGGCGGTTGGACATTGTTTTATCGAACTCGCAGCGCTACGGCGTCTGGCTGTTCGAATCACTGGAGAAAGGCTGGTCCACGGAGCTGCTCTCCGGCACCCGCGGCGACGCCAACCCGCTCGAACTGCCGCCGATCGTGCGGGCCGACGGGACCAACAATGGCTTCTTCGTCCAGGGGCGGGCGCTCCACTGGATGAACGAGGACACCGCCGATCGGCCGAATCTGATCGTCAGCATCGATTTCGATCAGCTCCTCGGCGACCGGATGCCGGCGGCAAAGACGCCCGCCGCGGCGATCAAGTCCATGCATCCCCGCCCCGGCTACGTCGTCGAACTGATGGCCGCCGAACCACTCGTCATGGACCCGGTGGCGATGGCCTGGGGCGCCGACGGCAAGCTGTGGGTGGCCGAGATGGCCGACTATCCCAACGGCCTCGACGGCAAAGGCCGGCCCGGCGGCCGGATTCGCTCTCTCACAGACACCGACGGCGACGGGAACTACGACAAGTCGACGCTGTTTCTCGATGGCGTGAACTTTCCGAATGGAGTCTTTCCGTGGAAGAAAGGAGTGCTCGTCTCAGCCGCTCCCGAAATCTTCTATGCCGAGGACACCGACGGCGATGGCATGGCGGACCGGCGCGAGGCGCTCTATACCGGCTTCGTCGAAGGAAATCAGCAGCACCGCGTGAACGGCTTCGAATGGGGCCTCGACGGCTGGCTCTACCTGGCCAACGGTGACAGCGGTGGCGTAGTGAAATCGATCAAGACGGGGGAGACCGTCGACATCCGCGGCCGCGATCTGCGGATTCATCCCGGGACGGGACGGATTGAAGCCGTGGCCGGGCAGGCGCAGTTCGGCCGGCGGCGCGACGACTGGGGCCGCTGGTACGGGAACAACAACAGCAACCCGATGTTCCAGTACGTCTACGAAGACCGCTACCTGAGCCGGAATCCGCACTTCGCCGCTCCGTCGGGCCGGCGGGATGTCCCCACGGTGGCCGGGGCGGCGCCGGTCTTTCCCCGCAGCCGGACGCTGACCCGGTTCAACGACTTCCACGCCGTGAACCGGTTTACCTCAGCGTCCTCGGCGATGGTATATCGGGATGAGCTGCTGACGCGGGAGTTGAGAGTTGAGAGCGGAGAGTTGAGAGGAAGAGATGCAGGTCGACCCTCCGACTCTCAACTCTCATCTCTCAACTCTCAACTGACCTTCGTTAGCGAGCCCGTTCACAATCTGGTTCATTGCGAAGTGGCGCATCAGGACGGTGTCGCGACGGTCAGCGAACGTCTGGCTGATGAGCGGCAGCGGGAGTTTCTGGCGTCGAGCGATAACTGGTTCCGGCCGACGATGGTGACGACGGGACCGGATGGTGCCGTCTGGATCGCCGACATGTACCGGCTGGTGATCGAGCATCCGCAGTGGATTCCGATCGAGTGGCAGCAGAAACTCAACGTTCGCGACGGGGACGACAAAGGCCGGCTGTGGCGCGTCCATCCGTACGGCGTCGCGCCGCGGCCGATACCCAAGCTGGCGGACCTCGCCACACCGCAGCTCGTGGCGGCGCTCGACAGTCCCAGCGGCTGGCAGCGGGATACGGTCCAGCGGTTGCTGATCGAACGAGGCGACAAGGCCGCGATTCCTGAGCTCGAAAAGCTACTGTCGACCTGCCCGCGACCGGTCGCCCGGCTGCAGGCGCTGTGTGCTCTGGCGAGTCTTGAGGCCCTGACGGAACAGCATCTCATCCGTGCGCTGGCCGATGACCACCCCGGCGTCCGCCGCTGGGCGGTGCAGTTCGCGGAGCGCTTCCCCGCGGGGAGCCCGCAGCTCTGGGTGGCGCTGGCGTCGCGCGTGGACGATCCGGATGACGAAGTCCGGTTGCAGCTCGCTTTCACCCTTGGTGAAGTGCAGTTCGCAGAGGCGGGGGAACTGCTGGGGTGGCTGGCGGTGAAGCATCCGGCAGACCGGTGGTTGATCCCGGCGATCATGACTTCGCTCAACGAACGCAATCTGTCGCGCGTGGTGCACAACGTCCTCGCCGCGACGAGCGATGGCCAGGACGTCTCCGAGTTGCTGCAGACGCTGATCGGCCAGTCGGTCGCCTGGAAGAATCTCGACGCTCAGCTCGCGCTGCTGGAACTGGCGTGCCCGTCCGATCGCCAGTCCCCGGCCGAGTGGCAGCTCGTCGCCCTCCGTCAGTTCCTGCAAGCTCTCAGTCGGCAGAATCTTTCCCTCGGCGCCTGGCAGAAGTCGCTGCCGCCGGCTCAGATTTCGATGGCTGAGCGTCTCAACAAAACGCTGGCGCTGGCAGCGACCCTGACGACGGACGCCAAACAGCCGGAAGCTCTGAGAGTCGCCGCGGTCAGCCTGCTCGGCCAGCGTCCGCAGGCTCGGGCAGACGAGGAAATCGTTCTCGAAAAGTTGCTGCAGCCGCAGGAGTCCCCCGCCATTCAACAGGCCGCCATTGCCGCCGCCGGACGCTGGCCGGGGGAATTCGGGACGCAGTTGCTGCTGAAAGTCTGGACGAAACTCGGCCCGGCGCAGCGGACGGCTGCGGCCGACTTGCTGCTGGCGCGTCCCGCAGCCCGGGATGCGCTGCTGACGGCCGTCGAAGCCGGCGCGATTCCGGTCGCGACAATCGACGCCCAGACCCGCCAACGCCTTGTCGAGCAGCGAGATCCCGCCGTGGCCAGCCGGGCCGAGAAGCTCTTTGCCAGCTCCGGCAAGGATCGACAGGCCGTGGTGGCCGAGTATCGCGCTTCCTTGAAACTGCCAGTCGATCAGCAGCGGGGGGCGGAGGTCTTCAAGAAACTCTGCAGCACCTGCCACAAGCTGCAGGGGCAAGGGCATGAAGTCGGGCCGGATCTGGCCGCCCTCGTCGACAAGTCCCCCGAGGCGATGCTGCTGGCGATCCTTGATCCCAATCGCGCGGTCGAGAGCAAGTTCTTCAACTACACGGCGGTCACCGATGCCGGGCTGACCTTTCAGGGACTGCTCGCGGAGGAATCCGCGGGAAGTCTGACGCTGATGGCGGCCGAAGCGCGGAAGCAGACCGTGCTGCGGGCCGATCTGGAAGAGTTCTTCACGGCCAGCAAGTCGCTGATGCCCGAAGGCCTGGAAAAGGATCTGCCGCCGGCGGATCTGGCGAACGTGATCGGCTACATCCGCTCGAACGTGCCGTTGCCGCAGCGAAAGAGTTTCCCCGGCAATGAGCCGAAAACGGTCGTTGCCGACGCGACGGGGCGTTTCGTACTGCAGCCGGTCGACGCCGAGATCTACGGCAGCACGCTGGTCCTCGAAGAGAAGTACGGCAATCTGGGTTTCTGGAGCAGCGCCGATGACCAGGCGGTCTGGACGGTGCAGGTTCCCGAGGCAGGCAAGTACACCGTCAAGATCGAATGGGCCCGCGACCCGCTGATCACCAGCCATCGGGCCGTTGTCCGGGCGGGCGGCGAGTCGCTCACGTTCAGCGTCCCCGCGACGGCGAGCTGGGACGACTATCAGACGCAGGCCGTCGGCGCATTGAATCTGTACGCCGGCGAGCAGCGGCTGACAATTCAGCCGGCATCGCGTCCGCTGCCGGCGCTGATGGATTTGAAGTCGGTGGTCTTGGAGCGGGTGAGGTGACGAGGATGGTCGCTGCCACATCGCGTGGCAAGAGACTTGACGCGAGGAAGCCATGACCGCAAGAATACTCTAACACAGTGGTCGGACGCATCCATTTCGGAGACGCTCTCTGACCCGCCAATCCAGTCGTAATCGATCGACAATTGGACGTTTCCACACGACGGGAAATGGAACTCATGCGAGGACTGTCGCATTTCCGCCACTATGATTGGGCGTCATGAAGAAGAAGTCTGCCAATTTGCCGGCGGACGACCGCGTCTATCGCGTGTTCTTGAGTCATGCGACGTACGATAAATGGATCGCCGAAGTGATCCACGAGAAGATCGAAGTGGCAATTCCCCGCGTCAAAGTCTGGCGGGATGACCGGGACATTCGCGGCGGGGACTGAATCCCCGACGAGATCCGAGAATCGCTGCGGGATTGTGACGAAGTTCTGGTCCTCGTGACTCCGGAATCGTGGAAGCGAATCTGGATTCAGGTCGAAGTCGGCGCCGCCTGGGGACTGGGAAAACGCCTCGTGCCAGTCTTCTACTATGTCGATCCTGGCGAGATGTTTGATATCCTGAAAGAGCGTCGCGGCTATCACCTCCACGAATTCGCGGGTTACCTCGAAGATTTGAAGTCCCGAGCCGCCGGCAGGGTGCCACATGGCTGAACCGATTTACGATGTGTTTCTGACTCACTCCGAGCAGGATCGCGGGCTGGCGGCACTGGTTGCCCGCGAGTTTGAGTCCGCCGGCTGCGGTGTCTTTGCGGTGCATGCCATCGAGGCCGGGGATGATTTCCGCGAGAAGATCGTCGATGCACTGGTCGAGAGTTCCGCGGTCGTCATTCTCCTGACCCGTTCTTCTGCGGTTTCGCCGGTTGTCGCGTTCGAAATTGGCGCTGCGCTGGCATGGTCAAAGCCGGTATTCGTCGTCTACGACGGTCTGCTGGACCAGGAGATTCCTGCGTATCTGCGAGAGTATCCGATGATTCCCGTGGGGAAAGTCGGTGATGCCGTCCGACAGGTGCTTGAACTGCGAAAACCGCTTTCGGAACAGCAGCGTGTGCTGCTGACGCAAACCTACGAGCAACTGCGGATGCCCGTCGATCGCCTGCTGCTCGATCAATCGCAATTGCGTGCGTTTACCGAAGCCTATCGCCAGCGGGACGCCAGTCAGGTGGCCGGGAAACAGTTGATGCAGGAACTTGTCCGGCTTCGAAAGCAGGGTAAGCTGCCACGAGTGGCGGATCGCAGCGAACTTCCTGCTGCGGGCTGATCGGATTGATGGCCGGTTTGTTACCGCAGTTCTTTCCGCGGCAGCGGCCGCGACCGCCACTCCTTCCACTCGTCGAGTGTCGCCTGAGCGGCCTTCCGGACGTTTTCGTCGGCGTCAGCGCTGAGCCTCTCCAGCAGCTTGCGCGAGGCCGGGTCCGTGCGATAGAGCCCCGATTCGGCCACGAGGAGGTGGATCTCGGGTCGCTCGAACTCCGCCAGGCGCTGCATGACGGACAGCGCCAGCCGGCCTTCGCGCAGCGCTTCGAGCACGTCTCCTCGCTGAAAACCGGTATCCTTGCGGTCCAGTTCGCTGACCAGCAGATCTGCGAGACCGGGATGGTCCACCGTCAGGATTCCTCGCAGCAGGATGGCGCGATCCGAACGCAGATCCCGCGACGGAGCAGGGCGCACCGGCTCCTGCGCCTGTCGCTCGAGCTCAGCCAGCAGCGCCGTGACCGTTTGCAACGCCGAGTCGGCCGGCATCAGTGCAAACATCTCCCCCGCCGATCCGTCGAGCCAGTCTGGCGGATTCTTCCGCAGGACGTCGACGAATTGCTCCGGACGGGAATCGGGCGACATCCGGGCCAGATACTCCCATTGGATTTTCACCAGCTCGCGATTGTCATTGAACGACGGTCGGCGTTCGGTGAACCGGCGCCAGAACGACTCGGCGGGCGTCAGTCGCTTTCCGTCCGCATCCGGATCTGCGGGGGGCAGGTCGGCGCGATGATCGAGAAACAGGAAGTGCAGCTCGGAGGGCAACCGGAAGGAGGCCATCGGGCTGGTCCACAGGTCCTGGGCCAGTCGTTCGACCAGGTCCTGGTGACTGAGTCGGAAGTTTCGCCCGAAACGGGACTCCAGATTCACCAGACGAGACTGCCAGCGGTTGATCTGCATTCCCGAGAAATACTCCGTGTCTTCCCACTTCGCAGGGTCGGGGGCCGCACGCCAGTCGTGGCGGAACAGGACGCGTTCATAGGCCGTTCCCCCGATCTGTCGCTCGACCCCGTCTCCCACGCGGTGCAATCGCATCAGCGCCGGCGTGACGAGTGTTTCGATCGGATTGTCGGGCTCGGGCGACTCGGCGTCGAGCTGCGTGTCGCGTTCGACGGCCAGTTCCTGCAGAACCGGTTGCCGAAGCCAGCGTCCATCGTCGTGCGCAGCGTGTTGCTGGAGGCGAATCAGGGTCACTTTGCCGTTCCGATTGCGGTGCGTTTCCAGACTGTAGGACTGACCGGATGAGCCTTCGGAGAGAGCTGCGACAGTCCGTCGGGCCAGCGTCTCGTCGGAGAGTTGCTCGGCCAGCTTGCGGACGGTTGCTCCTGCAACTCCGCCGAACGGAAATTCTCCCGCGCGGCCCGCGGTATCGAGAATGGTCTCGATCCGTCGCCAGGCTGCGGTCTCCGAGAGCGGCTCCTCCGGGAGCTGAAACGCCCTCGTTGCAAGTCTCTCCAGAACCCGCTGCAACTGCGGATCGCTATCGGACAGACCGGCCAGCGCACTCTCGCCGAGATGGCCGTAAGTCGCAAAGGCTTCGCACCAGGCGTCGTCGACGGCGTAGTCCATCATGCGGGCGCGATGCAGCAGGAACTGCACGTCGTCCGCCCAGTCTGGCAACGTGAGGGAGTGCTGCGCCCGGAAGGGAGTCACCCGGCCGAAGACTTTGGAACCACTCGCGATGCCCCCATTGCCTCCAGTAAACGTAGGACGGAGCAAGGCAGTCCACTGGAACGAATTCTGGTCGTATTGATAGAGGGGCTGTCCGTCGAGATGGTACCGGAAGAACAGCGTTTTCTCGTCCCGTGGCGCCGGCTCGCGGCTGAAGCTGCGGGCCGTGGAATGGACGCTCAGCGGGCACCAGAGCAGCGTGCCCCCTTCAGACTGCTGATGGAATTCGGGTTCCACTTTCCAGTCGGGCGTCCGGGCCTTCAGGTCTTCCCACGTAGTGACGATGGGAGTCGATCCGAGTTCGACGTCGTTGACGCTGACCGTCACGGGCGGCAGATCTTGCGGCGTCTCAATTGCGAAAGGGATCGGAGCCGTTTCCACGGCCTCGGCGACGTTCGGCCAGTCGTAGAGCGGAGTACTGGACAGTCCGACGGTGGCGGTGACCAGCAGCAGAAGCAGGGCCGCCGCGGTGCGATGCCAGCGACAGGCGGCGGCAATCGCAATTGCAATCGAGGCGAGCCCGCCGATGGCGAATCCGGTGCGAAGGACGTTGACCAGAGCCGGAGAGGTCTCGGGATTGTTGAGGTAGTCGCGGAACTGCCAGTATTGCCCGAGGAGAAAGAAGGCGGCGGTCAGCAGCCACAGGCCAGTTTCGCCCCAACGGACCGCGGCTGGTGACTTTTGACGCGGGTGGGAGAACCCTGCGGCCCGCAGCCGCGCGATCAGCGAGACCGCGAGCAGCGCCAATCCGCCCAGAGCTAAAGGCATTGCATATGCAAGGATTTCGACGACTACGGAGAGTTTCATGCCTGCACCTCCACTTCGCGAAACAGTCGCAGGCCCGACACGAGCGCGATTCCTGCCACGAGCAGCCCGCCGGCGAAGAGAGGCCAGCGTTCCAGGACGACCGGTCCAGGGCCCCACAGTCTCGCCCCTTCGATGGGCCCCAATAAAAGCCCCAGCAAGAGCAGTCCGAGCACGACGCCCGTATCATTTCCTTTGGCGGGATTCCCCCAACGGGCCGCGACGTACAGGCTCACCGGAACGCACACTGCATACAACCAGAGTGAGAACCACACGAAGCGGTGCTCGACGGGAGCCATGTACGGAAAGTACGGGTTCTGTGTCATGTCCTGCCACAGACTGCGCAGCGGCGTCAGGATCAGAATCGCCGCCGGCAGCCAGGCGCACAGGGCGCAGCCGTAGCCGCTCACCACGCCATGCCACCACAGCCGGTCGCGGGAGAAACCCTGCAGATGCAGGTAGCCGACTGCCAGCGTTGTCGTCCGGCCCAGAAACCATGCGATGACCGCTGCGTGCAGCGGCGGAAACCACCAGGGGGACTCGTACGTGAATGGCTTCGCACGCGTCAGGACATAGATTGTCGCGACGATCGCGACGGCCGCGTTCCAGAACTGCATGGACCGCATCTGCCAGCGGATCAGGGGCCACTTCAGGGACATTGCGCGATCTCCTGCAGAGTGTTCGACGGAGTCTCGTGTTTGCCAACCAGCGCCAGATACAGGTCTTCCAGCCCGACCGAGCGTCGACTGCGCTCGCCGGGCCACTGCCGAGCGCCGGAATCCCAGTCGGGCCGCCGGAGCCAGGCCAGCGTGCCGTCGGCGAGCGACTTCGTCGCCAGCACGGCGACCTCGTCGGCGGGAGCGAAGGGGGGCAGTTCGCTGGAAAACTCGACTTCGCGAACCTGGTCGCGCAGGTCTTCGAGATCGCCGGTCAGCCGGACCTTTCCGGCCTGCAGCACCAGGACGGAGTCCGCCACCCGTTCCAGATCAGTCAGCACGTGCGAGGCGATCAGCACCGTTGCGCCTCGTTCGTCAACGGACTCACGCAGCAGGGCCAGCAGTCGCCGGCGCATGGCGGTGTCGAGCCCGTCCGCCGGTTCGTCGAGGACGAGCAGGTCCGCCCGGCTGGCCAGCACGACCGCGGCAAGCGCCCATTGCCGCTGTCCCTTGCTCAGCTCGCCGAAGCGCCTCTTGTGAGTCACTCCGGGCAGCTCCCGGAGCAGTTCGCCGCACCAATAGCGATCAAAGTGTGGCGTGGCCGCGGCCTTCAGGTCGATCAGCGCCTGCAGCCGGATTCCTGCGGGAGGAACGTGATTGTCGAGCATTCCGGCCACGCGGCCAAGAACATGAGTCGGGCGTGGCAGCGCAGAGTCGCCCCATAGACCGATGGTCCCCGCCGTCGGGCGCATCAGCCCCATCACCAGCTTGAACAGCGTCGTCTTGCCCGATCCGTTCGGGCCGACGATCGCCGCCAGCCGGCCAGGTTCGACGTTCAGCGAAACGCCCGACAGCGCCTCACTCGAACCGTAACGGCGCGTGACATCGCAGATCTCAATCATGGCGACTCCATTTCGATCGCGGCCTGGCGGAGAATTTCGACGACTTCGTCGGGCGTCGCTCCCAGACAGGCGGCTTCGGCCAGGAGCCGCCGGGCGAGTTCCTGCAGTTTCTGATTGCGCTCGCGGACCGGGAGCGTGCTGCGTGGCGGAGTGACAAATGCACCCCGTCCGTGCTGCAGCGAGACGACACCGTCCTGCTGCAGTTCCTCGTAGGCTTTGATGACTGTTCGCGGATTCACGACGAGCGTTTGCGCGAGCTCGCGAATGCTGGGGAGCTGGGTCCCCTCGGCGAGCTGGCCGCTGGCGATCCGGAATTTGATCGCCTCGACAATCTGTCGATAAATCGGCTCGCCCGAATGGTGGTCCAGCGGAATGTGCATCGCAGCTCACTGTGTCAGTGTTGTACAACATACGCAACAGTCCGTCGGCGAGCAAGCAGATTCCGCCAAGAAATCTACGGATTGATGGTCCCGGTCCGGGCCCCGCGCGGCAGTCTGCCGCTCGCCCGGTTTTCCGGGGAACTCCCCGCTTGCGACGCGCGTCGAACCCTCAGCACGGTCCCATCCACATCCGCAGGCCGGTTTCCCAGCCTGCGCAGCCTGACTCTCCTGCGGCGGCACGCCTTCGGTGTCGCACCTCTTTCGAGGAGCAACGATCATGCGACGACTTCTGGCAGTTCTGACCGCATGGATGGGGTTCTGCTGTCCCGCCGCGGGATGGGCGCAAGGCGTGCTGGTCATCGTCGACCATCCCCTGCCCCGCCCGATCCTCCGGCCGACGCCCGTCCCGGCGACTCAGGCGACCTACGCTCTCAAGGAACTGGCCATCCAGGCCCGGCTGATGGATCAGGTCGCCCGCGTGCAGGTCTCGCAGACCTTCGTGAACACCGGTCCCCGGCAGATCGAAACCCAGTTCATTTTTCCCCTCCCCTACGACGGCGCGGTCGAACAACTGACGCTGCTGGTCGACGGCAAGGAATACCCCGCAAAGCTGCTCCCTGCGGCCGAGGCCCGCGCTCGGTACGAGGCGATCGTCCGTTCCAATCGTGATCCCGCGCTGCTGGAGTGGATGGGGCACGGCATGTTCCAGACCAGTGTCTTCCCCATTCCTCCTGGGGCGACCCGGACCGTCACGCTCAACTACAACCAACTGCTGCGGAAGGACCACGGCCTGACCGATTTTCTGTTCCCGCTGGGGACGGCGAAGTACACCGCCAAGCCGGTGGAGAAAGTCGACCTGCAGGTCACGGTCGAAAGCTCGCAGGACATCAAAAACATCTACAGTCCCACGCACCCGATCGAGATCCAGCGGCCGGACGGCAAGCATGCCGTCATTCGCTGGAACCGGACCAACGAAATTCCCGCCAGCGACTTCCGGCTCTTCTACGACGTCGGCACGGGAGGGTTGGCGGCCCGCGTGATCACGTATCGCCCCTCCGAGTCCGACGACGGCTACTTCCTGCTGCTGGCCAGCCCGCCGGTCACGGCGGCGAACGCCGAACGGCCGAAAAAAACCGTGATGTTCGTCGTCGACAAGTCGGGGAGCATGTCCGGCAAGAAGATCGATCAGGCGAAGGCCGCCCTCAAGTTCGTGCTCAACAACCTGCACGAGGGGGATCTGTTCAACATCGTCGCCTACGACAGCGCCGTGGAGTCATTCCGGCCCGAACTCGAACGCTACACCGACGAGACTCGTAAAGCGGCCATCGGCTACGTGGAGGGGCTGTTCGCTGGGGGCGGGACCAACATTCATGGTTCATTAACGGCCGCACTGGGCCAGCTCAAGGACTCGTCCCGGCCAAACTTCATCCTGTTCCTGACAGACGGGATGCCGACGGCCGGAATCACTGGCGAATCGCAGATCGTCGCCGCCGCGAAGGAAGCCAACGGCGTTCGCGCCCGCGTGCTGCCGTTCGGAGTCGGCTTCGACGTCAACAGCCGGTTGCTGGACCGGATCGCCCGCGAAAATTTCGGGCTCAGCGAGTACGTCCGTCCCGATGAGGACATCGAGGAGCACGTCGCCCGGGTCTACGGTCGGATCGGTTCGCCGATGCTGACCGACGTCAATGTGGCCATTGAGTTCGACGCCGTCCGCCCTGAAGACGGCCCGGCGATCAATCGTCAGTACCCCCGGCAGGTCTTCGACCTGTTCGAAGGGGAGCAGCTTGTGCTCGTCGGCCGCTACAAGAAAAAGGGCGTCGCGAAGATTGTCATTGATGGAAAGCAGGGGAGCGACGTCCGCAAATTTGAGTTTCCCGCGGAATTCGCCGCGAAAAGCGGGGACGCCTCGCTCTCCTTCGTCGAAAAACTCTGGGCCACGCGCCGGATCGGCGAGATCATCGATGAACTCGATCTGAAGGGAAAGAACGACGAGCTGGTACAGGAGCTGGTCGATCTCTCGATCAAGCACGGTATTCTAACCCCGTACACGTCGTTCCTGGCGGACGAAACAGCCCGACCGATGGACCTGGCATCCGGTCCGACCAACTTTCGACTGACGCGGGAGAACCTGGAGCAACTGCAGATGTCGGAGGGTCGCGGCGGTTTCATTCAGCGAGCTCAGAAGGGGGGCTTGCAGTCCGCCACGACGGCCCCTGCGGCGGCGGGAGGCGCTTTTGGCGGAGTTCCTGCGCTTCGCGAAATCGAAACGGATCGCGCGATCCCCACCGGCGGCCTGCGTCAGTCCGGCAAGGATACGCTTTACGAACGCCGGGTCGAAGTCGCCGGCAAGCCGCAAAAGCGGCTGGTTACGCCCGAGACGGCGAAGCTCGATCCGGAGAAGGACAAAGACCAGATCACGACGATCGAACGCTTCAGCGACGAATACTTCGCCCTGATCCGCGCCAACACGGCCGAGGAGAACCAGCTCCTCAGCCTGCAGCAGCCCGACGAAGAACTGCTGCTGCAGTTGCGGGGGCAGGCCTATCTGGTGAAGTAGATGCGTGAATCCTGGAAAGTCTGCGGACGGAGCGGGCGGCGGATTGCGTCGCCCGCTCTGCTCGCTGGAAAGCGATGCTCCAGGCTTTCTCGTCATCGCCACGGAGCGGAAGAACGGCTTGCTCCGTTCTCCCGGTTGGCCTAGTATCCGCCCGCGTTCTGCCGGGCGTCATCTCCGCCGAGCACATCCAGGAAGACTCTTCTCCGTGCATCCACACACGCTGCCGCTTCCCGAAGAAATGCTGCTCGGGCAGTTCATCCCGCTGCACTACCACTTCAACATGCTTCGCGACCAGTCGCGGATGCTGCCGTTTCGGGAAGCCATCGAGCGGATGGTTCCCGAAGGGGGCCGGGTTCTGGAACTGGGGGGCGGAACCGGCGTCCTGTCCTGGTTCGCCGCTCAGCAGGCCGCGAAAGTGTGGTGCGTCGAACGGAACCCGGCCCTGGTCCGGGCCGCCCGGTCGTTTCTCGCGAAGAATCCCGGCGGCGAGCGTGTGGAAGTCGTCCACGCCGACGCGATGACGTACCTGCCCCCCGAGCCGGTCGACGTCGTGATCTGCGAGATGCTGCACGTCGCGCTGATTCGCGAAAAGCAGCTCGAAGTCCTGACCGCCTTCAAAGAGGCATACGTCCGGAAATTCGGTCCCCGCCTGCCGGCGTTTATTCCCGACGCCACGTTGCTGGGAGTCCAGTTGCTGGAGCAGGATTTTTCGTTCTGCGGCTACGTCGCCCCGGTCCCCCTGTTTGAACCGCCGGGGCGGCATGAAACAAGTCGCACACTCGCGGAGCCCCAGATCTACCGCACGATCTCGTACGACGCGGCGCTCCCGGAGGACTTTGCCTGGGAGTCGCAGTTCACGATCGAGCAAGCGGGAACGCTGAACGCGCTCGGCTTCCTGACGAACAACTTTCTGGCGTTCGTGCTGGAAGAGGGCCGGGGGATCCAGTGGCCGATGAACCAGCTTATTCTGCCGCTCGCCGAGCCGATGGAGGTGTCGGCGGGAGAGACGATCTCGGTCCGGCTCAACTACCGGGCGGGATGTCCGCTGGAAGAGCTGCAGCAGGCGCTGAGCGTGGAGCGGAAGCAGCAGGCCGTTCCGTTCCGTCGGGCGGCGTGACCATTACTCAAGAAATCGACCGCCGCGCCCAGCCCGGAAATCAGGTCAGGGGGGTCTTGCCACCGGCGTCGGTGGTCCGGGCGACCACATTCCAGCCACAATTGACAGGCTGCTGCCGATCCCGCCCGTGAGCGGAACATTCCGGTCGTCAAACTGCGACTCGCCGGCGGGAAGAGTATTGAATCTTCAAGCACGCGCGAGGGATGGTCGATCCAGGATCAAGGCGTGCCGATCACCTCGACGTGAGAAGCGGCGGAGAGTACAGAAGCCACGTCCCCTTCAATCTGCGCCTCCTGCAGGTCCAGCCTCTTGAGATGGGGGAGATTCAGGAACGGCCGCAGTTCGTCGGCAGTCAGCATTCCGGTCACCGCCGCGTCCTCTATGGGCATGTCGCGGGCGAACTCGGCGAAGTCAATCCTCCAGCGATTATCCTCGCGCCGGTCGGCAGGCACGGCTCCAAACGTGGCAACCAGGCGCAATCGATCAGGCGAAACCGTAAATCTCATAATCGATTTCCGTCCGCGGTCGCCGAGGAAGTACCGCCAGAATGGTCGATCAGGGATTCGGTACGGCTCGCTGCGTTGAGCCGTCAGCCTTGGTGTCGGTTTCAACGATTCGGGGCCGGAGTAGGCGGCGGTGATCTCCGGTGAAACGGACTCCGGCACAAACTCAACGTGTCCATCGGCAAATAACACGTGCGTTCCGCTCGTCCGAAAGGGGTGTCCGAACCCCAGCGGCGCAGTCCGATAGGACAGTGTGGCATCGCGCCAGTTGATCGGATCGCCATATGCGGCATAACTGCCGAAAGCGTCTGCCATCAGGAGCGTATGCCCGCGATCGGGAATGTCGTTGAGCCGCACGGAACTGTTGCGGTACATCAGCCACTGGTTGGGAGAGTAATGAATAGCTCTGAGGCCGGTCTCGGTCTTCTCGATCGGAACCGACGGATCGCGGTACCCGTAGCCGCCTCCAAAACTCCCGCTGACAATCAAGTCGAAGTTGACGGGATCATCCCACGGCCGACCGGTATCGATCACGGAGTAGACCGGAGTGGCTTCCATGTAAGGCAGCAGGTAGACCGTCCAACTCTGGTATGGCGTGCCATCGGCGTCAAACGTTCCACCGGGTGGAAAGACTTGGTGAGTGTCGTGGTAGTTGTCCAGCGCCAGGCCAAGCTGCTTGAGATTATTTCGACTCTGCGTCCGTCGAGCGGCTTCGCGGGCCTGCTGAATCGCCGGCAGGATCAGGGCCGCGGCTACCACCACAACCACCGCCACAACGATGGCCTCGATCCAGAAGATGCGGCGGCCGGTGCGGGGTTCGCTCATGGTGGATAGCCCTGGTGGGAAGCGCGACGATGGACTCTCAACGCTACTCATCCGTCGACCAGCATCGCAACTGGAAACGCGGCTGACATGAACCACCAAGGACCGGGGCGTTGCGGACTCTGTCCCGGCCACCCAGCAACGCGGTCACCCGGCAAACCGGCCACACGGCCACCGCCCTACCGGCCGCCCAGGCGTTCAAACAGGCCGACTGCCTCGCGGAAATCGCGCAGGAGATGATCGGCCTCGTGCAGAAACGGCGGCAGCGGTTCGCCGGGCCAGAACAGGATGGTCTGCATTCCCGCCCGCTGCCCGGCCTGCAGGTCGAACAGGTAGTCGCCGCAGAAGACCAGTTCCGCCGGGGGGAGCTTCCATTGCCCGGCGATGTCCAGCAGCCCCCTAGGGTCGGGTTTGGGGGGCGCGTCGTCCCTGGTCAGGATAAGATCCAGCCGGAGTCCGAGCCGGTCGAGCATGGCGTCGGTCGACTCGCGCGAGTTCCGCGTCAGAATGCCCGTCGGCCAGCCCCATTCGCGCAAGGCCGCCAGCGTCTCTTCGACGCCGGGAAAGATCGTCGCGCAGTCGACGCCGCGCAACTCGTGTGCGCGGAGAATCCGCAGCCGGCGATCCAGCTCCGGTCCAGGCGGAGTCGCCTGCAGGCCCTCCAGGATCGGCATCCGATCCGGCAGGCCCATGTCGCGGCGCATCGCGTCGAAGTCGAGCTGCGAATCGATCAGCGTGCCGTCCATGTCGAAGATCGCGCCGCGCACCGGCGGCCGGGCCGCGGCGTTCACAGGTACTCCAGATGCAGCACGGAGTTCAGCGTAATCAGTTCAATCGCCCCTTCGATGCGCTGCAGCAGGTTGATGCAGCAGTTCGTCTGCCGCAGCTTGCGGGCGTGCTTGAGATCAATGCCGACGTGCTCCGCCAGGAAGACACGGTTCACCATGTTGTGAGCGACCACCAGAATGTTCTGGCCGGCGTGCTCGACGAGGAGTCGTTCGATCGCCGGTTTGGCCCGGTGGAGCACGTCGCTGTAGGACTCGCCCCCCGGATGCGGGTTGTTGACCGGATCAGCGAAGAAGTTGCGATGTCCTTCCGCGTCGCGGGTTTTAATCTCTTCCCACGACAGACCTTCCCAGCGACCAACGCTGCATTCCCGCAGTTCGGGGAGGGGGATCACGGCCAGACCGCGGGGCTCGGCAACCGCCTCCGCCGTCTGCCGGGCGCGACGCATGGGGCTGGCATAGACGGCGGCGAAACTGAACTCGGCCAGGCCCCGCGCGAGCGCGGCCGCCTGCTTGCGGCCGGTTTCGGTCAGGTCGCCGTCGAGCTCGCTTCCCTGCAGGATGAACGGCAGGCGTTCGTTGGCTTCGGTGGAACCGTGGCGGGCCAGGAACAGGCGGGTCACGTTGCCGCCGGGGCCTTTCTGGAGCGTACCAATTCTCACGGAGCTGTTTTCCTTCCCGAACAGACTGAGGATGGCACGCCCGGAGGCTTTGCGATGGGCGTGAACAATCTGTCTCAGACACGCCCATCGAGGACTCTGGGCGTGCCACCCGGTTTCCTCGCCAGTATCCCTCTTGTCCTCGATCCGGCGACTCTCGGCAAGTCTGCGGGCTTACCGTGTCGTCGCCAGGGCCGCCGCGATCCGGGCGGCTTCGACCAGTCCGTCGCAACTCGCCTTCCCCTGCCAGGCGATGTCGAAGGCGGTGCCGTGGCTGGGGCTGGTGCGGACGATCGGCAGTCCCAGCGTGACGTTGACCGCCCGCTCAAATCCAATCAGCTTGAGGGCGATATGTCCCTGATCGTGGTACATCGCCGCCACGCCGTCGAATTCCCCCAGCACGGCCCGGCGGAGCAGCGTATCGGCAGGAAACGGCCCGGCCGCCCGGATACCCTGAGCAACGGCGGCCTGGACTGCGGGTGCAATCAGGGTGGCTTCTTCGTCGCCGAAGAGGCCGTCTTCGCCGGCATGGGGGTTGAGGGCGCAGACGCCAACCCGTGGTTGATCGCAGCCGATCCGCTTCATAAAACCATCGATCAATTCGACGGTCTCGCGAATCTTCGATTCGGACAGCAGCCCCGGCACGCTGCGAACCGAGGTGTGCAGGGTCACGTGCGCGACGCCCAGGCCATGCGGACTGCGGACTTCGGGACCGGGCGGCAGATAGAGCATCATGGCAAACTCGGCGACGCCGCACTCGGCCGCCAGGATCTCCGTATGGCCGGGGAAATTCACCCCGCCGGCATGGAGGGCGGCTTTGTTGAGAGGGGCCGTCGTGATCGCGTCGATCTCGCTGCGGAGCGCGGCCCGCGTGGCGGCGACGAGATAGTCGTACGCCCCCTTCCCCGCGCGGCCGTCGATCTGACCGGCCGGCACATCACGGACAACGTCCGCACCGGGATTCCAGCAGGCGATGGCGCCGTCAGAGACCGGTTCGGCAGGGCTGGCGACGAGTTGCAGTCGCAACGGCGTATCGAGGAGTTTCGCGGCGCGGGCGACGACATCCGGATGCCCGACAATCAACGGCGTGCAGAACTCGCGCAGGCGGCCGGACGTCACGGCCCGAACGATGATCTCGGGACCGATCCCGGCAACGTCTCCCAGAGTCAAAGCAAGGCGGGGCAGTGGCACGAACAGCTCTCACCAGGCGGGAATGGAGTGGCAATCCGCCTATGAGACATCGCCCGCGGTCAATCTGCAATCGAAGCCGGAAGAGGAAGACGGGATTCACAGGGAGACGCGGAGGACGCGGAGAAGATCAGGGAAAATGCCGAGGAGAGTGAAAAGTGAGTATTGAGTGGCCAGGTGTCAGTCAAAAGAGGTCACTTGTTTTGTTGCGCGATGGCGGCGTGTCGGTCAAAAGAGGTCAGTCGTGGAAACGCTTCTGCGGGACGTCATAGCAGTAGCTTTTGAGCAGCGGCTGCCGGCTCGGTTCGCGGCGGCGGAGCTGGTAGATCCGGATCCGGCCGGCGGTGAGATCCACCTCGCAACGGACGAGCCGATGACGCCAGGTCTCGCTCACGGCGTAGTCGCGTCCCAGGAGAGACACGTGACCTCGATCGTCGGTACGTCGCAGGAAGATGACTGTCCCGGACAGCGGCTGCGAGAAGTCGGGGCGCCAGCCGGACGGCAGTTGCCAGCGCGTGGGGGCGGCTTCGATGCGGCTGGCCGATCGCTGCCGGCGCGCCGCGACGAAGCGGTCGGAACGTTGCCGCACGTCGGCGAGAGATTGATGCTGAAAGCGGCTCCAGACCTTTTCCTGCCAGCGTCCGTTGTAGGCCTCGATCGCCGCCTGAAAACCGGTTTCGCGTGGCGGAGCGAAGACCACCTTCATCCCCAATTGCAGACAGGTCCGCGTCACGCGGCCGAAGCTGTCGGGCCACTGATGAGCCCCCTGAAAGATCGTGTCGTTGTCGAATTGAACGTAGTCCGGGAAACCGTGTTCGCTCCAGTGCGACAGGAGGGCTGTGACTGTCTTTTTCGCGGTCCAGGAGTCGTCCACCCAACTGCCGCAGAGTCCGCCATGCAGGCTGACGGCGTTCAGGACTTCCACGTCCGTGCCGCCCTTGATGACCAGTCCTTCCACGATGTCGAAACTGTCCAGTTCGGCCCGCCCTGCGGCGACCTCCGCCAGATACCAGCCGCGGGGCGGCGCAGGCCGGCGGACACGACGCCCCGCGTCCAGAACTCCCCGGCGTTCCAGGATGCGGCCAATGGTGCGGATCGCCGGGACCGTGGCGAGTCCGAGCACCTGCTGACGTTCGAGCAGGGTACGATGAATCGCCGCAGCCCCGAACTCGCCCAGGTCGCTCTGGTCTCGCAGTTCCCGGCGCAGTTGCAGAACCAGCTCTTCGACGTCCGGCGGCGTCGCCTGAACAGCACGACGTCCGCCGCGCGTTTCCGACCAGTCCACGCGATCCAGCCGCTGGTCGCCGGCTCGCACTACCCAGCGCTGCACCGTCGCCAGACTGACGCCGTGTCGAGCCGCGACCGCCCTCATCGAAGTTCCTTGCCGAACCGCGGCGACCAGCGCCTTCCGGAGCAGTTCGTCCCGCAGTTTTTGCTCATCGATCTTGCCTTGAACGGGAGGTCATTTCCCTCACAGCATGACCTCCTTTGACTGACACTCAAGCGACCTCTTTTGACTGGCACCTGGCCATTGAGTAGTGATCAGTGCAAAATGACTGGAGGCTTCTTAATTTTGCACTTCTCAATCAACACTACTCACTTTTCACTTTCCGGAGGCATTCTTCAGATCTCCGCGTCCTCCGCGCCTCCCTGTCAACCTTCTTCTTCAATTCGTCATTTCAGCTCCAGTCGAAGGTCCTTGAAGCGGACTTCCGACGGGCCGCCGGAGTGGAGTTGGAAGGCGGTGATTCCCCGTTTTGCGCCGGGGGCGTCGTCCAGGTCGACGCAGGGCTGGCCGTTGATCCAGGTCTGGATCCGATTGCCGGTCGCCTGGATTACGTACTCGTTCCACTCGCCGGAACGGACGTGAGCCTCGCCCGACTTGTCCCACAGGATCGCCCGGCCGTGCTCTTCGTAGAGCTTGCCCCACCAGCCCGCACCGGCGTCGGCCTGATAGCCCTTCACGTCGCCGTTGTCGAGAACCTGGCTGCGGAACTGGATACCACTGTTCCCCTCGTTCTTCACGAGCTTCACCTGCAGTGTCAGGCGGAAATCGCCCAGCAGCAGGTCGCTCTTGAGAAACTCGTTGATCTTCAGTCCCTGGGACTTGCCGACGATCTCACCGTTCTCCACGCTCCACAGCTCCGGATTGCCAACCCAGCCGGTCAGATCTTTGCCATTGAAGAACAGCGGCAGAGTGTCGGCAGTCGCCAGCAGCGGCGTCTGCACCGGGCTGGCCAGGTAGGCCACCAGCGACCGGAGATCCTTTTCCGTCAGCGGCCGGAGAATGTCGTCCGGCATCATCGACTTCGGACTGACGATCCGCTCGTCGATCTCGTCCTTGGGAACGACCACGACTTCGTTCGCGGTGGCCAGCGTCACCGAACGGGCGTCCTCGGCCCGAATCAGACCCGTCAGGACACGACCGGCTTCGGTCGTGATGACGTGAGCCTGATAGTCCTTGCCGATCAGGGCACTGGGATCCACCAAGTTCGCGAGGACGTAATCCAGGTTCGCCCGGTTCGATCCAGTCAGATCCGGTCCAACCTTGCCCCCGGTTGCGAACAGCGTGTGGCACTGCTGACAGATCTTGGCGTACACCGCCCGGCCCTGGGCCAGCTCCGGCACATGGTCCGCCTTCGGCTTGCCGGTCAGCAGCTTCGTCAACCGGGCAATCTCCTTCGCCTTGTCCTCCGGCGTATCGCGGACCGTCCCCCACAGGTCGTTGAGTTTCTTGTCGAGCCCTGGATGCTTCAGATTGCGAAGCTGCCGGACCACGTCGGCGGTCAGTTCAATCGACGCGATCTGCTTTTTCTCCAGGGCGTCCATCAGGGCCAGCGCATAGGCCGGGCGCGAGGCCAGCGTATTGAGAGCATCCCGCTTTGCGGCGCCGGGTAACGCTCCATATGCCCCCAGGATTGCGGTCGCCGAGGTCGGATCGTCGTAGGCGGCCAGCGCCCGCAGGGCGGGGACCAGCAGGGCCGGATCCTTGAGGAGTCCCTGCAACATGGGGGCCAGTCCCGGCGCGTTGATTCGGACCAGCGCCTCCAGCGCCGCAATGCGAACGCTGACCGGGGCGGAAGCATCCACAAGGACTTTCCGCCGTTCCTCAACGGCGTGCGGATCGCCGAATGTCAGCGCCAACGAGGCCGCCAGACTCAGGACTTCGCTGTTGTCGGACTTGCGAAGCGATGCGTAGAGGCCGCCCCACGCTGGCGGCAATGGAACCTGACGCCGGCCTTTGAGGCCTTCCTGCACTTCCTGCAGCAGGCGGATCTGCTCGTCGACTGGCTGACTGGCAGCAAAGGCGTCTTTCAACACGGCGTTCAGCCACTGATCTTCGCCAAGCTGAGTCAGCCGACGTACGAGGTAACCCTTCACGACTGGAATCCGGATCGTCTTCAGCAGCCCGACGGCCAGGTCCGGGCGCTGGCTGGCGATCGGTTCGAGGGCATACCAGTTCATCAGCGGCAGATTGTGATCGCCCGCGTCTTCGGCGTGGGCGGTCAGCGCCGTCACCATTGGCAGTCGTTGCTCGATGTTCAGCCGCTGGGCGGCGCTGGCCAGCGCCAGCCGGACCTGCGGAGCAGGGTCGGAGGCAGCCAGTTGTGCGAACCGCGAAATCAACGGAGCCGAGGGCGCCCCCTGCTCGGTCGCCAGTCGGATTGCCCACGCCCGCACGTACGGGCTTCTGTCCTGCAGCGCCCGGGTCAACAATGCGTCATTGAGACCGCCAGTGACGGAGAGCGCCCAGAGCCCGCGCAGCCGCCGGGTGTCATCCGCATGTTCGAAGGCGATCTTCTGCAAGCCGGCGTAGACCTCTGGATTGCCCCCCCGTTCCTGCAAAATCCGTCGGGCATGCCGGACGTACCAGTCGTTGGGATTCAGTTGCAGTTCCACCAGTTCGCGATCGCTCAACGACTTCAGATCGACCGCGACCGGCTTCGTCCCTTTGTAACTGACCTTAAAGATCCGGCCGTTGCTGCGGTCGTGGCCGGGGACATTGCCGTGATGGCACTGATTGCGGTCGTACCAGTCGATCGTGTAGACGTTGCCATCGGGACCGTAGGTGAAGTACAGGATCTGTGACCAGACGTCGTTGGCGAGCAGGAAGTCCGGAGCGCGATTCCCCTCGTAGCCCGAACCCTTGGGGCTGAGCAGATCCATGTTGAGCCGGGCGCCGTGAATGTTGTTCATGAAGATCTGATCGCGGTACTCCGCCGGCCAGGCGCCGCCGAGATAGATCATCGCCCCGGCGTGCGCGTGCCCGCCGCCGGCACTGTCGGACTTGCCGTTGCCGCTGTGCGGCGTGGCGCCCAGGTAGTGCCGGTGGACGGCGATCGTTTTGATGTCGTCGTAGGTGTAGGGATTGAAGTGCGGTCCCGCCTGCCGCTGATAGCGGGCCCCTTCGATAATGTGAAACAGATGCGGAATGACGCACGCCGTCAGGAATGCGTCGCCCCGGTCGTTGAAATCAACGCCCCAAGGATTACTGGTCCCGGACGCAAAGACCTCGAAGACGTGCCGCGTCGGGTGGTACCGCCAGATCCCGGCATTGAGCGGCACGCGCTGGTCGTCCGGCGTCCCCGGCTTGCCGATGCGCGAGTGCGTGAAGACGCCGTGGCAACCATAGAGCCAGCCGTCCGGCCCCCAGATGAAGGCGTTCAACGTTTCGTGCGTGTCGTGGTAGCCCCACCCGTCGAGCAGCACCACTGGCGGCCCGTCCGGTTTGTCGTCGCCGTTCTTGTCGGGAATGAACAGGAAATTCGGGGCCGCACCGACCCACACGCCGCCAAAGCCGACCGCCAGCCCGCTCACGAGGTTGAGCTTGTCGGCGAAGACCTTGCGGGAGTCAAACTTCCCGTCGCCATTGACGTCTTCGAAAATCAGAATCCGGTCGCGGGCCTGATCGTCCGGCACCCGGATCGGGTAGGAGTAGGCTTCCGCGACCCACAGCCGGCCGCGATCGTCGAGGGCCATCGCGATCGGCTGCTGCACGTCGGGCTCCCCGGCGAACAGGCTGACCGAAAAGCCTTCGGGAACGGTCATCGCTTTCGCCGCTTCTTCCGGACTCAAACCGGAGTGGGCGAAGACGTCCGCCTGCAGGGGGGCTTCGGGCTGGGGGTAGTTCGGTTTTTCCGCATGAAAGCGAAAGTCGTCGAAGTTGATGTGCCCCCAGCCGCCGCTGTGCTTGTCGACCAGTCGAACAAGGATCTCTTTCCCGACGTATTTCGTCAGGTCGACTGCAACCGGGCGGAGATCTTCCGTATTCATTCCGGACGCCCGGGCGACCAGCTTGCTCCCGTCTTTCTGGACAATTTCCACGCAGGTGGTCGGCTCGCTGCCGCCGGCGATCAGAAAGCTGGCCCACGGCTGGCGGACCACAAATGAAACAGAGGTCAGGGTCCCCTGCGGGGCGTCGCCGTTGATTTCGTATGTGCCAACCCAGTACTCGCCCGCGTGATTGCTTTTCATATCTCCGCGACGGCGGGCGACGGTATCGCCGCGCACGGGTTGCTTCTCGAAGGCATCCCCTTCGGCGGTCCAGTCCTTGAGCGAACCGGTTTCGAAGTCGAAGTTGAGCGACTTTCCCTGAGCATCGGTCGGCAGTTCGCCGGGCCGGAGCTTGGCGGGGGCTTGAGCGAACGTCACCTGCGACAGAGACAACAGAGTCAGCAAACCAGCAGCCATGCGGAAGCGCGAACGCATGCTCAAAACCCCCGAGCGGTCAATCAGCGAAAGAGATATCAACAGATTCTTGTCTGTTGTAACCGATGGGGCCGCCGCCGCCATGCAACTTTGCGCGGGCTGCTTGAGATTTTTCCCCGACAGCCTGGGTAACGTCAGACGGCGGGCCTCCGCCGAAAGCCCGGACGCGACTTAGCCCCAGACTCGGAGCCTTTCATTTTTTGGACGCGCCGAGCCGTCGTCGGCGAATTTGATATCCTGACGCCCGATCGAATTTGCTGCATCGTATCCTTCAAGAGCCGCCCCCATGACCGACCTGCTGCGACGCATTCCGATGCTGTGCCTCCTCGTCGCCGGAACCGCCATTCCATGCCTTTCCCAGGACCGCGCCGACATCGTCATCGCGGACTTTGAAGGCACTGACTATGGAGGCTGGGTCGCCGCGGGGGAGGCCTTCGGAACGGCGCCGGCCAAAGGGACACTCCCGGGCCAGATGCCGGTGGCCAACTTTCAGGGGAAACAACTCGTCAACAGCTTCCTCAAGGGAGATGGCTCAACGGGTACGCTGACCTCGCCGCCGTTCACACTCGAACGGAAATTTCTGAACTTCCTGGTGGGTGGCGGCGGCTACCCCGACGAAACCTGCCTGCAACTGCTGATCGACGGCAAGGTCGTCTGCACGGCGACGGGTCCGAACACCAACTCTGGCGGCAGCGAGGCCCTCGAATGGGCCGCGTGGGATGTCGCCGAGTTCGCCGGCAAACCGGCGGTGATCAAGATTGTCGACGCCCGCACCGGCGGCTGGGGCCACATCAACGTCGATCACATCGTGCAGAGCGACCGCAGCCGGGGGGTGTCGCCGCGGACCCGCGAAATGCGGATCGCTCAGCCCTACCTTCAGTTTCCGGTCAGAACCGGCGCCCCGAAGCGAGTGCTGAAAATTCGCAACGGAGACGAAGTCCTCCGCGAGTTTGAAATCGAGCTGGCCGACGGCGAGCCGGAACTTTGGGTCTTCACCGACGTCGCGCCCTGGCGCGGGCAGACCGTCACGCTGGAATGCAAACTGCCGGAGGACTCGCGCGCACTCGACGCCGTCCACGGCAGCGATGTGGCGATTGAAGGACCGGAACTCTATCGCGAAAGGCTCCGGCCGCAGTTTCACTTCACGTCCCGCCGGGGCTGGCTCAACGACCCGAACGGGCTGGTCTATTTCGACGGCGAGTACCACCTTTTCTATCAGCACAATCCATACGGCGTGAACTGGGGCAACATGCACTGGGGTCACGCCGTCAGCCCCGACCTCGTCCACTGGAAGGAACTGGGCATCGGCCTTTACCCGAAGAAGTTCGGCGACTGGGCCTTTTCCGGCAGCGCCGTGGTTGACATCGCCAACACCTCCGGCTGGGGCAAAGACGGCCAGCCCCCGCTGGTCCTGGCCTACACGAGCACCGGCCGCGGCGAGTGCATCGCCTGGAGCAATGACAAAGGTCGGACGTGGACCGAGTTCGATGGCAATCCGGTCGTCAAGCACACTGGTCGCGACCCGCGGCTGTTGTGGCACGCTGCCAGCCGACAATGGGTCATGGCCGTCTACACCGAGGCCGGGCCGGGGCTCGAGAACCGTTTCATCGCGTTCCATACTTCGCCCGATCTGAAGAACTGGACCTACCGCAGCCGGATTGCAGGCTTCTACGAATGCCCGGATCTCGTCGAACTGCCGGTGATCGGCGGCGCGCCGGACGAGCGGAAGTGGATTCTCTACGGAGCCGATGGGCAATATCTGGTGGGGCGATTCGACGGCCAGACATTCGAGCCGGAATCCGCGAAGCAGCGTTTGTGGCACGGAAATTTTTACGCGGCCCAGACCTTCACGAATACGCCGGGCGGCCGGTGCGTGCAAATCGGCTGGGGAAGCGGCATCACGTTTCCGGGAATGCCGTTCAATCAGCAGATGGTGGCGCCGGTTGAGCTGACGCTGCACCGCACCGGCGACCACGTCGCTCTGCGGGCCGCACCGGTTGCCGAACTGGCCACGCTCCGGGGGCAGGCTCAGGTCGTCGAAGTTTCTGCCGCGAAGGTCGGCACATGGACCGCACCGGTGCAGCCCCAGGACGGTTTCGAACTCGTGCTGAGACTGATTCCCGCCAGGACAGGCGACACCGGCCTCAATGTCCGGGGTCTACCGATTCGCTACTCCGCCGAAAAGCAGGAACTGACAGTCGCAGGGAAAACAGCCTCACTCCCGCTGGACGGCGAAACGCTCGACCTGCGAGTGCTGACGGATCGGGGTTCGGTCGAAGTCTTCGCAGAAGACGGCCGCGCGGCGTTTTCGGTACTCCATGTTCCGCCGGAAAAGCAGGCTGCCCTGGAGCTGGTTCTACCGCAAGGCGCGAGCCTGAAATCGCTGACCGCCTATGACTTGAAGTCGGCATGGGGCAGGTAGCGCGATTATCGACTTACATCATCCTCGACTCCCAGAACAGTCCGTTTGGCGACGCGCGTCATGGGCTGAAGGCAACTCGATTGCGTACGCTTGAAGTACGCCCACACCCCCTGTTGCTGGCAGAAACACATGCCGACACATTGATATGAACGGCTATTTGCCCTACAAAGGAGGCTCCAACGACTCTTGGATGCCGCCCTGCGGCCCATCGGAGCAACCGAGATGCTGACTCTGCAGGGACGACCGGACTCGCCAAATGCCTTCTGCGACGGAGTCAGTCGCCGCAGCGCCCTCAAGATCGGCACGCTCGCCGCGCTGGGCACCGCCGGCGGCTGGTCTCTCCCCGACATCCTGCGGGCCGAATCGCAGTCGGGGCGTAAGTCCCCCAAGTCAGTCATCATGATCTACCTGGTCGGCGGACCGCCGCATCAGGACATGTTCGATCTGAAGCCGGACGCCCCCCGCGAAATCGCCGGGCCGTGGCGTCCGATCGCCACCAACGTCCCCGGCCTGGAAATCTGCGAAGCGTTTCCCCGTTTGGCGGGCATGGCGGACAAGCTGACGGTCATCCGCTCACTCGTCGGCAACCAGGCCGGCCACGACGCCATCCAGGTTTTTAACGGCCACCATCCGCAGAAGGCCAAACCGTCCGGCGGCTGGCCCCAGTTCGGCTCGATGGTTTCCAAAGTCCAGGGAGCCTTGACGCCGACCGCTCCCCCGTTCGTGAGCCTCTGCTACAAATGCACTCACGGTCCCTACAACGAGCCCGGCCCCGGCTTCCTCGGCTCGCCCCATTCGCCGTTCCGCCCGCTCGGACCGACGCGGGACGACATGATCCTCAACGGCGTGACGCTCGACCGGCTCGCCGACCGCCACTCGCTGCTGAAGAGCTTCGACTCGTTCCGCCGCGACGTCGATACAACGACGGCGATGGCCGGCATGGATGCCTTCACCGAACAGGCGATGGGGCTGCTGACCTCGTCGCGGCTGGCCGAAGCGCTGGACATTTCTCAAGAAGATCCGCGGACCATCGAGCGGTACGGCACCGGCAATCCGAAAGTTTTCATCGACGGCAACGGCGCTCCGCGGGTGCCGCAGAGCCTGTTGCTGGCCCGCCGGCTCATTGAAGCGGGCGTCCGCGTCGTCACGCTGAACTACAGCAAGTGGGACTGGCACGGCGGCTCTTACAACACCATCTTCAAACGCGAGGAAGAAGATTTCCCGATCTTCGACCAGTGCGTGAGCGCGCTGATCGAAGACCTGCACGTCCGCGGCCTCGCCGAGGACTGCGCGATCGTCGTCTGGGGCGAATTCGGCCGGACGCCGAAGATCAGCGCCCAGGTCGGTCGCGATCACTGGCCGCAGGTGAATTGCGCGCTGATGGCCGGTGGCGGCATGACGCATGGTCAGGTGATCGGAGCGACCGACCGGATCGCGGGCGAAGCCGTCGCCCGGCCGGTGACGTTCGGCGAAGTCTACGCGACGCTGTTCCGCCACCTGGGAATCGACGCCCGAACGACGATCACCGACCTCAACGGCCGCCCGCAATATCTGGTCGAAGACGACGCGCCGGTGATGCCGGAGCTGGTGTGAAGGCGGATCGCCGCAATCGCAAATCCCCTCTGTTGTGCCGCGACCGTGTTCGCCTTGTGTGAACGGGGCGGACATGGCCGAAGCGTCAGGGACCGCCGATTGCAGACAGCACCCGGCACCGGCAGTCAACTGGCCCTTGTCGACTTCGGGACCGGCTTCGACGGCTGATATTCCGGGGCAAATCCATCGGGTTGAGGAACGGATTGCGGACGACGAGGGACCAGCGAAGGGGCCGGATCGTCATAGACGCCGGAGGGGACCAGCGCCGGCGACGGATAATACGCGGGAGTGTTCGCATTCGGGACGTAAGCGGGCTGCGCGCCGGGATGTTGATTCTGCAAGACGCGCTCCGCCTCCGCCGCCAGGTTGGCGCCGACAGTCCCAGGGAACTTTTCCGTAATGGTCCGCAATTCCTGCTGCACCCGCTTCAACTCAGCCAGCGCTTCGGCCTGTCGCAACTGTTGATCGAGCAGGCCCAGAGCCTGTTGCTGCTGCTCGGGCGTCAGCGTCCGGAAGAGCTGCCGCGACTTCTCCACGTACTTCCGTTCCAGGTCGGACTCGGCCGGCTGTTCGGCGGCTGGTGCAGCGGCGGCCGGCGGCGGGGCAACTGCGTCCTGGGCCACGCTGCGGGACTCGGCGAGTTGCCACTGCCCGACGGCGTAGCCGGCCAGCGCGGTCGCGAGATAGAGGCCAATCGTCATACGGCGCATGAGATCATCCTGTACTTCAAGGGGATTCCGGGGAAACTTCGGCCACAGCCTATTTGGCTTCATCGGAGGGCGCAAATCCGTCATCCGACGCTGGCAGCGACGTCGGAGCAGCCGGCGCCGCGGCATCGACCGGCGTCGGCGGACTGATGATCGGCAGCGTCTGAATCGCCTCCAGCGCCTTTTTCGCCGCCCCGGTCTTCGGATACTTCTCCGAAAGCTGCTGCAGTTCGGTCCGGAGTCTCAACAGCTCGGCCGCAGCGTCCTGTTCTTCCATCGTGGCGACCATCTGCTCGACCGCCAACAGCCGCTCGTTCTCGCCGATGCCGCGGAACACTTTCAACGCGGCGTTCAGGTACTTTTCTTCCTGCTCGGTATGCGCAGCAATGGGAGTTGGAATAAACGCGGGAGCGGTTTTCGGCTGCGACTCGGAAGCTGGGATCTCGAATAACTCTGTCGGCACGGACTCGGTCTTCGCTGGCGATGGTTCGACTGATCGTCCAAAGAACTCGGGACCGTCTACAGTCACCGTCGGCAGTCTGGCAGCCGGCGGCTTCGCCTCCGCGACTGCCGCAGAGGCGACGGAAAGTCGGTCCGCCTTGTCCGCGTCGTCCCGAAACACCTGTCGCGGAGATTTCGGCACGGACAGTGATTGAGCCGCCGAGATTGGCTGTTGAAACGGATTGGCGCGGACTTCGACAACTGGGGGAGTAACCTGCGCCGCGATAAACGGAGCCGGTATCGCGGTCGCACGGCCCAGCATGAATCCGGCCAGGAGCAAAAATACGCCGGAGAGAATCGGAACCTGTCTCATCGGATCTGCCCTCCCTGTCAGAACGTGAACGGTCGCATTGTGGCAGACAGTCTGCCCAAATGTACGGAGGTGTTCAAGAGAAATCGTTGATGGTTGATCGTTGATCGTCGATGGCCGGAGCGAAGAGGAAGAGTTGGACCACAGGCTTCGGCTCGATGGTTGAGAGTCGAGCATCGCCGTGGCACGATGCAGTTTCCTAAAAACCATCAACGATCAACCATCAACCATGCTTCCCGACCATCCCTTTCGTGACTACCGCGGCCGGCGCGTCACCGTGCTGGGGCTCGGTTCGTTTGGCGGCGGCGTGGGGGCAGTGCGGTTTCTGGTCGACCGCGGGGCGCAGGTCACGATTTCCGACGCCCGGCCCGCGGAGCAGCTCGCCGAATCATTGGCCGAACTGGAGGGGCTGCCGGTCGAACGGCATCTGGGGGGAAACGATCCGGCGGATGTCACCGGGGCCGAGTTGGTCGTCGTGAACCCGGCCATCAAGCGGGACCATCCGCTGCTGAAGGCCGCGGCAGCCGCCGGGGTGCCGCTGACCAGCGAGATGAACCTCTTCTGGCAGCACAACCGCGGACGGGTGGCGGCCGTGACGGGCAGCAACGGCAAATCGACCACCACGGCCCTGCTGCACAATATCCTGCGGCAGGGACCGGGGAAGTCCTGGCTGGGAGGGAACATCGGCCGCAGCCTGTTGCCGGACGTCGATCAGATTTCGCCCGACGACTGGGTGGTTCTCGAACTAAGCAGTTTTCAGCTCACCGACCTCGACCGGTTGCAGGTCAGCCCGGAGGTCTCGGTGGTCACGAATTTCAGCCCGAACCACCTCGACTGGCATCCCTCGCTCGACCATTACCGCTGGGCCAAGCAGTCGCTGCTCCGCTGGCAGACTGCGAAATCGACCGCCGTGCTGAACGCTGACGATCCGGATGTCGCCGACTGGCCGTCCCCCGGCCGACGGGCCTGGTTTGGACTGACAGACGCGGGCCGGTCTGGTGCGTTTGCGACGGTCGGCGGCTGCATCGTGCGCGACAATGCGGGCGAAGTGACTTGGCCGTTGGGGGACTGGCTGACACTCCCCGGCCGACACAATTTGGCCAACGCTCTGGGAGCGATCGCCGCGGCGCGGGCCTGCGGAGCGACGCGTGAAATGGTGGAAGCCGGGATCCGCACCTACCAGCCGCTGCCGCATCGGCTGCAGTTCGTCGGCGAAGTCCGCGGGGTGAAGTTCTACAACGATTCGCTGGCGACGACGCCGGAGTCGGCCGAGGTTGCTCTGGAGGCCTTCGACCGGCCGATCGTGCTGCTCGCGGGGGGCTACGACAAACACGTTGACCTGAGCGGGATGGCCCGGGCGATCGCCCGAAAGGCCAAGGCGGTCGTACTGCTGGGGCAGACCGGCCCCCTGATCGGCGAGCTGGTGCGGCAGACGGAGCGAAATCGTTGCCTGGTTTCGCCCTCCCAGCCCGACTTCCCGACGGCGTTCGCCTGGGCCGTCGCAGCGGCCGAATCGGGGGATGTGGTGGTACTGTCGCCGGGCTGCGCCAGCTACGACTGGTTCCGGAACTTTGCCGATCGGGGAAGACGGTTCGAAGAGCTGGTCCGTGGTCAGTTGTCAGTGGTCAGTGGCGAAGAGGGAAAATCGGGAGTCTCCGGCGGAATCCGTGCCCCAACTGCTGGGGACAATTGAGGTTTGGGCGGCTCCGGGAGTAGAATTGGGCCGGGTTCCAAACGCGAGTGGGGCTTTGACGCTGCATTCCCAGGTGCGGTCAAAAACCAAACGTGTTTTGAGTTTGAGATTTCGTGCTTCGAATTTCGAATTTCTTGCCGGCAGCAGAGTTTGCGGCAAGAACAGACGAGATATGACGCAGAACAAAGGCGGCTCTGCCGCCTTGCCACCTGAGACGATTGAAGAAGGACAGACAACCGTGAAAGTGCTGGTGTGCGTGGATCATTCGGACTCGTCCCGCCGGGCCGTGGCGTTCGTCGGCAAGGTCTTTGGCCAGGGCGTGGCGAGCGATCTGAAGATCACTCTGTTTCACGTCGCCGAATTCCTGCCCGAGTTCGTGCTGACGGACCATGCCGAACCGGGTCTGACGCCTCGATCGCTGGCCGCCATGTGGGCCACGCGGGCGAAAGAAGACGGCGAGAAACTGCTGGAAGAACAGCGTGGAACGCTGGCCGCCGCCGGAGTTCCAGCCGGAGCGCTCGAATCCAGACTGATCGCCACCGACTGCCTGCCTGAGGCCCGCAAGGTGGCGGCCGCGCTCACGATTATCGAAGAAATGCAATCCGGCAACTACGATGTCGTCTGCATCGGTCGTCGCGGGGCCAGTCAGATTTCGTCGTCATTCATCGGCGGCGTGGCGGAAAAGATCCTGCGGGAAGCAGCGGGACGGACTGTCTGGGTGGTTGACGAACCGCATGTCTGAACGTTTGATGAATTGAGGGGGAGCTGATCGCCGGGCGATTCCGTCCGGCGACAACTCCGCATCGGTTCTCGTTCAAATGAGGCGGGCTGGAAGGTTGCAAAAGCCGGGAACCCTTCGGATCACAATTTCGTCTCAAATGCGGGGCACATCTGAGTCGAGCGGCCCCGGCGAAGCCAGCCGCTTCCCCTGAGTTTCTCACGGCCGTCTCCCGCAATCCCATCAAGTCATTCGCCGCCCCCCATCCGAATTCTCTCCGAACGGAAGGACTCCAGAGCATGGACTTCGCGATTTGTCCGAGTTGCGGCCAGTCGGTGCTGGACGACGATGCCGAAGACTGTCCGTTCTGCGGTTCTTCGATGAAGGCCAAGCCCGGTCAGGCCAAACCGGCGCCAAAACCCTCGGGCAAGGCGCCCGCTCCCGCCGCCGCACCGGCCGCCGGTAAGCCTGCGTCAGCGAAATCACCAGCCGTACGACCGCCCGGCAAACCGGCCGTGGATGACGATTCGCCGTTCAGCGCCGCCGAAGAAGCCGAACGGCTTGTTCCCGTGGCCCAGGCCAGCCCGACGCCGACGAAGGGAAAATCGCACGAAGTCCGCTGCCCGATGTGCGAAACGGTGGGTTATGTGTCGAAGGGTGCGATCGGCAAACCGGTCAAATGCGCCAATCCCAAGTGCCTGGTTCCCGTCTTCGAGGTGCCGCCGGAGCCGGAAGCTCCTCCACCTCCCCCCCCGCCGAAGCGGAACAACCTGATTCCAATCGCCATTGCCACGGTGCTCGTCGTGGGCGTCCTTGGTGGCGCGGCGTACTTCCTGGCGATGCAGCCATCGACGACCGCTCCCGTTGTGACGCAGATTGATCCGGACATTCTGAAAAGCATGAATGGCGATACGGATCGCCCGAAGAACACCGAAACGCCCAAACCAGCCGTGGAACCGGTGAAGCCCGATCAGTCGGTAGAAACCGTGAAGGTGACGCCGGCCAAGGAGTGGATCGAAAAGGCTCTGCAACAGATGGTCGACTCGTCGACGGCCCTGCGGTCGCAGAATCGGAGTAAGCCATTCTGCAGGCAGCAGGCGGCGATCGGCTACGCGCTTGTGGGTGATATTGCCGCCGCACAGGGCCAGGTCGAACAACTGCTGAAGGTCGGACCGGAAGTCCCTTACTACCGCATTCCCTGCCTGACCGCGATTGCCTGGCAGGAACTGTCAAAGGGAGCGAGCGATGCGGCGGTCAAGTCGGTGGCGACGGCGTTCCAGGACGTCGCGAGACTGCCGAAAGTGGGTCGATCCCAATTGGAGGATGCATCCGGTCTCGCCGCGGTGCTCGTTGCCACCGGGCGGGCGGACGACGCACTGAAGCTGCTCAATCAACGGCAGAAGTCCACGCTGGAAGCGGAAACGGCCGCGGCCCTGCAGATCGTCCGGGCGGCGCGAACCTTCGATCTCGATGAATGGTATGCGAAGCGGCCGCTGTCGACCTGGGTGGCGCCGCAATCGGCGGCGGCAGTCGCCTCGCTGGTGGCTCACGGCAAAGACGACGAAGCCTGGAAGTTCGCCGAGCAGCAAACCAGTGCGGATGCCAGGGCCGATTGCCTTGTGGAGTTGTGCCGTCAACTGGCGCTGCAAGGGCGTTCTCAATCCCCGGAGGGACTGATCAAGAAGCTCGAATCGCACGGTCCCGCGATCACCATCCACGGAATGGCCATGCACGCCCTGGGATTGCGAGTCCGGGCGCCGGATGCGGACATCGCCAGCTTCGTTCAGAAAGCATCCGAGATTGCAGAATCGCTGACGCCTCCTGCCGAACCCAGACTGCCCGACACCAAGGGAGTCATTGACTTGAAGTTGTCTGCTCCAGCTCCTCTCGTTCAATCTGCAGTGGCTCTTGGACAGTTGTGCCAGCTTCAGGCGGCGGCTGGACAGCCAGCACCCGCCGCAGCGACGCTCGAACGTTCTCTACAGTTTGCCCGAGGCATGGCCCCGGCGCTGGACGGCGTCGTCGAACTCGCACGGCAGACGCAGCAGACCAGCGCCGGCATTCTGCAAATCCAGCTCCGCCAGGAGCTGAAGCTCAAGACCGATGACGACGCCCGTCTCACGACGAATGCCTATCGCCGGAATGTCGATCAGCTCGACGCGGCAGCACGGCAATCCACACTGCTCCAGGGAGAGATTCTGAAACGGGCCGTCGGGTGGGGACTGGCCGAACCGGTCTGGGACATCGTCAGCCTGAGGACGACGGACGACGATGTTGCGAATCGAGTGAACTTTATGACGACGGAAGTTCCCGCAGTTCTGATTGAGGCATTTCGCCGCGGAAATCAGTCCGAGAAGCTGAACGCCGTCCTGGCTCTCTGGAAGCAGTTGCAGCAGACCGACGCGCCGCCGCGTCCGGAGCTTGTGCAGTTTGAAGAGCTGCTGGCGGCCGGTGAGGCGACGCGCGGTGCACGGCAGCTCTCGGAACTGGACAGCGTCGACACGCGACGGGACGAGTGGGCGCATGTACTTGCCGCGCAGCAGGTGAAGAGTCATGGCGGGGCGGCGGCCTTCGGATTCATCTCGCAATTGAGCGACATCGTCCTTCGGGAAGAATGTTACGAGCTGGCCGCCAGCCTGGCCGCACTGCGCGGACAGGCGCCGGATGTCTGGAAGCAGGTGCAGGCGGTCAATTCGGCGACTGAAAAGGTGGCGCTTTGCCGCGGCCTGATCGCCGGATTGACGAGCCCTTCCGCAACGCCTTGAGGGGGCTGCGATCCGATTCCGGCCGGCACGCTCATGTCGTCCGACATGGCGGCCCGATTTGCGGAAGACCGCAAATTGCGCCGCCGCTGAGCCCAGCCTTCAGAGCTTACGATGTCCGATGGTTTCGTCGCGAATGATGAGGAAGTCCGCGGGAGTCGTAGCGGTTTGTCGAAGTTTTCGGGGCGTCGTGCCGACTCTGTGTATACATTGGCGGTTCGGATTGCAGTCGGGAAATCCCTCAGTTTGTGACTTCCCCCTGCGGCAGATCGAATTTAAAATCCTGCGCCGTAAGGATTAAGCAGCGCGCCCGCCCGAGGCAGGCGGACGTTGACCGCATAAAGGAGTCGACTGTGATGGTGCGGAAGGCAGGGATGTGGGCGTTGGCTGCGGCGGTTTGGGCCTCTGCGCCACTGCCGATTCAGGCCCAGGATCAAGTCCGGCTCACGATTGTGCAGCCTGGTCACGACGGGTTGGATGCAGATCTGATCGATCTCGTCAAGCAGGCCCTGACGCCGGCACTCCAGAAGCAGGCCGGCACCCTGCAGGACGTCCTGGACGAATTCGAAGTGGGTGTGGATGGCGCCAAGCCAATCGTCGTGGATCTGGTGTTCACGAAAACAGGGATCGAGTATCAGGGAGCGATCCCCTATCTGCCGCCCATCGACAACAAGCGCCAGGGACTTTTTGCGAACCTGTCGGGCTTCGGCTTCAAGATTTCACCCGTTAAGAATGATCCGACACTCCATGAAGTGCGCGATCCGAGCTTGCCGAAGCCCTTCTACCTGCGCGATCTGACCGGGCCGCAATATGCCATCATGGCCAACGATCCGGCCTCCATCCCCAACACGCTGCCGAATCCCCAATCGCGCGTCGCCGCCTGGCTGGGGAACGGCCGGGACATCGTGGTCCATCTGGAACAGAAGCCGGAAGGGGCCGACGCCCGTAAAGCTGCAATGTCCGCCGCTCGCGAGCAGCTCGAATCGGTGCTGAAATTCAATCGCGACGAGTCGAAAGAAGACTTCGCGTTTCGCAAAGCCACGGCGACGCTGAATCTGGCCGAGATGGAGCGGTTCCTGCTCGACGCCCAGAAGTTCACAGCCGCATGGACGACCGACGTCCCGGCCGGCAAAGGGCACGGCGAACTGGAGCTGATTGCTTTTCCCGGGAGCTCGCTGGCGAACAGCATCGAACTCGCCGCCAGCAAGCCGAGCTATTTTGCCAATATCGCACTGAAGCCGGACGCCGTTTTCTACGGTCGCATGAGGTTTCCGCTCGACTCGTTCCGCAAGGAGCAGTTGAAGCTGTATTACCCGACACTGCGGCCTGTCCTGAAGAGTCAAATCGACACGCGAGAGCGACTGACGGCCGACGGCAAGGTCGCGGCCAAGCAGGCGGCGGATCTTTTCGTCGATCTGTTCGAAGCGGGTCTGGCCGACGACGCTGTCGACAGCTTTGTTCAGATCGAAACTGCCAAGAATGGTCATTCAATGATCGGCGGCATCCGGGTGGCGGATGGCGCCAAGGCCCCCGAAATCCTCAAACTGCTCCCGAAAATCCAGAGCGAATGGAAGGTCAAACTTGACGCGGAGAAGCACGGCGAAGTCACGATCCACCAGGTGACGCTGCCCGAGCGGTGGCACGACGAGTTCAAGACCATGTTCGGCGGCGAACCGGTCCTCTACGTCGGAACCTCAAAGGACGCCGTCTGGGGCGCTGCCGGAGACGGATCCCTCGAACTGCTGAAAGCGGCGATTGACGCGGCGGCCAAGCCCGCTCCGGAAAAGGTCGATCCGAAGTTCGTTGAAGCGGGCGGACAGTTCGGCCCCGGCGCTCGGCTGATTGACAAAATGGTGACGAAGCAGCACTCGGACAATCCCACAAAGGATAAAAAGATCCTGGCCCAGCGAAAGGAACGCGAACGGATCATCAAGCTCGCCGTCGACTCCTTTAAGGACGGAACCGATCGCTCGACGATGGAACTCTCCCGCGAAGGCGACACGATCCGCGGCTCCGCAACAATCAATCCGCCGGTCTTCCGATTCCTCGGCAGCGCGATCGCCGACTTCGCCAAGGAAAACCTCAACTGACGCCGGAATGTCCCGGTCACCGTCTCGTGCATGCTGCAGAGAGCCGGCTGAAGTCCCTCAACGGACTTCAGTCGGCTCTTTTTGTTTGGAAGGCGGAAGTTGCCACGCCACCACATTCCACCGGCAGAATGACCAATGCCGGCCGATCCGCCGCGTATTCCCCTCCGGCATCAATCGGCTTATGATACCCCTTCGACCACGGAAGCGAGCGCGGTGTGCGGTGCTGCGCGAACGACGCCGCTCCGGTCGACAGGGACCCACGACCATGGATTTGGCGCGACGAGTCTGGCTGATCCTGCTGCTCGCCAGCGGCAACGGCCTGCTGGCTGCCGACGAAGCAGCGAAGCCACCGGCCCATGCGAAATCGGCCCCGGAGTTTCGTCTGCCGGCTCCCGATGGGGGGACCTTCGAACTCTCGCCACAGTCGACCGCCCCCTTCACGGTCATCTGCTTTCTGGGAACGGAATGTCCGCTCGCGCGGCTCTACGGACCGCGGCTCGCCGAACTCCACAGAGCGTTCGGGCCGCGCGGCGTCCGGTTCGTCGGCATCAACAGCAATTCGCAGGACTCCCCTGACGAAGTCGCCGCCTACGTTCGCGAATATGCAATTCCCTTTCCCGTCGTCAAAGACCCCGGCCAAAAAGTGGCCGACCTGTTCGGCGCCCGTCGATCCCCGGAGGTCTACGTCGTCGACCGGCAATTAACAGTCCGTTACCACGGCCGCGTGGATGACCAGTACCAGCCTGGAGTCGCGCGCAGCCAGCCCGGCCGCGAGGATTTGCGGCTGGCTCTTGAGGATCTGCTGGCGGGGCGCCCGATCCAGGTCGCCAGCACCGACTTCACTGGCTGCCTGATCGGCCGGAGCCGTCAGGCGGTCGCAGGCCAGCACGTCACCTTCTGCAAACAGGTCTCGCGAATCCTGAACCAGCATTGCGTCGAATGTCATCGTCCCGGCGAGATCGGACCGTTTTCGCTGACCCAGTACGACGACGTGACCGGCTGGGGCGAGACGCTGCTCGAAAGCATCGACGCCGGCCGCATGCCCCCCTGGCACGCCAGCCCCGACCACGGACATTTCGCCAACGCCCGGCATATGCCGGAGGCCGACAAGCAAGTTTTGCGCGACTGGGTCGCCGGCGGCATGCCGCTGGGAGACGAATCGGAACTGCCGTCGTCTGCAGAGTCCCTGGCCGGATCTCAGCTTATGCGCACTCCCGATCTCGTTGTCGACATGCGTGACCGGCCGTTTCGAGTTCCGGCAACCGGGACCGTCGAGTACCAGTATTTCGTCGTTGACCCCGGCTTCACCGAGGACCGCTGGATCTCGGCCGCCCAGGTGCTCCCGGGGAACCGGGCCGTCGTCCATCACTGCATCGTCTTCATTCGGCCGCCCGACGGAACAGGGCTCCGCGGCGTGGGCCTCCTGACGGGCTACGTTCCCGGCCAGCGCAATGCGGAATTGAAGCCCGGCCGCGCACGCCGGGTTCCCGCCGGCTCGAAACTTGTCTTTCAGATGCATTATACGCCGAACGGAACCGAACAGTCCGACCTGACTCGGATCGCACTGAATTGGATGCCTGCCAAAGAGGTCACGCATCAGGTCTACTCGCTGGTGGCGATCGAGCAGGAGTTCGAGATCCCCCCGCAGACTGCGGGGTTCCCGGTCCACGCTCGAGTTCGACGTCTTCCTCCCCAGGGCGAACTCCTGGCCATCACGCCTCATATGCACGTACGGGGCCAGTCGTTCCAGGCCTTCAGCCGCCGCAGCGGAAAGGAAGAGGTGCTGCTCGATGTGCCGCGCTATGACTTCAACTGGCAGCACGCCTACCAACTGACCACGCCGCTCGACCTTTCGACGATTGATTCGCTGGAGTTCACGGCAAAGTTTGACAACTCGTCACGCAATCCCGCGAACCCGGATCCCGCGGAGTTCGTGACGTGGGGAGACCAGACCTGGGAAGAGATGGCGCTGGCCTTCTTCGAAGTGAGCGAGCCCTTGTCTCGAGACGGGGTGGGGCAGCCGTCCCCCAGACCGGTCGCTGCAACGGTCGCGAAACCCGCTCCCGAGCAGGACCGGGCTGCGGAGATCAATGCGTTCGCGGCCGATTTTCTCGACCGCTTTGATCGCGATCGAAATGGGATCGTGGAACGGACCGAAACGCCGCTGGTGTTTCGAACCTACGGGTTCCGCGAAATCGATGCGAACGGAGACGGCGGGCTCACGCGAGACGAGGTCGAGGCGGCCGCCCGGCAACGGAAGCCGCGTTAGACGTCTCGGACGTCATTCGCTCCGGCTGAACCCTCCCCGACTCCGATTCCTCCCTTCAGCGTGCGAGGCCCGTGTTGACGATCTCCCGCAAGTTTGGCCGCGCGACCGCCTGGATCGTCGACCATTCCTGGCTCGCCGGGTTGTTCATCGCCGCCATGAGCGGCCTGGCCATCGTCGGATACATCAATCCGCATCTGCTGACCGAGTTGTTCAAACAACCGCCGCTGGCGACGGCGACTCCCGTCGCCGCTCCTCCCCCTGCCGCCACACCCCGACGCCCGCCGGACGTCCAAGCGGTCGACCTGACCCGGGCGCACGCGACGCTGGTCGTTCAGTCGGACGACGTCTTCACACCCGCCGGCGCCAAAGCGCTGCGGCATATGGTCGAGGAGTTGGAAGCTCTCCCCTATGTTTCCGACGTCCTCTGGATCGACCGGGTCCCGTTGCTCAACATCTTCGGTTTGCCGGAACCGGTGCTCCCCAAGTCCACGGCCTCCGACAACCGGTTTGCGGCTGCGAAGGAACGGGCGCTGAAACATCCGCTGATCGCGGGACAACTGATGTCCCGCGACGGTCGCACACTGCTGATGATGGTCAATTTCGACTGGTTGTTCGTCGAACGCGACGAAGACTGCACGGAACGCCTGCGGGAAGTCGCAGTGGCTGCAGCAGCCGAATCCCCGGAAGTCAAGTTTTCGGTGCTCGTGACGGGGCGCGTCCCCATCCATTTGACGATGCTCAAAACTCACGAAGCCAACGAAACCAAGTACCAGGTCATCGGCTATGGAGTCGTGCTCCTGATGGCCGTCGTCCTGTTCCGCGGATTCGGTTCCGTATTGATCGTGGCCCTCGGCCCAGCATTGGGAGTCTTCTGGACGCTCGGAATTCTGAGGTTCTTCGACCTGCAGGACAACCCGTTCAATGACGTCGTGCTGCCGGTGATGCTCAGCCTGGTCGGCCTGACCGACGGCGTCCACCTGATGGTGCAGATTCGCCGGAAGCGAGCCCACGGCATGAACGCGCATGAGGCGACGCGAGCCGCGCTCGAAGAAGTCGGACTGGCCTGCTTCCTGACCTCTCTGACCACGGCCATCGGTTTCTGGTCGCTGACGCTGGCCCGGCACGAAATCGTACAGACGTTCGGCTGGAGCTGCGTCCTGGGAGTGACCCTGACCTTCTTCGCCGTGCTGACCGTGATTCCGCTGGCCTGCATTTCCTGGATCGGTCGCTGGGTCCCTCCCAGCGATGAGGAGGGCTTCATCGAGCGCCATCTCCATCGTGTCAGCGGACTGATTGACGTCGTGTTGAAGCGTCCGAAACTCGTCAGCGGGCTGGGCATTGCCATCACGGCCGTCTGCTTTCTGATTTCCCTCACGTTGCGCCCGGACGAGCGGAGATCCAGCTACCTGCCGGCGGGAAGCGAGTCCGTCAAAGCGATGCAGGTGATGGATCGCGCCCTCGGCGGCCTGGAGTTTTCCGAGGTGAGCGTCCGCTGGACCGACGAAGTGCAGGAAGATTCGCCCGAAGTGCTGGAAGTCATCACGCAAGTCGATGATCTGCTGAAGGCGGAGCCGCTGCTGGGGAGCCCGATCTCAATCCGCAGTCTCGTTGACGCTCTGCCCGGCGACGGACCGCCTGCGGAGCGGATGTCGATGCTGGAGCTGCTCCCCGCACCGCTGAAGCGGGCCTTCTATACGCCGGAGTCGCGCCGGGCGTCCGTCGACTTCCGCGTCCAGGATTTGGGAATTGCGCAGTACGGCGACGTCTTTACGCGCGTCGAAGGGAAACTCGCCGCACTCAGCCGGGCCCATCCGGAATTCACGCTGGTGCTTGACGGCTCCGCGGTCGGGCGCTGGCGCAATCTGTACCAGATCGTCGTCGACCTCGCCTCCAGTCTCGGCAGTGCGGCGATCATCATCTTTGTCGTCCTGGGCCTGGTCTATCGCTCGGTGCGAATCGGGCTGATCGCCGTGATCCCCAATGTCTTTCCGCTGGCGGTGACGGGCGCCTACCTGGTCTTTACCGGTCAGTCGCTGGAAGTTGTCAGCGTGTGCGCGTTTACGGTCTGCCTGGGAATCGCCGTCGACGACACAATCCACTTCCTGACCCGCTACCAGGAGGAAGTCGGCCGGAGCGTGACTCGCGACGATGCCATCCGAAAGGCGTTCACCGGCGTGGGGACGTCGATGATCATGACCACTCTCGTGCTGGTCGTCGGATTCTCAACCGTGATCTTCAGCGACATGCGCGACCAGCGGATTTTTGCCACGATGGGCGTGGTGACGCTGGCGGCGGCCCTGCTCGGCGACCTGATCATTCTGCCCGCAATGCTGTCGTGCTTTGCCAGAGAACAGGTCGGAGGCGCGACGAGCGATCCCGCGAACGAGCCACAAATTTCGTAATGGCGATCTGCGTTCACAGGGGCGCAACCGGGCCGCGCGCCCCTTGAACCCAGCGAACTCAAAGAGTCGGCAGTTCGAAACCCTTTCGCCGCGGGCGATCGAGCAGGGCATTGGCCTGCTCGTCCCCGGCGAACTGTTCGCCGGCCGGATCCCATCGCAGCTCGCGTCCGACGGCGCGCGTAATATTCGCCAGGTGGCAGACCGAGACCGACCGGTGGCCGATTTCCACGTCCGCCACCGGACGATTCCGGCTGCGGATGCAGTCGAGCCAGTCCTGCATATGCCAGCGCGCCTGCCAGAGCGCAAGCTGGTCGCTCCACTTCCGTTCCTCTTCCTGGAGATCGATCTTCTTTTTCAGCTCTTCGGCGATCTCCGGCGGATTCGAGGCAAACTTGTTCCGGTTGATTTCGAGCTTCCCCTTCTCGCACACGAAGATCGCCCCGCCCATCGGACCGCGGCCGGGTTCGATGACGAAATTCACGTTGACGCCATTCGCATAACGCATGGCTACTTGCCCGTTCGGCCCATCCGTCAGCGGACGCATCGAGACCGGCCCGGTTTCGTCGGCCCCCAGCGCCCATTGAATCTGATCGACGCCGTGGGCGCCCCAGTTCGTCATCTCCCCGCCGGCGAAGTCCCGCCAGCGCATCCAGCCCATCCAATCGGGGTGAAACGGTCGCTCGGCGGACTGATTGAGCCACATGTTCCAGTCAAGCCCCTCGGGGACCGCGGCTCCGGGAGGGAACGGAATCGGCGAAGCCTCGGCGCCGCCGTAATTGATCGCTCGGACTTCGAGAATCTTTCCCAGTCCGCCGCTGCGAACCAGTTCGCAGGCCACGCGATTGACCGCCATCGAACGCTGCTGTGAGCCGACCTGCAACACGCGATCGTAGCGACGAACGGCGTTGACCAGCGCCCGACCTTCGTTGATGTAAAGGGTCAGCGGCTTTTCGGCATACACATCCTTGCCAGCCTGACAGGCATGAATACACGGGACGACCCGCTGGAATTCGCCCGTCGCGACGATCACGGCGTCGATATCCGGTCGGTCGAGAAGTTTGCGGTAGTCCTGATAGACCGGCCAGTCCCCCTGGGCCTTGGCCTTGAATGCCTCGGCCCGTGGCAGATTGCAGTCGCTGAGCGCCACAATCTGAGCCGACTCAGGAAGTTGCTGCAGTAACAGGCTCGCGCGTCCGCCGACGCCGATGGCCCCGACTCGAATTCGGTCGTTCGCTCCTGGCCGTCCAGGCGCCGCCAGCACGTGCCTGGGAATCAGCATTGGAGCCGCAGCCGCTCCCGCGGCAATCGCCGCCCCGGTCGACAGAAAATCGCGGCGACTGTGACGACGCGGCAAGTCAGGATGATGCTGGTCCATGAGGGCGGTCTCACTGAGCGGGGGAGTGTCGTGATGACAGACAACGGGGCCTGATCAGTACCGTTGTAGCCGCCCACGACCGCATCTGCCAAGGTTCATCCCCTCGGGCGATTCCGAATCCGGACGGAGACCGCCTGGCCGCGCATGGTTCCCTCGGGGCGTGGCCGACTTCTGCGCGAGACCTCTGCGTTTCCAGCAGCCTCGATCGACTTCGGCAACGCAATTGCGACGCTTCTCGGCGGAGCGCAGTCGCCTCCGTCGGATCGAATCCCTCGCCGAGCCTTTCGGCTCAGTTGCCGGTCCGGCCGATTTCCGTGACGTCTTCGATGACAATTCCTTCACTCGTCCGCGACCAGCGCACGCGCAGCGAAGCGTCGTCGCCGAGGTCAAGGCGACCGGTCTGCGACGCGCCATTCACGACCGCGTCGCCGCGCGCCGTCAGGTTCCGGAGCCCGTCGTTCAATGCCGCCTCGGAGATCGCCCGCTGCGGACGCGACAGCAGCGATTGCAGTCGAGTTGCGGCATTCGGACTGACAAGGATGGATGGCCCCGCGTCGCCAATTGCGATCGACGGCTTCGAACCGGAAACCAGTTCGAGGGGCGTCGCGGACCTCTCACCCACCCAGGCGTCCGGCATCGCGGCGGCGCGGGCGGGAGCTATGGGAGATTCCTCCTGCCGTCCGGCGTCCGCCACATTGCGGGAGAACTCGGCGGATGTGATGCTGTTGTTGACAGCGGGCCGCCGCGAACTTGAGCCGACGTGAATGTTCCAGCTTCGACCGGCGACGACGTCGGAGCGCCAGACGCCCGAAGCGAACAGCAAAATGATGCCGGTCGCAATAATCGCCAGCATCAATGGAAGCGTATTGCGGTGGCCCAGATAGTGATACAGCAGTTGGCGCCGGTGTCGACGGATCAACTGCCGCTTCTGATAAGCAATCTGATCGACTGCGGGTGACCAGTCACGCCGCTGAAGTCCGACGAGAGCGTGCGCGGCTTCCTGCTTCACATAGCAGATGCGGACCGGGACGGTCTCACCGTCCAGTTCCAGTTCTGCGTCGTCCGACTTGAACGACGCCGGCGCCCCTTCGACTTCGACGCCGAATCCTCCCGCCGACACATCCTGCACCCGGACGGTAAACGTCCCCTGCCGGGTCGTCAGGCGGCCCTGCTGCTGCAGAAAGTCGACCGGCATGCGCAGGTTATGCCGACCATCCGCGGCAGGCCCGTCGGTCAATGTCGCCGCCTGCGTCAGGCCGCCGGTCACCATCCCCTGCACTCCCTCGGAATCTCACGCATGAAGCCAAGTCGCAGACAGTCGCCGGGAAACGCAGTGGCATGTAACGCCTCACCCTCCCGGACTCTGCAATTCAACTCTGCGGAATCTTTCGAAGTCGTGGCGACCGAGAATCGGGACCGTCTCCGGAATTCTCCGAGGAAGTCAGGATAAGCCTGCCGTTCCGGTCGTGCCGACGAATCTCCTCCGACCGGCCGTATACGCGTGTCGGGGCTTTGTGACGGTAACCGAGCGAAGCAGTCCCCCGCCCGGGCCTGCCGACCGCAACGACGTGCCCCCATCGCCGCCAGGGTTTCACCGTTTCAACTGGCGATCGAAGAATTCGAACATCGCCCCCTCGGCCCGCTCGGCGTCGGCGCCGCGGAATCCGTGCCCTGCCCCGTCCAGCTTCAGAATCTCGACCTCGACTTCTGCAGCCTTCAACCGGTCGTGAATCCATTCCGCCTGCTCGAATGCCACATACTTGTCTTCCGTGCCATGCAGGAGCAGCGTCGGAGCCGCCTCAGGTGTGACCCAGTAAAGGGGGCTCGCCAGGATATGCCGCCGCCGTTCCTGCGTCGCGTCGCCTCCCAGCCACAGCGGCAGGACTTCCGCGGCGTCGACGCTCTTCCCGTACGACCGAGTCAGATCGCTCGGACCGTAGTAGTTCACCACGCAATTTACGCGGCTCGAGAATTCCGGATTTCCGCCTTCCCCTTCGAACTGCGCAACGCCCCCGGTCACCCCCAGAAACTGTACTAGATGTCCCCCCGCCGAATCTCCGACCACGCCGATCCGTTCGGGATCGATCCGGTACTTGTCGGCGTTGGCGCGGAGCCAGCGGACGGCCGCCTTTACGTCGTAAATCGCGGCCGGGAACTGATATTTGGGGGCCAGCCGATAGGTCACCGTCGCCGCGACATAGCCTCGCTCCGCGAGTTTCCGGCAGCGCTCGTCCCAGCCCTCACGTTTGCCGGCGCGGAAGCCGCCGCCGTGAATGCACAGGATAGCCGGCGCCCGCCCTTCGATTTGCGCCGGACGCGCCAGATTGAGTTGCAGATGCTGACCGTCGGGATTGGCGTATTCGATGTCCTTCTCGAAGATCAGCTCTTCGGCGCCGGAGACCGGCGCCACGATGACCAGAAACAGCAGTGTGAAAAAAGTCCCGAAGCACTTCATGAAAAGATTCCGGTCTGCGAGGGTGGATTTTCTCAGGGAGCTGCTGGCATTATGCCGCCGGGGCGCCGGCAGAGCGACCCGACGACGATCTGTTCCGACCCGGTCTCATGGGGATGCATTGCATGTTCGATCTGCTGATTCGCAATGGTCGCGTCATCGATCCCGCCCAGAATCTCGACGCACGACGCGACGTCGCCGTGCGCGGCGGACGGATTGCAGCCCTGCTCGAACCCGGATCGCCGGCCGAAGCCCCCCATTCGGTCGACGCTGATGGCCGGTTCGTCGTCCCGGGCCTGATGGACTTCCACGTTCACGTATTCCCCGGCGTGAGTCACTTCGGGACGGAAGCCGACCCGATCTGCCTGGCGCGCGGCGTCACCAGCGTCGTCGATTTCGGCACGGCCGGCAGCCTGATTTTTGACGGCTTCCGCCAGTATGTCATCGACAAGGTTCAGACCCGCGTCTTTGCCCTGCTCCACATCGCCGGACAGGGACTCATCAGCAGCCGCCCCCTGCCGACGGGAATCGGCGAGCTTCACGATCTGCGTTATTGCAGCGTCGAGAACGCCGTGCGGATGGTTGACCGGCATCGCGACGTCATCTGCGGCATCAAAATCCGCCTGACGGACAATCTCGCCGAAGAAGGTCGCAACGAGGCCGAGGCGCTGCGACTGGCCCGGGAAGCCGCCGACCAGGTCAGGTTGCCGCTGGTCGTCCACAGCCCGAACTCATCGCTGCCAATCGGGCATATTCTTTCCCAGATGCGGTCCGGGGACGTTTTGACCCATTGCTATCACGGACATCGATGCGGCCTGGCGGATGAGACGTTGCAGGTGCTGCCCGTCGTCCGCGACGCCCTCCAGCGGGGCGTGCTGCTCGACGTCGGCCACGGCATGGGAGCCTTCGACTTCCGCGTCGCACGCAGTCTGCTCGAACAGGGCGTCTTGCCCGAATTCATCAGCAGCGATTTGCATCACTACAACGTCGACGGCCCGGTCTACGACCAGGTGACGACGCTCGACAAATTCCTCCATCTCGGCATGGAACTTCCGGAAGTGATCCGGCGGACAACCGCGACGGTGGCCCGTTTCCTGGGACGTCAGGATGAGCTCGGCACGCTCAAGCCCGGCGCCTTCGCGGATATCACCATCCTCGAACTCCTGGAGGGCGAGTTTCCGCTGACGGACTCAATGGGCCGTACGGAAACCGGACGCCGGCGCCTGGAGCCAACCCATGTCTTCCGGGAGGGCCGACAGTTCGGCATCCTGCCCCGCGCCGGCGGTTCAAACTGAAACTACTTGGCAGCCGCCTTCGCTTCGATCGCCTTCCAGAGGGCGTCCGCGATCGCCTGCATCCCCTTGTCCCCCGGATGCGCCGCCACTCCCGCATGCGCGATCTTCCGTTCCGAGCGGGCGTAGTTGGCTTCGTCCCGGCCGAGCGCTCCGATCTCCACAAACACCCCGCCGACGCTCTCGGACGCCTCCTTGAGCGCCTCGTCTTTCGCAGCATCCGCCCAGAAACTGCTCCGCACGATCACCGTCGGCTGCCGCGCTCCCTTCAGCTTCGACAACAGCCCCGAGACCGCCGTCTTGAACGCGACCTTTTCATCGTCGCTCTTCAACGCCGGAACATTCTCGCCAATCGCCAGCACGATCAGATCGGCCTCGAAGTCGATCGCCGGCTTGATCCCCGCAGCCACGTCGTAGGTCGAATATTGCCGTTCGAAATCGGCGATGTTCCGGACCAGGGACTGCGGCTGCCCGCCGGCGGCCTTCGCCACCCGGCCCAGCAGCAGATGGACAAAGTCCTTGTCCGCAGCACTCGCTGCCATCCCCCAGTTCCCGGTCCAACCGATGTTCTCCGCCGGACCGTGCAGCGTGATGCTGTTCCCAAGGATCAGCACCCGGCCGACCGGCAGCGCGCCGATCTGCAACTTCGGACGCCCGGCAGCGTCCGACTCCGGGGCCTTCGGCTCCGCAGCATGCCCGAAACCCGAAACCAGTGCCGCCGCAACACCTGCCAGCGTGCATGCCGTAAACACAGTGAGAGAAATCCGCATCTGTTCGTCTCGCTTCCACCAGTTGCAATTCGCGACTTCGTACGCAGCGACACTCTATCAGAACACGCCAACGAGGCGCAACGCCGCGACGGCTGCAAAGACCAGCAGAAAGCCATCGAAGATTTTCTGCGGAATGCGAGTCACCAGCCAGCGCCCTGCCAACAGCCCCGCGGCGATGAACGGGACCAGCACGACGTTCAGAGCCAGCGTGTCCGCATGAATCAGCCCCAGCCCCGCGCTGAACGGAACCTTGAAGACATTGATCGCCAGAAAGAACCAGGCGCTCGTCCCGACAAGCTCGAACTTCGGCAGCGCAACCGCCACCAGGTACAGCGCCATGATCGGCCCGGCGGCGTTCGCCAGCATCGTCGTGATACCGGCCACGAGGCCGATCATCCAGACAAACCACGTCTGATGCGGCACATGCTCATACAGGTTCGGCCGCCAGAGCCTGACGAGTTGCAGAACCGTCAGTAGCAGAATCACGATCCCGACCAGCGGCTTGAACTGCGATTCCGAAAGTTGCCCGATCAGCAGCGAACCGGCGACAACCCCTGCCGCGGCGGGAGGCAGCAGGCGGCGGATATAGTCCCAGCGGGCGTGCTGACGGAACGTCGCCACCGCCAGCACATCCCCGACGATCAGCATCGGCAATACGACGCCGGTCGAATCGCGAGCCCCGAACAGAAACGCGAAGATCAGTACGTGCAGCAGGCTGACACCCGACAGCCCGCTCTTGGAAATCCCGATCCCGGCCGCCGCCAGCACGGCCAGACACCATTGCGCGGACGTCAGATCGGGCATCGTAGCAGGACGAACTCGTAGGGAGGCGGCGCAGACGACACGGAATACCGATCAACAGACTTCGACACGTCCCTGGAGTCAACGGCCCCAAGTCCGGGGCTACTGTCGCGCGGCCCGACGACGAATGCCCGGCTGAGCGATGTGCGGCGCCGGCATCCGGTGAATCTCAGGCTCCGGGTCCGGCGTCGGAGTGGGTGTGGTCGGGGGAGGTGACGCCGCAGCGGCGGACAGCGAACGCCGTTCCGGACGGAGGCAGAGCAGCGCCGGCAGCAGCAGCAATTCGCCGAGCAGCGAGGCCAGCATCTGAGTCGTCATCAGCCAGCCGAACCGGGCCGTCGGGCTGAAACTGCTCAGACAAAGAGCCATCATACCGACGCTGCAGATCAGCGTGGAATCGAGCATCGGCTCGCCCGAATGCTGCAACGCTCGACGACACGCCTCAACCGACGAGTGTCCCTGCCGGTACGCCTGCTGGTAGTGCACCAGAAAGTGGAAGGTGCAGTCGACCGAGATCCCCAGCGAAATACTGCCGGTCATCATCATGCCGATATCGACCGGCAGTCCCCAGAAGCCGACGCCGCCGAATACGAGCCAGATCGGCAGAATATTCGGCACCATCGCGATCACCGCCGAGACGAACGATCTGAGAGCCAGAATCATCACCAGGAAGATCGTCAGACACGCGGCCGTAAAGCTCTGCCAGAAGCCGTCAAAAATCTCGAGCTGCGCACTCTTCAGAAGCGGTGTGATCCCCGTCAACGTGACAGGTTCGCCTTCCAGCTCGCTGGTCAACTGTTCCAGCACCGCCACTGCGGAGAGTCCCGGCAGGTTCTGAATCCGGGCGGAGATTCGCCACAGGTTGTGATCGTTGGCGGTCAGGCCGTCGTCCCCGCTGTAGGACTGCGCCGCCGACAGCATTCGCGCCGCCGCGAAGGCCCCCTCCGGGCCGTGCGTCGGAAAAAACGTCGCCGCGGAAAGCGTGTGCCGCACGCCCGGGTGCGCCGCAATGCGTGCCTCAATCCCGCGCACGCGTTCGAGCTGATCGCCGAACGGCAGCTTCCGGCCCTGGAAATCGACGACGATCTCAATCGAATCGACATTGGTCAGGTCGCGTTCGATCGTCCGCAAGTCCGTCAGAATGCGACTGTTTTTCGGCAGGAATTCCACCGGATTGATATCCGACCGGAGCTGAACGATTCCCAGCCCGGTCACCGCCATCACAACCACCGCAGCTCCCAGGATGCGGAGCCGATGCACTCCGATCCAGCTTCCCCAGTCGTAGAAGTTGACGCGGAACTGATTGGATGTGACGGTCGCTTGCGGCCAGACGACCAGCAGCGCCGGAACGATCCCCATGCCGACCACCAGCGCAACCACCGATCCCATCGCCGCGGCGTAACCGAACTGCGCGACCGGAAGGATGTTGCTGACGTTCAGCGAAATCAGCCCCAGCAGCGTCGTCAACGTCGACAGCGCACACGGCCACGCGGATTCGCGCAGCGCCTGCTGCAGCGGGTCCGCAATATTGTCACGGACCGCTTCGCTGTAGTAACTGATGAGGTGGACCGCGATCGAGAGGGTGAAAATCATCACCATCACCGACAACGATCCGAGAATGAAGTTCATCTCGCCGCCGCACCAGGCCAGCACGGTCTGATTGGCAAAGATGCCCCAGACCGTGACCCCCAGGACAGCGAGACTCATTCCGATATGACGCAAGGAGAAGTAGAGCAGTCCCAGGCTGACCGCCAGCGTGATCATGAAGAAGCCCTTGCTCGACTTGCTGCTTCCCAGCCGGTCGAGTTCGGTGACGATCACGGGGGCCCCGGTCAGAGCGACTTCGGCGCCACTGAGCTGGCAGTATTCCAGAATCTCTCGAACGACGGCGACCGTGCCCGCCCGGTCGGCGAGTCCTGCGTCGGAGAGCAGGACCATGACGCCGGAGGTCGCACCGTCGGCCGACTGCAGCAACCCCGTCAATCGCCCCCGGGCTTCCTCGGCGGAAACTGAGAGCTGCTCCATCCGCGCCACCATCCGGTCGGGCGTCCAGACCTGACGCACCTGCGGCGCTCGTTCAAGTCGTCCAGCCAGCGCCTCGAGCTCGACCGGCGTTGCCGACGATTCGGGGACTCCGACGAGAATCACCTCTTCGGCGCCAAAATCGAGCTTGAAGTCCTCGTAAACCTGACGGACCTCCGTGTTCCGCGGCAGCCAGGTTTCAATGTCGTTATTCGACGGAATCTGCTCTGCCTGGTAGGCAAAGAAGGGGAACGACAAGGCCACGCCCCAGAGAATCGCCTTGCTGTACTTGCGGTAGAACTGAGAGATCATAAAGCAGTCGGTCCTTGCGCGGCGTCAGGAGCTGTGCGGGCGAACGGAGCAAAGTTCGGCAAAGGACTCGGAAAAATCGGGATTCGACTGAGATTGACGGCGGCGTCTGCCGACGGCCATCGAGTCGGGCCGCCGTCGAACGCTGTGCCGGCGATCCGCAGTTCGCCGAGAGCGGCGGACACGGATATGCGCAGGGGACAATTCTCAGCCCCATTACTTTCGACGAACGGGCGGCAACACGAATTGTGAATCACGAGAGGAAGTCGTTGCGTCGGGAGACCCGGCGCGGTCATCCCGCGCACGTAGACTTTGCGGGGAAACCCTGACGGCTTAGTCAGGATCGCGATCGGGTAAACGGCGACGGCCTGGAAAATTCTGCCGGCCGCGCAACACCTTCCCGTCCTTAAAACGGAAAGACGAACGGAGCCACCAGAACGGCGATCACCATCATGATCAGATCCAGAGGGATGCCGATCCGCAGATAGTCGCTGAACTTGTAGCCACCCGGACCATAGACCATCAAATTGGTCTGGTATCCAAAGGGTGTGGCAAAGCCGCACGACGCGGATATCATCACCACGATCAGGAACGGCAGCGGGCTGACTCCCACGGCTCCGCCCCAGGTGGCGACCGCCGCGGTCTTGATGGCAATCGGGATCATCAGAGCCGCCGCCGCGTTGTTGGTGACAAGCTCGGTCAGCACCAGCGAGACAAAATAGATGACGGCGAGCTGCACCCAGGCGTTGTTGCCGACGAGGCTCATCAGCCCGTTGGCGATCAGCGTCGCCGCGCCGCTGGCTTCCATGGCGGCGCCGAGCCCAAGGGCGGCGCCGATGACAATCAGCACGGACAAATCGATGCTGGATCGAGCTTCGCCGATCGTGCAGCAGCCGGTCGCGACCATGAAAATCGCCGCGACCATCGCCGCGGTCAGCATGCTCAATCCTCGACGGCTGGTTTGCGCCACTGTTCCAATGGCCGCGGTGACCCGAGGCTCCCCGTCCGCAAATGTCAACTCGCTTGTTCGAATCGGGACTTGCTGCAGTGCCTCGCCCGTCTCGACGTGCTGGCGATCTTTGACCATCTCGACGGAGACCCATGCCCCGCCACGGGTCTTCCACGCAGAGTAGTCCGGCACGACGGGCAGGGAAGCCGCCAAGATCATGGCGAGCATGGTCGCCAGGGCGATCCAGGCCTGGTTGTGGCGGACCGGCGCAGAGTTTTCGACGTGGCTGACCAGAAAGAAGTCCGCGGAGTTCCTCTGATCGCGGGCGAAATCCGCATGCGCCTCCAGCAGCAGGACATCGCCCGGCTGCAGGACGATGTCGCCGATCTTGCCGGGAATTCGAGCCCCGCCGCGAGCCACCGCCAGCACCGCGGCGTTGTACCGGGTGCGAAATCGCCCCTCACGGATGTTCTTCCCCACCAGGGGGCAGCGATTCGAGACGACGGCCTCGATCATCGCCCGCTCGATCACCGGAGTGTCGAGCTTGAAGACCTGATTCGTGGCCGGCAGCAGGCCTCGCGTCTTGCGCAGATCCACCACCGACTCAACCACGCCGACGAACACCAGGCGGTCGTTTGCGTGCAGTCGTTCCCGCGGACTGACCGCCGGCACAACCTCGCCAGCCCGCTCGATCTCCACCAGATACAGACCCGGCAGATGCCGCAGCCCCGCCTGCTCGACGGTCTGACCGACCAGCGGCCCCCCCGGCTGGACCAGCATCTCGACCGTATATTGCCGAGGATCGTCGCTCAGGCTGATTGCCGGCTTGCGATCGGGCAGCAGGGAGCTGCTGAACACCATCAGGAAGATGACGCCGCCGATCGCACAGGGCAGGCCGACCCACGTCAGGTCGAACAGGCCGAACTCTTTCAGTCCGTACGCCGGCAGTTTTCCGTTGACGACCAGATTCGTACTGGTGCCGATCATCGTGCAGACGCCGCCGAACGTCGCCGAATAGGCCATCGGCAGAAACAACTTGGACGGACTGATTCTCGCCCGCTTGCAGATGTCATCGACCACCGGCATGAACATGGCGACGACCGGAGTATTGTTGAGGAAGGCGCTGAGCGTCGTGACCGGCAGTAACAGCCGGGCCTGAGCGGAGCGCAGCGATCTGGGACGTCCCAGCAGCGGGGCGGTAATCAGCGACATGGCGCCGGTCTGGACCAGCCCCGCCACGACCACGAACAACAGCGCAACCGTCAACAGACCCGAATCGCCAAATTGTGTCGCCGCGGTCTTCACATCCAGCAGCCGCGCCGTCCCGGTCAGTTCGCCGACGATCACAATTGCAGCCAGCGCCGCCATGACGATCAGGTCGGCCGACGCCACTTCCAGCGCCAATCCCACCAGCATCAGGCCGACGACGGCCATGACCAGAACGGCTTCCCAACCCATCTTCGTCTCCGGAGCGCGGCCTCGGTCGGCCCGCGTAGTTCGGCGTCTTCCTGCGACCTGTCGCCGCGACTGTTTTTGAGCAAAGAACTTATTCGGACCGCTGGGGGCGATGCATCAGACTGTTCGTGGCCTCAGCCGGAGACTTGTTCTCGAACAGCACTCGGTAGACTTCGCCCGTGATGGGCATATCGATCCCTTCCTGTTCGGCAATGTCGAACACGCTGCGGGCCGTCGCCACCCCTTCAGCCACGGAGTCCATACTCGCGAGGATTTCCTGCAAGGTCTCTCCGTTTCCCAGCCGCTGTCCCACCCGGCGATTCCGTCCGAAGGGACTGACGCACGTGGTGATCAGGTCCCCAAAACCGGCAAGGCCGTGAAACGTCGCGGCGTCCGCTCCGAACCGCATCCCGAACCGGGTCATTTCCACCAGCCCGCGCGTCAGCAACGCCGACTTGGCATTGTCCCCGTAGCCCAGACCGTCCGAAATGCCGGCGGCGATCGCCACCACATTCTTCAGCGCCGCCGCCAGCTCAACCCCCACCAGGTCGAGATTCGTATACACGCGAAACCGGTCGGTCCCGAAGATTTTCTGAACCTGCCGGGCCAGCCCCAGATCGGCGCTGGCCGCAACGACCGTCGTCGGCAACCGTCGGGCAATCTCTTCCGCGTGCGATGGACCGCTCAGCGCAACGACATCCCGGTTGCCGAGGACGCTCGAAATGATTTCACTCGGCCGGAGAAAGGTTCCGTTCTCGATTCCCTTGATCACGCTGATCACCGGTCGGCCCTGCGTCAGCAGAGGACGCAATTCCAGCAACGACGACCGGAGGAACTGCGTCGGCACCGCTGCCAGCAGATACTCCGCCCCGGTCAATGCATGTTCGATATCCGACGTCACCTGCACCCGGTCCGGAATCCGAATCCCAGGCAGCAGCCGCCGGTTCTCCCGGTCCCGCCGGATCTGCTCGGCATGAGCCGGGTTGCGCGCCCAGATCGACACCTCCTGATGGGGATGTTCCGCCAGCACGACGGCGCAGGCGGTCGCCATCGCGCCGCTCCCGAGAATTGTCACCTTGGTGTGCATCGGTGGAGTCCCTGTCGCTCCGTCGTTTAGCGCAAGCTCTTTCCCGAAAAAGAGTTATCCACGAACTCGGATCTTGCGGGAATTCCCCGCCAGAATTTGCCGCAACGGGGAATGTGACCTAGACTTGTCAATATTGCGGACTTCCGCGGAGGTATGGTAATGCAGATGGTCACAGAACAGAACCCTCGCCCCTTTGTCGATCGGCGCAGCGCCGCATCCGGCGCCCGTGACGGCGGCCCCGAACGCCGACAGTTTGTCGCGACGGCCAGCAGCCGGCCGGAAGTCGCCGAGCTCGCCGCCGCAATCGACAAATACAAACTCGATCACCGGCGGCGATTCGTCACCTACGAAGAGCTCTACGACGTGATGGTTTCGCTCGGTTATCACCGATAGCAAACCGTCACCTCCACATTCTGCAGATCCGCCAGCGTCGCGTTCCGTGGCGGGAGCGACTGCATTGAGTTGTTCGGGCCAATGCCTGTCGGCAGGGGCGCATTCCCCCACGGGATTGCGCCCCTGCTGCCATTTTCAGACGTCGCAACGTCAGACGGAAGTCCGGACCCAGCGTCCGGAGCGGTAGCGCCACCAGAGCAGGCCGGCCCGGACGATGTTGTCGACTCCCATGCCGATCCAGGCGCCAAGCAGCCCCCACTGCAGAACGACTCCGAACAGGTAACCCAGCGGCACCCGCAGTCCGATGGTGCCGATCAGCACGCACAGCAGCGGAAACCGCGTATCCCCCGCCCCGCGCAGGCAGCAGGCCAGCACGATCAGAATGGCCGTGGGAACCTGATAGCTGGCCATCAGTCGAAACGCCGGCACCCCCTGCACCGCGACGTTGGGATCCGAATGCATGGCGGCATAAATCTGCGGCGCCCCGAGGCCGAAGATCAGACCGATCACAAACGCGTACGCGACGATCTGCCGAATCGCTACCCGGCCGACCAGTTGCGCCCGCTCCGGCTGCCGCGCCCCCAGCGACTGCCCGACGAGGCTGCTGCAGGCAATTCCCCACGCAAGTGCGGGCAGATACGAGAGCGACTCCACCCGCACTCCGACAATATGAGCCGCAAACGCCGCTCCATCGAAGCCTCCGGGCGAAAGCCGGGCGATGATCATCAGGAACAGGAAATGCCCGGTAAACGTAACAGCCCCTTCCAGACCAGCCGGTCCGCCGATCCGGAGAATCCGGGCCGCCGTGGCGGGAACAATCCGGAACTCGCTGCGGATCAGCGACAGATGCGACCAGCGGGAGCTCAGCGCGGTCGTCATCAGCACAGCGCCGCAGAACTGGGCCGCGACCGTACCGGTCACAATTCCGTAGACGCCCATCGGTCGCAACGGGCCGAATCCATACACGCACCCCGTCGAAACCAGGATGTTGACGACGTTGGTGACTCCCAGCACCAGCAGCGGAGTCCGCATGTCTCCACTCCCGCGCAGCGACGCGGCTCCGATCAGCATCCAGCATGCAAAAAACTGGCCGAACGCGTCGACCCGCAGATAATGCACCGCGATTCGATACGTCTCTCCCTCCATCCCCAGCAGCATCGGCGTCCAGGGGGCGAGCCCCTGCAGCAACGCGAAGACAGCAACCCCCAGACCGATCGCCAGCACTTGCGCGTGTGTGGCGATGCGGCGGGCGTCTTCGTGCTGTCCGGCGCCCCAGCAGCGGGCGACGATCGCCGTCGCCCCGGTCCCGATCAGGCCGAAGATCATCGACGCCAGCCAGCCGACGTAAGCCGCCAGACCGATCGCCGCGGTTGCCTCCTTGCTGATCTGTCCGGAGAGAAAGACGTCGAAGAAGCCGACGCACAGATACAGCATCTGCTCGGCCAGCACCGGCAAAGCCAGACGCAGAATCTCCCGACCGATCGGCCGAACGGACGGCTCGTTCCGGACAATCGCCGGGCTGCTCATCGCACCATCCGCCCCGGACGGCCTGCCTCACAGCTCCCGCGACGCCCTGAGCTCACGAAATCCGGCCGCCTTCCCGCAGCAGATCGATCGCCTGCGAGAAAGCCTCCACCGTGATCTCCACATCCGCCTCGGTATGGGCCGCCGAAGTCATCGCTCCTGAGCCGAACCAGTCGACGCCCCCGACGAACAGCGCCCGCCGCAACGCAAAACCCAACTGGCGGTCGGACTTGCCATCCAGCTTGCGATAGTCGCCGCCGCACGGAATGAAATCGTCCCGATCCGGCCGCGGGCCGTCGTAGCCCATCAGCAGATGGATCATCGAGAATTCGCCGTACGCGATCCAGTCGACCGACTTCTCCGCAAACAGTGCGTTCAGACGACCGCGCAGCACCGCGGCCATCCGATTCGAGTGCCGTCCCGGCTCCCCCGTCGCGACCACGTCCAGAGCCGCGACGCCGGCCGCCGCGGAAAGCGGATTGCCGTTGTACGTGCCAGGGTGCTTCATTTTCTTGCCGAAACGGTTCTCGAACGCCAGCCCTTCCAGCAGATCCGCCCGTCCGACGAGGGCGCCCCCCGGCAGACCGCCCGCCAGAATCTTGGCCAGCGTCGTCATATCCGGGGCGATTCCATAGTGCCCCTGAGATCCGCCCGGATGCACCCGGAATCCGCTGATGACTTCATCGAAGATCAGCGGCACGCCGCGGGCCGCTGTCAGACGGCGCAGCTCCCGCAGGTATTCTCCCTGCACGGGCACCATGCCCCAGTGACCGCCCGTGGCTTCGACAATCACGCAGGCCGGCCGATGCTCATCAAGGGCCTGCTCCAGCGCCGCGAGATCGTTCGGCGGAATCGGAATCGTCTCCGACAACACCCCCTCGGAGACCCCGGGCAGAGACCAGTCCTCCGGGGTATACGGCGCATAGGCGGCCGGCACCAGCGAATCGTGCCAGCCGTGGAAGTGCCCGATAAACTTGACCACCTTCCGCCGACCGGTCGCCAGGCGGGCGATGCGGATCGCCATCAGCGTGGCTTCCGTCCCGCTGTTCGTAAAACGAATCCGCTCCGCGGCGGGAAGCAGCCCCAGCACCCGCTCCGCCCAGTCCATCTCCAGTTCGTGGCAGGCCGAAAAGTGCGTTCCGAGGGCCATCTGCCGCTGCACCGCTTCAACCACCGCCGGGTGACCGTGGCCCAGAATCAGCGACCCGTGGCCCACCCAGTAGTCGACCAGCGAATGCCCCTCGACGGTCGTCTTTCGCGATCCGTGAGCCTCGCGCACGTAGACCGGAAACGGTTCGAGGTAGCGTCCGTCATGGGTCACGCCGCTCGGAAACAGCGACTTGCCCCGCTCGGCGAGCCGGGCCGACTCGGGAAATCGCTCCGCATACAAAGCATCGAGACGGGACACCACAGCCGTCGTCATCTTCGCATTTCCCCATCGGCCGCAAGGCCGCCTACTTCGACCGGGCGACGTTCAAATCGCCATCCAGACTTCGCCACATCGAGTGCACGTGATTGGCGTTGTTCTGCGTGTTGTTGTACTCGATCACAAACGTCGGCCCCTGCACCCGGTAGTGATGCCGCTCGTGCAGATCGGGTTCGCCCCACCACGCGAACTTGATGACATCCATCCCCGCCGCGTTGATCTTTGCCCGTCGCTCGGCCTCGACGTCCCCGGTCAGGTTCTTCAGGTATTCGCCCAGCAGGTCCTGCAGCAGCTTCTGCTGATCGGCCGACATCTCCTGGAACGACAGTCCCACCGCCGGGCCGACGTCCGCCTGTGGAGCGCCGGGTCCGGGAACCTCGTCGGGAGCGGTCTTGCTGATCCAGCAGGCTTTCTGCTGCTCCGGCGTGCAGAGTTTCAGAATCTGGCGCGCAATGTCTTCCTCGGGCCCCAGCACCCGAATCTGCCGCCCCTTCCCCGCTTCAATCGTCCCCGGATTCGCTCCGAAAAACTCCGGCGTGCTGGCGACGACTCGACCGTCTTTGACGCTGAAATTCAGCGAGATGTGGTGTCCTTCCACTCGCCAGCCCCACACCCCTTTGTCCGAGGGGGTTCCGAAAATGCTGAGATAGTATTTCTGAGGATCGCGTCGTTCGCGACGAACCTGACGCTCTCCCCCTTCGAGGAGATACAGCACCTCTTCGAGACTCATGATATTCAGCGTCTGGTCGTAACCGGCCTCCGACAGCCCGGAGTGAATCAGCGCCAGCGCGGCCTTATGAGCCGCCCCTTCCAGCGCCTTCAGCGGCAATCCCTTCCGCTCCCGCGGAATGAAGTGCCAGTTCAGCCGCTCCGCGTCGTCATACGCGAACGACGTCTGAGCCAGTTGCGCCGGAGTCAGGGTCCCCTGGAACGCCTTAGCCGCCTCAGTCATCGCCAGCCCCGTCGCCGGCGCCTGTGGCGCCTGAGCGACCAGCAGCGCCGCCATCGTCACCACCACCAATCCCGCTACCAGCAGTTGTCGCGACGCCATTGTGAGCTCTCTTCCTGTGATTCGCGGCCGTTGAGGATTCGTGGTCGCGTTGACTTAACCGGGAGGCCACCCCAGCGGACGTCCGCCCAGCAGATGCACGTGCAGATGATCGACCGACTGCCCGCCGTCGGGACCGCAGTTGATCACAGTGCGATAACCATTCTCAAGGCCAAGCTGGCTGGCAATCGTGCGGGCCGACAGCAGCAGATGCCCCAGCAGCGACTCGTCCGCCTCCGCAGCTTCCGCCAGACTGGCAATCTCCTGTTTGGGAATCACCAGCACATGCACCGGCGCCTGCGGGTTGACGTCGCGAAACGCCAGGCAGCGGTCGGTTTCGTAGACGATCTGCGCCGGGATCTCGCCGTCGATGATCCGCTTGAAGATAGTCTTGCCCGCCGCCATGCCCGAACTCCTCCGCACGCTGCCGCCTGAGCTGCAGCGCGAAACGTAGCACAACCGGCCGCAGAACTCAAATCTGCTCCGATTGCAGCAACGTCAGGCGACCTTGCTGTAGATCAACCATCCCCCGGCCAGCAGCATTCCGAGCGACGAAATGATCAACAGCACGTCCCACCACCACGGCCCCCGCAGTCGCCGATCAGTCTTCGTGTAGCGGAAATACAGCGCCGCCCCGGCCAGCATCGGCAACATCACCGCCTGCATCACGCCCGACCAGAGTATCAGCTTGACCGGGTTCTCCCCCAGCCCGAGCAGCATCAGCAGACAGACCAGCGGGAAGGCAAAGCTGACCCAGTTGAGCGCCCGACGATGCACATCCTCGCTGTGCCGGTCGATCACGCCCGTCAGCTTCAGCGCGTCGACCACAGTCCGCGCATGCCCCGCATTCGCCACCAGAAACGTCGAATACAGCACCGCGAACGCCCCGCCCAAGAACAGCCACCGTGCATATTCCCCGAAGATCGGCACGTACGCCGTCGCCAGCGTGCTCACCATCCGCATCCCGTCCGGATCGCGCCCCTCGTTGAAGAGCACGGCGACGCCCATCAGAAAGAACGCCAGCGTCGCCACCGTGTAGACGATAAGCGACGCAAAGGCATCCACATGCATCACCCGGATCCAACCCCGCGCCCGCTGCAGCCACGCCTCGCTGCCGTCGTCGCGCCCGGCATAGCGGGCATACCCCTTCTCCAGACACCAGTACGGATACGCAATCAGCTCCGTCGCCCCGACGCCGATGATCCCGAACGTCGCCAGCGCGGTCACCACCGGATCGATCCCCGACTCCCGAGACGGCAGGCTGAACGACAAGCCATGCCAGAAATCCTGCAGCGAGATCGAAAACTCCCGCGTCATCTGCAGCGCAACCACGTTCCCCAGCGTGATGAACGTGAACGCCACCACCAGCACCGTCGAGAGATTCTGGATCAGGTTGTAGCGTCCCCAGTAGAGCATGAACGCCGTCGCGACCGCGATCATCGCGGCGTAAATCCGATCGTCGCTGGTGACCGGATCTTCAATCTTCTCCTGCTTCCGGACACGCTCCAGCAGAACCTCTCCCTCCTCCCCCAGATCCGCGATCGCCTGGCCGACGATCGCGTGACCCCGCTGGATGCGCTTCTGCTCCGCAGGCGACAGCTTCGCCAGTTCCACTCCGCCGTTCTTCGCGTCGTCGTCCCACCGCACGAACCGCTTCAGCTCGCTGTTCGAAGGGGTCCGGATCGCGGCCGCATAGTCCCCCGTGATCGGGTACGAGATCGCCAGCGCCTGCCCCACGCCCCCGGCGATCCCTCCAAGCTGCCCCATGCTGGCGATCATCATCGCCAGCCAGTACCAGACCAGCCAGTTCACGACCAGCCGCGGTCCGGGGACCTGGTCCATCGCCGCCAGCGTCGATTCCCCCTTGCTGATCGTAAACCGACCCAGCTCGATCTGCACAAAGACCTTGATCACGCAGCCGATGATGATCAGCCACAGCAGCGCGATCCCCGCCTGAGCGCCGGTCTTCGTCGTCGCAATCAGCTCGCCGGAACCGACGATGCTCCCCGCAATGATCAGCCCCGGACCGAGATTTCGCAGGACATCCCATGCCCGCCGCGGCGGCAAACGCTGCCCTTCGTCCGGTTCCGGATCCTGGGAAGGCGGCAGCGTGTTGAAATCTTCCTCCGGGCGCAACGTCATGGCGGCCTGTTCCTCAACAGCAGTCAAATCGAGTATTTCGGATGTGTGTATAGCCGCCTGCCCGACCGGTTCGCAACAACGCACTGCGATTTCAACCCTATAAGCCGCAGAATTCCTCCAGCCGCACCGGCTCGGCGCCCCTCTGCCGCGCCATCCTGCCCGCGGCTTGCCCGCGCCCGGTCAAGATCGCCATCCTGAGTGGAACGACGGCCCTCCGCCGGTCACAATTCCGTCCGGTTCTCCCGGCCGCGGATCGCCGCCGGAGCATCTCCTCGAACTCTGGGAATCGCCGTATGTCGCCGGTTGCTCTGACGGTCGCCGAAGCTCTCCCCCTGATCGCATCGGCCGTCGAGTCGGGCCGATTGACAGCGCCGGCTGCCGAAAATCTCCGGATCTGGCTCGCCGAGCCGCAGTATGGCCAGTATCAGCCGCAGCTCCTCCAGCTCGTCGCCGCAGCAGATTTCACGCAACTGGACTCCCTGTTCTGGGAACGCATTCCCTTCGGGACCGGCGGACGTCGCGGCGGCATGAGCGAGTTCGGTTCCGCCACCATCAACGCCCGCACCATCGGCGAGTCAGCCAACGGCCTGGCCGCCTACGTCCAGCAGGTCTGCGGCGCCGACGACCGTAAAGCGGTGATCGCCCACGACACACGCCATCGCTCGCCGGAATTCGCCCGTCTGACTGCCGAAGTTCTCGCCGCCCACGGCTTCCAGGTCTTCTTCTTCGACGGCGCTCGCGCCACCCCGGAACTCTCCTTCGCAGTCCGCAAGCTGCAGTGCGACTGCGGCCTCATGATCTCCGCATCGCACAATCCCCCGTCAGACAACGGGTTTAAAGCTTATTGGTCCAACGGCGGCCAGGTCCTGGCGCCGCATGACAAAGGAATCATCGAGTGCGTCAACGCGACGCGCGAGATCCCGCGCGTCCCCTTTGAGGAGGCCGTGCGCGACGGACGGATCGTGGTCGTCGGCGCAGCGCTCGACGAAGACTACCTCCAGACCGTCGCGGCGCTCAGTCTGACGACCGAGCGGGACGTCACCATCGTCTTCTCCCCGCTGCACGGAGTCGGTTCGACGTCCGCGTACCCAGTTCTCGTTCGAGCCGGCTTCCCGCAGGTCCTCCAGTTCGAACCACACTGGGCTCAGGACGGCGGCTTCCCCAACGTTCCGAAGCACCTCCCCAACCCCGAGCTGACATCGGTTTTTGAACCGATTCTCCCGTTCGCCCGCGAGAATGCCGCCGATGTGATTCTGGCCACCGATCCCGATGCCGACCGCCTGGGGGTCGCCGCCCGGACCCCGACCGGCGAATACCTGCCCCTCACCGGCAATCAGGTCGGCGCCCTGATCATCGACTACCTCTGCCGCAAACGTGCCGCGCAGGGGACGTTGACTCCTTCGCACTACGTCGTCGAGACGCTGGTCACGTCTGGTCTGATCGCCCGGATCGCCGACTCGCGCGGCCTGCGCGTCATTCGCGATCTGCTCGTCGGATTCAAGTACATCGGCGAGACGATTGACCGCGAAGGAGCGGCCGACTTCGTCTTCGGCGCCGAGGAATCGCTGGGCTACCTCGCCGGCGACTACGCCCGCGACAAAGACGCCTCAATTGCCGCTCTCTATGTGGCGGAACTGGCGGCGGAACTGAAGGCCGAGGGCCGTTCGCTGCTGGATCAGCTCGACGCGATCTACATCCGCTACGGCTATTTCCTCGAAACGCAGCGTTCCAAGACCTGCGTCGGCTCGCAGGGAAATGAGCAGATCCGTCGGATCATGCAGGAATTTCGCATTCGACCGCCCGCGGCGCTCGGCGGCCTGACACTGTCCGGCGTCCTCGACTACAAGCAGCACGAGATCCGCTCACTGCCTGCAAATGTCAAAACGCAGGAGCTGCCGGCTCCGTCCGGAGACCTGCTGTTTGTCGAAGCCACCTCGCCCGACGGCACGCTCCGGGTCGCCCTGCGACCTTCCGGCACGGAACCCAAGATCAAGTTTTACTTTTTCGCAGAAATGTCCCCGTCGCTCACCCTCGACGCCGCAAAGTCGCGGGCTCGGGAGCAGCTCGCCGGCATGGCGGATGGGCTCGAGACCTGGATGACCGCGGTCCTGCAGTCCCCGTCACACTGAACTGAAAGTCAACAAACGGAACAGGCCGGTCTCGCAGAGAGACCGGCCTGTTCCGTTTGGGAGAAGACCAGGCATCCGCCCTTATTTCTTGTGGGCCTTGTGGCATTCGCCGCACGACGCCGTCACCCCTTTGAATTCCGCCTGAGCCCCGGCGTAATCCTTGGCCTCGATCTTTGCGAGCACCGCGGCACTGGCTGTTTGCAGATTCTTGCAGGCGCTGGCCCACACGCCGTCCGGACAGCGCCCGTCGTCCATCAGACTATAGCCCGATTCGTTGAGCAGCGCTGCTTTCGTCGCCAGCTCCTCCCAGGCCTTGTCGTCGGACGGAGCGGCTTTGAGCGCTTCTCCGAGCCCCGCGCACTGCGGCTTCACCAGCCCCGCCATCATTTGCTTCGTCGTCAGGGGCCGGGTCTTGCCCTTCTTGACCTGCGCCTGAGTCGCCAGCGACAGACCGACCAGCGCCACAATCATCACCCCTGCGAATCCCAGTTTCTTCATCGTCATCGTCCGCGCATCCTCAATTGACCCCGAAAACGTGGCCGACCGCGTCGACCCGCTCCGGCCCACAATAGCCGGACCGCTGCGGCCCTCAAGCGGATTCCCGCCAAAGTCCGTCTCCATCACGTAAAAACAATTTCCGGATCGCATTGTGGCAGAAAGGCAATTCCATCTCCGTCGCGCCACCGTTGCGACTCCAGAGGATTGAGTATTCCAAAGCGAGCGAATAGCGAGTAGCCAGTAGCCAGTAGCCAGACAGAGGAGTTACTGAGCGTCTTCTTCTGGCTACTCGCTATTCCCTATTCGCGACTCGCTCTCCTCCATTCCGCCCCAGCCAGCGCCGAACCCCCAGCAGGCTCGCCACATTGGCAAAGTGCATGGCCCCCAGCGTCATCAGCACCACGCCCACCTGGAACGCCAGACTCACAAGGGCGGCATCCCAGCTCGCCGGAGGTCGGCGGACGGTCAGAAACATCAGCACCAGTGCCGAATTCGTCAAATAGAAGCCGGTCAGCAGAACATGATTGGTCGCGTCAGCCAGCCAGGTCCGCCCCGCAAAAACCTCGACCAGAAACGGTCGACCGTGACGATGCAGCGTCCGCCCCACGCACACCGTGACTCCCAGGCTGAGCGCCAGATAAACAAGATACGCCCCGACCGCCGGAGTCATGGCCTGCTTCCCTGCGGCGAATCGTCGACCGGACCGTCGAACTGCAGTTCGGAGGGGGAGGCGTGATCCCGAAATGCCTGCCGCCGGGCGGTCAGCTCGCTGACAGAGTGCCGGCGCAGCGGAGGGCGATCGTCGACCGTCGCGTGGTTTCGGACCGCGGCAAAAACCGCCAGGACGGCAAAGTGCATGGCCCCCAGCACCACCAGAATCATCCCCACCTTGCTGCTGAGCAGTTCAATCGACTCCTGCGCATCGACAACTCGCTGCTCCGACCGCATCAGAAAGCTGATGACTCCCAGGTTGACCAGGTAGAAGCCGACGATCAGCAGGTGCGACAGCGCATCGGCCAGGACGGCATCGGGCTCGGCGTCGTTCCCGACCCGCGTCAGAAATGTCACGCCGTTACGCCGCAGGGTACGCGCCACCCAGATGGTGATCGCGACGCACAGCCCCAGATAAATCAGATAGGTCCACGCCATGCCGTTCACGATCAGATCCCGCGTGCCAGTTGAGCTGTTGCCGGTTCCTCTCGATGGGAAACCGGCGGTGGCGCGCGGGATTAACCGGAATTCTGCGAGGCGTCAGTCCGCGACGTTCAGCGGCGCCAGACGACGAGCTGGCCGACCGGCTCCTTCCGACCGCCGCGGCTGACCTTGAGCAGCACGCTCGCGCTGGAACTCGATTGCTCCAGAGCAAACTGCAGATCGGCGACGTTCTTGACCGGCATCTGCCCGATGTTCTCGATCAGGTCGTACAACTTGAGGTCGGACGCCAGCGGGCTGTCCTGATCGATCTTGAGCACCAGCAACCCCTGCGTGTCGCGCTCGAATCCCAGTTGCTCGGCCAGGTCCCCGTCCAGCGGATGAACGGTCAGCCCCATCTGCCGGATCGGGACTCCCATCCCCGGCTCAGAAGGCGCCTCGCTCGTCTGCTGCGGCATCTCTTTCCGGTCGGTCAGTACGATTTTGAGCGTCAGCTTCCGGCCGCCGCGCCAGACCGTCAGTCGAATCTCTTTGCCGATCGCAGTCAGGCTGACCAGGTTAATCAGATGGTTCTCGTCCTGAATCTCGATGCCGTCAAAGGTCAGGATGACATCGTCGAACTGCAAGTTCGTCCGCGATGCCGGCGAATTGGGATAGACCTCGGTGACGCGGGACCCCTGGACGCGATCGAGCCGCAGGCGCGCCGCCGTCTTGCTGTCGAACGCAGGATCGAGCCTGACCCCCAGATAGGCCCGCTGGACGGCGCCATGTTCGAGGAGCTGCTCCATCACGCGCTGCGCGAGATTGCAGGGGATGCTGAAGCCAATCCCCTCGTTCCCGCCGCCGCTGCTAGCGATCGCGGTGTTGATCCCGATCACCCGCCCCTGCAGATCGATCAGCGGTCCCCCGCTGTTGCCCGGATTGATCGCCGCGTCGGTCTGCAGGAAGTCCTGATTCAGAACTTCCGCCGCCCCCAGTCGCAGGCTCCGACGCCCTTTGGCGCTGATGATGCCGAAAGTGACCGATCGGCTCAGCCCGAACGGGCTTCCCAGCGCCAGCACCATATTTCCGATTTCGATCTGGTTGCTGTCGCCCCATTTGGCCGCGACCACGCCGCTGGCGGAGATTTTCATCACGGCCACGTCGGTGGCGGCATCCTGCCAGACCCGATCCGGGTGAATCTCGCGACCGTCGTTGAGAGAAATCGTGATATTCGGGAGTGTTGCGCCGTCGATCACGTGCCGGTTGGTGACGACGTAAAAGCCTTCCGCCTTGGTGCTCGCCAGGATCACGCCGGAGCCGGTCTCTTCGATCTTCCCCCGGGACTGCGACTGGCGTTCGCTCTGGATGTGCACGACGCTGGGCGTCGTCAGGGCGGCAATCTTCGCCAGATGCTGGCTCCCGAGTTGCAGCGGCCCCATCTCACCGGCCAGATCCTGGTAAGCGCGTTCGGCGGCATCCCTGTCGAGGGCGTCGGCCTGCAACCGGCTCTCCCCCCACAGGCACATCAGCCCGGCTCCCAGCAGCGTGCCGGCGGCCAGGGCTCCACTCGCGATCCAGATCAGCGATCGCTGTCTCATGGCAACTCCCTCAAACCCGCTCCGGACGTCCGGGATTCTATCATGTGATGTCTCGTCCAATTTCCTGTCTTCGACGACCGACGCCGACGTGCTCCAGTCGAAGCAGGATTCTGGCGATCGCAGGGAATTCCGGGTCCGATTCGATCCGAACGATATTCCCGAATGCGCCGCCAGAAATAGCGCACCGCGCAAGCAACGAGCGGAATGCCCACCGCTTGAGGTAAGCATCCCGCTCGTCTGCTGAGAACGCAATCCGGAGTTGTCCGTTCCGGTCAGGATTCGATTTCTTCGAACTCCAGCAGTTCCGGTTCTTCGTCCATTCCCCGGCGTTCATACTCCATGGCGCCCGCCCAGTTCTCTTCGACCCCTTCAGCGCCACCGGATTCTTCCGACCGCCGCTGACACTCGACGCAGGTCGTGGCGGACGGCAGAGCCTGCAGCCGCGCTACCGGTATAGGCTTCTGGCAGCGCTGGCAGGTTCCGTAACGGCCTTCACGGATCATTGTGATGGCAAAATCAATCTCTTCCAGCTCGCGACTCTCCAGAGCGGCGAGTTGCGTGTGAAGTTCCGCCCGTTCCACCTGGCTGGCGGTTTCGCCAATATCGTTAATTCCGTCGTCGTCCAGAAACGCCAATCCCATCTCATCCGAGATCTTTTCTCGCAGCGCATTCCGCTGTGCGACAAGACGAGCGTGGAGTCGAACCAGAGCATCTTTTCGCGGCATGATGACACCTCCTGCTTTGCGACTCTCGAGCAGCCCGCATGGGAGCGGCCCCTGTCCCTTGAGAACGCAATTCGCACTACTCAGGATGAATCAATTGCCGAAATCGGGGACAATTCCCATCGACGTCAGTATGTTCACCAAGGGCACCTGCCTGCGTTCCCAGTTTTGGGAGGCTCCACTGACAGATTAATACGCAGATGGGTCTCTGGACGCCGATTAAAAAGGACGTCGCTCACCAGAATTTCGCAAAATCCCGCTGTTACAGGACTTGCGACAATTGGCCGATTGCCCCGTTCCAGTCGCTGCAACATCTGGCCGTCAGATGGCTTAGGCGAAAAGCGGCAAAATCGGCTGACCCGGGCAGACAACCTGCGGCCGCCCCTGCGAGTCGCTCAGCTCCAAGTGCGGCGGCACCCCCAGCAGGTGGTAGACCGTCGCCACCACATCCACCGGCCTGACCGGATGCGTCGCCGGGTAGGCCGCGTATCGATCCGAAGAACCGAACGCCTGTCCCCCCTGAATCCCTCCCCCGGCCAAAACCGTTGTAAAGCATCCGGGCCAGTGATCCCGCCCGTCCGCCCCCGCCCCCGCATCGCTGTTCCGCTGGCCGATTCGAGGCGTCCGTCCAAACTCCCCCGTCCAGACGACGAGCGTTTCGTCAAGCAGCCCACGCTCGTAAAGGTCATCCAGCAATGCAGAAAACGCCTGATCCGCCACCGGCATCAGTCGCTCGCGGAGATCGATGAAGTTTCGGGAGTGCGTGTCCCAATAGACGCTGACGTTCTTGATCCCGTCGTTGGGCCAGAAAACCGTCACTAGAGGGACGCCTCGCTCGATCAGGCGCCGGGCCTGCAGAACCGACTGACCGTGCGGGTTCTGTCCGTAGCGCTCCCGGACCTCGGTCGTTTCCCGCGTCAGATCGAACGCCGCCTGTGATGCCGGGGAGGCCAACAGGTCGAAGGCCCGGTGATAGTGGTCCTCAACCGCCCGCGGCCCCGTCTGCGTCTGCCAGGACGCCCGAGGATTCCGCATCGCTTCGAGCAGGCTCTGCCGCGAATTCAACCGGTCGGTCGAAAGCCCCGGCTGCGGCGCAAAATCGCCGACCCGGTAGTCCGGGAGCGACGGATCGGCGTCGATGGTCAACGGATCGAACGTCGGTCCTAACCAGCCGGCAAATTGCCCATGGCTCTCTTCCACGAACCTGGGCACGTCGTTCGGAAGCTTGGGCCGCATCGAGACGAACGGCGGCAACGGCGGCCGACCGAGGCCCGCTCGCGACACCACCGAACCGATACTCGGCCAGTCTTTACGCAGGTCGCTGACGGGCGGTGGCGGTTGCCCGGTCAGCAGGTAGTGCGTCGCCGTCGTGTGATCGACATTGTCATGCGTCACCGACCGCACGATCGCCAGCTTGTCGGTTCTCCGGGCAAGCAGCGGAAAGTGCTCGCAGATCTGAATGTTCGGCACGACCGTGCTGATCGGAGCAAACGGCCCGCGCACTTCGGCCGGAGCATCCGGTTTGAGATCCCACGTGTCCTGATGAGCCGGTCCGCCCCACATGAACAGCAGAATGCAGGCCTTCGCCTGCCCGTAACGCGGCAGCAGGCTCGCCGATTCGGCCGCCAGGGCTCGGCCGGCCAGCAACTCTGGATACTGCAGACCGAACAGCCCCAGGCTCCCCGCCTGCAATGCGCTGCGCCGCGTCAGGCGGTCCGGACGGAATGGCTTCATGGGGCGACTCAAAAGAAGACTGCGGAGCAGCACCGCGCAGGGCGCTGCTCCGCAGAATCGCATCAGTCATCCGTGATGTCAACGGGATTCCGTATCGTTCGCCCGTCGCGACCAGCCTTCAGATCGGCTGCATATGGCTCTGCAGGACCTCCTTCAGGCGGTTCCGTGCCGTGTGCAGCCGACGCTTGATGGTTCCCACCGGGCTGGAGAACCGATCGCTCATCTCAATCAGCGACTGACCTTCAAAATAGAAGGCCAGCAACGTCGTCCGATCGAGCTCCCGCAGTTCGTTCAGTCCGCTCCAGACCTGCGTCGCATTCTCGTTGCTCAGCACGTTCTCCAGCGGAGTCGTCGCGGCCCCGTTGATTCCTCCCAGGAAGTCCGGATCCTGAGCGATTTCCGGCGGCCGACGAACCGCCCGGTTGATCGCCATCCGGACAGTAATCCGTCGCAACCAGCCGGCGAACCGCTCGGGCTCCCGCAACTGAGGCAGCTTCCGCATCGCCTGGATGAAGACATCCTGCGTCAATTCCGCAGCTTCGGACCGGTTCCGCAACCGGCGGAGGCCGATCGCGAACACGGTGTTCTCGAACTGTCGCGCCAGTTCCCCGAACGCTTCCCGGCTTCCCCCCTGGGCTTCCTGCACCAGAGCGGCAATCTGATTCTGTTCCAAAGGTTCCATAGCGATGCGTATCCCCATGCAATCCCGGCGGCGCAGACGTCCTGGTTGACGCCGACGGTCTGGTCGCCTGTTCAGGCACATCGAATCGCTGACACACCGGCCGCGAACGCCCGAGCATCCCGGAAATCTCCGAGAGGCGGAGGCGTGGCTGAATCGGGACTGGACCGCGACTCGATCGCGGGACCCGAACCAGGCGGCGGGGCGTCATGACGACCCGAACGACGAAAAATTCCGAAGACTCTGCGAACTAGCCGCACATGCTGCGGCTGAGTACCAGTGCTGCCCATGCTGGCGCCGGTAGGCGCTGGCCTACAGGTACCACTGGCACTGTGACGGGCGGGGTGGTGGGTTGGGTCTGCGTACCCTGCCAACCTGACCAGCCCGTACGGAGTCTGCCGCGTTCAAGAGAGGACTCGCGCTGACTGCGCATAGAGTCCGCGGCGTCGGAACATTTCGAACTGACGTCCGAGAAGGATCCCGCACACCGATAGGCATTCGCGGCAAACCCAGCAACCAGACCGGCCTGATGGCCAGCGACGGTGGGAATAACAGCGGAATGAATGCCGTGAGTGTGATTCATCGGGACACCTCCTGCGTATTGGACGCAGTCCTGCGGGGAGAGAGAGAAACCGAGTGGAAGCTCTAAACCTTTCCTGATGCCTTCCAAGGTCGGTAACTTTGGTCACGCTGTTCCACACAACAGGCGGAACATGGTGCAATGACCTGTACCCCTAAGACGACGCACCGGTGGAAAAGGTTCACCCATTTTTTCCGGGAATCCGGATTTTTGAAGCCCGGTTCGCCACCGCCTGCCAGCAAATTCGTAAGAATCCCATGCCGCAATCGGATTAACTGTCTTCCCAGAAGCAACTTACGCCGAAAACAAGACTGTCGGCAAGAAAATCGGAAAAGTCGGCGTAATCGTTAAACTTTACCACGCGGAACGCCGATCTCTGAGAGTGACCAGTCTTTTTTGCGCCTCCACGGACGAGGTGCAATCCGTCGCCCGAAGGGATTCTCATGAACTTCCGCCTGTCGCTGTGCTCAGCCGCCGTGCTTCTGTTCTCTTCAGTGGGCTGCTGCCATCTGCACAGTTGCGTGGACCCCTGCGACCCCTGCTCCCGCCCCCTCGCCGGTTGCGGCCTCTCCAACTGGATGCACGGCGAAATCGACGCCTGGCGATCCCGCAACCAGTGCCGGAACTCCGGCTGGAGCGACGGCGGCTGCGGATGTTCGAGTTGCGGCGGATCTGTTGTCAGCTATGACGGCGTTGGCAACTGCGCTGGCGGCAACTGCGGCACTCCGGCGGCCGGGGGCTGCAGTGGCTGCGCTGGCGGATCAAGCTACCCCGGCGGCGGCAACTACGCTCCCGGATCCGCGCCGACGCCGATTCCCGCCGACACCGCCCCGGCGCCGCCGGTTCCTGTGCCAGCCAGCGAAGCCGCGGCGCGGCAGATGATGATGCAGGGCCGTCAGGTTGTCATGCTGCCGCAGCCAGTGGTCCCAGGACAGTCGGTCCAGGTCTCGTGGGAAGAATTCCAGAAGCTCCCCGGAACAATCGTCTCCGGCCCCGGCGCCGCCGCCCCGGCCCCCGCCATGGTCGCGGCTCCCGGCGCCAGCCCGGCGTCGACTGCCCAGGTTCCGCAAAGCACTGTGCCGCCGCAGAGTTTTGCGGTTCCGGCACCTGCTCAGGGTGCGGCTCCGTCGATGATCGTGCCGGCGGCGGCATCTGCCATGCCGCAGCAGCCGGTGATTTACGCACCGGCCCCGGGCACGGCGGCCCCTGTCGCACGGCCGGTGCAGCAGGCCGCGTGGACTCCGATCAAGCAGTAGTCGTCCGCTGCTTCCGTCGAAAATTCAACAGGTCGGCGCGTTCCAGACGCGCCGACCTGTTTTTGTTTTTTCCCAGATCTCCGGCGGGGCGCGGGGGAACTTCGAGTTCGCGTGCGATGGCCGCCAAACTTGCTTGACCGCTCCGGAAGGCGGGTTCTAGCATGGACGCAAGTCTTTGTCGCAGTTCTTTCTAGCGACGCACCTCCACCATTTCGACGTCTTGCCCCCGAAAGAAAATCAACGTGTCAGACGACGCACAGCCCGGCGGGGTCGATGATCCGCATCCGGCAGACCACCCTCCTGCGGATGCTCCGCCCGACGAAGCCGAATCCGCCGCGTTGCCTGCCGTCGAGTCCGACCTTCCCGAATGGGAGCCGCTGACCCCCGAGCTGGTCGAGGACGAGGCAATCCGGGGCGATTTCGTCCTCCGCTGGACCGTCGTCGGCCTTGCGTTGCTGCTCGGAGTGTCGCAGATCCGAGAAACGCCGGTGCTGGTCCAGATTCGCTCCGGCGAGCAGTTGGCGTCGCAGGGTTTCTGGCCCCCGTCGACCGACTCGCTTTCCTATACGGCGACGGATCGCCCCTGGATGCATCTCTCGTGGTTGTGGGATCTGGCGACGGCGGGCGTCTACGGATTGACGGGCAGCGTCGGGCTGTCCGTTTGGCAGGGATTGCTCGCGGCCACGGCGACTGTTTTACTCGTCCATGCGTGCCGTCCGGATGTTCGAACCTGGTGGGGCTCGATTTGCGCGGTGCTGGCGCTGCTGGCCTGTTACAACCAGTTCACGCTGCAGCCGGAGATCGTCACGCTGCTGGGAACCGCGGCTTTGTGCTGGTGGCTGGTGCGCTGGCAGGAGCGGCCCGAAGACCAGGCGATCTGGCCGATGGTCGGAATTCTCTGGCTGTGGGCGCAGCTCGATGTCCGGGTCTGCCTGGGCTGGGGACTGCTGCTTTCGTTTGGGGCCGGGCTGTGGCTGTCACGGTTGCTGCAGCCCTCCGGCGCTGCGGGGGCAGGGCTGTCGCGATACTGGAAGGGGACCGTCCTCGGAATTCTGATCTCGGCGCTCCACCCGAAACTGTGGTCCGTGTGGACGGCCCCGTGGCGGCTGTATGCGCTGGAATATCCCGGCTGGCGGGCGGTGGCGCCCGGCCGGCTCGGCCCTGACGATCTCTGGGCATTTCCCCTGACCGCCCCGGAATTCTGGCAACAGCTCAACCACTCCACCGTCGCCGCGCTGGCATTGGCGGTGCTGACGGCGGCCTCCATGATTCTGAATCGAGCCCGCCTGCCACTCGCACATGTCGCGGCCTTCGCGTTTGCGAATGCCGTCGCCGTCGCGGCGGCTCACGAGCTGGCGCTGGCCAGTATTGTCAATGCGATGATCTGCACCGTGAACGCTCAGACGTGGTATCTGGTGCGATTCGGCCAGGTCTACTCGATCCGCACGAGCGAGCTGCTGTTTTCGCGTGGCGGACGGGCGGTGACCGTGCTGACACTCTTCGGTCTCGCGTGGCTGACTGTCAGCGGGCGGATCGACGGTCCGGACGGCACGCGGACCGGGGTCGGATTCGCCGCCGAGCTGCAGGATCTGATGGATGGCTACGAGATTGCGGCCGAGTCCGAGTATGACGACCGCCCCTTTCACACACAGTTTCGACAGGGGGATCTGCTGATCTGGGCGGGGCGCAAGTCCTTCATCGACAGCCGCGTGTCGCTCTTTTACGACCCTGCCGACGGGGGGATTCTGAATCTTCACGACCAGACGCGCCGGGCGATCCGCGAACTGGCGAATCCGCAGGCCCGCGAAGCGGCCGAAGCCGTTCGCGAAGTCTTCGAAAAATACCAGATCACGCACGTCATGCCTCGACTGAATCAGCGTCCCGGGGTTTTGCCGGACTACGTTTCGTTCCGGGATCTGCTCAGCTCCAACGGGTGGGAACTGTCGTTCCTGGGCGGCGCCACGGCCGTCTTCCACCGGACTTCCGGCGGGTCCGCCGAGTATCAGGAGTTTCTGGGTGGGCATCGATTCAATCCACGGAAGCAGGCCTTTCAGGACGCGGAGCCGGATCTGGAGGCGATGCCGCGACCGTGGCCCATGGCGCCCAATCGCTATCAGTTGCTGTTTTCGGCGCCGGAATCGCGGTTCCCGGAACCGATGCAGGCGGCGGCCCACTATCTGCAGATGGCGAGCATTCAGCAGATGGCGCTGGAGGTTCGCGTGGGATGCGTGCTGATTGCGATTCGGCGCCTCCAGGAGGGTCTGCAGGCCGCTCCGAATTCCGGGATGGGGTTTCAATTGCTCGGACAGGCCTATCTGACACTGGAGCAGATCGAACGGATGATTCTTGCTCAGTCGAACACGCAACTGGCGCCGACCGGACTCCGGTATTACCAGGCGATCGGGGCGTTGACTCAGGCGTCGGAGTTGCGGCCGGACGAGCCGGGAATTCGATCGGAACTGTTCGAACTCTTTCAACGGGCCGGTCGACTGGACCTGGCGCTCCGCCAGATTCGTGAAGTGCAGCGGTTGACTCCGCTGTCCGAGAACCCCAGCGAAGACGAGCTGGTGCGGCGCGATCAGATCAACGGGCTGGAATCTCAACTGGCGGATGCCGTCCTCCGGCTGGAAGACCGCGCCCGCGAACAGGAGGCGGACACTGCCGACAAACTCCGCGTTGCGTCGTCGTTGGCGGATTCCGGACTGTTTCTCAGCGGTCTGCAGATCCTTGAAGACGATCCTGTTTTACGGAGCCAGAATCCGGCAGCGATGATGCTGTTCGGATCCTGGTTGTATGAAGCGGGCCGGCTGGTGGAAGCCGAGGAGGTGTTTGACGCTCTGGAACAGACTCCCGGGGCCGGGCAGCAGGGGGACTGGCGGATCGCAGCGTCGATGGTGGCGCAGACCCGCGGCGACTACCTGCGCGCCACGCGCTGGATGCAGCAGGAGGTGCTGCAGGGAGACCGGCTCCGGCTGGAGGGAATTTTGGCGACGCTGCCGTTCTCGCAATCGTCGATGGTCTATCTCGGCAAGGATGCATTCCCGCTGATGCAGATTGCGTCGCTGACGGAGGCGTTTCAGCAGTACGCCGCCCTGGCGTCACAGACGACGTTGAACAGCGCTCTGCTCCGTCTCGAGCAGGGGGATGTGGGGGGCGCGAAGGCGGATTTCCGGTCGGTGCTCGACCGGGCGCCCGACTCGCCGGCGCGACCGCTGCTGCGGTTTTACTGGTACTGCCTGACGGATGAGATTCTGGATGTCGAGCCGCCGCACGACTGGATTCCGATCACCCGCGACACGTTCGCGGCTGAATCCGGACCACAGGCGGGGCCGCAGTGACGGTGCGAGGGCTGGTGAGGAACAGGCCAGTTTTGAGTCGGGCAGGTGGCCGGCGGGCGGTTGGGGGCGGGGCTTCGAGTCCGCAGGATTGAAACCCGTTTGCATTCGCTGGGGGCGGTCGCAGTCGCCCGTCCCCAGCCACCCGCCGCACTCGATGAGATACCGCCGGGATCGATCGGGCTTCGGGGAGGGTGGGAAGAGGAGTGGCTGGTGGTGAGTGAGAAGAGGACGCGGAGCGTCCGAAGAGGGCGTTCCCAGGCGGAGCCTGGGAACGAGGGGAAAACAGGGTCGTGAGAAACGTTGGGGCTGCGGGTTGAACCGCGGGGAGTTATTCGATGCGAATTGACAGCCAGCCGGCGTCGGTCTGCACGGCGGCCAGGTCGGGCGGCGTGTCGCCGGGCTTCCAGCCGGCCTGAGGAACCTGCTTCGGGAAGCGGACTTTGGGGAGGCTGGCTTCGATGGCGTTCTGCGTCAGCGACCCCAGCACGGCCGGAAGTTCGGCGCCGTTCTCGGCTTCGACGGTCACTGCGGCGTGCGTCAGTTCGTAGGAGTCGCCGTGCAGGACCAGTCGGAAGGGAATCCGAATGAGGAGCGGGGGGAGCAGCGACTGCCCCGCCGGCTTGAAGGTGGCGCGGATCAGGACGGTCATCTGGTCGTCGCGGGCTTCGAACTCCAGCGGTCGCTTCGCGTCGAATTCGATCATCGTTTCGACCTGGCCGAGAGCTCCTGCGGAGGTTCTCTCGGAGACTTCGCTGCCGGGAACGAGGCGGAGGAGCCGGTCCGCGACGTCTTTGAGCTGGCGATCGGTGGTCTGCAGGCCCCCGAGCCCGGCCCGGCCGCCGATCTGATTCAACAGCGACTCATGGACGCACAGATTCAGACCGGCGTCAGAAATCAGCTCCGCAGGGGGACCGCCGACTTCGTCGGCCGAGGGGGCACCGGGGAAGCGGACGGCCCAGTGAAGAACCGTCTCGCCCGTCACCAGCCGCTGCGATTCCGGCCGGAATGCAGCGGATTCCAGGCGGGTGCGAACCTGCTCGGTGAGGGCCGAGTTGGCGTTGGCGAGCTGCTTGTCGACTTCGCCGTTGAAGCTCGGGTAGACCTTGTCGGCGACCTTCTGGCGGGCGATGGCTTCGGCCGCGGGACGGCGTCGTTCCGCGACGCGCATCGCGATGCTGTCGGCAATCCCGCCGATAAAGCTGCCCGTCAACGCGGTCTGGGCGTTGAGGGTCTGATTGTGGGCCCGAACGGCGACGACCGCCCGGCGGGTTGAGAACTGCTCGCCGTCGAAGAGGACCTCTTTGACGGCGTGGAACTGCTGTTGAACGGCGGTATTGACCATCGCCTGCTCTGTCGTGCCGGTGGTCATGCCGTCGATCTGGCCGTCGAGCACGAATTCGCCACGGGCCTGTTCGCGCGAGGGGCGCAGGTCGATCCGCAACCGGGTTTCGGTGACCTGTTGTCCGGTGACCTGGGCGCCCAGAATGAAGTCCTGAATCTCGCCGGGCTGAACATCGCGCCGGGAGATCAGCCGGTTGATGAACTTCTCCGACATGAGAATCTGCAGCGGATATCCTCGGGAATCGGCAATCAGCTCCGCCGGGGGTTCCGGGAGCGGCGTCGGGCTGGCGGCGTCGAGCGCCGGAAAGGGACCTCCATTGCCCGGCGCAGGGACGCGTTCCAGGCGCGGGCCGCCCTGCGACTGAGCCGTGAATTCGGTGGGGGCGCGAAAGGCGGTCGGCGGCAGATAATAGTAAGGTCGGGGGGGGCCGACCGTGCCGATCGGCAGCGGCGCGCCTTCGGGGAGCGGCTGAACGGGGATGAAGGGAGCGGGACTGAACGGGCCGGGTCCGAAAGCCGGGTCCGTCTCAGGAATGGGCATTGGGGACTGCGAGCCTCTCGGGGGGCGGCGCTGCGCCTCCGCAACGTCACAGGTTGCGAGCCCGAATCCGCACGCCAGAACCGCGGGGCCACAGAGCCAACGGCGTTGAAAGTCGAACATGACTCCGAACCTCCTCAGGAGTCCACCACATCTCGATCACAGTCTGCCGATGTCGGTCTCGGGGCAGATGCCCGATTCCAGGAAACCGGCGAACATTACCACTCAGATTCCCAGCCGCCGCGAAGAGGCCCGATACGACGCGGACGAATTCCTCGATCCTTCGAACTGATTCAGGAGTTCGGCGAAGAGCGCGGGCGGTCAAAAGTACAAACGCCTGCAATCCCCCGAACTCCGACGATCTCCGGCGAACGCTCCTATTGTATGCAGCATTCTGCCACAGTGCACCGAGGATCCGGGCGTTCCCGTGCAAACTTCCGGGGAGCGACCTCCCGCACGGAAGATCCGCAACTTTCAGGCCAATCGTCCGGGTTTAGCGGGTCGCCGATGCGAATCGCCGGTAGGCATGGGCGTAGAGTCCCCCCTGCCGGCACAGACTGGCATGGTTTCCGCGTTCAACGATCCGGCCGTGTTCGAGGACGAGGATCAGATCCGCGCTGCGGATCGTGCTCAGCCGGTGGGCGACGATGAAACTCGTCCGGCCGGCGAGCAGGACGGCCAGGGCCCGCTGCAGGCGCTGTTCGGTGGCGACATCGATGCTGCTCGTCGCTTCGTCCAGGATTAAAACCGCGGGGTCCGCCAGCAGGGCCCGCGCGAAACAGACCATTTGCCGCTGGCCCAGGGAGAGCCGACTGCCCCGCTCTCCCACCGATGTTTCCAGGCCGGCCGGGAGCGCCTCGAGGAGATCGAGGCAATCCAGACGTCGACAGACCTCCCGAACGTCGTCGAGAGTGGCTTCCGGTCGGGCGAAGCGGATGTTCTCGGTGACTGTCCCGTGGAACAGAAAGTTCTGCTGCAGGACGAGTCCGAACTGCCGGTGGAGCGAGTCGCCGCGGAGTTCGAGCAGGTCCATTCCGTCGACAAGAATCTGGCCCGACTGCGGCAGATAGAATTTGGCGAGCAGATTGATGATGGTGGTTTTTCCGCTGCCGGTCTGCCCGACGAGTGCCACGCTCTGCCCCGGCGTGACTGAGAACGAGACATCGTGCAGGACGGGACGGTCGGGGTCGTAGCCGAACGTCACCTGCTGAAACTCCACGGCGCCGCTCAGAGGGGGCGCCGGTCGAGCCGACGGGGCGTCGCTCCAGGCCGGTTCCTGGTCGAGCAGTTTGAAGATTCGTTCGGCCCCGGCCATCGCGGTCAGCGCCTGGTTGTACTGATTGCCGAGGACGGTGACGGGAGCGAAGAAGAGATGGGCCACGAAGAAGAAGGCGACCAGTTCGCCGATCGTCAGCCCGGAATCTGGCTGGAGGACCCGCCAGCCCCCCACCACCAGCAACACGGCCATGAAGATCTGGCTGTTGAGCTCCAGCAGCGGCAGGAACAGGCCCTGCGTGTGCGCCACCTGGCGATTGTAGCGGGAGTGATCGCCGACCAGATCCCCGAACAGGCGGGCGTTGGTATCCTGCCGCACAAAGCCCTGCGTGACGCGGATGCCGAGGACCGATTCCGCCAGCGTCGCCGTGACCCGACTGAAGGAATCCCGCATGGCGCGGAGGGTCCGGCTGAGCCGCCGGTGAAAAATGCGGTTGATCGTCCACAGGACGGGGGCCAGTCCCAGCACGATGAGAAAGAGCTGCCAGTCGTACCAAACCATGCACGCTGCGGCGACCGCCATCTGGCCGACCTGGACCAGGCTGACGAACAGGACTTCCTGCACGCCAACTCGGACGTCTTCGATGTCGGAGATCATCCGGCTGATGATCCGTCCGACGCGCGTCCGTTGGAAATCGGCCAGGGTCATCTTCATCAGGTGCGCGAAGATCGCGTTCCGGAGGTCCCCGACGACACTTTCGCCCAGTTCCAGGGCGAGCCGCTGGCGGAAGTGCATGACGATCTGGGTGAAGACAGCCAGCAGAAAGAAGGCCAGAGCGCCGAGCCAGACGCCTGCAGAGTCGCCCTGCTGCACCGGTCCGTTGATGACTGCCGCGACGACCCACGTCAGGCCCGGCAGTTGCACCGATCGCAGCAGCACGCAGAGGAACAGCCAGTTCCGCTGAGCGGCGTAAGGGGCGGTGTAGCCCAGCACGCGGGCGATCAGCCGGAAGTCGAGCGGCCGCTGGTCCGCTTCGGCTTCATCGCGACTGGAGACGCGCGTCAGCGCCGCCCGGGAGGAGACTGTCGTCATGCGGGTCCTTCCGCGGCACCGCAGGGTTCGTCCTCGACGACCTGCATTCTGGCGAGCCGGGCGTAGGCGCCATCGCGGGCCATGAGCTCGCCGTGCGACCCGAGTTCGACGATCCGGCCCCGCTCGAGGACGAGAATCCGGTCGGCGTGCTTCAGCACGCTGACCCGGCCCGACACCAGGAGAGTCGTCCGTCCGCCGAGCGACGTCTCCAGAGCCTGCTGGATCTCGTGTTCGGTTTCGGCGTCGACGGCGGCCGTGGCGTCGTCGAACAGCAGAATGGGGGGGTCGAGCAGGAGCGCTCGCGCGATGGCCAGACGCTGCCGCTGCCCTCCCGAGAGGTTGGAGCCATGCTCTCCGACGAGACTTTCGTAGTTTTCCGGGAGATCCTGAATGAAATCGTGGGCCGAGGCGAGCCGGGCCGCCCGTTCGATCCGTTCGCGGTCGGAGTCGGGCAGTCCGAAGGCGATGTTTGCAGCGACGGTGTTGCTGAACAGGAAGCTCTCCTGAAAGACGAGGCCAATGTTCCGCCGCAGGTCCTGCAGATCGAGTTCGCGGAGGTCGACGCCGTCGATCAGCACCCGGCCGGCGTCCGGATCGTAGAAGCGGGCGATGAGCGACAGGAGGGTCGTCTTGCCGGCGCCGGTTTCGCCGACAATTCCCAGGCATTCCCCGGCGCGGATCTCGAACGACACATCCAGCAGCACCGGTTCTCCCGGAACGTACGCGAACGAGACGTGTTCGAAGGCAATTTCCCCCTGCGACCGCTCCAGCCGCCGGGCCTGCGGAAGGCTGGCGATCTCGACCGGGGCGTCGAGGACTTCGAAGACCCGCTGAGCGCCGGTCAGGCTCGTCTGCACGCTGTTGGCGATATTGATCATCTGGCCGACCTGAGCGGCGAATTCCTGCAGCAGGTTGGCGAAGACGAACAGCCCGGCGCCGAGCGGAAGTTGTCCTTGAACGACCAACCAGCCGCCGTAGCCGATCAGGACGAGCAGGTTGATCTGCGTCAGGAAGCCCATCAGGGGCTGGTAGACGCTGAGCCGGCGGAAGATGTCGTACTTCTGATCGCGGAGGGCCCGGTTGGCGGCTTCGAAGCGCGCCTGTTCGGCAGGCTCCCGGGCGAAGCCCTTGATGACCTGGATCCCCTGCACGCTCTCGGAGAGGGTCAGAATCAGGTTGTCGCCGAGTTCGCTGCTCCGTCTGTAGAGGGGGCGGACCGTGCGTGCGAACCCGATCGCCCCCCACCAGAGGAGGGGAGAGCAGCAGAGGCAGGCCACGGTCAGCGGGACGTGCACCGACAGCATGTAGGCCAGGTAGACCGCCAGCGAGATGCCGACCGTGAGGGTTTTGATCAGCACGCCGTCTATGAAGCTGCGGACGGCCTGCACGTCGCCGGCGACGCGATTGATGATCGAGCTGCTGTCGCGGTCGTCGAAGAAGCGAAAACTGAGTCGCTGGAGTTTGTCGTACACGTCGGTTCGCAGCCGGACGACGATCCGCTGGGCGAGGTCGGCGGTGGCGACTGCGGCGACGAATTTCAACAGGGCATTGAAACACGCCAGCGCCAGGACGGTGCCGGCGACGACTGAAATTGTGGCGAACGCAGACCACTCGGGCGGAGGCGACCAGCCGAGCGGACCGGTCGGAACGGCGTCGCCGGGGGTGAGCCGGTGCCTCAGGACGTCGATTCCGTAGCCGGTGAGGCTCAGTCCGGCGAGGGCCAGCAGGACCAGCAGGCTCTGCAGGACGATGACGCGGAGGCAGGCGACGCGATAGATCCAGCCCAGGCCGATCATCCGGCGGATGAGTGCCCAGTTCGACGGCAGTTGAGAAGACTCGTCAGCGGCGCTGGGCACGGCGGGGGGACTTCTGGAGCTCGCAGTCTGCAGCCGCCCGACTCCGTCGGGGGCCCGCAACTTGGGGAATTGTAGCTCTAGCGGTCGTTTTCCCCAGTGTCAACCGCTGGAGGGGGCTTCTTGAAGGTTTCACGGAACTGGTGGAGAAGGGAGGATTCGGGGGTTGTTCCGCTGCCTTGCGCGAAGTAGCGTGGATGTTGCTGTCGAGAGGCAATTATGGAGAATTGCTTTGGTGACGAGGCATGTTCGTCGAGAGCCCTGTGAGACCGGGCCGGCTGGAACAGCAAATGTGGCCCCGGATGTCTCCCGGCTTGGCCTGCGGAGGAGCGGACTGTGGCATCTTTTCGGTCGGAATGTGTTGCCGAGATTCTGTGGGAATTGAAAAAGATCGACAAGCTGGCGACGTTTTCGGAAATTGCCGGGCGTGCGGGCTTCAAAGCTGGCGTCGACGGCAAGACTCTGGCGACCTGCATCGAGACCATCAAGAAAGACTGGCCGCACCTGCAATGGTGGCGGGCGGTTCCCGACGACTGCGACTTCAAGCGGGAAAGCGATCACGTCCGCACGCTGGAAGAGGCGGGGATCGAGTTTGCGGCGTCGCGCGGTCGGAAGACTGTGGTGACATTTGCGAATCCGGAGTCGGTGCTTTACACGTGGGAGACGCTTGGCGTCGAAGCGGCGTCCTGAGCGGAAAACCGCCCGCGGCAGGTCATGTGCGGAATAATTCATTGCGGAGTGCGCGTCCCGTGGGACTGTCAGGCTGGTGAGCCACGTCCCACGGGGAGCCGACCGCGACGATGGTTCCGCCGCGACTGCCGGAGCCCGGCCCGAGATCGATGACGGTCTGCGCGCGGCGGATCAGTTCCAGGCTGTGTTCGATCGCGACGACTGAATGTCCCGACTGGACGAGTCGGTTGAGGACGTCGACGAGTCGATCGACGTCGAGGGCGTGCAGGCCGGCGGTGGGTTCGTCGAGGACGAACAGCGTGGTTGCGGCGCTGGCTCGCGTGGCGAGTTCGGTCACGAGTTTGACGCGTTGGGCTTCGCCGCCGGAGAGGGTTGCCGCGGATTGGCCGAGGATCAGATAGCCCAGTCCGAGATTGCAGAACATCTGCAGGGGTCGGGAGAGGCGTTCGAAGCTGGCGAAGAAGTCGGCGGCTTCGCGCATGGTCATTTCGAGCACGTCGGCGACCGATTTGCCTTTGAACAGGACGCTGAGCGTTTGGGGGTGGAATCTTCGGCCGCGACAGGCGGGGCAGGGGGTTGACCAGTCGTGGGCGAGTGCGGCGTCAAGTTCGACGACGCCCTGGCCGCGGCACTCCGGGCAGCGTCCGTCCGGATGCAGGAAGCTGAACCGTTGCGGCCCGAAGCCGCGGAGTCGGGCTTCGCGGGTGCGGCTGTAGAGTCGGCGGATCGGTTCCCAGAGGCCGGCGGCGGTGGCGGGGGTTGATCGGGACGTTCGTCCCAGCGGCGACTGATCGACGCAGATGACGCGTTGTAGGGTTTCCCAGCCCTCGAGTTCGCAGAGTGGCGCTGCGGCGGAGCTGCGTGCGCCTAGTTTCTGCTGGAGGGTTGGGACCAGGAGGTCGCGGATCAGGGTGGATTTTCCTGAACCGCTTGGTCCGGTGGTGCAGACGAGCTGGCCGAGCGGGAGGTCGACATTGACTTGTTGCAGGTTGTGACGGGTGGCGTTGCGGATTTTCAGAGCTGGGCTTGGCGGCCGTGGCTCCGGGGGGGCGAGGTGGAGTTGCTGTCGGCGGGCCAGCGCCTGTCCGGTTGGGGAGGCGGGGTTGGCGGATAGTTCGGCGGGCGTGCCGGCGGCGACGACGTGGCCCCCTTCGCGTCCGGCGCCGGGGCCCAGGTCGATCACGTGATCCGCTGCGGCTGTCAGGGAGAGTACGTGCTCCACCAGGACGACGGTGTTTCCCTGCTCCCGGAGCCGGTTGAGCGATTCCGAGAGGCGATGGAGATCAAGCGGATGCAGGCCGGAGGTTGGTTCGTCGAGGACGTAGCAGACGTCGGCGAGGTCCGTCGCCAGACAGCCGGCGAGGCGGACGCGCTGGAGTTCTCCCCGCGACAGCGTGTCCGCTGCGCGGTGCAGCGTCACGTAGTCGAGTCCCAGATGGATCAGCTCGCCGAGACGTCGCGTGACTTCAGGGAGGAGTTGCGCGGCCGCGGTCGTCCAGCCGGGAGCGTCGATCCCCTCCGGGGCAGATGAGGCCTGCCACGTTGCGAGCAGCTCGTGGGCTTCGGACAGCGGCAGCAGGCACAATTCCGGCAGCGATCGCCCGCCAATCCGCACTGCGGTTCCCAGGACTCCGAGCCGGCCGCCTCGGCAGGTTGGACACAGCGTCGGGAGTTCGCCGTCCTCGGAAGACTGTTCGCCGAGTCCGTGGCAGTCGGGACAGGCTCCGTAGGCCGAGCGGAAGCTGAAGAGCCGCGACTCCAGCGGGGGATAGCTTTGCTCGCAGGTTGCGCAGTGGAGCTGGCTGCTGATCAGGCGGTCTTGCCAGCCGTCGGCGGTTTCGACGCTGACCAGGCAGGTTTGCCGGCCGAGCTGCAGCGCGACGTCGAGCGATTCCTCCAGTCGCGGGCGGAGCCCCTCCTTGAGCATCAGCCGATCGACCACGATTTCGATGTCGTGCGTCCGTTGGGCATCGAGCTCCGGGGGAACAGAAACATCAACGATCTCGCCATCGATTCTTGCCCGCACATAGCCTTCGCGGGCGATGCGCTGCAGCGTTTCCAGATGCGAGCCGCGCTGTTTGCGAGCGATCGGCGCGAGGATGAGCAGCTTCGTGCGGTCGGGGAGCTGCAGCAGCCGCTCGACGATCGCCCCCTGCGACTGCGAAGTCACCGGAGTCTGGCATTTCGGGCAATACAACGTTCCGAACCGGGCGAACAGAATCCGGAGCGGGTCGTAGACATCCAGGACCGTGCCGGCCGTGCTCCGTCGACCGGCCTTGCCGAGGTGCTGTCCGAGCCCCAGGACGGGGGGGAGGCCGTCGATCTGATCGACGTCGGGGGCGGGAAGTTCCTGCAGCAGTCCGCCGGCGCTGCTCGACAGACAGGCCAGATACCGCCGGCGGCCTTCGGCGAGGAGCGTCTCCATGACCAGCGAGCTTTTCCCGCTGCCGCTGACGCCCGAAACGACGATCAGTTTTCCCCGCGGGAGATCGACGTCGATGTTCTGCAGATTGTGCATTCGCGCGCCGCGGATGCGAATGGCGTCGACGAACGGTTCGGGCGAAGTCACAGTGTGTCGGAATCCACGAGGAACGGGCGTCAGTCGGAGGGTGGGGTGAGTCTCGCAGCTTGGCCCGGTTTCAGGCAAGCGAGTCGGGGTCCTGCGGGCGCGCGGCAGAACTCGGCAGAAAACTGGAAGCCGGCCGAATTGCGATTGCCTTAGCGAAAGCTTTCGCTAGACTGAGCGTAGCGAAAACCTTCGCTAGATCGCTGACTACGGATGTGAGGCGTGTCGTCATTACTCCGTGGGGGACACTCCGACATCTTCGAAGACCCTCACCCTGGCCCTCTCCCACTGAAGACAGCGGGAGAGGGGACAAGACTCAAAGGCGGACTGCTTCAGAACTGTTGGCAGTAATTTCGCACGTTTTTCCCGCTGCAGGAGGTCAGGTCATGCGCGAACTCGGGTCGACTCAGCCGACGGCGGTCGAGCTGGAAATCCTGCGAATTCTGTGGGAGCTGGAGCCCTGCCCCGTCCGCGAGATTCACACGCGGCTCGCCGAGGCCAAGGGAACGAACTATTCCACCACCGTCAAGATGCTGTCGGTGATGTTGCAGAAGGGGCTGGTGGCCCGGAACGAAAAAGTCACGCCGCACCTTTACCGGTCGGTGCTGACCCGGCAGAAGGCGGCGAAGACGTTTCTGCGCGAGCTGATCGACAAAGTCTACGACGGCTCGTCGATGAGCCTGGTGCTGCAGGCCCTCGCTGGCGGGAAAGCTTCGAAAGAAGAGATCGCCGAAGTCCGCAAGCTGCTCGATGAGATGGAGGGCCAGGTATGAACCCGCTTCTATCGATTCGAGAACTGGCTTCCGATGTCCTCGTCGAACGTCTCGGCTGGGTGCTGGTTCACTCACTGTGGCAGTTCACGCTGATTGCTTTCGTCGCCGCGATTGTCGTGCGTCTGCTCGGTCGCAGTCGGGCTGCGGCCCGCTATACGGTTCTGGTCGGGGCGATGGCGGCCATCGTCGTCGGCCCGGTGGTCACGTGGTTTTTGCAGCCGGAGGGAGTGGCGATCGCGGAGGTTGCGCCGGACGTGGCCGAAGCTCCAATCGCGACCGACGCTGCTCCTGTGGCAGCTCGGATGAATGCTCTCGGCGGCGAGCCCGCCGACGCTGCACTGGCCGTCAATCTCCCGGCCGAGGAACTTCCTGCGACACCGGCGTCGCGAGCAATTCCTGAAGTCCCGGTTGCGGCTCCGCCCCCGCTGACCTGGGCGGAATCGGTTGAGCTGACGCTCCGGCCGTGGCTGGCGTGGATTGTGGTGGGGTGGAGCCTGGGGGTCGTCCTCTGCTCCCTTCGGCCGCTCATGGGCTGGCATGCGCTGTGTCGATTGCGGCGTGTGGGAGTCTCGCCGGTCGGCGAAGAAATCTCCGCGGCGCTGCGGCGCGTCGCCGGGCAGCTTGGCCTGCGGCGAGTCGTGCAGGTTCTGCAATCGAAGCTGGTGCAGACGCCGGTGCTGGTCGGCTATTTCCGCCCGGCGATTCTGCTGCCGGTCGGGCTGGCGACCGGCCTGCCGATTGCACAACTGGAGGCGATCCTGGCGCATGAGCTGGCGCATGTCCGTCGACACGATTTCGTGGTGAATCTGCTGCAGACGCTGGTGGAGACGCTCTGCTTTTATCATCCCGCGGTCTGGTGGCTGTCGCGGCAGATCCGGGTCGAGCGCGAGCACTGCTGCGACGACCTGGTGGTGGGGCTGCTGGGGAACCGCGTCGAGTACGGCCGGGCGCTGCTGGCGGTGGAAGAACTGCGCGGGACGAGCTCGGTGCTGGCGCTCGGGATGGCGGATGGGGTGCTGTTGTCGCGCGTGCGGCGGTTGTTTGGGGGCGACCGGGCTGCGGCCCGCTTTACGGATCGCTGGCCGGCGGCGCTGGTGAGTCTGGCGGGTGTCGGTTTCGCGCTGGTTCTGGGGCTGGTCTGGCATCGGGCGGCGGTGGATGACGGCGAACGACCATCGACACCAGTGATTGCCATGCTTCCGGGCGACATTACGGTCGAACTGGTGGGCGTCAGCTTTCATCCATCGAAGGACAAGACCTGGTGGAAAGCGGATGGCAGTCCGATCGAGAGGCCACGGGGTCTTCGGAGAGGCGGCGGCGAAATGATCCCTGCCTCGGACCGGTATCGCGGGTTCCTGATCGAGGTTCGTGGACTGACGCCAGAGCAGTCTCTAGCGACTGAGTTTTTGGCATCGGGAGGAGGAGCGACGTTTGATTTTGAGGGGCTGCGACGGCACGAGCATGCCGCAGGGCCTTTCCAGTCACAGACGACGACAGTGAAAGTTCGAGTGGCCACGGACCCATTCGGCCCCACGCTGACGATTGACAAGAACGGGATTCCGGTCGGCGGCGCTGAGATTCCGAACGAATTGAAGGCAATCTATGCCCGGTTCGTACCAAAGCAAGTGGCGACCTTCGGGGGATCAACTGACTTGGTCGTGCAAAACAACGGCGAGAAGGATCAGCAGATCAGCGACGTTGCTCGAGTCGATCTCGTGGCCATTGATCTGGACGGCCAGAGACACCAGCCCAACTCGTACGGAGTCCGCGTCGGGGAGTGGAGGTGGGGATTTACGGGGCTGTTGCCTGATCGGATTGACCATTTTGAATACCGCCTGCAGCCATACCGGCACTTTGTGACGTTCGAGAACATCTCGCTGGAGCCGGGACGGAAGACTGAGGTGAAGGTCTCAGTCGAGTCGTTGCCGGAACCGGTGATCGCCAAACTCCCCGGCGACATTGCCGTCGAACTGGTTGGCGTCAGTTCTCATCCGTCCAAGGACAAACCGTGGTGGAAGCCGGATGGCCGTCCGCTGGAGCCGCGGCCGACGCTGGAGGGTGGCTTTTCAGTCATGTCCGGCAGTCCCGAGCAGCCGCGGTGCCGGGAGTTTCTGATTCACATTCGCGGCCTGCCGCGCGAGCACGCCGTCACCACCGACTACGGCCCTGTGTCGGCCGCGACCGGATCGTCGTATTCGAACGGATTGTGGGTTGGCGAGCATGGGGCCGGTCCGTTCAAGTCCGACACGACCTCCGTCCGCGTGGGCCTGACGACCGAACCGTATGGTCCGACGGTGGAGATCGATATCACCGGAACCCGACAGCCAGCGGAACTTCCCGCCGATCTGCAGCCGTTCTATGACCGGATCGTTCCGTTGCGCGTCGAAGAGGTCGACGGCCAGACCGAGCTGATCCTGGACGGCAAGGCGTCCAACAACCTGTTTAAGGAGGCCGCGTGGGAGTTGCACGCCGTGGATGTCGACGGCGAGAAGCATCGCCGTTCGTCGGAGTCCGTTACCCGGTCCGGAGAGCGGCACTTCACGTTCAGGCTTCCGCGGAACCGGATTGCCCGCTTCGAATCCCGTGTCAAGCCGTATCGGCACTGGGCGACGTTCGAGAATGTTTCGCTGGAGCCGGGGCAAAAGACGGAGGTGAAGGTTTCGACGGAATCGCTGCCGGCGCCGAAGCCGGGGCGCTACTCCGCGACGCTGCCGGACGGGGTGAAGGTGTCGTTCGTGGGAATTACGAAGAACACGGCTCCGGCGAAAGAGGGCTGGAGGCCGGATGGATTGCCCCTCGAGGATGTGCCGGAGTGGCCGACGGGGATGGTCCTGTACAGCCGCGGTCCGGGCAATTCGGTGGACGGGAGGTCAAAACCCGCCGATGTCCCGGTGGATGCGAATGCCCGTGATTTTATGTTTGAGTTTCAAGGATTGAAGACTCTGCCGTCGTTCAGTTACGCGCTTCCCACCAACGGAGCCAGCTATTCGCACGATCCGGTCAGGGAACCGTATCGTGTGCGGATCTCGGGACGACTTCGCGATGAGTCGAAGTTCCCTGGCGCCAAGTTTGATCCGCCGGCGGACGAAGTCCGGGTCGGGTTGACCACGGAACCGTGGGGGAAGTGGCTGCAGGTGAGCCCGACGGGGGAGGTGCTCAATCCTCTGACGCCGGGAGATCTGTATCCGGCGAGCTACGCACGAGTTCAACTGCAGCGCGTAGGACCGAGCGAGAAGGATTCACAAAGACTGGCGTTAGTCCTCAGTCAGCCCGTCCGGCGCGATCGCCTGTATGCGTTCGAGATTCGCGGGATCGACACCGAAGGCGGAGAGCACTGGGTCACGAACTGGATCAGCCAGGGCAGCGTCGACGACAGCCCGGTTGAAACGGAATGGGGTCTGGCCCAACCTCTCCCCGCCGGCAAACAACTCGCCCGCTTCGAATACCGGCTGCGGCCGTATCGGCACTGGGTGACGTTCCAGGGGGTGAGTCTGGAACCCGGGACTGAAAGTGACGTGAAGGTGTCGGTGGAGACAGTCCAGGCAACGGCCGACTTCCCTCGCCCCCGACCGGAAGACGTGCGCGGGCTCGATCTTTCCCGGGCGGCCGTGCGGCACTATTCGGAGGCGACGCGGCTGTCGCCCGAGCAGCAGACGCCCGAGCTGCTGGTTCCCGGCTCGGACCCTGCCGAGCCCTGGCGGCGGCCGAAGAACGTGTTCCTGATGCCCCTGGCTGAGAACATCTGGCTGAAATATCCGGCCGGGAGCGGCCACTTCTACATCAACCACCGGCCCGATGGAACCTGGCAGCACGAGCGGATGTACGGGCCGATCGAGGGGGATCCGTTCGAGCTGTTGAATCTGGAGGAGCTGTTCCGCGAGCAGTTGAAACCGGGAGCGACCGGCGGCGATCCGCGCTACCGGCTGACGTTGATGTTCCGTACGGGCGAACCGGAACTGATCCGCCGGGCGTGGCGATTGATCGAACCGGAACTGATTGTCGAGACCACCGGCCCCGACGCGGGAGATCCCGTCGCCGGGTCGGCGGTCCGGTACACGGAGCAAGATCCACGGCGGTTCGAGCGCATCGAGTCGCTGGGGAGAGTTCGCGAGGCGCTGCGCGATGAGGCCGAAGCGTTTCGCAGGCCCGAATTGACCGATGTCGCCGCCAGGATGCGTGAGATTGTCGCCGCGGCCGAAGCGGCAATTGACGCGACCAACGACGCCGTGGCCGACTCGGCGTACGAGTCGGTTACGTATCTGCAGCCGGGGTTGAAGGCGAAGATTCCCGAGGCCTTGTGGGGTCCGCCGCTCGACGGTCTGCGGCTGGGGCTGGTGCCGAGTGACGGTATTGACTGGAGCAAGTGGCAGCAATTGCCGACCGACAAGCCATTGCCAACGCACATCACGGCGCTGTCGGGGGACGAATTGCAGTATCTGGTGGTGGTGGAGAATGTCAGCGACCGCGAGATCAAGCTCAGCGGATATGTCGTCGGGCAGGAGATGGCCCGCGGCCTGGAAATGCTCGACCAGCATGGACGACCGGTCGACATTGAAAACTTGCACGCTTCGACTCTGCACATTCGCAGCTACTGGCGGCTGAAGCCGGGCGAGCGTCAGCTTCTGACGATGCCCGCGGTGAATCTGACTTCCGCCCCGGTTGACCCGGCGAAACGGCGACTCGGATATTCGGTCAAGGCGGTCCCGGGGCATCACACGATGCGGTGCACAATTCGCTTCGGAAACCTCGACAACGAACGTCATCGCTACGTGCCGGGGAAAAGCGAGTGGATTGGCGAGTTGTCGACGGGGGAGCAGAAAATTACGGTTGTCGAACGGGTGCTCGACGCCGGAGAAAAACCCGCTGCCGATCAAAGCGTTTCGCTGGTCGACGCCGTGCGCGACTTCAATGTGGAAAACAAGCAGCGAGGTCGCGGCCAGGAGCAGCCGCCGCTGACCGAAGAGGAAGTCGTCGCGGCGATTCAGCGGAGCGACTGGAAGCGGGACGCAAAGGACGTCAGCGAGCGGGAGTTCGCGGCCTTCAAGGCCGTCGCGAAGTCTCGCCGGCTGCCTGAGGGGGCGAAACTCGAAGTGCTGACCGGCGTCCAGTCGGACGCTTTCACGACGAGCCGGCTGTGGTCGATCCGGCTGATCATGCCGGCGCTGGAGCGGGCCGGGACGGTCGGTTTTTCGATCCGTCACACGGTGCTCGGCGAGGAAAAGATCGATCCGGAGCAGGTGGCGTGGGGCAAGCCAGATGCCGATGGCTTGTCGCTGGGCCTGTTTCTGTCGCCGCGGAAGGCGCAGTACCAGATTGGCGATCGCGTGCAATTACGGCTGTTCGTCCGGAACGAGGGGCGGAAGGCGATTGACGACCTGACGTTCATGAACATCACGTGGCCGGTGATTGAAGATTTCACGGTGATCGATCAGACGGGAGCCAGGGTTGCCGTGCGGAACGGGCATGAAGAGTGGTCGGGGCCGCAATGGATTGCCGGCGCCATCAAAAGTGGGCTTGAGGCGGGGGAAGCGTACGCGCTGCGCGTGCCGTTTGAGATCGGGATTGGGGGGGAAGTCGACAAACCGGTCGGCCGGATTCTCGATGCGAAACCGGGGCAGACGTTGCGATTGCGAGTTCGCGCGGCGAATGGTTCGGAGCGGATCCGAGCGGCCGATGAGCCAAAGCCGGAATCGGGGGAGGTGACGTTGACGGTGCAGACTCAAACGGCTGCCATCGACGACGCGAAGAATCCGTCAGACCGCCCGGCCGCCCCGCCTCGGGCGACCCTCACCGGTCGGTTTGTCTACGAGGGCGAAGCTCCGCCTCGCAAGGACGCGTGGCCGCAGTTCGCGGAGATCGACGTCACTCAGCGGCAGCCGCTTGGGCCGGATGGTCGGTTTTCCGGCGTCGAAGCGACCTATCGGAACTTTCTGAAGCACAACATCCGGCCGAGCACGCTGGATTCGTCGCTGCTGGTCGACAAATCGGGCGGCGTCGCCAACGTCGTGGTCTGGGTCACGAGCAAAGACGTTCCCTGGACGCCGCCAGCGGATCTGGCGCAGCGGCCGGTGACGATCCGGCTGCAGGACGGCCACTTCTCGCCGCGGATGACTGTCGCGACGGTCGGGCAGCCGGTGGTCGTCGAGAACCTCGATCCGGTGCCGTTCAACTTTCATGCGGAGTTCTCGCGGGCGCTCAACAGCCCGGTGAACATGCTGTTGCCGGCCAAGTCGGACGAGCAACCGCCGCCGATCAGCTTCCGGGCGGCAGAGCCGTACCCGAGTCGTTTTCGCTCGGACCTGGGTCCCTGGGCCGGCGGCTTACTGATGATTCACGGCAATCCGTACGTGGCGGTGAGTCAGGCGGACGGCTCGTTCACGCTGCCGGAGCTGCCGCCGGGCGAATGGGAGTTCCGTGTCTGGCACGAGCGGGCGGGTTACGTGCGGCACTGGCCGCAGGGGCAGTTCAAGCGAGTGATCGCCCCTGGCGGGAATGACCTGGGGACAATCGTGCTCATGCCGGAGGTTTTCGGGGTGAAAGTCGCGGTGACCGGGCCGCCGCCGATCAAGCGAGAACAGATTGGCGAAGTCGGCGGCAAGCCGGTCTTTCGCGATGAAGTCACCGACGCGACGCTGCACAACGTCTTTCTGGGGGCGGCTCTGGAGCGGTATCGCGAGACGCACCAGGCCGAGATTGCGCCGACGGAGGCGGAAATCCAGGTGGCCGGGGAGTACTTCGACCGCAAGCATCGCGAGCGCCTTGAGGCGGCCGGGGGCGAGGCGAAGCTCCGCGAGCAGATGCGGACGATCGAGACGCAGCTTGCGACTCCTGGACTGCCAGAGGAAGACCAGCAAAAGCTGGAAATGGATCACCGCCGCCTGAGAAGCCAGCTCCGGCTCCCTTCCGACGACGGTTTCGCCCGGTTCGCGCTCAACAACTGGAAGTTGCAGAAGCACTTGTACGAGAACTACGGCGAAGGTCGAATTCTTTGGCAGCAGGCAGGCCTGGAAGCGTTTGACGCCATGCGACGCTGGATGGAAGCGCAGGAGAAAGCGGGCGTTTTTAAGATCACGGATGCCGCCTTGCGGGCCAGGCTCTACGAGTACTGGACTCGGGACCACGGCCCGTTTCTAACGGCGGACAAGGAGCGAATCCGGAAGGAGTTTCTGGAACCGGAATGGCTCGCGCCGACACCGGCCAAGGAATCTCCGTCAGCCGACTGAGCGGGAAGGCGCGAGGGGGTGGGTTGCGTCGTCAGGGCGATGAATCGCTGGCCGAAGCGTTGCGAATGCTCCATACTGCGCCGCAATGGTCGGTCTCGTGGCGCGATGCGCTGGGGCGACTCCTGTTTTTCGCTCGCGCTCTGAGGAGTTTTCATGCGTCTCGGAACGGTGTTGACGCCGGTCACCGATGAGAATCTGCAACTGGCGGCGCAATGCGGCGTGACCGATCTGGTCGCGCGGTATACCGATCTGAGGGCGCGCGGGTTGCGGACGATTCAGCGACAGGCCGAGGCGTTTGGACTGACCGTGCCGGTGGTCGAAGGGTACCTGCCGATCGAGCGACTGAAGGTGGGGACCGACGACGGGACCGACCTGGCCGCGATGAAAGACCTTCTCAAGGAGATGGGTGACGCGGGGGTCAACCTGCTCTGCTACAACTTCATGGCGGGGACTGACTGGGTCCGCACGCAGATGGATGCGCCGGAGCGGGGGGGCGCGCGGGTCACGGCCTTCCGGCTGAAGGAGGTCGAGCAGGCGGTCTCACTCAATTCGTCGACGACTGTCACTGCGGCCGGTCGGGTGACGGCGGAGCAGCTCTGGGGGAACCTGGAACGTTTTCTGAACGAGCTGCTGCCAGTGGCGGAGCGGGCGGGGGTGGATCTGGCGATGCATCCCGATGATCCCCCGCTGCCGGAACTGCTGGGTCGGGCGCGGATCATGAACTCGGTCGAGAGTTTCGAGCGGCTGATCGGTCTTGCGCCGAGCCCGCGAAACGGGATCTGTTTCTGTCAGGGCTCGTTTGCGACGATGAACGTCGACATTCCGGCGGCGATCCGGCGCTTGGGGCCGCACATCAAGTACGTTCACTTCCGCGACGTGGCGGGGACGCCCGAAGACTTCCGCGAGACCTTTCACGACAATGGCCCGACCGACATGGCTGCGGCGATGCGGGCGTATCGCGAAATCGGCTTCGCCGGGACGCTGCGGCCCGATCATGTGCCGCAATATGTCGGCGAAGAGGGAGAACCGGGCTACACCATGCTGGGCCGGCTGTTCGCGTGGGGGTATATTCGGGGCCTCATGCAGGCGACCGAGGCCCGTTGAGCCTGGGTAGGTCCGCACTCCCCCTCTGAATGACCTCCAGCGAAGTGACAACCTGATGACGGACTCTTCCGCCGGTGCTCCCGGGGCCGATCACGGCTGCCTTCCTCCGTGGCGCGTCGCCGACCTGCCGGAGCCGCTGCCTCTGACGTTTCGAAACACGCTGAAAACGATCGGCCCGGGGGCGATCCTGTTGGCCGGTTCGATCGGAGGCGGGGAGTGGATTGTGGGACCGCTGATGGCGGTCAATTACGGGCCGGGGATTCTGTGGATTGCGACGATCGCGATCATTCTGCAATCGCTGTTTAATCTCGAAGCGGTGCGGTACACGCTCTACACGGGCGAGCCGATCCTGACCGGCGTCATGCGGCTCAAGCCCGGCCCCGCGCTCTGGGCGCCGTTCTACCTGGCGATCGGGGCGGCCCAGCTTGCAACGCCGGCCATTGCGGCGGGCTGCGCCACGGTGCTGTTCTCGGCCTATGCGCGGCGGATGCCTGCCAATGCCTCCACCGTTCAGGGAGCGCTGGATACGCAGGCGATGAACTGGATCGGCATTGGCGTCATCCTCGTCTGCGTGGCCATTCTGCTCTCGGGCAAGAGCATCGAACGGGTGCTGGAGCGGCTGTCGTGGATGATGATCGGGTTTATCTTTGTCTTCCTGCTGATCGCCAACCTCCTCGTGGTTCCTGCGGAGATCTGGTGGAGCACGATTCGGGGGTTCTTTGAGTTCCGCGCGCTGCCGGCGGGGATGAACATTGTGCTGCTGGGGTTGTTCGCGGCGACGGCGGGGTCGGGCGGGCTGGGGAATCTCGCCATTTCCAACTGGTTTCGCGACAAAGGCTTCGGCATGGGCGCCCTTTCCGGAGGGATCGGCAGCGCCCTGGCGCACGGGCACCAGGAGCTGCAGCCCACAGGCGCCGTCTTTCCGCCCACTCCTGAGAACATGCAACGCTGGCGCATCTGGTGGGCGTATTCGCGGATCGACCAGCAGCTTCTGTGGGGCATTGGTTGCGCGGTCGGCATGTTTCTCAACGTGAACCTGGCCCGGGCCATAGTCGGCAGCAATCAGATTCAGAAGGAGGAACTGGGGGTGTTCCAGGCTCAATACCTGTCCGACCATGTCTGGCAGGGGTTGTGGCTGCTGACGCTGCTGAACGGATTCTGGATTCTGTTCTCGACGCACCTGGGCAACACCGACTGTTTGATTCGCACTTCCGCCGACATTCTGTGGGGGGCATCACCGCGGTTTCAGAGGTGGCCGGCGAGTCGAATTTATGCCGTGCTGCTCCTGCTCGTGACGGCCTGGGCGGTGTTTGCGATCCACCTGGGGAGCGTTCTGCAGCTATTCGCCGTGCTGGGAATCGTTGCCAGTCCGATCATGGCCGTGGCGGCGATCCAGATCCTGCGGGTGAATACCCGCTTCCTGCCTCCCGAATGCCGGCCTGCCTGGTGGCGGCGCTGCGCTTTGGTGCTGGCGGCGATCGGCTACGGCGGCATCAGCCTGGCCCTGATCGCCAACGCGGCGGGGTACAAGTTCTAGAGCGTGCGACATCAGAAATGCTGTCTGGGGACAAACTCCCCGCCAGACATGGCATCTGCTAGAATCTTCGATCTCGCAACTAACGTCTCATCAGAGACTTACACTGTCACGAAACGGGTTTGCCGCGGCCTTGCGGAACCACTCCGCGCGATTTCGGTTCCTGTGCCATACTTCATGTGACCAAATCCGTCACGTGAATTGAGATCTGGAATGACCAGCGACCCCCTCCCTCGCCCTCGGACGCCCGAACTGCCGTCGGCTGAGGAAAACAGCCGGACGTTGATTGCGCCCGGATTGAACACGTCGACGGCTGGGGCAGGGGCGGGGCAGCCGACGTCGGCTTCTGCGCCAGCAACTCTCAAGAGTCGGCTGGGGAGGTACGAGATCCGGCAGTTTCTCGGATCGGGGGGGATGGGGGTCGTCTGCCTCGGACATGACACGGTCATCGAACGCGATGTCGCGATCAAGATCCTGCCCGATGCAATTGCCAATGATCCGGAAATCAAGGCTCGCTTTGTCGCTGAGGCCCGCGCCGCCGGGAAGCTGACGCACCCGCATACGGTCGGCATCTACGAAATCGGCGAGGACGAGGGGACGAACTACCTGGTGATGGAATACGTCGGCGGCGGGAACCTCGCCGACGAGATCTCGAAGCGCGGCGCGCTGCCCGTGCTGGAAGCGACGCAACTGATGGCAGATGCGACGCGCGGAGTGGCGGCGGCTCATGCCGCGGGATTGATTCACCGGGACATCAAGCCGGCCAATCTGCTGCGGTCGACGGACGGCGTGGTCAAAGTGGCCGATTTCGGGTTGGCCAAGGGAGGCGTCCACGACCTGCAGCTCACGCAGGCCGGACGGGTCGTCGGCACTCCCTACTACATGAGTCCTGAGCAGTGCCAGTCACGGCCGGTCGATGCGCGCAGCGACGTCTATTCGCTGGGAGCGACTTACTTCAGCCTGCTGACCGGACAGAGTCCGTATCAGTCGGCGGGGAGTTCGATGCAGGTCATGTACGCGCACTGCCATTCGGCGCCTCCGAATCCGCGGTCGATCAATCCGTCGGTGCCCGACGCATGCGCCGCCATCGTGCAGAAGGCGACGGCGAAGCTGCCCGAAGATCGCTACCAGTCCGCCGATGAGCTTCTGGCCGATCTGGAAGCGGTGATCGCGACCCTGTCGGGAGCCGGGCAGATCTTCCTGCCGAGCGGGGCCGGAAGTCGGCTGGGCCTGCCGGCGACGCCGGTCGCGTCGCCCGCTCGCAGCGTCCCCACCGCCTGGCTGCTCACGGCGTCGGCCTGCGTCGTGCTGCTGGCGGGGGGACTCTGGCTGCACCGCATGCGGGGCGACGGAGCCGCGGCAGGTGTGAATGGAGCTGCAGGCGCAGGCGCCGCGGTCGTTGCTCCGACGGGACTGCCACTGCGAGTCGGGGTGCTGCACTCGCTCAGCGGGACGATGGCGACGAGCGAATCCCCGGTCGTCGACGCCGTGCAACTGGCGATCGGAGAGATCAATGCCGCCGGCGGTCTGCTGGGGCGTCCGGTGGAAGCGGTGGTGGCCGATGGCCAGTCGGACGAAGAAGTCTTCGCCCGCGAGGCCCGCCGGCTGATTGAAAACGAGGGGCTGGGGACGATTTTCGGCTGCTGGACGTCTGCGAGCCGCAAGCGAGTGGTGCCGCTGATCGAAGAAGCCGGTCATCTGCTGATTTATCCGCTGCAGTACGAGGGTCTGGAGGAATCTCCGCAGGTCTTCTACACGGGGGCCGCTCCGAATCAGCAGATCCTCCCCGCAGTGACCTGGGCCGCTCGGGATCTGAAGAAGACGCGGTTCTTTCACGTCGGATCCGACTACGTGTTTCCGCGGGCCGCCGGCGAGATCATCAAGGATCATCTGAAGGGGCTCGGCGGCGAGCTGGTCGGCGAGGCCTGGCTGCCGCTCGGAACGGCAGAGGTTCAGGAGGTCGTGGCACAGATCGTCGCGTCGAAGCCGGACGTACTGCTCAACACGATCAACGGGGACACCAATGTGGCGTTCTTCCGGGCGCTGCGCAAGGCGGGTGTGACGTCGGAGATGATGCCGACAATCTCGTTTAGCGTGGGTGAAGAAGAACTGCGGCACCTGCGCGTCGGGGACATGGTCGGCGATTACGCCGCGTGGGACTATTTTCAGTCGATCGACACGCCAGAGAACGCGGCGTTTCTTGAGGCGTTCCGGGGGCGATTCGGAGCTCAGCGACTGGTGACCGATCCGATGGAAGCTGCGTACATCGGCGTCAAACTCTGGGCGCAGGCGGTCCGGGAGGCGGGCAGCGACGCGCCGAATGAAATTCGCAGGACACTCAAGAATCAGCGGCTGTCGGCGCCGGAGGGGCCGGTTCGCGTCGATCCGGCGACGCAACATCTGATCCGCTCGGCACGGATCGGCCGGATTCAAGCCGACGGCCAGTTCGGGATTGTCTGGACGTCTCCCGAACCAGTGATCCCCCAGCCCTTTCCCGCCACGCGGACGACCGTGGAATGGCGCGGATTCCTCACCGATCTGCAGAACGGCTGGGACGGGAAGTGGAGTGCACCGTCGGAACGCTGAGATGTGATTGCGACCGTCAACGACGGGGCGATTCGGGGGACTTGGGAATGACTCGCTGATCGTTCAGCAGGATGATTTTGGCGCGGTACTTGTCCGCCGGGTCGTCTTCCAACGGTCGTTGGGGTGATGGTTGTCGGGGAACAAGCCCCGGGGCCGGAAGGTATCCACCCGCTGGAAAAACGGCTCCGTCAGCCAGCAGGCGCATCTGGTTTTCGAGTTTCGCCAGACGCTTTTCCAGCGATCGAACCCGCTCTTTCAAGTAGAGATTCTCGGCATTTTCGGCATCAGCCGGATCGGTGCCGAACAGGGGGAGCGCTGTCGTTCCGACGAGCGCAACCACCAGCAGAGCGGCCATGGATGTTCGGCTCGGCAACATCGGTCGATTCCTGTTGGCGATGGATGGCAGACAACCTGTCGCGGGCGACAGCGACAGTGGATCGATGTTTCCCATGCTTGAAATTTTTCGTCAAGGTCAACCCGGGCGCCCCGGCGCGAACCGGGGAACCTTCGTCGGACCAAGGCCGGCTTGTCCGGAGTCATTTTTTGCGATAAGGTCTCCGGCATTCCGGAATTGCGCTGCGGGCACGAGGCTCGGCGTCCGGATGTGGACGATTGCCGAAGGAGACGGCTCGATGCGGACAGGGATGTCGTGGTGCGCCGCCGTATTGATGATCGCGGCGCTGGTCGCTGGACATCGTCAATGGGGACGTTCCGCCTCTGCCGGTCCTCCCGGCGCACTCCCCAAGGGGGAGTTCTCGGTTCCGTTACGAGCGGTTCCCCTTCGCGACCGCGCCCTGAAGGGGATAGCGGCGGACGACGACGTTTCACCGCAGGAGCTGCGGCCGCAGCGTCTAGCCCCCCGATCGAGTCCTGCTGACGAGGCTCAGATTCGCGCAATCATCGAGCAAGAATTGAGCGACGCTCCCCAGGAAGAGCGAGACATCTTCTTCGACCAGCTCAAGGCGCTGCCCGCAGTGATGGTGCGGGATATGCTGAACGTCAGACGCCAGGTCGGATCCGCGCAGGAGAACTCGCCACTGTTCGCGCCTGCGCCCGAACTGGCAATGCCGTCTCCGCTCGCGCCGGGACCGCCGTCCTACCTCACAGAGCCTGCGCCGGTCCGGCCGGGTCGTCAGGTGGCCTCACTCGACAGTTCGGCGGAGACATTGCGAGAAGCGATTCAGTGGCACCGGCACAACTTACTCAACAGTATGACGCCGGGGTTCCGCCGGGTGCGTGTGCTGCTGGTCGATCGGACGAGCTCCGGAGAATCGATCCAGCCGGGAATTGAGCTGGCGCCGCCGGTGCTGGACGTTTCGCCGGGAGACGTCGAAGAAACCGGGCGTCCGCTCGACATCGCTCTGGCGGAATCCGCCTGGCTGGCCGTTCGAATCGATGGAGCGGAGCGATTTACCCGGTGCGGCGCGCTGCTGATCAATGGCGACCGGCGCCTGGCGACGGTGGCTTCTGCGGGGCGAGCCACGCTGCAGCCCGAGATTCTCATCCCCGAAGGAGTCGAGCAGGTGCTGATTGAACCTGACGGCCGGATCAGGGGATCGATGGCCGGCGCCAAACCGCAGGTGCTGGGACGGCTGCCGCTAGTAACATTCGTCGCTCCGGAACTGCTGCAGCCCGTCGGCGGGACGCTCGTGGCGGCAACGGCCCGGTCGGGAACGCCCAGCCCGGCGGCGAGCGCGGATGGCGGAGATTGCGAACTGGTCGTTCCGCTGTGCCTGGAGCTGTCGAATGTCGACGTGGACCTGGAGCGGAATAACATTCGCGTGCTGACGGAGCAACTCGAAGCGCTCGCCGGGCCGACGCATCCGCTGGCGGCCGGCAACTCGAATCGCACTCAACAATAGGGTCTTGGCGCGGGATGGCCAGCCGGCGTTCAATCTGGAAGAAATGATCGCTGCCGTCGCAGCGGTTCGGGACCGAGCCAGGTCGGGCACAGAGCAGAAAACGGAGCAGAACCATGGGGATGATCTCGGAGTTTCGCCAGTTCATTCAACGCGGAAACGTCATGGACATGGCGGTCGGCGTGATCATGGGGGCCGCCTTCGGCAAGATCGTTAACTCGGTTGTCGCCGACGTGATCATGCCGCCGATCGGCTATCTGATTGGCGGCGTCAACTTTCGGGATCTGAAGTACACGTTGCCGAAGATCGGCGTTCCCGTGCCGAACCCGGAGAAACCGGGGGAAATGATGACCGCCACGCTGCCGGAGACGGCCATCACGTACGGCAACTTTCTGCAGACGACATTCGATTTTCTGATCATCGCGTTCTGCATTTTCCTGCTGATCAAAGGGATGAACCGACTGAATGCGAAGAAGGCCGAAGAGCCTCCCAAGCCGGCCGAAATGCCGCCGCAGGAAAAGTTGCTGATGGAAATCCGCGACCTGCTGAAGGCTCAGTCGGAGTGAGAGTTGAGAGTTGAGAGTTGAGAGTCGGAAAGGCTGAGGCGGCCGTTTTCTGGCGATCCGCGATCCGCAACAAGCGATCCGTGGCGTGCACTGGCCGATTGCTGCTCGGGATTCCATTTTCTCGCTTCTTTATCTTGGACTGAGACTCCCGCTGGCGGAGTCGTGGCGTTCCGCGGACGATGACGGGCGGCTTCGTTGAGAAACTGCCGACGGGTCGGACTTCCGGAGAATAATCCGGTTGCCGGCCGCATCGTTCTCGATGTCAGACGCACACCACGGGAGCGAGCCTTGACGGAATCAGACTGCGGTCTGCCGGACGAGCCCGCTGCCGGTGCGCCAGAACGTCTGACCCCACAACGAGTTCGGGAACTGCACGACCTGTGGTCGGGCGAAGTCCGGGCCTTTCTGTGGGGGCTGACCCGCAACGGCGAACAGGCGGAAGAACTGCTGCAGGTGACGTTCGGTCGGCTGGTGGAAGCCGGCCATACCGCACGCGACGAATCGATCCGGGGCTGGCTGTTCCGGGTTGCCTATAACGAGACAATGCTCTGGCGACGGCGGACAGGAGTTCAGGAGCGAGGGCTGCGGAAAGTCGCTCCGGATGCCAAACAACACGAAGACGGGGTCCCTTGGGCCGGTCTGGTGCGATCTGAAGAGGCGGATCGCGTGCGGCAGGCGCTGGCGACCCTGCCGGCGGAACAGCGACGGGTTGTGGAACAGCGGATTTACGAAGAGAAGACGTTTGCCCAGATCGCCGGGGATCTGCAACTCCCGATCGGAACGGTGCTGACGCGAATGCGTCTGGCTCTGAGCAAACTGCAGCAGCGATTGCGGGACGAATAGCGGGGCCGGAGACTGGCCCTGCAGGCGGGAGACCAAGGCGATGACCGATTCCATCGAGGATCTGAACTGGCTGGCTCAGCAGTATGTGCTGGGAGAGCTCGGCGCGGAGGCCGTCGAGGCGTTTGAGGCCCGGTTGGCCGACGACGAAGAGGCAGGGGCGGCGCTGGCGCGGGCGGTGCAGCTTGTCACCGTCCTTCGCACCGGCCGGGCTGTGCGCGTCGAGCGTTCGACTTCCCGCCGAGGCTGGCGACGCCTGGCGTATGGACTGGCGGCCACGGCCGCCGCGGGAGCAGTCGTCTGTCTGGCGCCGCGCACCGCAACGGAATCGCCGGAAGAGATGGCCGCGGTGGCACCGCAGCGGGCTCTGGAACTGGTTTCGCGGTGGCGAGACGCCCGCCCCGAATCCGTATCGGGGAGCGACCGCTGGAACGAAGAGGAACAGGACGTCTGGGATGACGTCCCGAACTGGCTGATGGCGGCGGTGTCGCTGGAGGCTGGCGGCGCGACGGAAGATCCCGTGCAGGAGAACTGATTCGTGCAACGTCTCCTCTGGCTCATTCTGCTGGCGTGTCTGACGGCGGTCCCGCCGGGGCTGACGGCGCAAGAATCGTCCAAGTCTCCGGGCGGCAAATCGCCAGAAAAGAAGTCGCCGGAGAAGGAAAAGGCGAAAAAGGAGACCGCCCGGCGTGAGACGGCGACGACATTGCCGTCCGACCGGGAGCGGGCGGCGCGCAAGTTCGCCGAAGAACACCACCCGGAACTGGCCAAACTGCTGAAACAGCTTCAGGAGAACGCTCCGAGGGAGTATGCCGACGCGGTCGCCGAGCTGGACCGGACGCGGGACCGGCTGGAGAAGAATCGCGAGCGGCAGCCGGAGCGTTACGAAGCGGAACTGAACGAGTGGAAGCTGACCTCGCGAATCCGGCTGACTTTGGCGCGAATGGCGATGAATGACGATCCGCAGCTCGAATCGGAGTTACGTGCGATGGTCCGGGAGCGCCAGGACCTGCGACTGCAACTTCTGAGAACGGAGCGGGATCGAATCGAGAAACGCCTGGACAAGATCCGGAGCCTTCTCGCGGATGCCGAGAAGAACCCCGACGGGGCCGTCGACCGGGAGTTGGCGAGCCTAAAGAAGGGGATCCCGGCCGCGCAGGCGCGGGCCAAGACGAAGCCGAAGGGGAGCAAGGGGGGAGCCAGCTCCGCAGTGGCCAAGCCCGCGGGGGCCGAACCGGAAAAAGGGCGGAAGTGAGAGAATAGACGGGCCGCTCTGCGCGTCGTTCTCTCGTCCCAGGTCTGAATGCAGCAGTCTGAACGCGGTGTGCAAGGATTTGCAGAATATGAACATGCGATGCACTTGGTCGATCGCCTTCCTGATGGCGGCGGCAACGAACCTGCCGGGGGCTGACGAACGGGCGCCGATCGACACGCGGTACGGCGACGACGCGGTGAAGGAGCAGCCCGACTTCCGGCAGCATGTCGTTCCGCTGATGGGGAAACTGGGCTGCAACGGCCGGGCCTGCCACGGGTCGTTCCAGGGACAGGGGGGATTCCGCCTGTCTCTGTTCGGATACGACTTCAAAGCCGACCACGAGAACCTGCTGGCCGGCGATGAGCCGCGGATCAACAAGGCCGAGCCGGTTCAGAGCCTGGTCCTCACCAAGCCGCTGCAGGAAATTCCTCACGAGGGGGGCACCCGGCTCGAAAAGGGGACCTGGCAGTATCGCGTGATGCGGAAGTGGCTGGAGGACGGCGCCGTCGGCGTCACGGACAAGACCGCAGAGTTCGTGAAGCTGGAAGTCACGCCCGGCGAACTGGTGGCGAAACAGCGGGGCGACACCTGGCAGCTCAAGGCGATCGCCGTCTGGTCGGACGGAACGCGGGAAGATGTGACGCCGCTGTGCCGGTTCCAGAGCAACAATGACCAGGTGGCGACGATCGAACAGTCCGGCAAGGTGACTGCGACGGGGCCGGGGGATTCGCATGTCGTCGCCTTCTACGACAATGGGGTCGTGCCGATTCCGGTGATTCATCCGGTGTCCGACAAGATTGGGCCGAATTATCCCAGCGTGCCGACACCGACGAAGATCGACGAGCTGGTCGTCGAGAAGCTGAAGAAGCTGGGGGAAGTCCCGTCGGAACTGAACAGCGACGCCGACTTCCTGCGACGCGTGTCGCTGGACATGACTGGCACGCTGCCGACGGCGGTCGAGACGACGGCGTTTCTGGCGGACGCATCGGCCGACAAGCGAGCCAAGAAGATCGACGAGCTGCTGGAACGTCCCGGCTACGCCGCCTGGTGGGCGACGAAGTTCTGCGACTGGACGGGAAATAACGAGCGTTACAACCAGAACAATGGTCCGGACCGTCGGACGGTTGCGTCGCAGGCCTGGTACGAATGGGTCCGGGTCCGGTTCGAGAAGAACATGCCGTATGACGAGATCGTCGAAGGGATCGTGCTGGCCCGCAGCCGGCTCGACGACGAGTCGTACGAGGACTACTGCAAGCGGATGAGCAGCTATCAGCACAAGGAGGGCGAGGCCTCGTTCGCCGATCAGCCCTATCTGCCGTATTACTGGAGCCGGTCGAATTTCAGGTCCACCGAAGAGCGGGCGTTGGGATTTGCCTATTCGTTCCTGGGGGTGCGGATCCAGTGCGCCCAGTGCCACAAGCATCCGTTCGATCAATGGACCAAGGACGACTTTGACAGGTTCGAAGGATTCTTCGCCCGCGTCACGTACGGTTCCGCACCGGGCACTCGCGATGACGAGCAGAAGATGATGGCTGATCTGGGAGTTGATACGAAGAACCAGAACGCCAATCAGCAGGCCAACGAATTGATCAAGCTCGTCAATCAGGGCAAGACGGTTCCGTACCGGGAGACGTTCATCCCCGCTCCGCAGAATCCGAACCGACGGGCGGACGCGAAGAAGGACAAGAATAAGAAACGGCCGCAACTGGTCGCAGGTCGGACGGCTACGGTCCTGGGGGGCGACGAGATCAAGATTGACGAAATGGAGGATCCCCGGCAAGCGCTGATGGACTGGATGCGGGACGACGCCAACCCCTACTTCGCCCGGGCTATCGTGAACCGGGTCTGGGCCGGGTACTTCAACGTCGGGATCGTCGAACCGCCGGACGATTTGAGCCTGGCCAATCCGCCCAGCAACGAAGCCCTGCTGGATTATCTGGCGGATCAGTTCCAGGCGCACGGCTACGACATGAAGTGGCTGCACCGGGAAATCGCCAACAGCCGGACCTACCAGTTGAGCTGGCAGACGAACGAGACGAATCGGCTCGACGAACGGAACTTCGCCCGGGCGGTTCCCCGGCGGATTCCGGCCGAGGTGACTTACGACGCGATCCGTGTCGCGACGGCCAGCGACGAAGAGGCGGCCAAGTTGCAGTCCAGCGTGAAGGGGCGGGCTGTCGCCGATCCGATCGTTTCGCCGCAGGGCCGTGGCAACGCGAATTACGCCCTGACCGTGTTCGGCCGGTCGATCCGCGAGAGCAACTGCGACTGCGACCGCTCGATGGAGCCCAGCCTGCTGCAGACGGTCTACCTGAAGAACGACCAGGAACTGCTGACGATGATCAGCCGCAAGGGAGGCTGGGTCGATCAGATGGTCCGGGGTTCGTCGGCCGCCGCCGATTTGGAGGAGGAATCCGCCACCGCGCGGCGCAACGCCGAGCGGGTCGTCGATCGGATGGAGAACCGCCTGAAGAAGGCGAAGGCTAACGGGAAGGACGAGCTGGTCAAACAGGCCGAGCAGGAACTGGCGGCCGCGAAGAAGCGGGCGGCGGAGCTGCGGAAAATTGCCGAGAAGGCCGACGACGAGAAGGTGGCCGTCCGCGACGAAGCGCAGATCGCCTCGATCGTGAACCAGGCTTACCTGCGGACGCTGAATCGCCCGCCGGTGGATGACGAAGCCAAGCGGGCGGCGGCGTACTTCCACGAGAACGGCGATCTGGCAGTGGCCACTCGGGATCTGTTGTGGGCGCTGCTCAATACCAAAGAATTCGTGGTCAATCACTGATGACCGGCGAACCTGTCGCTTGCAGCCTGCACGGAACCCGAGACACTCGACTCCAGAAATCATTTTCGACAGACAACAGCGGGCGGGGTCAGCTCCCCGTCGAACTTCAGAAAGGATCCTGACTCATGGCGGTGCACCGGACCTGTGATGGGATGCAGCGGCGGGATTTCCTCCGCGTGGGTGTTCTGGGAACTTCGGCAGTGACGCTGGCCAATTACCTGCAATGGTCGCAGGCGGCGGAAGCGACCGGCGCGAAGGCGAAGTCGGCGATCTTCATCAATCTCGCGGGGGGGCCGACGCACCTCGACACGTTCGACATGAAGCCGAACTCTCCGTCGGAGTATCGGGGCGAATTCAACCCGATCCAGACCAACATCCCTGGAATCGAAATCTCCGAGCACCTGCCCAAGCTTGCCCAGAGCATGGACAAGTTCGTCATCCTGCGCGGCATTACGCATTCGCTGGCGGCTCACGAACTGGGCTCGCAATATGTGAATACCGGTAACCGGCCGATTCCCTCGCTCGAATTCCCCGGCTATGGCGCGGTCATCAGCAAAGAACTGGGCGGGCCGGAAGAGCTGCCGGCCAACGTGGCGATTCCCAATACCGCCCAGAAGACCGGCTACCTGGGGGTTCGTTACGCCGCGCTGAGCACCGGTTCGACGCCGAAGGCGGGCCAGCCCTACAGCGTCCGCGGCGTTTCGCTCGGCGGTGGCCTGACGGTCACGGAAGTTGAACGGCGGCAGAATCTGCTGAGCGATCTGGACCAGACTTTCCGGGCCGTTGAGAAGGACAGCCAGCTTCTGGATGGTCTGGACCGGTTCTCGGAGCAGGCCCATACCATCATCACGTCCCGGCGGGCGCGGGATGCCTTCAACACGGCCCTCGAATCCCCGTCGTTTGCCGAGCAGTTCGGCGACACGCCGTTCGGTCAGAGCTGCCTGCTGGCCAGCCGGCTGGTGGAATCGGGCGTGCGGTTTGTCACGATCCAGAACGGCGGCTGGGATACTCACAACGACGGCTGGACGCGGCTGAAGAACAACCTGCTGCCGCCGCTCGACGCCGGGCTGTCGGCCCTGCTGAACGGCCTGCACCAGAAAGGTCTGCTGGAATCGACCGCCGTCTTCGTAACGGGCGAATTCGGCCGGACGCCGAAGATCAACACGCAGCGGGTCGGACGCGACCACTACGCGCGGGCGATGTTCATGCTGATGGCGGGCGGCGGCGTGAAGCCGGGCCGGGTCATCGGCGCCAGCGACGAGAAGGGGCTTGGGCCGGTCGGCGACGGGCATTCGCCGGATGATGTGGCGGCTTCGTTCTACCACAATCTGGGCATCGATCCGAAGAAGGAATACCAAACGAACATCGGGCGGCCGGTGATGATTGTGCGAGACGGCAACGTGATTCCCGAGCTGTTCGCGTAAGCGCAGATTCAGGGGACATTCGCGCAGACGGGTGACCGGGGCTGGAGCGGCTTCGCGAAGCCCCGGAGATTCACAACTTCTGCGTTTCTCCTTGACTCAGGCAGGGCTGCCTATTGCTGAGGTGAAATGGCTTCGAAGGTATTCAGAGCTTCTTTTTAGCGGTGATCGGACATTTTTCCAGGAGAGACTTCGGATGAGCAAGCTGTTGAGTGGCGTCGTGGCGTTCGGTCTGGTGTGCGCACTGGCCGTTCCGGGTGTGGCCCAGGAGAAGGGCAAAAAGAAGAAGGGCGAACTGCAGGGACCGGCCGCCCAGGCGTTCCAGCTCCCCAAGGAAATCGAACTGACCGCGGAGCAGCAGGAGAAAGTCGCCGCCCTCAAGAAGGAGCTGGGTCCGGGTCTGCAGGCACTGATGAAGAAGCAGAGCGACATCCTGACGGCCGAGCAGAAAGCCGCCCGCAAGGAAGTCGGCGCCAAGAACAAGGCGGACGGCCTTAAGGGCAAAGACGCCAAGGCCGCTGTCGACGCCGCCCTGAAGCTGACCGAAGCTCAGAAGAAGGAATGGGACGCGGCGCAGAAGGAAGTCGCCGCCTACCAGGGCAAGATCAAGGAGAAGCTGCACAGCTTCCTGACTGACGACCAGAAAGCCAAGCTCAAGCCCGCCAAGGGAAAGAAGAAAGCCAAGTAAGACAAACCGTCCAGCAGGTGCGGGCCAGCTCCACTGAGCAGAGAGCCCCGGCGATCCCCAGGATCGCCGGGGCTCTCTTATCATTGGTCTTTGGTGATTTGTTCTTGGCGATTTGTCAGCCGTCGCTGAATTCCCTGCTCGATCCCAGGCTCCGCCTGGGATCGCCTCTTCGCGAGGCTCCGCCTCGCTCTTCTCTCCGGCTTTCCGCTCTCAGTCCACCGCTTTCCACTCCGTCATCCTCTTCGCCGGGCCAGTAATCGTCCCTGAATCACCAGCGCCAGCAGCAGGGCCACGCCGAGCAGGAAGGGTCGGAGCATGTCGAACTGCGTCACCACCGACGACTGCAGCGCCCACTCCTTCCATGCCGGCGAGAGGGGCCAGGACTTCACCAGCCGGACAACGTTGATCAGATTCAGCCCGACCTGCAGCACCATGAAGGTCGCCACGCCGATCAGCGTCCGGCCGATCCCCCCTTCCCCGCCGAACAGGCTCGTCCCTCCGAGGACCACACAGGCGACTGCGTTGAGCAGCAGGTCGGCGTTCTGATCGAGGCTCACGCTGTTGAGCCGGCCGGCATTGAGCATGCCCCCCAGCCCCGCTGTCACCGCTGAGATCGACAGACACGCCACAATGATGCGATTGGTGGGAACACCCGACAGCCGGGCGGCTTCCCGATTCCCTCCCGTCATGTAGACAAACCGGCCGAACCGCAGATGCTGCAGCACGAGGTGCGCAACCAGCAGCACGACCGCGGCCACGGCGGCGCTCTTCGGGCACCGGAAGCCGAGCGGCAACTGCCAGGAGCCGTTCCCCAGTTCCTGCAGCAGCTGCGGCACGGAGAACTTCCGGCTGCCGGTCAGAAAGCGAGACAGTCCCAGCGCGATATTCATCATCGCCAGGGAGATGATAAAACTCGGCAACCCCGAGCTGACCGTGAGCACGCCGGTCAAGGCCCCAAGCGCGAGCACCAGCAGTAGAGGCGGCACGAGAACTCGCAGCAGAGTCCAGAGCGAAACGACCGGCGGAGGCCCGTCAGCCAGCGATTGCGGCCCGGCAGCCCAGGGCTGCTCCCAGAGGACGCCGCACAGGCAGGCCGCCAGCAGGGCCACCATGCCCACGGAAAGATCGATCTCCGCCGCCAGCAGGACGAACGTCAGCCCGGTAGCGACGATCGCCAGCACGGCCCCCTGCTGCAGCATGATCGTCAGCGTGCGCAGCGAAAGAAAATTCTCCGCCACCACGCTGAACAGGACCATCAGCACCGCCAGCGTGATGAAGGGCGCAAAGTCGGCGATGTCATAACGCCGCTGCAAAGGCAGCTCGGGAGTCTTCGCAGAGGCTGTCATGCCGTCCTCGAGAGGCTATGGAAATGTCAATCGGGAAGTTTCATCGCGGAGACGCAGAGGTCGCGGAGAAATGACTCAGAAGACTCAGTAGAGCGAAAAGTGAGTCGTGATGAGTGAGTCGTGCAAAATGGAAGCGATGTCGCTAAACGGTGGATGGCACTCTCCGTGACTTTGCACTCATCACTACTCAATACTCACTTTTCACTTTCCGGAATTCTTTCTCATCTCAGGCCTTTCTCCGCGTCCTCCGCGTCTCCGCGGTGAATCCTCTTCGTCTTGTCTTACGATAACTCCGCCGCATGCAGCAGATCCTGCCGCGTCACTTTGCCCGAATGGAATTCGCGCGTGATCCGGCCGCGCGACATCGTCAGGATCCGGTCTGCGTGGGCCAGCAGCAGTTCGGGTTCGGTCGACGCCAGGATGACCGCCGCCCCACTCCGCTGCTGCTCGGCAGCGAGCTGCATCACTTCGGATTTGGCATGGACGTCCATGCCGCGCGTCGGCTCTTCCAGCAGCAGCACGCGGATCGGCCCCAGCAGCCACTTGGCAAAAACCACCTTCTGCTGATTCCCCCCCGAAAGCAAACCGGCTTTCAGCGCCGGGTTCGGCGGTCGGCAGCCGACCCGCTCCAGCAGCGGCCGGCAGGCGACGTATTCCTGGCGACGGGTGATCCAGCGCCCCAGCGTGCGCGACAGGTGTGCCAGAGTCGCATTGTGAGCCACCGGCGCATGCCGGGCGACCGTTCGGCCCCGATCGGCCGCCACCAGCACCACGCCGGACCGGACCGCCGCCGGAACATCTCCCGTACGGAGTTTCTGGCCGTCGAGCTGAAGCTGCCCCGATTCGGGAGTCACGGCTCCCGCCAGGGCCTGCACCAGTTCCTGATGGCCGGCTCCCACGAAGCCGTAGAGTCCGAGGCATTCGCCGGCTTTCACACTGAGGGACACGTCATCAAACAGGCCTGAGCGTGAGAAGTGCTGCACGTCCAGGCGACTGGCTGCCGCCGACGGGGAGGGCAACGTGGCTTCGACCGTTTCTTCATTCGCGGCGTCCCCCTCTTTGCCAACCATCCGTTCGATGATCGCATGCCGGGTCAGCGCACTGGCCGGCTGCGTATCGACCTGCCGACCGTCGCGCAACGTGGTGACGCGGTCGCAGACGGCGAGGACGTCTTCGAGAAAATGGCTGATAAACACCATCGCCACGCCGCGCTGCCGCAGCCGGTCCATCAGTTCGAACAGCCGGCGGGCTTCCGGCAGGCTGAGCGCGCTGGTCGGCTCATCCAGAATCAGAATCCGCGCGCCGCTGTGAAGGCCGCGGGCAATCTCGACCATCTGGCGGATCACCAGAGGATAGGAATCGAGCCGCCGCCGGACGTCGATTTGAATCTGCAGCTCGGCCAGGCACTCTTCCGCCCGGCGGCGCATCGCAGACCAGTCGACCGTCCCCCAGCGGTTCAGCGGCTGCCGGCCGAGACAGAGATTCTCCGCCACGGAAAGCTGCCCGATACCCGACAGCTCCTGATAGACCATCGCGATGCCGAGCTTCAGCGAATCGCGCGGCGACTCCAGCCGGACTTCGCGGCTGTCGACGCGGATCTGCCCTTCGTAATGCGGCACCGCGCCTGCGAGGACTTTCATCAGCGTGCTCTTGCCGGCGCCGTTACAGCCGACGAGGCCGTGAACTTCGCCCGGACGGACATCCCAGTCGACGTCCTGCAGCGCCGGCACGCCGCTGTAGCGGACGGTGATGGCCTGACAGTCGAGCAGGGGTCGCGCTTCCGCTGACGACGGACTATTTGTCATAGAGGACGGCCCGCAGATGCAGTTTCAAGGCACGCTCGACTTCACTTTTCCCACCGATCGTGTCGTCGTAGAAGATCACCCGATAGGGACGGAGGTCGAACGGCAGTTGATCGACATCGGCCCGACGAGCCAGCAGAATCACGGGTTTATTCAACGCGTGCGCGTAACCGACCTCGTAGAACACATTGGGATTCGGCGAACTGATTTCCGCAACAATGACGTGAGCTTCCTGAATCTGTCGACGGATGTCTTCAAGGATGTTTCCTGGGCCCTGGATTTCATCGACTCGCTTCACGTCGAACTTTTCGGCCTTGGCAACTCGCTGGATCACCTTGTTGTAGAACGTATCGAACGGCTCTTTGAAGGGCATCACCACGAAGACCTGCGGCTGTCTCCTGGAGACCTCGGTGTCCCGGAAGGTCATGGGGGCCGAACCAAACGCGAAGAGCCCGAACCCAGCCCCCTCCAGCGGTTCCGGAAGGATGTACTGGGAAATCACATCAACGCCATTAACGGTGAGAGTCGCCGACTGGCCGGCCAAGCTCAGCGTCATCGTGTAATCTTCGTTCTCTGACAAATTGGCAATCGAACCTTCGGCAGTGACCGATCGCCAGCCAACTCCGGGATCAAAGCTCAGAATTCCATAGCCGCGGTCGAATCCCCCAAGACCGGCTGCATAATAGCGTTCGCCCCGATTCCGAAAGCCGAACAGAATACCCGCCGTCGTGCCGCGGCAACGGCTCAACCGGACGACAGTTCGGATTCGTCCGTCGCGAAATGTCCCTGAGGCCAGTGCGATCCCAAACTCTGCCCCCATTCCCGGTGGTTCAAATGTTGCCTCAGCCGTACTTAACGGACTTTCTCCGTACACGGCTTCGCCCGCATGGAACTTCCACCGGCCGGCGATCGCCGCCCAGCGAGAGACTTTCTGCGGCCTGGCTTCGTCGATCACGGGATTGTTTTTTTCCGAGCTTTGCACTGGCGGCACGCTGCTTCTCCACAAAAGGACACGCCGCAATTCTACACCAGACAGTGAGCGTCCGCCGAGAGGTAATACATCGCGTCGAGCGTCTGCTGGTCGTCGCGGGTGACCAGCGGACCGGGGGTGATGATCACCTCGGGCACGGTCTCGATCGCCTCCTTGTTGCGGACGATGAACTGGCCGACGATCAGGGCCATCTGGTGAATCAGGCAGACCGGATTGACGGCGGTCGAGGCGAGATCGCCCGACTTGATCGCGTCGAGGCCTTCCTTCTGTCCGTCGACGGCGGCCACGACCATGTCTTTGTGGATCGAATTCTTCAGCGACGGAATGCAGCCCAGGGCCATGTCGTCGCTGTGAAAGAAGGCGCCGGCGATCGGCGTCGTCTCCTGCTGCAGCAGCGCTTCGAACGTTTCGCGGGCCTTTTCCTTCTTCCAGTCGCACCAGCGGACGCCGCCGCCGACCACTTCGACCTCGGGGTACTTCGCGACGACATTCCGGAAGCCCTGGTCGCGGTCCTTGGCGCCGCTGTGCGCGCTCAGCCCTCCGATGTGGATCACTTTCCCCTTGCCGCCGATCTTCTGCAGCATGTAGCCGGCGCTCATTTCGGCCATCTTCACGTGGTCGGGCATCACTTCGCACCAGACGCCGACGTCGCGCATCTTGCTCATTTCGACGACGAGCGTATCCATCGAAATGACCGGAATCCCCCGTTCCTTGAGCTGCTTGACCGGCTCGACAAGCGAGTCGATCTGCACCGCCTGGAAGCAGCAGAAATCGAAGTTCTGCCCGGCGATCAGGTCGATCTTGTTCCGCTGCCGTTCGGGGTCGAATTCGCCGTCGACCCATTCGATTTCGACATTGAGCAGCTTGCCCCACAGCTCCGCCGTCCGCTTTCCCTGGGTACACCAGGTACTCTGCAGCCCGGCGTTCGAAAAGCAGGCCCTGAGGGGCTTCTGGCCGCCGCCAGAACCGGTGACGGCTTCCCCAGCAGGCTGACCGGCGCATCCCGCGAGCCCCATGCCGGCCAGGGCGGTCGAACCGAGGGTCAGGCGTTCCAGGAACTCACGACGGGACGGGGCAGGAGTGGACATCACGGAAGCTCATCGAAAGGAGTCGAATCAGAAAGAAGAGATGCGACTATCCTGATGCGTGGTGCGATGTGACGCAAGGGGGCGAGGCGCAACATCGGACGACAGGATCGCCCACGTCGAGAACGACGTTGCTCAATGGCAGATCCGAATGGCGGATCGAAAGTCTTGCACAGATGCAACGTCGATGGCATATTCATCGGAACTGGATATTTGTTTCCATCGGTCGGGAGACTGCCATGAGGTGCGGACTACTGGGGCTGGCGATCGCGGGACTGCTGATGGGTGCGCAACCAGCATCAGCCCAGGTGCGCAAGGGGGGCAAGCCGGCGGTTTCGCCGCTGTTTCTGAACATGCAGGCCACCGGCAAGCCGGCGCTGATCATCGCCGGCAGCGTCGACTGCATCTATTGCCGGGAAATGTCGCAGGAGCTGGCGTCGGATCCGGCGCTCCAGCCGCTGGTGAACCAGATGTTTGTGGTCAAAGTCGACACGGCCTCGCGCGACTGGCCCGACCTGCGACAGACGTTCCAGTTCGAAGAGAGCGGCATCCCCGCGGTGTTTTTCGTCCGCGCCGACGGCAAACTGCTCTACAGCGATGCCGGCAAGCCGCGCGATCTGCAGGGGTTCCTCACGAAGCAGCTCGATCAATCCGGCAAGCTGCTCGACGACAAGACTATGAAGGCTCTCGTCCGGGACGCCAGGCTCGCCGAGCAGGCGCATAAGCGCAAGGACTTCGCAAAGCTGGCGACCCTCGTTCAGGACCATCACGGCACCGGCAGCTATGCGGCCGCCGCGCTGCTGTTCGACCGGCTCGGCGAAGAGTTGGTGGCCGAGGCGACGCGACGGATCGAGGCCGCCGAGAAGCAGCTTTCCGACGGGGACGCCGCGTTCGACGGGGTGCTGGCGTTCCTGGATCTGGAGCGAGAATTCGGGACCTACGAGGCTGCGAAGGCGCCGATTGCGGCAGCTCTGAAGGGGATCGAGGAGCATGCTGACCGAAAACCGCTGCTGGAGCAGGCCAGGCTGGTGGCTCCGGCTCGCGACGCGGAACAGGCGAAGAAGTGGAAGGCGGCCGCGGAAACGTATCAACGGCTCGTGGAAACGGCGCCGGACAGCCCGGCGGGGAAATATGCAGCGGAGCGGCTGAAAGTGGTCGGGCCGCGGGTGAGATAGAGCTGGCCGGCGTTACGCCCTGACCGTCGGCAGGCAGGCGACGACGCGGCTCCTTTCAGACAGCATCGCCCAGCCACACTCGAGTCTCCGAAATCGAACTTTCGCAATTTGTGACCGTGCTTTTCGATCTCTCCAACCAACTCAGTGAGGTGCTGATGAAGCTCAAGGCCATCACTCATCCCGTTGTCGGTCGCCTCGTTCCCGATGAATGGGAAGAATCGCTGTTGTGCTTTCGCGAGATTCCTCCCCTGAAACAATTTGTCGCGGGATTGTCGGCGGACGCGCTGAATCACCTCGACGACAACGAACGCAAACTTGTTGAGAGCTGGAAAGAGGTTCCAGGCAAGCTGGTCAAACATTGCCGCGAAAACCAGATCTTCGATGGCCTGAGAGCACTGGGTGTCTTCGAGGTAGCGTTTGAGAAGATTCGCAACGGGACGCCGTCGGAAGAACAGGTCGCTGCCTATCAGAATTTTCAGGAGCACCAGGTCCGGATCTGCGGCAACGTCGCTGAGGCCCTGTTGCGATACTACCGCGTCGCTCGCACCTCCGATGAGGAGTGGTTTGACGACAACGACTGCCCCGAAGCCGCGAGCGTCGACGAACTGGCGGCACTCGCGGCACTCGACAGTGTGAGTTTTACAAAACATCACTGCGAGGGACTCTCGATACTTTTGCTCAGTTGGCAAGTCGACTGGGACGTCGAGCATGGTCTTTCCATGGCGGTCTGGAAAGATCAGGTCGTCGGCATCGGTATGGAGGATATCTACGATCTGTCGGATCTTGAGCAGGCGGATTTCCTGGTCTGGAACCGCTCCCACATGACGGAGTCCGAGCGAGAGCACCTGGCGCGCGTGTCGGAGTCCATCGGCGAATCCGATGACGATGATGACGAGGACGACGATTGGTAGGAGCTCCGACTTCGCTCCGACTCCGCCGCAAAACGGGACTCTTTGCCTCGCTCTGCTGCGGATTCCACGTCATCAATGGCCGGCCGGACTCCCCCGACCGCATCGCCATCCGTTTCCGCGGCATTCGGAGAGACCGGCCAAGGATCTCCGCCATGCATTCTCGATTCTCGCTATGCTGAGAGGAGCGAAACGGTTTCTCCGTTCCGCTCCTCTCTTCTGAAGGGAATCGCATCATGACCGTCTGTCCCGTCGCTCTCGCCGTCGGTTGCAAGAAATGTCCCATTTTTGCGGTCTGTCCGGTGAAAACGATCATCGGCGACTACAAGCCGCCTGTCTCCGGAACCAGCCCGCCTGGCGCTCATCCGAAACAAGGCGGACGATAGAGTCGGAACCTCGCTCGACACCCGCCCTGAGCCTTGCCTCGTGGACTATTGAGACCGTTTACTTGAAATCTTCAACATCCGCCTCGGAATGTGCGGCCTGATGCGCGCGGCGGTTCGTTTTCGTTATATAGCATATGCGCACTCTATCCGACGGATATCACCATGAATGAGTCCTCGTTGCCACACTTTGAAGAATTGGCACGGAAGCTCTATCACTTCTCAATTGAAGACTATGCGCGAGGCAGCGATGAAATGGAAGAAATCGCTATCGACGCCTGCAGACCGACGATTGCCGCAATTACGCTTGCAGAAGAGTATGCGGCTCTCATTCTAACATCTCGCATGGACACTCATCTGGCGGAAATGCTTCGCAGCCTATGTCGATTCGGAGACGCAGACAAGCTTCTGTTCGACAGTTTTAAGCCGTTGGGTTCGTTCTCAGCAAAGATTAATGCATCGTATGCGTTTGGCCTGATTACTCTCACAATGTTCAAAGCCTTGGACTACGCGAGAGAGATTCGCAATTGCTATGCGCACACCGACGATCCGACAAAAGCGAGAACTGACCCCAAGTATCTTCGTGCTCAACGCCGGCTACTGACGATCGACAAGAAACATACGGCCGAATGTGTGTCTCGAATGCGTGAGTCATACGATCATTCTGTTGACGTCGGTGTGCCTGGCAGACCTCCAACGGATGTAATTGCCGTGATGCACGACATCTGCAACACTCTCCGCCACATAGCAATCATATATCGCGTTCACGCAAAGACGAACGAGCCGCACTTTTCATTCGGGTGCTTTGGTTGGGCAGACATGGAGACGGAGTCGCGCAAAGTGCAGATGGAGCAGATTTCCAAAACACCGGATTCCAACTAGCGACCGAGTTCGACTCGCCGCTTTGAAATTGGCAGAGGACGACTTGAAAATCTGAGAATTCGATCACCGTTGCCGCAAAATCGGGCGAAGTGAGTTTGTCCGTCTTCCGACATTCCGCCTTCGTCATTCGTCTTTTCCGCAACTCACCCCAGCGTCCGCGCCAGCAGACGCACGCCCACGAGGCAGAGCGCCAGGGCCAGCAGCCGGACGATCAGCGAGCCCTGCAGGCGGGCGGAGAGAGCCGCTCCCAGCGGGGCGCCCATCATGACGCCGATCGACAGCGACAGGGTCTGAGCCACCCCGCGCTCAAACTCTCCCAGCACGATGTGCGTCGCCGTCGCGGTCAGCGCCATGAATGTCAGCACGAAGTGCGAGGTCGCCGTGGCGATGTGGGGCGGCATCCGCAATCCGCGGATCAGGAACGGGACGTGGATGATCCCGCCGCCGATGCCGAGCAGGCTGGAGAAGACCGCGATATAGGCGCTCCCCAGCGAACCGACGAGCATCCGCCCGTCCTTCACGGCCGCGGTTTCACCGTCCGGTACGCGGCTCGCGGAACCCACGGGACTGACCATCAGAAAACCGCCGATCCCCACGAGCAGCAGGCCGAACAGCGGGTCAAACAGGCTTCGCGGAATATTGTGCACCAGAAGCGTCCCCAGGACGGCTCCGGGAAGCCCGGCCAGCGTAAAGAGCGTGCCGGCCCGGTAGTCGATCCGGCCCAGCCGCATATAGGCGATGGTCCCGGAGTACGCGTTGAAGAAGACCACCGCCAGGGCGATGGCGGTGATCGTCGCCGGGGACTCGTGCGGCAGAGCGATCAGCAGAATCGGCACCAGCACCGAACCGCCGCCGGCGCCGACCAGCGTGCCATACGCGCCGACGAGCAGTCCCAGCGGAGCCAGTCGTGCAAACTCCTGCAGTTCCGGAGACACGGCAGGATCCTTCAGATCTGGTAGTCGACCGGCCGTCCCGACGGAAGCGATGAATGCGATGCTGCTGATTCGTCGAGCGGCCAGAAACGCTTCATCAGCCAGTACGTTCCCCAGCCCCAGATCCCGGGCAGGATGGCCGCCAGCAGGAACAGCAGAACGGGCGGCATCCGAACGTCCTCCGGTTGAGACCCCTGCGCCGCGACGTCTCTGTCGCGACGCACGTGGGTATGGTAGACGCTGCTTCGGAAGATTCGAAGTCCGAGCCGGCAAAACGCTCCCGTAGCGGCGACATCCGCCGCGCCAGGCAAATCACTCGGTCCCCGATCTCCCTTGCAGTTGATTGCGGCGCAGCGGGACGTCTCAGCAACAGCTACTTGGAGTCTCCGACTTTCAATGCCGCCACGAACTCCGTGTAGGTTTCCGCGCGCAGCACACGTTCCAGGCTGTGGGGGTCGCGGAAGAGGTGGGAGATGCCGGCGGACAGTTCGAGCTGCACGGTGGGATCGCCCGCCGGAGTGACCAGCAGAAACATGACGTGGACGAGCTGACCGTCGGGGGCGTCGAAATCGACGCCGGCCTCCGACAGCCCCACCACCACCACCGGTTCCCGGACGTCCGGGCTGCGGAGGTGCGGCAGTGCGACGCCGTGCCCGATCCCGGTCGCCGCAATCTGCTCGCGCGCCCAGGCGCCGGCTTCGATCTGATCGGCGTCGAGCCCGCTCTGCGCGGCCGCCGCCGCAGCCAGTTCCCGGATGGCCTCCCGTCGGGACTCCGCCGCCAGGTTCCGCAGAAACAGCTTGGGAGACAGGAACGCCAGGGGCCGGTGAACTTGCCGGCGCAGGATCCGGCGGATCAGCGGTCCGCTGGCGGCGCTGGTGACGATGGCCATGACGACGAGCGCCACGAAGAGTCGCTGGCGGATGATGCCGGCCTCCAGCGCCAGCGTTCCCAGAATGATCTCCATCGCGCCGCGGGCATTCATGGCGATGCCGACCGCCCACTGATCACGGAGCGCCATGCCCCCCCAGCGAGCGCCGAGCACGGCCCCCAGCAGCTTGCCCGCACACGCCAGTCCCAGAACCAGCAGCACCAGCGAAGTGTCGAAGTGCGTCACAAAGTTGACACGCAGACCGATGCTGGCGAAGAACACCGGCGCAAAAATGAACGACACGAACTCGTCGATCATCATTCGGGTTCGTTCCTGCAGGTGAGGCGACGAGCCGAGCGCCACGCCGACCAGGAATGACCCGAAAATCGCGTGAATGCCGATGAACTCGGTCAGGGCGGCCCCGAACAGCGCCATGGTGGCGGCGAAGCCGAGCACTCCTCCCGGAAAGTGCGTATACGCCTGCAGAAACGGCAGAACCCGGTGCATCAGCCAGCGGCCGACGGTCAGCATTCCACCGGCGTAGCAGAGCGTACAGACCAGCGTGGCGCCAATGCTCAGCCCGGCCCCGCGGGTCCCCATCATCCCCAGAATCAGCGAGAAGACTGTCCAGCCGATGAGGTCGTTGAAGATCGCCGCACTGACGACGACCATGCCGAGGTCGGTGCGGTAGAGATCCAGGTCCATGAGCGTTTTCGCGATGACGGGGAGCGCCGAAATGGCCATCGCCGTCGCCAGGAACAGGGCGAAAATCGTCGGGTCGGCGTCGGCCTGCCGGCCGAGGGCGACTGGCGCCAGCCAGGCGCCAGCGAGGCCGAAGGCGAAGGGGATGATGGTCCCCAGCAGGCCGACCTTGAGCGCCGCGCGGCCCTGCCGCCAGACAATCGACAGGTCCACCTCCATGCCGGCAACCAGCAGGAACAGCACGATGGCCAGCGAGCCGATCGCATCCAGGACGACGGCGTTCGGTCCCGTCCAAGGAAACAGCCAGCCTTGCCAGTCCGGCAGCAGCGTGCCAAAGACCGTCGGCCCCAGCAGTACGCCGGCCAGGAGCTCGCCGAGAATGGCCGGCTGATGAAACCGCCGGGCGAGTTCGCCGAGGATGCGGGCGACCCCGATCAGCAACCCGAGGGCCAGCAGCATGATCGTCAGTTCGTCCGCCGCCAGCCGCTGCAAGTCCATCCGCCCTCGGTTCCCCGGTCTCTCCCTCACGTCGCGCTGGCGACCGTCGGCCGCCGCGCACAGCGACGTAAGTTAGTAGGAAACCTGGGAAGGAACAACCTCACGAGAGGCGGTGAATCGCAGGAGTTGTCCGACGTCGGAGGTCCGTTTGGCCAGCCACGGAAACTCCGTGGTCTTCCTTTCGACATTCCGCCTTCGTCATTCGACATTTCCAGACCCTACAAGTACCCCTTCAGCATCCCGTTCCAGTACATCGCCGGCAGGAGGTACTTCTTCAGCAGGTACATCGAATGCCGCTCTTTGGACTGGTCGAACGGAAACGTCTCCTGCGGATTGAGCTCGTAGTCGAACTCGGCGAGAACCAGGCTGCCGTAGCCCGTCACCAGCGGGCAGGAAGTGTAGCCTTTGTACGTTGCGCTCAGCGATTTCCCCTGCACCGCGCAGGCGAGATTCTCGACCAGGACCGGCGCCTGCGCCCGGATCGCGGCCCCGGTCTTGGAGGTCGGCAGTCCGGCGGCGTCGCCGAGAGCGAAGATGTTTGCGAAGCGAGGATGCCGCAAAGAGGACCGGTCGGCCTCGACCCAGCCGTCCGGATTGGCCAGCGGGCTCTGGCGGATAAAATCCGGTGCGCTCATGGGGGGCGTCGCGTGGAGCAAGTCGAAATGAACGGATTCCCGTTCGCCGGTCGCTGCGTTCTCAAGAACCGCTTCATGAGCGTCGCCACGAACCTCGACCAGATTCGTCTTGAAACGGGTCTCGATATTCTTGCGGGCGACCACTTTCTCCAGCGTGGCCCGGTACTTCGGCACCGCGAACAGATTTCCGGCTCCCGAAGCGAAAATGATCTTCGCCTGATCACGCACGCCGGTCCTGCGAAAATAGTCTTCCGCCAGATACATGATTTTCTGCGGCGCGCCGCCGCACTTGACGGGCGTGTTGGGCATGGTGAACAGAGCCGTTCCGCCACGGAACTCGCGAATCGCTTTCCAGGTTTCGTCCACAGTGCCGAAACTGTAATTGCTGCCGACTCCGTTTCGGCCGAGCGTTTCGCGGAGCCCCGGGATCTTGTCCCAGTTGAGCTGAATGCCGGCGGCGACGACAAGAAAGTCGTAGCCGACGTGTCGTCCGCCGACCGTCGTCAGCTCGTTGCGGTCCGGATCGAACGACGCGACGGCGTCGCGAAGCCATTGGACACCCTTCGGAATCACCGAGGCCTCGGGACGTTCGCTGACTTCCTTCGGAAACACGCCCGCGCCGACCAGCGTCCAGATCGGCTGGTAGTAGTGCTTGTCGGAGGGCTCGATCACAGTGATGTCAGCTTGCTTCAACTTTCGACGCAAGCGGGCTGCGACGGAAATGCCGCCAGTCCCGCCGCCAACGATCACGATACGGGGATGAGTCATAGCAGTCATAATGAACCTCACTGGATTGCGGCGTTTCACGCAATGGAGATGTCAGCGGCCTCGTTGAGCGTTGAGAAGACGCTGCTGGCATCGTCGCCTTTCTCAACGCTCGACTCTCAACGCTCAACGTTCTTCAGTGAATCGCGACCGGCAGGTGGCCGTCCTGCTGGCGGTTAATGTTGGCGGTCAGTGCGGAGACGGCGATCGGGACGTTCTTGACCACGCCGTCGATGGGGTATCCCTGACGCGCCAGCGCCTGGCCGCACACGAGGACCTCGACGCCATTGGCCTGCAATCGACGGATGAGTTCGAGGCTCGGGTTCTGCTCGACCTTGGTCGCGGCCTGAAACGCCGCGTCATTTAGGACCGTCTTCGCCGCACCGCCGTGCAGGACCGCCGTCAGCTTCAGACCTTCGACGGGAACGCCGGCCCCGGCGGTCAGGTTGAGATACCGGGCCACCGCTTCGAGCCCCTTGTGCGGCTTGTCGACGGGGGATTCCGAGGTAATGTCGAAGACGACTTTCGCGCCGGCCCGCGGCGGCTCGACGGCGCCGGGGATCTGGACGATGCCGCCGTAGTCGGCGATTCGCGGATGGATCATTTCCGGCTTCGGCGCCACGGCAGAGGCCGCAGCAAGCGTCAACAGGCTTCCGAGGAGGCTGGCGATCAGGGTCTTCATTGAACATTGCTCCGTAAGAGGAATCAGGTCCAGAGAGTTTTTGTAATGACGAACATGGCCACAAAGATAATGGCGATGGCGAAGGTCCGTTGCAGTGTCGTCCCGCTGAGTCGCAGAGCGAGCCGCTGACCGGCCAGCAGACCCAGGATGCCGCCTGCAACAAACACTCCGGTGAGCTGCAGGGGGATTTCCCGTCCCCCGAGCAGGTGGAACGAAACGCCCGAGACCCCGATCAGCGTGATGACCATCAAGGACGTGCCGACGGCGCGCTGCATCCCCATTCCGCTGAAGGCGATGAGAGCCGGGACAATCACGAACCCGCCTCCCACGCCGAACATGCCGGAGAGCACGCCGGTCGCCAGCCCCACCACCATCAGCAGCGAAGCGCAGCGGGAAGTCCAGCGGAGTTTGCCTTCCGGGTCCCGGCGACAGGTCGGGCCGTGGTCGTCGTCGCACGGCATGACCAGATTCAGCGTCGGCTGCGGAGACTTGTTCCACATCCGCCACGCCACCACCGCCATCAATCCCGAGAACGACAGCAGCAGGACCGGGTCGGGAATATAGCTGGAAAGCCAGCCGCCCAGCGGGGCGCCCAGCATCCCGGCCGCGGCGAAGATCAGGCCGGTGGGGATCTCGACCAGTCCCTTCCGCCAGCGGGCGAAGAAGCCGATCAGCGACGTCGCGGCGACGGCGGCCAGCGACACTCCGACGGCGTCACGCGGCGCCACGTGCAGCCAATAAACCAGGAGAGGGACGGCGAAGATCGCCCCCCCTCCCCCGGTCAACCCGAGAGAGAAGCCGACAAGCACGCCGGGCAACAATGCGTGCAGCTCCACGGTCGGTTTCCCTTCTCAAGTTCGAACAATTCCACGACTCGCGACGATCGCCGCAGCCTATCCCTGAGAACAGCAGGTGACGGCCGCAGGCTGCCCGACCGTCGTCCAGGCCTTGTATCCGCCGACAAGGTCCAGAATGTTTCTTCGACCAGCCTGCGCGAGCAGGCTGGCGGCGATGGCCGAGCGGTAGCCCCCCTCGCAATGAATTACGACGGTCCGATTGGCGGGGATCTCGTCGAGGCGTTCCCGCAGATGGTTCAGCGGCAGATGGTGGCTGCCGGCGATCTGACCGGCCTCGCGCTCCTTCGCGGTGCGGACGTCGACGATATAGGGGGCGGACTCGGAGTCGAGCTGCTCCTGCAGGGCGGCGGCGGTAATCCGGTCAATGGTCTCCAGCAGATCCGGTCGCGACTCCAGCGACTGCATGCCCCCCGCCAGATACCCGGCGACGTTGTCGAAACCGATCCGTCCCAGCCGCGTGGCCGCTTCGGTCTCGCCCCCCGGTTCGGCGATCAGGACAATGGGGCGATCGTGACCGATGATGGTCCCGCACCACGTCGCGTACTTGCCGCGGAGAGCGATGTTGAGGCTGCCCCGCAGATGAGCGCCTTCGAAGTCGATCGCATCGCGGACATCCAGGAGCTGTGCGCCGTCCTGCTGCATCTGCAGAACATTTGACACCGTCAGCGGCTTGAGAGTCTGCGTCAGCGTGCTGTCGAGACTGGGACGCTCCTGGCGGTTGCGAATGGCGTCGAACACGAAGTATTCCGGTGCTTCGGGCTGCTCCTCGGTGACGATAGTCTTGAATGCTTCGCGAGTCATCGGCTGCAGGGCGTAGTTGAACTTCTTCTGTTCGCCCATCGTCGACACGGTTTCCTGGCTCAGATTCTTGCCGCACATGGAGCCGGCCCCGTGCGCGGGATAGACCAGCGTGTCGTCCGGCAGCGGCAGCAGCTTGTTGTGCAGCGAATCGTAAAGCATGTCGGCCAGCTCGTCGGCGGTGACGCCGATCGAAGCCAGCAGGTCCGGTCGACCCACGTCGCCGATGAACAGCGTGTCGCCGGTCAGCACCGCGTGCGGATGGGTGTCGCTGAGTGCGAGGTCGTAAACCAGGATCGAGATCCCCTCGGGCGTATGCCCGGGGGTCTCCAGAATCTGCAGACGAACCTTGCCGAACTCGATCACGTCGCCATCGTGGGCCGCGGTCACCGGGTACTCGGCCTCGCCCCGGATGCCAAGATGAATCTCCGCCCCGCAGCGATCGCGGAGCTCAATGTGTCCTGCCAGGAAGTCGGCATGGAAGTGTGTCAGAAAGACGTGTCGGATCGACCAGCCGTTCTGCTCGGCATCGGCAATGTATTGTGCGACGTCGCGCTGGGGGTCGACGACGGCGGCGATCTTCGTCTCCTCGTCGGCGATCATATAGGACGCATGCGCCAGGCAGCCGAGATAATACTGTTTCAGAAACATGAGAGGACCTTTCTGAACAACGGACGGACGTTGTGCGCAGCGACGGCAATCCGACGGACTGCGGCCGAAAGAAGTCAGTGGCGATAGGCGGACCGGGGCGATCAGGCGGAAACGCGAGTACCCGCCGGCAGCAACCGGGAGATGCGCGGGCGGAGAACCGACGCCGGCTGAGCCCCGGAAACGCGATCGACCACCTTGCCCCCTTGCACGATCAGCAGTGTCGGAACCGACGAAATCTGAGCCGCCTGTGCAAGCTGCGGCTCCTCGTCGATATTCACCTTCACGAACCGGACGCGCTCGCCGAACTCCGCCGCGAGACCGTCGAGAACAGGTGCGAGCATCCGGCAGGGCGGGCACCAGGTGGCATAGAAGTCGACCACGACGGGGACGGGGGACTCCAGAACGTCGCGAGTGAAGTTTTGCGTGTGCGTGGTGATGACGTGAGACATGGCGACGGCACCTGAAAAAAGGCACTCGAACGTCGGGAATTGTTCCCGGCGAGGTCGGGCGTCAGCAGCAGTCGGAACTGCCGAGGGATAGGCCAACGCACCGACCTCGGGGAACGAGTCTCTGCACCTGATTAACTGGCTTTGTGGAGCACCGGCTTGGAAGGCGACGGCGAGCAAGTTGTTGCGGAGCCGCACTGATTCCAGGGCATTCGGGCAAGAATCATCGCCATCCCGCAGGTATCGGTGATGCCCGCGAAGATCAGGCCGCAGCCGACAAATGCGGACAGGCCGATGAAGTACGGATGGACGAAAAAACCGAGCGCCGACCCGATCACGACCATCGCCCCAGCCACAATCCGGACCTGACGTTCGAGGGAAATCGCCTTCTTACCGCGAACGACGGGCAACCCGGCCGCTTCGCACGCCAGAGTCCCGCCTTCCACGTTGACCACCGAGGGATGCCCTGCCGCCTGCAGCTTGTCGCAAGCCTGCTTGCCTCGGCTGCCGGATCGACAGATCACGTAGAGCGGATTCGCCGATCCCGCTTGATATGACGCCGTCAGACGGGCGACATCGAGCCGTTCCAGGGGTTCGTTGCGGGCGCACTCGACATGGATTTCCCGGAATTCCGCCGGCGTCCGCACGTCGATCAATTCGACCGGCTTCCCGCTGCGGATCTGTTCGAGCAACTGCTGAGGTGTGATCGTCTGTACCATTTCTCAATTCCTCCTGATTTCGAGTGTGCGACCGTTTTGCAGTCAAAAACAAACGACATGTCGCGACTTATCGACTGTTTAATCCAAAAAAATTCTACGGGGCTGAAACGCCGAATCGTTCTTCAATACACGTCAGGAACTTCGCCAGTTGAGGCTCCACAATGCGGTAGTACATGCAGCGGCCTTCGCGTTCGCTGTCCAGAAATCCGCAGCGCTGCATCAACCGCAGATGCTCCGACGCCATATGGCTGGGAATCTCGCACGCGTCCGCCAATTCACCCACCGTGTAGCGGCCGCGCAACAGCATCTGCACCATCCGCAGCCGGTGTGGATGCGCCAACGTCTTCAAGCACTCCGCCGCCTCTCCCAAGGCGTCAAGGCTTGTCAATCCGGTGAGATCAGTCGTCGCAGTCATGTTCGTCTCCACACACGATATTATCGGAAGGTTTCGACATGTCAATCATTAATTTGCCAAGGAACAAGAAAAATCCGATTCCCGTCGTTTGCGTCTCGGTCCTGCAAGTCGCCCCTGCCAGTATGACAGGTCTGATTCGACGCCCGAGAACGCGGACTCTGCGCTCACGCGACATGAAAGCTGTCATCGCACGCAGGAAACCGATGATCTGGCAACGAGTTGCGGCTCGCAAACTCCGCTTGCCGAGAACCGATCCGGACGGTATGTCCTTTGCTCTTCACGATACGTCGCCTGTCTGGAGTTGGTGTGTCGCGACCGGTCGTACCGGGTGAACAACGTCGGAGACGATAGCCCATGGCCATTTTTCGTTGGGGACAGCAGACCTGGGACCCCTTTCGCGACCTCGAACGCGAAGTCGATCAGTTGCTGGCCAGCGTCTCTCTCTCATTCCAAGGGCTGCGGGTGGGGCGGCAATACCCCCCCATCAACGTCTATGAGCTGGAGAACGAGCTCCTGCTGATCGCGGAACTCGCCGGCGCCAAACCCGACGCCCTCGAAGTCACCGTGGCCGAGGGGGTGCTGAATATCCGCGGACGTCACAATGGCCCCGAGGGGGTCGCAGACGACAAATATCGCCGGCAGGAACGCCCGCGCGGCGTCTGGCAACGGTCGCTCCCCTTGCCGGACCGCATCCTTGAAGACCGGATGTCGGCGGAATTCACGAACGGCGTCCTGAAAATCCGGCTGCCACGAGGAGCGGCGACTCAGGCCCGTCAGATCCAGGTGCTCGACGGCAGCACGGAAGAGGCTCCGGCCCCGCCGCCGTCGGAAGCCACGTAAGAATACTCCCGACCTCCGCCGGAACTGAAACCGCCTGTCCCCGGAAGGACGTCCGCATGTCGACGGAATTGACCCGCTCCCCCGAACCTCCCCCGCCCCCCGATGAGACCGGCGTCGACCCGAATGTGGTCTTCACGCCGCCGATCGACATTTTTGAGACCGAAGCGGGGCTGGTGTTGCTCGCCGACCTGCCGGGAGTCACCAGCGAAACGCTCGAACTGCAGGTTCAGGACAATAAGCTCACCCTGTTCGGCCGGGTCAAGTCCCCCGTGCCGCCCGGGGCTCGGGTCATCCACCAGGAATACGGCGTGGGACACTTCCTCCGCTCGTTCATTCTGAGCGACGAAGTCGATCACGAGCGGATTACCGCCAAACTGACAAACGGCGTCCTCGAAGTCTTCCTGCCCCGCGCCCCGAAATCGCAGCCCCGGCGGATTCAGGTCGCCATCGAGTAACGCCTGCAAATCCTGATTTCTGGAGAGTTTGTCATGGCCGAGACATCGCCCGGATCGGGATTGGGGGGCATGCCGCCTGTCGACCGAGTCAAAGACGAAGTCGAACGCTGGTGGCAGACCGCCCGCGCCACTGGCGAACGCGCGATGGAGGTTTTCGGCCTGACGACCGGCCGACATGGCGTGCCGGCCGTGGACATTCTGGAAGGTCCGGACAAGATCGTGATTCTGGTCGACCTTCCCGGCGTCCGGTCGGACGGAGTAAAGCTCTCTTTGACAGGTCATACGTTGCAGATCACCGCAATCCGGGCTCCGGAATCGTTGCCGGAAACTCTCAAAAAGGTTGTTCACGAACGGGTTTCCGGACCGTTCGAGCGGTCAGTCCCGCTGCTGACGGCCGTCGATCCGGACAGCGTGCACGCCACCCTGCACGACGGCGTCCTCAGAGTGGAATTGCAGCCGGTCGCGGCTTCCGCCGGACGGCAGATTCCTGTTCAGGGCGCACCGGGGACTTCAGTCACGTGACGGGCGGATCGGCAGCATCGTTTTTCTGTGCGCCGCAAGGGTTTGGAGAAAAAACCGGGCGGGGATCATCCTTGACCGTGTCTTTTGCGTTCCTTTACAGTGTGCGCGAGTCGGCAGAGACCGCCGGAGGGGTCTCGCGATCTCCGACGGTCGTCGGTGACCGGGCCCGGCCGAGGGAATTCCGGCAGTCTGCAACCGCCTGGAGGCGGAGAGCCGCTGGCGAGGGAACATCACTTGCGCGCAATCATCAGTGACATCCATGCCAATCTGGAGGCGCTGGAAGCCGTACTGGCCGACATCCGCCAGCAGGGGATCTCCGAGATTTACTGTCTCGGGGACATCATCGGCTATGGACCGAATCCTTGCGAGTGCATCGACCTGGTGATGTCGACGGACCTGTGCCTCCTCGGCAACCACGATCAGGCCGCGTTGTTTGACCCCGAGGGCTTCAACGCCAGCGCCGAGCGGGCGGTGTTCTGGACTCGCAAAATGCTGGAAAGCGGCGTCGGCCCCCGGGCCGAAAAACGCTGGGAATTCCTGGGGGAATTGCCGCGGATGCACAAGGAGCCGAACTTCCTGTTCGTACACGGCTCGGCCCGGAATCCGCTGAACGAATACGTGTTTCCGGAGGACATCTATAATCAGCGGAAGATGGAAAAGATTTTCTCGCTGGTCGAAAAGTATTGCTTCCAGGGACATACTCACATCCCCGGGGTGTTTACCGAGGACCTGAATTTCCTCGCCCCGGAAGAAATCGATTTCAAGTACGAACTCGGGGCGCGCAAGGCCCTGGTTAATGTGGGCTCGGTCGGACAGCCCCGCAACGGCGACAACCGGTCGTCGTATGTGGTGCTCGATGGGAACACGGTCAACTTCAAACGGGTCCCCTACGACTTTCAGCAAACCGCCCGCAAGATCTACGACAACCCGGACCTCGATAACTTTCTCGGGGACCGGCTGGTCGACGGGCGATAGCCGCCGGAACTGAGCGGCGCAATTATCGAATTTCTGCGGGCCAGCGGCCTGCCACGGGAGCGGTCTTGACGGACCGGCCAGCATGGAACAGCGACGGATAGTTCTCTTTATCGCCCTCTCGATGGCAATTCTGATCGGCTGGTCCAACGTGATCATGCCGCGGCTGTTCCCGCCGCCCCCCAAAGCGGACAAAGTCGCGGAAGCGGCCGACGAAGCCGCGCAGCAGAATGCCGGACAGGACGAAGTTCCCGCGGATGCGATGACTCCCGCCAATATTGCCGCGGCGGGCGCGGTTGCCGCCGTTGAACCGCCGGCGGCGGTTCCAGCCGGGGAGGCGCCTGTCGCAGCGCCGGTCACGGGAGTCCCGAAGCATCCCTTGGAGACAGTTCAGCTTGGCTCGCTCGATCCGGCGAGCCCCTTCTTTCTGTCCGTCAAGCTGACGACCGAAGGCGCCGCCGTCACCTGGATCGAGCTCAATGACAAGCGCTACCCGGAATTCGGCCGCCGCGGCACGCCGCTGAAGATCCTGGGCGCCGATCCGCTGGCGACCGTCAAGACATTCGGGATGCGAAGCTCGGACGTTGACAAACAGCTCAAGCCGGAATTCCTGGATACGGTCAACTGGGAAATCGTTCCCGACAGCAAAACCGATCACGCAGTCGAATTCCGCATCGTCTCGCCCGACGGCGCGCTCGAATTCACCAAGCGCTATGAGCTGGCGGAGCTGACAGCGGAACAGCTCAAGACGCCGGGCATCCGGGATACGCTGGCCGATGGCTACGACCTCACCCTGACGGTCACCGTCAAGAATCTGTCTCAGGTCGAAAAGACCGTGACTTACGTCCTGCAGGGGCCCGTCGGCATACCGCTGGAGGATCCGACGAATTCGACGAAGTGGCGCGACGTCCGCATGGCGTTTCTGGAGGACGACGGCGCCGCCGATCCCCGGCATATGCGAACCCGGGAAGTCGTTGCCGAGCGGGACAAGGACACGCCGGAAATCTGGCGGCGACCGCTGAAGTACATCGGCGTCGACAACAAGTACTTCGCGGCGCTGATCCAGCCGCTGGGGGACCAGCTTAAGGCGCGGACCGTCGAATCGGCTCAGCCGGTGGTGATTACCGAGCACCGGACCCACAAAGACTACAGCGACGTTTCCGTCGAACTGACATCCCCGGCGCTCAAGCTGCCGCCGGGCGGCTCCATCTCGAACGGCTTCGAGATGTTTGCCGGCCCCAAGAAGAAGGAACTGCTCGCGGCGATGTCCGCCACGAGCATCGTTTTCGACAACGAAGGGTCGGGCTTCTTCCTGTTCCTCTGGAATCTGTTCCAGGTCGAAACGATCGCCGAGTTCATGCTGTGGCTGCTCAAGAGCCTGCACAGCCTGGGTGTCGGCTACGGCATCGCGATCATCATGCTGACCGCAGTCGTCCGGGGCGCCATGTTCCCCCTGTCGAAAAAGCAGGTCGCGAACATGGAGAAAATGAAAAAGCTCCAGCCCGAACTGCAGGCCCTGCAGAAGAAATACGCCCAGCAGCCCGAGCAATTCGTGCAGGCTCAGCGTGAACTGTTCCGCAAGCACCAGTATCACCCGGCCCAGGGGTGCCTGCCGGTCTTCGTCCAGATGCCGATCTTTGTGGGGCTTTACTGGGCCCTGAATACGTCGCTCGATCTGCGGATGGCCAAGTTCCTGTGGATCGACAGCCTGGCGTCGCCCGACGCGCTGTTCAATCTGCCCTTCACAGTCCCGTTCTTTGAATGGACGCAGTTCAATCTGCTCCCGATTCTGACGATCGTGCTGTTCGTGGCCCAGCAGAAGCTGACCATGCCGCCGCCGACGACGGAAGAGCAGGCTATGCAGTACAAGGTCATGAACTTCATGATGATTTTCATGGGCGCCATGTTCTATCGCGTGCCGGCGGGGCTCTGTCTGTACTTCATCGCTTCGAGCCTGTGGGGCATCATCGAGCGCTGGCTCCTGTCCCGGCACAAGGAGACGCCGACCGCGGCAAATGGCGGAACGGAGCTGATCATCCCGGCCAGCGAGTCGGCCAGAATCTCGAAGAACGACGACCAGCCCAAGCCCAAATCCGGCCTGGCGCTCCTCTGGGGCAACCTGCAGGACGCCGCCGACCGCGAGAAAGGCTCCGGCGGCGGCACGCTCCGGAATTCCGCCAAGGAGTCGCCCCGCAAGCCGAAGAAGCGGTGACGAATCGGGGGGCGGGGATCAGGGACCGCAGACGATCGAGACTCGGCTTCACGCAGGTCCCGGGACGTCGGTTGCGCGAAGGATCGCGGCCGCGGACTCGGGCAGAACGGCGTTGACGAAGCAGTCGGTGGCCCATTCGAAGCCGGCGACGCCGGTCAATCGTGGGCAGATCTCAATCCGCCAGCGATCCTGAACGGGATCGCCGATTTGCAGCGGCGCCGTTTGCAGCAGGTAGTTGTAAGGCGGATCCTGCAGAGCGACGTCGAGCTTCCGCAGAACCGTGCGGAGAAGCGCTCCCAACTCGCCAAGTTGCCCGGGCTCAATCTCCCCGTAGTGGCATGCGGGGTGACGCGGCAGAATCCACGTTTCATACGCGAAACGGCTCGCGTACGGACAGAAGACCAGGAAATCGGGCGTCTCCAGAACGACGCGCTCCCCGGACTCAAGTTCCTGCGCAACCATTTGATCGAACAACGGGCGGCCGAGATTTGTCGCATGCTGCAACGCCCGGGCGCGCATGCCGACTACGGCGTCCGGAATTAAGGTCAGCGCCATGAGCTGCGAATGGCTGTGGGGCAACGACGCTCCCGCACCGGCGCCGTGATTCTTGAAGATCACCGCGTACTCCAGACGGCGGTCTTCCTTCAACGCCATCAGCCGATCCCGATAGGCTTTCAGGACTTCGCAAACCTGTTTCGTGCTGAGCCGCGCCAGACTGCTCTCGCTCTGCGGGCACTCAATAATCACGTCGTGAACGCCGACGGCGTCGCATGACTGATATATGCCCTCCTGCTGGAGCGTGTGATTTCCCTGCCTCTGCAGCGCCGGATACTTGTTGGAAACGACGCGAACACTCCATCCGGGGCCGTTCGGAGCCAGGCCGGCGGCGCGATAGGCCAGGACTTCCAGAGTCGTTTCGGTCTCCCGCCCTTCGGCGAACGGATCGACGTCCCCGATCGCCAGCGACTGGCCTGTCCCGACCTGAATCGGGCGTTCCGAGCGCTCGGGGGCCATGATGACCCGGCGACCGGTCAGCGGGTCCTGGCGAAATTCCGGCATGCGGGAGGACTTTTCTACGACGGAACTGCTGAGCTACTCGACTCCGCCGGCCCGCTTCTGGAGCGCCCGATCGTAGGTTCGAACGTACTGAGCGGCGCTGCGGCGCCACGACCAGTCCCGTTCCATCCCCGTGCGGACGAGCTGCGCCCAGGTCCGACGATCCAGCATCAGCCCCATCGCCCGACAGACCTGACGGAATAGCACCTCGCTGTCGGATTCGTAGAACGTGAAGCCGTTGGCGATCCCCTGACCGAGGTTTTCCTCGTTCGCATCGACCACGGAATCCGCCAGCCCGCCGACAGCCCGCACGATGGGAGGCGTGCCGTAAATGAGGCTGTACATCTGGTTGAGACCGCAGGGCTCGAACTGGCTGGGCATCAGGTACAGATCGGCCCCGGCTTCGATCAGGTGCGAGAGCGCTTCGTCGTACCCGATACAGACCGCAATTTTGTCGGGGTAGCTCGCAGCCAGACTCTGCAGTTTCTGTTCGTACGCTTTGTCGCCGGTTCCCAGGAAGACCATTTGCAGATCAAGTTCGGCCAGTCGCGGTGCGCTGGCGACAATCAGATCGAATCCCTTCTGACTGGTGATCCGGGAGATCGAGCCGATCAGCGGAGCCGAGGCCCGCTCCGGCAGGCCGAACTGCCGCTGCAGATGCGCTTTGCAGACCGCCTTGCCTTCAAAGACCGTCTGGAAATCGTAGTTTCGGGGAATCAACGGGTCCGTCGCAGGATTCCAGTCCTCGGTATCGCAGCCATTCAGGATTCCCACCAGATCGTCACGGCGGGACGACAGCACGCCATGCAGCCCGCAACCGAACTCGGAAGTCTGGATCTCCCGGGCATAAGTCGGCGAGACGGTGGTGATCACATCCGAAAACACGATACCAGTCTTCAGCAGATTCAAGTTGCCGAAAAACTCCATCTGCCGCCAGTTGAAATACTTCCAGTCGAGCCCCGTCAGCAGCATGTCCCAGTGCCAGTACTGCCCCTGGAACGCCATGTTGTGAATCGTAAAGACGGCGGCCGCATGGGCGAAACCGGGTTGCGTCTGATACTCCGCCTTCAGCAGCGCCGGCACGAGCCCCGTCTGCCAGTCGTTGGCGTGGAAAATGTCGGCCTGCAGATTGAGGACGCGCGCCGCTTCCAGCACGGCACGGCTGAAGAAGGTGAAGCGTTCGCAGTTGTCGGAGAAATCCTGGCCGCCATCGACATACAATCCCGGCCGGTCGAAATAGCCGGGCTGGTCAATCAGGTAAACCGTCACCGACGAACCGGGAAGACTCGATCGCAGAATTCGCGCCGTCACTGTCCGACCGGCAATCCGGATCGAGACCTCGCCGCCCGTCGGCTCAATCGCAGGTGTACTGCCATTCTTCGCCGCCAGTATTCGCGGATAGTACGGCGTGATCAGGACGACTTCGTGGCCAAGCAGCGCCAGCGCCTTCGGCAGAGCCGAGGCGACATCAGCGAGACCGCCCGTCTTGGAAAACGGAACAGCCTCGGAACTGGCAAGTACAATTCGCATCCGGATCCGACTTTCCCGAGAGTGTCATCACTGTCGACGGACAATTCGAGCAACGCCGATGAGTGGCATCGCGCGCCGGACCGACAGACCGTCCGCTGCAGCATGAGTGACGGTCGTCGGGATGGCAACCCAATTCGCGGGAGTCGACGTGCGGACTCGGGTCGTTCCGTCGGCCTGGAGGAGTTGGTGAATCTTGACGGTCGCGCCCAGACCGCCAGGAAGTCATCGCCGCCGGTTGCAGGATGGATAGAATGCACTGGCAATGCAGGCCGAGAACGACGCACACGCACGGGAGATTGACAATGGCGGAAATGAAGCTTGCGACACTGGGGGGCGGTTGTTTCTGGTGCACGGAAGCCGTGTTCGTGGAGCTGGAGGGCGTTCAAAAGGTGACTTCGGGCTACGCCGGCAGTCCGGTCGAAAACCCGACGTACGAACAGGTCTGCACCGGAAGAACCGGTCACGCCGAAGTCGTGCAGATTGCTTACGATCCCGCAACGATCGGTTACGGAGATCTGCTGGACGTGTTCTTCGCGACCCACGACCCCACCACGCTCAACCGGCAGGGAGCCGACGCCGGGACCCAATACCGGTCGGTGATCTTCACCCACGACGATCTGCAGCGGGAAACCGCTGGAAACAAGATCCGTGCGCTGAACGACCAACAGCTCTTTCCTGCCCCGATCGTCACACAAGTGGAGCCGCTCCCCCGCTTCTGGCCCGCCGAAGACTACCACCAGGGCTACTTTGCCGGCCATGCCTCCCAGCCCTACTGCCAGGCGGTCATCAATCCCAAGCTGACGAAGCTGCGGCAGAAGTTTGCGGCCAGGCTCCGGAAAGGAGCATGACCGCAGGATCGCCACCCGCAGGTCCGGCCCGGCCCGGTCTTGAGCCGATGCCGGAAACGCCCTATACCATCGATCTCGAAATTCGGCGGGAAGGCGGAAAAGGAGTTCCCCGATGAAGCTGCTTGTGGCAAGTCTGTTTTCAGCCGTCCTGGCGAGCTGGCTCACAATCAGTCTGCTGTCGCCCCCGGCGTCGGTTGTCGTTGCTCAGGAGGCAAACACGGGGCGTCCCGGCGAGGAAGCCAGCCCCGCCGAAATCGCAAACCCGCTCGTCGCTCGCGTCTTCAGCCGGGAAGGACTCACACCCGACGAGACCGTGAACGTGGCCGTTTACGATGCGGTCAACCGCAGCGTGGTCAACATTACGTCCAAGGCCGCCAAAGGCGAACGCTTTCTCCTGATGGAGCTGGAAGTCGAAGGCGCAGGCTCCGGCGCCTTGATCGACCGTCAGGGACACATCGTCACCAACAACCACGTCGTCCGCGACTCCAAAGCCATTGGCGTCACGCTCTACAACGGCGAAAGTTACGACGCCACGGTCGTCGGCGCCGATCCGCTCAACGATCTGGCCGTCATCAAGATCGAAGCCCCCGCCGAAGAGCTGTTTCCGTTGACGTTGGGAGATTCCCGGTCGCTCCGAGTCGGGATGCGAGTCTTTGCCATCGGCAATCCCTTCGGGCTGGAGCGGACTCTGACGACCGGCATCATCTCCAGCCTCGACCGGACCCTGAAGATCCGCGAAGGCTGGTCGATCCGGTCGATCATCCAGACCGACGCAGCCATCAATCCCGGCAGTTCCGGCGGCCCCTTGCTCGACGCGCACGGTCGACTGATCGGCATCAACACGGCCATCGCCACCACCACCGGCCAGAGCGCAGGCGTCGGCTTTGCCATTCCCGTCAGCCTGGTCCGACGAGTGATCCCGCAGCTCCTGACCCACGGCCGTGTCATCCGGCCCGACATCGGCATCGTGAAGGTCTATCAGACCGATAAGGGCCTGCTGATCGCAGCCATGCGATCAGGCAGCCCGGCGGAGGCCGCGGGACTCCGCGGACCCACGATCACGCGCGGACGGCGCGGCCCGTTTGTGGTGGAGAAGGTCGATCGCACCGCAGCGGACCTGATCGTGGGTGTCGACGAGGTCAAAATCGCCACCGCAGAGGACTTCCTCAGCTACATCGAGGAGAAACGTCCCGGGGAAAAGGTCACGCTCACGATCATCCGTGAAGGCAAGAAGCAGAAGGTCCCCGTGCAACTCGTGGTGCCGCCGGAACCGCAACCGTAAACGGGGGCTGGCGTCGAGGGGCCGCGTCGATACAGCTCCCCTCCAATCCGCATCGGATGGCCGGGCAGGAGCGTCTTCGCGATGCCCCGTTTTTTCTCGCAAATCACGCCCAGGCCCAAGGCTCCCCTTTGGCACAGCCCCGGGCCACCCGCCGTTGAAATGCAGCTCCCGATTGGGCGCTGAGGCCAACCACCCAACGAAAACGCCCGATCCGGTGTTCCGGATCGGGCGCGAATTCTTATCGCAAACCGCGATCGCTCAGTTCGCAGCGGCCACTTCGGCCAGCTTGACGTTGACGCGGCGGCCTTCCTGGTCGAAGTAGACATTCCCCTCGACGAGCGAGAAGAGCGTATAGTCGCGGCCCATGCCGACGTTCCGTCCCGGATGCCACTTCGTACCGTTCTGCCGGATGATGATATTGCCGGGAATCACCAGCTCGCCGCCGAACTTCTTCACGCCGAGGCGTTTGGCGTTCGAATCGCGACCGTTGCGACTGGAGCCTTGTCCCTTCTTATGAGCCATTTCGCCAAATCCCTTGAATCACCGGCCGAAGTCGTCAGCCAAACGTGAAAAAACGCCCCTGTGCGCGGACCAGCCCCGCGAATGAATCGGATAGTCTAGAGGCCGCCAGGCGCTCTGTCCAGTCCTCCGGACGCGAGATTTTCCGCGGATTCCGTCCCGCTACGCCCGACGCAACCTCAAGGCTCTCAGCAAGTTGCCACAGAGCCCCGGCTGCCGCATTCAGCGGTAAATCCATTTCGAGTCGCCGTCCAGGAGATACTCTTCCTCCTTGCGGTCGAAGCGGTCGCCCGGCCGACGATACTTCTGCACAATCGTCTTCGTCTGCACGATCTTCGTTCCGTCCGGTCCCGGCGCCAGCCGAATGCCGTTGGAAAACCCAGTCAGATAGACCGTATAGAAGTCCGCGTCCGGATCGACTCCCTGAAACATCGCGACCCCGGAAATCCCCTTCTCGGCGGCATCCCGATCTGAGCGGGTCACGATTTCCGGGACGGGCCCCACGACCGACACTGCGCTTTTATACTGCCCCTTTTCACGACGATTGATCGCTTCCAGGGCCTCAGGAACCACCACGTCCGAGTACACCTTCTGCTCAATTCCGTCCGAAGCCACCAGCGTGAACTCCGGAACGAACAGCGGCGAACTGACCGGCGGATCGAACTCGTTGACCAGCGCCTCCTCGGCCCCCCGCTGCGGCAACGGACGGTTGAAGGCCCGGTACGTGATATACAGAACAAACTGCTCCCGCTTCACCCCGGTCGCCGGATCGGTCACCTGCACCGGAATCAGCCCGAGCGGCTTGAAATAGACGTCCATGACCCACAGATCGGCCTGAGCCGACCGCTCCTCTCCCGTCGCCATCGCCTCCACGCGGATCTCATTGGGACGCAGCGTCTGGGCCGAGGCCGTCAGCGATCCAAAGGACATCAGGCCGGCAGTCACCAGAGACGAAGCAAATTTCATCGGAAGCGTCCGTCAAAGTGTCCGGAACCGGTTTCGCGAGCCGCCCCCTGGCGGAAAACTCTTCGCAGCCGGTGCACGTGCGGGAATCGGAAATGTCGAGAATAGGGGAGCCGAAACGGCACGGTCAAGCAGCGCTTCGGCAGACGCAGTCGAAATTCCTCAGCAGAAATCTCCCGCGTCGGTTTGCACGGGCGACCGAACCGTATCGACCGGCTTCAACAATGCATTCGTTCAGTTCAGATCTTGGCCGGTCAGCAGGGTCTCGATCGCATCGGCGCGATGGGCCACCTCCAGCACGCTCCGGCGGATTTCCTCCGGATCGACCGTCGACCAGGGGTAGTTGTTGATCATCACAAACACCGCCTGCCCGTCGATCTCGCGAATCGCCAGCGCTCCGTGCAGAATTTCCGAGTTCAGCCGCAGCGCCGTTTCGTAATAACTCGGCTCCGCCGGGCAGCAGACGCTGGAAATCAGCAGCATTCGTTCCGCCGTCGCATGACCGCTCGGCTCGATGAACGCGATCTGCTTTCGGCCGTTGGCGAAACTGACGTTCAGCCGGTAGCTCTCCCCCTCGCGCCTCCACGTGATCTCCCGGTGCTCCCGGAAGGCCTTGCTGAGCAAAGACTCCAGATCCTCCGCTTCCCCAAGCACCGCCTGCAGCAGGACCGCCGCCCCCAGCGCGCTCGCCGGCCGCCCCTCCGGGGCCTTGGCCATCAGCAGGTGCAGGCACTCGACCATCTCCATCGGGATCCGCTGACCCCGATTGCGCACGCTCGGAATCGGGGCGTCGGTCACCAGCTCGCGGAGCTGCGCAATCGTCGGCGCATCGAACGGCAAACGCCCGGTCAGAAGCTGAAAGTAGCTCACCCCCAGGGCGTAAACGTCGCTGGCCGGCGACGGCGCCGCGCCATGAAACAGCTCGGGAGCCATATACGCCGGCGTCCCCGCAAACTCCACGTGATCCGCCCCCTGCCGGACCACAAAGCGCTTGGCCAGCCCGAAGTCTCCGAGCTTCGGAATCCCGGTATGCGTCAGCAGCACGTTGTCCGGCTTCAGATCGCGATGCACGATCCCGGCAAGGTGCGCAGCCCCCAATCCTTCGGCCACCCGCAACGACAACGTCGTCGCCCGCACCGGCGCCTGAGCCCCTTCTTCCCCGACCATGCTCCCCAGCGAGCGCCCGGGCACGAACTCCATTTCCAGAAAGTAGAACCCCTTCTCCACGCCGATCGCGTGCACCGTCACCACATTCGGATGCACCAGCGACGCCTGATCGCGCCCCTCGTTCAGAAACCGGTCGACGTATCCGGGATCGGTCTCGGCCAGCCGCGGAGGCAGAATCTTGAGCGCGCACGAACGATGCAGATCGAGGTGCCGCGCCAGATAAACCCGTCCCATCGCCCCCGCCCCGAGCAACCCCTCCAGCCGGTAGACGCCGAGCGTCTTGCCGATCAGCGCGTCACATTCGACCGCCGCCGCGGCGCTGGCCCGGCTCGGAGCCGCCGTCGACTCCTCCTCAACCGCCGCCTCCGCGGCTCCGGCCACGCAGGTGCTCGTATGCCCCTGATCCACCGGCGTTTTGCACGTCGGACACAACGTGCCGCCGTTCCGCGGCGAGTAGCTGATGCCGCACTGCGGGCAAAAGACTGCCGCCATCAGTCGAGCATTGCGACCGTTGGACGACATTGGAGACATGCCGGGAACCTGACTGGAACCTGAGTCCGCGATTTGACGGACCGGAGCGGGACACCTAGACTTTTGATCTTACCGAGCCGAGCCGGCGCGTCACAGAGGCTGCCGCGCCGACCCGGGAAAAAATTGGCGACTCTGGCGCCCAACCGCACGGACCAACCGATGACCGACGCCGGAGAGCCCCCCGCCATCCCGACGCCCCCCATCCCGACGCCGATCGAGGAATTCGTCGAGCCGGCCGTTCCCCGTCCCGGCCCGGGGCTCCCCGAAGCCACTGGCTGGATGTTCCTGGTCTTCGGTCTCCACCTCATCGGCGGGATCGCCGCCATTCTCTGGATCGCCTTCGTCGAAGTGACCCAGACCGGTTCCACCGCCACCCTCCGAACGCTCGGCAATCTCAACCCCGCACAATGGCTGATGCTGGCCGCCGGCGAGCAGCTCGTCGTCACCGTCCTCACCCTCGTCCTGGTCGCCATCCGTCTCGGCGGGCGCCTGTCGCAACCTCTGAATCTGTCCCGTCCCACCCTGCCTCACACCGTCGCAGTCATCCTGCTGATGTTCCCGCTCTCCGTCCTCTGCAGCGAGCTCTACCGCATCAACCAGATCGGCTGGAAATGGCTGGGAACCCTGATCCCCGCCCTTCAGGCATTCGACGAGCTCAGCTCCGTGGAGATGGTCGCAAAGCTCGCCCAGGGCGCAGGACTCGAACTGCTGATTCTGGTCCTCGCCGTCGGCCCGGCGATCAACGAGGAACTGATCTTCCGCGGCCTGCTCGGTCGCGGCCTGACGGCCCGCTGGGGCTGGCTGCCGGGCGTGCTGATGTGCTCGGTCATGTTCGGCGTCGTCCACATGCATCCCGCCCACGTGCTGGCGGTGATCCCGCTCGGGATGGCGCTGCACTTTCTCTACATCACGACACGCAGCCTCTGGGCGCCGGTGCTGCTCCACTTTCTGAACAACACCTGGGCGGCCACTGCGTCCAAGCTCGCCGCCGACGGAACCTTCACGCAGGAACAGGTCGACCAGCCCGCCTCGCTGCTAATCCTGCTGCTCGCCTTCCTGACCGCCTGGAGCCTGGGGATGGTCCTGTGGAAGTCCCGCATCCGCTACATCGAGCCGGACGGAACCGACTGGTCGCCGGGCTTTCCGACGGTGGAAGGACCGGAAACCGGAGCCGCCCGCCGACAGATGTCCCAAGTCAGCGTCCGCCGCTTCGTCGTCGCCGGCCTCGTCGCGACGGTCTTCCACGCCGTGCTGTTCGCCACGGACAGCCAGCCGCAGGAGCCGGTGCAGGAACAGCCGGCGGCACGGGCCGAATAGGCCCCGTTGAACGATTCCGCCGAGAAACTCGGCCAAGAACGTCGGGGCCACCGCTTCAGGGGAATTCTCACCCGGTGGGACAGACATTCCTGTCTGTCTCAGAATTCACTCAATGACGTTTCAGGAATGCGACCAAGTCGCTCTTCCAATCGGCGGTCAACGCATCAGGAGGGCCGAGGCTTTCTCCGTCCGGATCCTTCTCCTTTTCCCCCGGAAGCGTGAGAGATGGAAATCGGGATGACAAGACACGGTTAGAACTTTTCCTGGCCGGTTTGAGCGGTTGGGACGCCGTCCTTATCGACCAGGTGCGTGGAATCGTCGTCGATGATGGACGCGATTCGGGAACTCCGGTCGCCGATGCTCCCGGCTCCGTAGGAAAACGTCAACACCCGGCCGTTGGGGTAGGTCAGCGTGGTCGGGCGAATCGTGTTCGTCGAACCGCCGTTGATGCCGTAGCTCGCCGCGGCCACCGTGCGGCCGAGGGCGTCCGCCCACTGCGCCTGGCAGGTCGCCCGCGCCTCGGGGGTGGTCGACGGGTTCCCTAACGCCCCGAGCTGCGCCGCTGGAGTGTTATGGTACCGCTGTCGGCTGGCCGTCTGCAGGACGTTCCGCGCCGCGTCGTAACTCGTCTCGCTCTGTTCCAGGATCACGTTGTCGGTCACGCTCCCGGCGTCGCTGTAGTCGGTCTCCGCCGTGTCGTAGCCGATGTGCTGCGTCGTGGTCCGCCCCAGACTGTCGTAAACGGCCTTCGTGAACAGTTCCGAACCGGCCGGCAGGGACTTGAGCACGTTCCCCGCCCGCAGGTGGCGCGCGATCGTTGCCATCGATGAGCGGACGACGTGCTCGTGGTCATTGAGGAACGACTGCCGCAGTCTCGCTATGCTGATCGGCTCAAATTGAAAGTGCGTCGGAGATGCGGTCGCCACCTGGGCATTTAACTCGGCAGCCAGACGTTTCGCGGCTCCCCGATCCGACCCGATGCGGCGGCGGAGACGCGGCCATCCTCGCGATAGTAGACCCGCCAGGCTCCGTGGTGCTGGTCAGCCGAAACGCGGCCGATGCGCGTTCGCCCGAGCCCGACGGGCTCGCGACTTTCGCTGCGGCCTCTGAACCACTCCCCGGCGCTCCGATTGTGCACAAAACGTGCACCAGGAAGGTCGTTCAGCAGCAAAGAAAAAGCCGCAAGTTGCTTTCAGTCAGCAACTTGCGGCAATCGATCAAAAGCAAAGGCGGAGAGGGCGGGATTCGAACCCGCGGTCAGGTTTCCCCGACGCCGCATTAGCAATGCGGTGCTTTCGGCCACTCAGCCACCTCTCCCCGGCCCGCAGGCCAGCCGCCACTATATCGGCTGACCGCGCGAAAGCAAGCAAACCCGGTCATGCCGCGGTCGTCTTGTCGAGCCAATCGCTGCAACCGGATCTAACCGGCTTTCCGGAGGGAGACACGAGCCGGGAGGTGGCGGTTCACTCGGCTGCTGGAGGGTCTCCTTCCAGATCGACGATGCCGAGCTGTTCCATGCGGCGGTAGAGCCGCGGGCGGTTGATGCCCAGCAGTTCAGCGGCGCGCGACTTGTTCTGCTTCGCGGCTGCCAGCGCCGCCTCAATCTGCTCGCGTTCCACGCGTTCCAGCAGGGCCTCGAGCGGAACCGGTTGAACGCGCGGCGGAGCGACGTGCCTTTGTGCTTCCGTTCCCGTCCGGAAGCGGAATGGAAGCTCCTGCGGCCGGATCAGCGCCCCGGCGGCTGCGGCATGCGCTTCCTCGACGACGGCCCTCAGCTCGCGGACGTTGCCGGGCCAGCTATAGCGCTGCAGTTCACGCCAGGTATCGTCCGAAAATCCGGTCACCTGGCGTGCGCCGTCGCGATTTCGTTCCTCAAGCAGAAACTGAGCGAGCAGCGGAACGTCTTCCAGGCGCTGGCGGAGCGGAGGGAGAGCGATGGTCAGGCTGGTCAGCGCGTAGAACAGATCCGACCGGAACCGGCCCTGTTCGACCAGGCGTTCCAGGGGATTCGTTGTCGAGGCGACGACCCGCAGCTCCGGCGCGGCGGACAGCGTTTCGGCGAGAAACTGCTGAGTCTCGGCGGCAAGCTGCTCGATGTCCCGGAAAAAGAGCGTACCGGGCTGCAGCGTTTCGACCGCGGGCTGCCTGGTGGAAGGCCGGGCCACCTGCTTGACCAGTCGGCGCAGATCGTGGGGCTGCAGGAGGCCGCTGTCGAGGGGCGTGAACGATCGACGCCCCAGGCGGGATCCGTAGTGCAGGACGCGGGCCAGATGCTCGCGGCCGGTGCCGGATTCGCCGACGATCAGCACGGGGGACTCGACGGCGCGCGCCACCTGAAGCTGCTGCAGGACGCGCTGCATGGCAGGCGACTGAATAATGAGCGAATCTTCCGCGAATCGGCGGCGGAGCTCGTGGCGGACGGAAGCCAGTTCCGCATGCAGACGCTGCGACAGGGGGACCTGATGAGGCTGCCCGGGCGACGGGACCGGCTGAATCACCCCCAGCACCGTCCAGGCGGGCGAGTCGCCCCAAGGAAACGGGTAGAAGTGGATCATTCTCGCCGCGGAGGGGCGTGTCTTGTGCGGTACGTAGACCGGTGCGCGGGCGGCCTGGCCGGCCCAGACTTCGGCGGGAGGCGCCAGCGCCGCCAGAACGGCTTCCAGCGAGTGGGACGTTCCTGCGCCGGCGTAGTCGCATGCGCGACCCTGGACGTCGTCAGCGAGCCAGCCAGTGAGATCTTCGCAGCCCTTGTTGAAAAAGACGACGGACCGACGGTCATCGAGGATAAACGCCGGGGCGGTGCTGTCGAGCAGGCGCTGGAGAGGTTTTTGCGATCGACGACCACGCGGCGCCATAGGATACCAGATCCGGGGAATCGGCCGGGACTCGCGAAAGGAGTCTCAGCGAGAGGATTTCTTCGAGGGGGTTTCCGACAGCCGTTCGTAGAACTGGCGGACCAGCCCTTCGTACTTCGGGAGCATGCGCTCGCTGTAGGTGTTGAGCAGTTGCTCCCGAAGGTGCTCGGGCAGGTGCCCCCAGACGTCGGTCTGAAGTTTCTTCCGCTTCAGTTCCGCGGTTTCACGGCGCTGCCGTTCTCGTTCTCGCTCCTCGGAATCTTCGGCCTGGTCGCTGTCCTGCGGCTTGCCCCCCTGAGTGCGTTGTTCCTTCCCGGGAGACGACTCGGACTGCTCCGGCGGCTGCTTCGATTGCGAGGACGGAGATTGTTTCCGGGGCGAATTCTGAGAATCGGGTGGCGGATTCTGCTGCGAATCGGGGGGGGGCGGGTTTCCCCCCTGGTCTGGTGGCGGGGGTTGTTCAAGCTGCTTGATGATTTCATCCAGGAGGGCCACCGCTTCCTGTTGCTCGTCCCGCGTCTCCTGACCGGTTTGCCCGCCTTGAAGACGGTTGCTGGCCGATCGCATTCGCTCCGCAGCCTGTTCCAGGAGCCTGTCGGACGGATTTTCCTGGCCTGGGCCGGTTGTTCCCTGAAGCCGGGATTTCAACCGAGCATCGGTCTGCGTGATCGGCGCCCCACGATTGACGGGTTGCCGCGCATCGGCAGGCTCGTCGGCTGTGAGTCGTGCTCCTCCGCCGATCACGAGTGCGATCGAAAGGCAGGTGAGTCGGAACTGGTTCATTGGACGCCCTTTCCGTCGGCGGGTTCCGTCGGCTGATCGCTCCGCGCCGGCGCGACCTGCATGAGGCGCGACAAAAGATCGACCATCAGGTCCGCCAGTTCCGCCTGCTCGCCCGCGAGGTCGTCCCGTTCGGCAATCAGCTCCGGCGGCAGCGTCCCATCCGGCCCACGACGCTGATCGAGGTCGGCGGTGCGTTCAAGGCACGCTTCCTGGAGGGTCCGCAGCAGCTTGAGCTGCGCCAACTGCGGAAGGCTTTCGCCGGGCGGACCGGCCTGCTGCGGGGAATCGTCGCCGGCCCCGGACTCGCGTCCACCGGCCGGCTCTCCCTCTCCGGGCGTTTTCTGGCTGTCGGCTAGAACCTTCAGCAACTGCTGAAGACGAACCAGGGCCCGCTGCTGCCGGGACTGGGCGCGTTCGCCGACGTCACGCTCGGCCAGACGCTCGGTCGCCTGGTGCTGGAGCTTTGCAGCCGCCCGGAGCGTCAGCGCGAAGACTTCCGCCGCCGAGAGCTGTTCGGTCAGTGTCTCGGTCTCAGCCTGCAGGCGGGCCTGGTTGTCGGTCAGATCTTTGAGCGACCGGAGCTGCCCCCGCGTCCAGTTGCCGCGATTCGAGTGCTCCGTCGCCAGCCGGACGGTCTCGTCCAATGCGGACTGCTGCCGCTTCTGCAGCGACTCCAGCTCGGAAGCGATGGTTTCCAACTGCTCTCGGGCGAGTTGCTCGGCAAGCTGGCGACGGTGTTCGGCGACTTCGCGGCGAGTCTGTTCGATCAGATCGAGCGAACGGTCGACCGACTCCATGGCCTCTTGAGGCTGGAGCGTTTCCAGGCTTTCGGCGGCTTGTTCCACCTGTCGCCGCAGTCGCTCGGCGGTTTCCTCGGGACGCTTGAGCTGCAGGCGTTCGAGCTGGCGTTCCATCCGTTCCGCCTGCCGGGCGATTTCGCGAACTTCCTCGCGGAGCGGATCGAGCTTTTCGGGAGGAGTCTTGTCTTCGATGGACTGCCGCAGCCCCTGCTGCAGTTCGGTCAGGCGCTGCTGCATCTGCTCAAGGTCATGCGCCACTTCCTCCGTTTTTTTGACCATCAATTCGATGTCGTCGGGAGGTTGATCGTTCAGAAGTTTTTCCAGATCCTGCAGGTCGCTGAGCGTCTGCTGCTGTCGCTCGCCGGCGCGGCCAAGCTGGTTCTGGGACAGCGCGGCGGCAGCTTCCCGCATGCGGCCGGCCGTCGCCTGGTCCTGCAGGCCCTGTTCCAGATTCTCGAAAGTCTCGGCGGTCTCCGGCTCGCCGGCGGCCAGTTTCCTGGAGAGCTGCTCCAGGCGTCGCTGGAACTGATCGAGCCGATCCGCGGCACGACGCTGACGATCGGTGAGATCTTTCAGATCGGCCTGGTCCTGCTGCGACAGATCGGCCATCGGGCGAGCGAGGGTGCGTTCGGCAAGCTCGGCAGTCAGTCGCTTCAGGCTCTGTTGATCGGTCTTGATCGCCGACAGTTCGGCGTCGACGTCGCGTCGATCGCGCCATTCACTGAGCTGGCTCTCCAGGGACCGCAGCGACTCCAGCGTGTCCTGCTGTTCGCGACGAGCCCGGTCGAGGGACGTCGTCAGTTCTCGCTTCTGGTCAGCGGAGAGCAGTTCCGCCGATGCCGCTTTCCGACTCTGGGTCAGATCCCGCTCGATGCCGGGGAGCTGCTCGCGGCCGAGCTGATCGAGTCGCAGTTCCAGCTCCTGCAGCCGCCGCCCCGTTTCCGGATCGTCGATCCGATTAGCATTCAGCTCGTCCTGGAGTCGAGCGGCGCGGGCTTGCACTCCATCGCCGGGCTGGCCGAGCTTTGCGGAGACCTGGCGCTGGTCCAGTTCCACGCGCTGGAGCAGATCGCGATCCTGCGGCTCTAGTTTGCCCTCGCTGCCAAGCCGGTGCTGGACGTCACCCAGTTGCGTTTCCGCCCGTTGCTGAACCTGGATCGCTCCCCGCAACTGGTCGAGCAGATCCGACAGTCGCCCGACAATTTCCTGCTGTTTCTGTTCGGTCGACACGACCGTCAACTGCCGCGGGATGCTGCGGCCGAGATGGGGCTCTCCCAGATCGCAACGATCGGTGGCGATGGCCCGGAACTGCAGTCGACCGCCGGGCTGAAGCGACAGGTCCGCGAGCCTCCACAGAAACTCGGGACGAACCTGGTCTTCGCCTGCGGCATCGGAGACGAGCGGAATCTCAACCGGCTCGTCGGCGCCTTCGAGCTGGTAGCTCAAGGCCACGCGCGCCAGGCCCAGGTCGTCCTTGGCCAGAATCCGCAGCGGCAGCTCGGCGTCGGCAGTCGCCTGGACGTCGCCGGGAGGGTCTTCGATGACCACTTCCGGCACCAGGTCCGCGACGCCTCGAGCTTCGTAGCGCTGGCCATCGCGATTGGCGAAACCCTGGCGGTCCTGCAAGGCGAACCAGTAGTGATTCAGCCCCGGCTCGCGGACGACGAATTCGGCGACGAATTCTCGGCCGTCGGTGGAGAGCTTCAGCGTTTCCGGCGGCGAGTCGTTCCAGTGCAGGGCCGCAGACTGCAGCGGCTTATTCACGCGAACGACGGCCCGGACGTGCGAACCGACCAGACCTTCAAAATTGCCGACATCGAGAGGAAGCTGCTCCAGCGTGCGGCCGCTGTAGGCTGGGGGATCGACGGTCACCTGCAACGACTCGATCACGGGTGGCGGAACGACTTCCACGCCGTAAAACGGCATTGTGTCGTCGTCGCCTCCCGTGGCCCGGAACTCAATTCCGGCAGCGGGGACGGTCAAATTGATCGCGGCCACCGCAATCGCCTGATCGGCGGAGTTTCGCAGTGTCAACTTGCGCAGCGGCTCCCGGCGAACGTCCTCGCGATGCGGCTCGCGGATTTCCAGCCAGACGCGATCGGGCAGGCGACCGTTGAGATTCTGCACGTAGAGTTCGACGGGTTCCCCCTGGGCCACGCGCAGCGGATCGAGGGGATCGTATTCGACCAGTTCCAGCGACGGCCGGAGCAGGACCAGATTGTGCGTTCGAGGCCAGGGGTGGCTGGAGAAGGGGAGCAGCAGGCGGGTCATGGCCGTGGCTGCGGCGTGCGGATTGAGGAGCACGACGATCAGCGTCACAGTGCAGACGACGGCGCCGAGCAGCGTCATGCGGCGGACTTCGCGGGTTTCGACCACCTGCGAGAGTTCGATTTCCGGCAGCCGGCTCAGGGCGTCGGCAACGACGGCCTGCTGCAGCCCCGGCGCGCCGGCCGCGCTCGAAAAGCCGTTTTGAACAAACTCCACGGCGCTGACCAGTCGACCGCGCAAAACGGGATAGCGCTGTTCGAGACGGGCCGCCAGTATCGCCCCGGAGAGGGATTCCCGGAGCGGGGCGATCAGGAATCGCCAGAGAATCCAGCCGCAGGCCGCGGCAATGGTCCCGCCGACGAGGACGCGCAGGCCGGGGTCGTCAAAGTGAATCAGCCAGTCGAGAAAGCCGGCCAGGCACAGGCTGCCGAAGAGCACCGAGGCGATACGGGCCAGGCCGCCGATCCAGATCAGCAGCCGGACCCGGGAGCGGAAGTGCGCGAGCTCGTCGAGGATCACGGTGGGATCGGGGGACGTCATGGAACGGACCGGCGTTCGAGGCGCTTTGGGAGGACCGCAGACATCATACCAGCCGCCAGCGTTTGCGCAGCAGCCATTCTGCCGCGAGCAGGGCCACAAACAGCAGCAGGACCTCGGGGCGGTTCCAGAGTGGAATCGGATCCTGCGTCGCCAGGGTGACTGCGGCGCCTTCGGGCAGGTCGTCCGGAAGCCGATCGGCTTCGTCCAGAGGATAGTATCGGCCCTGAGACGTCTGGGCGGCGAGCTGCAGATCGGTTCGATCGAGGCTGCGGCGCTGCAGTTCCAGCAGCGGCGCTTCGACGCGAAAATCCGCGGCAGGGGGCGCCGCTGAAAATGAGGGACGCGCCACCCAGGCGTGATAGGCCCCTTCCGGGAGTTGCGAGACCTGCCCCTCGAACAGCGACGGGGCCTGCGGAACACGCGTCAGCTTGACGGAACGCTGGCCTTCTCCCTGACGCTCGAGCAAGACCGTGACGCCGTCGGCTTCCGCGGGGGCCTGCCGGTCGTCGAGGAACCGGACTCGCAACTGCACGGGTTCTCCCCGCTGGTAGACGAGGCGGTCGATGCTCAGTTCGGCGGCCCGATCCCGACCGATCAGACGCCCCCGGCTGAGGAAGCGAATCGCCTGCACCCAGTAGCGGCCGAAGTAGAGATCGCCCGTGCGGAACCGCCACCGCCACGTTTCATCGGTGGCGTGGAAGAGGACTTTTCCGGCTCCGATGCGCTGCAGCAGGATGGTCGGCAGGCGAATCTCGGATTTCCGGGTCAGCGGATGTTCCGCGAAGACGTTGACGCCCGGTTTGATCGCCGCAATTTCGACCTGCCAGTAAAGGGGCGGCAGGCTGTTCCAGATGGCGAGACTTGCCGGTTCGGATTCGGCAAAACGGAACAGGCTGTTGCCGCGTTGCCCTTCCAGCGTCAGGGCCGGCTGAAATCCGCTCCGAGTCAGCTCCGCGGAAGGATTGGACACGTCGGCCAGATCGAAGGGAAACAGGCTCTCCAGCGGCGTTCCCTGGAATTGCCGAGGATTGTGTCGGGGACCGGCGATCAGAATCAGTCCGCCCCCTTTTTCGCGAACGAACTCCCGCAGGTTTTCCTGCAGCGCGGGGCTGAGCTGCCCGGGGTCGAGATCGCCGAGAATGATCACGTCGTACTGCAGCAGCTCTTCGCGCTGAACCGGCAGGTGCGGCAGCGCCACACGGTCTTCCTGGGGATATTCGAGGTCTGCGTCCTGCAGGACGACGGAGAGCTGAATCGACTTGTCCCGTTCCAGCAGGTGCTTCAGAGCCCGGTATTCGTAGCGGGGGAGGCCATCGGCGAGCAGAACGCGGATTTTTTCTTCGCGGACGCTGACGTGCCGGACTTCGGCGTTGTTGCGATCGTTCGTTTCTCCATTGGCCAGGACGACTTCGAGGATCAGATCTTCCTCGCCGGCTTCCGTGGGGACGTAACTGAGTTCGAACTTGAGAGGCTGGCCATCGGGGCCGGCCTTGATGGTCGTTTTCTGGAGAATCTCGTCCGAGCCTTCGCGACGCAGGCGGACTTCGAGGTCCCGTCCGGCGAAGCCGAACGATTTCAGTTTGGCGGAAATCGGCAGTGGATCGCCGACGAAGGCGACTTCGTCGACGAGGGTGTCGTAGAGCTGCAGATCGCGAACGGGCTCCTCGCTGCCGACGCCGATCAGATACAGCGGCACTCCCTTCCGACGGGCGGTATCGGCGATCCGGGAGAATCTGTCGGCCGCGCCGGCGCTGGAGATGCCGTCGGTCAGGACGATCAGGGCGGCGGGAGGCATCCCGCGCAGTTCGGAAAGAACTTTGCGGACGGCGGGAGCGGGGCGCGTCTGATCGCCCGTGGGGCGCAGCCCCTGCAGTTCCTGCAGGAATTGCGTTTCGTTCTCCCGCTTGACGGTGGCGCCCCCCAGTAACGGCACCGCCGTCTCGGAAAACTGCCAGACGTGAAGTTGATGGGAGGACTGCACCCGGTGGAGCCAGTCGGCATCTTCGCGGGTCAGGAGCTCGATCGCCCGCTGCAGCCGGTGCGGAGCGCCGTCAGCCAGTCCGGCCGGATCGTCACCTTTCGGCACGGCGCCGGTGATCTCGGTCCCCGGCTGATCCTGCAGCGACATGCTGGCGGAGGTGTCGATCAGCAGCGCGATGCCGGGCAGTCCAGTGCGGTGCACCGAGACGCTCAGCTCGGTGAGCAGCAGGACCGCGAACGCGATGACCAGCAGGCGGAGTCCGGTCAGGCTCAATCGCCGACCGCGGGAGAGCGTGGCCGCATCGCGCCGGTAGGACCAGATCACCACAGCCGCACAGGCCAGGCCGACCAGCACGACCAACCAGGCGGGCCAGCTTGCCGGCCAGGGGCGGCGCCAGAGCCAGACCCAGTCCGTTCCCTCGCCGGGAGCGGCAGGCGGAATGCGCAGATACCACTCCAGCAGCGATTTCAAGACGCGGTTCCGACGGTGGCCGTGGTGGTGAGGCGGTCCGCGACCGGATGACCGGCAGGGACAGCTCTTGGATTATAGGGCGGGAAGCGGTTCCTGTCCTCTGCACAGCTTGTGCCGTCGCGGCCGGCCCGTAACACTGACGCGGGACTGCGGATATTCATGCCCCTCCCGAAGCTCATGAAGGACGCTCACAATGCTCGATCTCCGCTGCTGGCGCCTGGCGGCGCTCTGGCTGCTTCCCGCCGGATTCGCCGCCGGTCAGGATCCGACGATCTTTGCCGATCCGCTACCGGGGACTGCCAAGCTCGAACTGACGCGACCGCTGGACGAGGTGATGGTCGACGGAATCGACAAGTACGCTCTCCGCGCCATCGAGCAGGCAGCACAGAACAGAGCAGCGAAGTGGCAGACCGACACCAGCGGCCCGGAAGTCTACAATACGAGCCTGATTCCGTACCGCGAGCGGCTGAAGACCATTCTGGGAGCGGTCGATCCGCTGCTCACGCGGGGCGGCATTGAAGACCTTTCCACGACGCGGCTGTCCGGCGCACCCGCCCCGGGGACTCAGATTCCGGAGGGAGACCACGGGGCCTTCTATTCCATTCACCCGATCCGCTGGCAGGTGCTGGAAGGGGTGACAGGCGAAGGGCTGATGCTGTGGCCGGAAGCGGTCGAGCCGGTCGGGCTCGTCGTCTGCCTCCCGGATGCGCACTGGACCCCGGAGGAATTCTGCGGCGCCGATCCCGACAAGCGGGAATCGACGATTCTGCCGCGGTGGCTGGCCGATCAGGGGCTGGTGGTGATCGTTCCGACGCTGATCAGCCGGGAAGACACTTTCTCCGGCAATCTCGAAATCGCGATGACCAATCAGACGCACCGGGAATGGGTCTATCGGTCGGCGTTCGAAATGGGCCGGCATGTGATCGGCTACGAAGTCCAGAAGGTCCTGGCGGCGGTCGACGATCTGGTCCGGTTCAACGAAGAGCTGCGAATTGATCTGCCGATCGGAGTCGCCGGGGTGGGGGACGGGGCGTTGCTGGCGCTGCATGCCGCAGCGCTCGATCCTCGAATCCAGGCGGCGCTGGTTTGCGGTTACTTTCAGCCGCGGGAAGGGGTCTGGCAGGAGCCGATCGATCGGAATGTGTGGCAGTTGCTCAACGAATTCGGCGACGCCGAGCTGGCGGGAATGGTTGCTCCGCGGTCGCTGACGATCGAAGCCTGCGCCGTCCCCGAGGTTGAGGGCCCGTTGCCGGCCGTGCAGGGGCGTCGTGGTGGGGCTGCGCCGGGAACCATCAAGACCGCCGACCTGGCGGCCGTGCGGAAGGAGTTCGCCCGGGCTGAGCCGGTGTTCCAGAAGCTCAAGGCGGACGGAAAGTTGAAGCTGGTAGTCAGCGGTCCGGATGGACGCGGGCCGGCCGGCAGCCCGGCGGCCCTGAAGGCGTTTCTGGCGGGACTGGAGTTGCAGGCGCACGACGAAGACATGGGAGAACGCCTGAAACTGGACCAGATGCCGAACACGATTGCCCGGCAACAGCGGCAGGTCAAGGAATTGATCGACTTTACGCAGAATCTGCTGGCCCGTTCGGCCCGGTACCGCGACAAGGTCTGGGCCGGGGCGGACCGATCATCGGTGGAGAAGTGGGTTGAGTCGGCGCAGAAGTACCGGGCGATGGTCTGGGACGAGCTGATCGGCCGGCTTCCCGAACCGACGCTGCCGGCCAATCCGCGGACGAGAAAACTCCTCGACGATCCGGCGTATGTCGGCTACGAGGTGGTGCTGGACGTCTACGAGGACGTGATCGCCGGGGGAATTCTGCTGTTGCCGAAGGATCTGAAACCGGGCGAAAAGCGGCCGGTCGTCGTCTGCCAGCACGGCCTGGAGGGGGTGCCGATGGACACGATCGGCGGACCGGAGACGCCCGGATACCCCCCCTACAAGGCCTTCAGCGCCGAACTGGCAAAGCGAGGGTTCATCGTCTACGCCCCCCAGAATCCGTATCGGGGTCACGACCGGTTCCGGACGCTGCAGCGGAAGTCCAACCTGCTCGGGAAATCGCTGTTCAGCTACATCCTGCCGCAGCACCAGGTGACGCTCGACTGGCTGGCGACGCTGCCGAACGTCGATCCGGAGCGGATCGCGTTCTACGGGCTGTCATACGGCGGAAAGACGGCGGTCCGCGTGCCGCCGCTGCTGGAGAAGTACTGCCTCTCGATCTGCTCGGCGGACTATAACGAGTGGGTGCTGAAGAATACGTCGACTTACGACCGTTACAGCTACGTTTTCACGCCCGAATATGAAATCTTCGAGTGGAACATGGGGCACGTCGCGAACTACGCCGAGCTGTCGACGCTGATGACCCCCCGGCCGTTCATGGTCGAACGGGGTCACGACGACGGCGTCGCCCCGGATGAATGGGTGGCGTGGGAATACGCCAAGGTCCGCCGGCATTACGCCAAGCTGGGACTGGCGGACAAGACGGAGATCGAGTTCTTCAATGGCCCGCACACGATCAACGGACAGGGGACGTTCGAGTTCCTGCACCGGCATCTGAAGTGGGCGAAGAAGAGTGAGTAGCGAATAGGGAAAAGCGAGTAGCCAGAGGAATTGCGCCGGCCGGCACAGCCGGCCCTACAAAGAGAGCCCCGGTTCCTTGTGGAACCGGGGCTCTTTCGTCGAATCACTGATATTTCAGCGAGGCTTACAGGCCTGGGGCGACGTGGAGCAGGGCGCCGGCCGGCTTCGGGGTTTCGCCTTCCTTCGGTTCCGGCTGCTTTTCGCCGGTGCCGAAGACGGTGATGAACAAGCCCCCCTCTTTGTCGAAGGAAAGGGCCGTCGGGCGATCCAGGCTGAGGATCTTCTTCGGCTTGCACTCTTCGCCTTCAATCACCATCTCGAACAGGCCCCCCTGAGTGGTGTCGGCCCAGGCGAAATCGACTGCGTAGAGCTTGCCGCTGGGGCTGTAGGCCAGACCGACGATGTCGTGCAGTCCGGTTTTGTAGCTCTTCACGAGCTTGCCTTCCTTGTCGTAGAAGGTCAGCAGGGAGTCGCCCGCCACGTTGACCTCGCCCCCCTGGCCGATGACCAGTTCGCTGCCATCCGGCTTCGTGGTGATCCCTTCCGGCGCGTCGACCTGCGTCGCTTCCTTGGTGGCGATCGTAGGGGTCAGCGGACCCGGCTTGCCGTCGACCAGCGCCGACTTGGCGACCCAGCCCTTAGTGTCGTCGCCATTGCTGGTCACGAAAATCGCGTCGTTGAAGATCGCCGCGGCATAGAAGTTCCCTTCGCCCTTGGGGCTCAGGTCGCCGGGAGCGATCGGGCCGAGCGTGAATTCCGCGTCGGCTTCCTTGCGGGGAGCGGCGGGAGCCTTGTCCTCGACCTTATAGATCCGGACCAGCTCTTCGCCGTCCTTGCGGCTGCCGTCGCAGACGATAATCCGATCGTTGCCCCACATCGTGACGCCCAGCGGCCCGACGTTGTACATCGGCCCCTTGCCGTAGATGTCAGTCGGAAAGCCTTCGACTTCCAGCCAGATCTTCCGGCCGGTCTTGACCGGCGGATAGCGGAAGACGCCCTGGTGCGAAGTGATGAAGACATGGCCGGTGCTGGCCTGGACGGCGACGCCCGAAGGATTGTCGAGGTGGATCACTTCGACGGAGGGCTTGATCTCGCCGGCCGCAGCGGCGGCGGCCGGGGCGTCAGGCTTCTTCTCTTCCGGCTTGGCGGGCTCGGCCGGCTTCTCCTCCGGCTTCTTCTCCTCCGGCTTCTTTTCTTCGGGCTTCTTGTCTTCGGCCTTGGCTTCGGGTTTGGGCTCTTCCTTCTTCTCTTCAGCAGGCTTCTCCTCGGCCTTCTTCTCTTCGGCCTTCGGAGCGTCCTGGGCTCCGACCCAGACCGATCCCGTGCCCAACAGCGAGGCTGCTGTCAGCGTGCTCCAGATCCAGCGCTTCGTCAGCATGTTCGGTGCATCCTCTTGAGACTGCCGCCCCTCCGGACTCGTCGCACAGCGTCCGTCCCGCGGACGAACCGACTGCCTGCGAACCGAGCCAAAGGGCAACCCATGGTGAAGTCGCCGGCGCCCTGCCGGCGTCAATTGACCGGAGCCGATGGTAACCAACCCGTTGCCGGCGTGCAATTTGGGACGCAGGATCGCAGAGTATTCATCGACGGATGCCAGAAACTCCCGATCGAATTCCGCGGCCTGTCGGCCGGAGCCTCAGTCTCTCGCCAATTCCGCGTCTGTCAGAAATCCGTTGCGGTCGACGGACTCCACCAAACTGATGAACGCACGGCCGTTTCACCGCTGAAGTCGAGCTTCGGCAATCTGAATTCCACTCAGGCGTTGACGAAGAATATTCCGAACAACGGATCGAGGCGGGCGTCCGGCCGACGACGGACCTCGCACGCGTCCGCTTGCCGCTCTTCCGGAAACCTGTTACAGGTCAATTGCGCCGAGACCAGCCCCCCTGACATCCTCCTGATGGCGACAACCCGCGCGTCGCCGTCCGCTGCCCGCGGGACACCCGGGCCTTTTTCGCCAGGAAGCTTTGCATGTTGACCGAACGCGCGAGCGGAGTGCTGCTGCACCCGACATCGCTCCCCACGCGGTTTGGAGTGGGGGATCTGGGGCCTGCGGCGGTGGAATGGATCGACTGGCTGGCGGCGGCCGGCCAGTCCTACTGGCAGGTGCTGCCGCTGGTGCCGACTGCGGCGGGGGAGTCCCCGTATCAGTCCCCGTCGGCCTTTGCCGGGAATCCGCTGCTGCTCAGCCCGGAACGACTGTTTGAAGACGGGCTGCTGTCCCGTGACCAGCTCGAGCAGGTCGCGGTTCAGGGAGTTGAGTCGGCACCCCGCGTCGATTTTCTCGCGGTCCGGGAGCGGAAGCATTTTCTTCTCGAAGCGGCCGCCGAAGCCTTCTGGACGCTCGCTCCCGATCACGAATTGCGCCAGAGTTGCGATGCGTTTTCCGCGGACCAGGCCGGGTGGCTGGAACCGCACTGCCAGTTCCTGGCGCTGCGCGAAGCCAACGGCAGCCGGGCCTGGACCGAGTGGACCGAACTCGTCACCCCCGGAATGACGCCGACCGCAGAGGCCGGTGACGCTCTCCGGAACCGGCTGCAGTTCCATCGGTTCTGCCAGTTCGCGTTCTCGCGGCAGTGGGCGGCGTTGCGGGAACAGGCCCGCGCCCGCGGGTTGCGGATCATCGGCGACATTCCCATCTATGTTTCGCACGACAGCGCCGACGTCTGGGCCAATCGCGAGCTGTTTCAGCTCGACGCTTCCGGTCGATCGACGCGCGTCGCCGGCGTTCCCCCAGACTATTTTTCCGAAACGGGTCAGCTCTGGAGCAATCCGCTCTACGACTGGGACGGCGCTCGCGCGGAATGCTTCCGCTGGTGGATTCAGCGCATTAAGGCGTCGCTGGCGCTGGTGGATCTCGTCCGACTGGACCACTTCCGCGGCTTCGAGGCCTACTGGTCGGTCCCCGCCGACGAAAGGACCGCCATCAATGGCGAATGGATCCCCGGGCCGGCAGCGGATCTGTTCGCCGCAATTGCGCTGGCGGTCGCGCCGCACGACGAAGCCGGACAGCCCGATATGCGGTGCGTGCCGCTCATCGCGGAAGACCTGGGGATGATTACCGAACCCGTTCATGCCCTGCGGAAACAGTTCCTGCTTCCCGGCATGAACGTGTTGCAATTTCAGTTGCCCGGTTCGGAAGCGGAGCCGTATGCTCCTGAGAAGCACGAGTTGAACTCCGTAGTTTACACGGGAACGCACGATAACGATGCTTCGCTCGGCTGGTTCCGGTCGGATGTCCTGCCGTTTCCGGAACGGCTCGAACGACTGAAGACTTGGATTCCCTGCGACGAGGCGAACTTCGCCTGGGAGCTCATCGAACTGGCGTGGAGCTCGCCCGCCGCACTGGCCGTCGCGCCGCTGCAGGACGTGCTCGGCCTGGGGTCGGAATCCCGCATGAATACGCCGGGAACGAGCGGAGAAGAGGCCGCCAACTGGTGCTGGAAGTTCCAGCCGGGTGCGCTGACTGCAGAGCTTGCCGCAAGGCTGCGGGATGTGACGGCCCGAAAGCAGCGGTTGGGCTGAGGTCCCATTAGGCCGGACGAGCGGCTCCACCGGCGCCAGCCGGTCGCGTTATCGGATACAGGCAGCAGTCGACGGGGCAGACGTCGTGATTGGGGCCATATTGCCCGATCGCTCGTTTCTCCGTCCGCAGGCCGAGGCGCTCTTCGATCAGCTCGCGGACCATCGCGACGACCCGCGGATGGGTGCCGACGGTCCCGGCCCGGACAAGGTTCATGCCCAGGTCCTGCGCCAGATGAAGAGCCTCGTAATCGAGATCGAACAGCACTTCCATGTGATCGGAGAGGAAACCGATCGGCGACAACACCAGATCCCGGATCCCTTCGGATTTGAGCTGCCGGACGACTTCGAGAATGTCCGGCTCCAGCCAGGGATCCTGCGGGCGGCCGCTCCGGCTCTGGTAAACGAGCTGCGTCAGCTCGGCGGGCCAGCCGAGCTCTTCCGCCACGAGCCGGCAGGTCTCTTCCAGTTGCCGGACGTACTGGCAATTGTCGGACATCGACAGCGGAATGCTATGGGCGGTGAAGATCAGTCTGGCCTGCCCGCGCCGGTCTGCCGGAATCTGATCGCCCGCGGCCTGGATTCGCTCGACGTTGGCGGCGATGAACTCGGGATGGTTGTAGAACATCCGCAGCTTATCGACCTGCGGCGCCTCGGGGCCGACTTCCGCACAGGCGGCGAGGACGTTTTCTCGATACTGGCGGCAGCCGGAATAGGAGCTGTAGGCCGACGTCATGAAAGCCAGCGCCCGCTTCACGCCAGCAGTGGTCATGTCGCGGATGGTGTCGGTCAGCATGGGCCGCCAGTTGCGGTTGCCCCAGTAGATCGGGAGGTTGATCCCGGCACGGTCGAGCTCGCCCCGCAGGGCGCCGATGAATTCCCGGACCTGGGCGTTGATCGGGCTGACGCCGTCGAAATGATAATAGTGCTCGGCGACTTCGAGCATCCGCTCGCGAGGGACCGGTTTCCCGCGGAGGACGTTTTCCAGAAACGGGATAACCTCTTCACGACTTTCCGGACCGCCGAACGAGACCACCAGGATTGCGTCATACGGCAGGGGCACGGTATCGGATCCTCAGCGAGAGACAGGTTGGCGGCGCAGGAACCCCTGATTGTTGCCGAATGGAGCCGCGTGGCAACTGTAGACCGCTGCAAAGTTTCCGGCAAAATGCCGGAAACGCGGGTCGGCAGGACGCGCCTCGACCACGGGTGTTCCATCCAATAGAATTGATGGGTCTGCCGCCGAACGCCCCCGTGGAGTCCCGCCGCCGTGATGTCCCCGCTGTTTCGTCGACTTGTTCTCGCAGCCTGTCTCGGCGGCTGCGGCGTGGTCCTGGCTGAAGACGCCAGGCCCGGCAAAGTAACGCTCGATCCTGAGCACGCGGCCAAGATGGAAGCCGGGCTGAAGGTTTTCGAGGGCTCGGTCCGTCAGTTGCTTGTGACGCGCTGTCTGGACTGCCACGGCGGCAAACAGGAAGAATCTGCTTTTAACCTCGCCACGCGCGAGGGACTGCTCAAAGGGGGCGAGCGCGGCCCCGCGGTGGTGCCGGGACGCGGCGATGGCAGCCTGCTCTACAAGCTGGCGGCGAAGCTGCAGGAGCCGCACATGCCGGAAGACGGCGAGGCGTTTTCGAAGCAGGAACTTGCCGCCCTGCAGAAATGGATCGATCTCGGCGCGCCCTACGACAAACCCCTCGTCGAAGGAAAACTCGCGACCGATGACTGGCGGACGCGGACCGTGGCGCCCGAACTGCGCAACTTCTGGTCGTTCCGACCGTTGCGGCCCGTCGCACCGCCTGACCTGCGGAACGGCATCTGGGGCGACTCGGCGGTGGATCGTTTCATTCTTGCGGCGCAGGAACAGGCCGGGCTGACGCCAAATCCGGAAGCATCGCGAGCCGAACTGGTCCGCCGGCTGTACTTCGACCTCCTCGGACTACCGCCGACTCCGGAGCAGGTCGCGTCGTTCGTGAATGATCCGGCTCCGGACGCCTACGAACAACTCGTTGATCGCCTGCTCGCTGATCCTCACTATGGCGAACGCTGGGGCCGGCGCTGGCTCGATCTGGCGCGGTTCGGCGAGAGCCACGGATTCGAGCACGACTACGACCGGCCGACGGCATTCCATTACCGCGACTTCGTGATCGATGCCTTCAATTCCGGGATGCCGTTCGATCAGTTCGTCCGCTGGCAGATCGCCGGGGACGAATTCGCCCCGCAGGACCGGCTGGCCCAGATGGCGACCGGCTTTCTGGCCGCGGGCGTTCACAGCACGCAAATCACGAAGAACGAAGTCGAAAAACATCGCTACGACGAAATGGACGACATGTTGTCGACCATTGGGACGTCGCTGCTGGGGCTCACCGTCGGCTGCGCCCGCTGTCACGACCACAAGTTCGATCCGATCCCGCAGGCGGACTACTATCGGCTGCTTTCGGCTTTCACCACGACCATCCGGAGCGAGGTCGACCTCGATTTCGATCCGGAATGGTACGGTAAGGCGAAGACGGAATACGACCGCGAGCATGCCCCGCTGACGGTGGCCGTCGAGGCCTATGAACGGGATGTATTGCCCGGCAAGTACTTGGAATGGAAGGCCGCCGGCAGCAATCTCTCGCAACTGGCGGCAGGCTGGTGGGCCCCGAAGATCGAGACGCTGGAATCTGCGGGCAAGGCGAATTTCGAGCCGCAACCGGATGGTTCGTATCTGCTGGCGGGAGCGAATCCGGACCACGACACCTGGACCGTCCGCTTCACGACACATCGGCCGCAACTGCAGGCGATCCGGATTGAGGCCCTGGCGCATTCGTCGCTGAAACGGGGCGGACCGGGGCGGGCTGACAACGGCAACTTCGCGCTGACCAATCTGCAGGTCGCAATCCGCCCGGTCGGCAAGGCCAATGCGCCGACGCAGCCGGTCAAGCTGACCGTTGCTCGGGCGACGTTCGAGCAGAACGGCCTGCCGGTGGCGGCGGCGATCGACGACAACACGGGCTCGGCCTGGGCCGTCGACCCCGAATTCGGGAAGGATCACGCCGGGGTGTTCGTCGCGGCGGAGCCCTTTGGATTCGAGGGAGGAACCGAAGTCACGCTGACGCTGACGTTCCAGAACAACGTGCATCATGCCATCGGCCACCCGCGGTTTTCGTTTTCCGAGCAACCCGACCTGCCAGCGACGACCGGACCGGCCTTCGGCGATCGGCTCTATGACCTGCTGACAAAGCCGATGGACTCGCTGACCGACGCCGAACGGATCGAGGTCCTGGCCTGGTTCCGGACGCTCGATTCAGGCTGGAAGCAACTCGACGACGCCCGGGCCGCCCATGCCGCCACGGAACCCAAACCGCGACTGCAGAAAGTGCTGATTGCTACGGAAGGGCTCCCCGCCGTTAAGCTGCATACGCAGGCCGAACAGGAATTCCTCCCCACGACTCACTTCCTCAAACGGGGCGATCCGAACAACAAGGACGGCGAAGCCCACCTCGGCTTCCTGCAGGTGCTCATGCCAGGGCCGGCCGCCGCCGAGCGCTGGCGCGAAGCCCCTCCCGAAGGCTGGCGGACCAGCTATCAGCGGCGGGCCCTGGCGAACTGGCTGCTCGATCCGCAGGACGGAGCCGGCAATCTGCTGGCCCGGGTCATCGTGAACCGGCTCTGGCAGCACCACCTGGGACGCGGCATCGTGGCGACGCCGAGCGACTTCGGTACGCGCGGCGAACCCCCGACGCATCCGGAGCTCCTCGACTGGCTGGCGGGGGAACTCCTCCGGCACAACTGGGATCTGCGGCCGATTCATCGGGAGATTCTGAACAGCGCCGTCTATCGTCAGACCGGCGTGACCGATGATGCACGACTTGCGAAGGATCGTGAAAACCGCTGGCTGTGGCATCGCCCCCGGCATCGGCTGGAAGCGGAGGTCATTCGCGATGCCACGCTCGCCATCAGCGGCCAGCTCGATGACCGGCTGTACGGACCGGGGACGCTTGATGAAGGGCACCGGCGGCGCAGTATTTACTTCATGATCAAACGGAGTCACCTGATTCCGATGATGACCGTATTCGATGCCCCCGACGGCACCAGCAGCATCGCCGATCGGCCACAGACGACCATCGCCCCGCAGGCCCTGTTGCTGATGAACAACGCCCAGGTCCGCCAGGCAGCCCGGGCGCTGGCAAATCGCGTCGCATCCGAGTCTGACACGGATTCCGCAAGTCTCGTCCGACAAGCATTTCGAGTCGCAGTGCAGCGGGAACCGTCGGCTGGTGAGTCTGCCGATCTTTCGGCGTTCCTGGATCAGCAGTCGGTGTCTCACGGCAACGGGAACCGGGCGGCCGGATTAGACGCGGCCCTGGCGGATCTGTGCCAGGTGCTGTTCTGCCTGAACGAATTTGTATATGTGGATTGAGCTGAAGAAGAGTTTTCACCGCTGAGACGCGGAGGACGCGGAGAAATGAATGAGTTTGGACCGTACTGGTCTTCGTAACATCAGCAAGATTCTCCTGCTCCAATGGTCGCCACGCAGAATGGCGCCCCGGGCAACGAGCGTTTCGGCTGGAGGAATGAGCGTATGAAAACTCCCGGACGCCGCGAGACAATTCGTCGCTGGATTCACGGTGGCGATTTCGTCGTGGGTGTCGACGTCGAAGTCGTTTATCCGACAACGCGTCCGGACGAGCCGTGCTACGAAGCCGAGACAGTGAAGTTCGTCAAAGAAATCTCGGAACACGCCGCGGAACGCGACATCGCCTGGCTCCAGCAGCACGGCGAAGTCTATCAGCGACTTCAGCCCGCTTCCTCACACTGAAATCACTGCAATCCGGGAAATCGTCGTCGAATCAGAAAGCCGAACCATGTCCCATTTCTTCGCCAACCCGCTCGCGCCCTCCCGTCGCGACTTTCTCCGCCGGTCGGGGCAGGGATTTGGATTGCTGGGGCTGTCCGCTCTCCTGCAGCAGGAGGGAATGACGGTCCGGGCGGCGACGCCCGATTCGCTCGATCCCCTCGCGCCGCGGGCCGGGCACTTTTCGACGCCGGCCAAATCGGTGATCTGGCTCTTCATGAACGGCGGCCCCAGCCAGGTCGACACCTGGGACTACAAGCCGGAACTGGAAAAGCGGGACGGCAAGGAACTCGAAGGCTTCGACCCGAATACCGGCTTCTTCAACGGTGCGGTCGGACCGCTGATGAAATCTCCTTATAATTTCGCACGGCATGGCGAGTGCGGGGCCTGGGTTTCAGAGATCTTCCCGAACATGGCCCGCCACGTCGACAAGATGGCGTTTCTCTACTCCTGCTGGACCGACTCGAACAACCATTCCCCGGCCCTGTTCAAGATCAACACCGGCATGGCCCGGCAGGGCTTCCCCTGCGTCGGCTCGTGGCTGACCTATGGACTCGGCAGCGAAAGCCGCAACCTGCCGGCGTTCGTCGCGATGTACGACACGCTCGGACGGGGCGTCCCGAAAGGCCACGCCCAGAACTGGGGCTCCGGGTTCCTGCCGAGCGTCTACCAGGGAACCGCTCTCAAGCCGCAAGGAGATCCGATCGACAACCTTCGCCGGCCCGAGGATCTGACCGGCGACCAGCAGCGGTCCCAGCTCGATCTGCTGGCCTCGCTGAACCGGAAGCACCTGGACCGTCACGGGAGAGAGAGCGAACTGGCGGCCCGCATCGAGAGCTTCGAACTGGCCTATCGCATGCAGATGGCTGCTCCTGAAGTTCTCGATCTGACGCAGGAAACGGACGCCACCCAGAAGCTGTACGGGCTCGATAACCCCAAGTGCGCGCACTTCGCGAAGCAATGCCTGCTGGCCCGTCGGCTCGTCGAGAACGGCGTCCGCTGCGTGCAGATCTACAGCGGCGGAATGGAGAACGAACGGAGCTGGGACGGCCACCAGAACATCGCCGCCAACCACTCGGGCTTCGCGGCAGAAACCGACCAGCCGATCGCCGCGCTCCTGTCCGATCTGGCCGGCCGGGGACTGCTCGACTCGACGCTGGTGATCTGGGGCGGCGAATTCGGCCGGCTGCCGCTGGTCCAGAAGGGGGGCACGGGCCGCGACCACAACCCCCACGCCTTCACCACCTGGATGGCTGGCGGCGGAGTCAAAGGGGGCACCCTGTACGGCGAGACGGACGAGATCGGCCACAAAGCGGTCATCGACCGCGTCTCCGTCAACGACCTGCACGCGACAATCCTGCACCTGATGGGGCTGAACCACGAACAGCTCACTTACCGCTACAACGGCCGGGACTTCCGCCTGACGGACGTGTCGGGGCGCGTGGTCCGGGAGATCCTGAAGGGGTAGCGAGACTAGCGAGTCGCCAGAGGAAGACGGCTGATCGCCGATCGCCGGAATTGGTGGTGGCGATGCCTTCGTTCCCAGGCGCGCGGTAAAAATATTCTGATTCATCCGACGAATGCGTGCTGAGGGTGGCGAAGAAGCGGACATGCGGCTGTCATTGGGGGTTACTTCAAACAGCCTCAAACGACAAGAGTCCGCCGATCCGTTGAACCTCGCTTTCGGGATCTCCGGCGACAGCGTTACGCAGCCCTCGTGGGAGCAGGACGCGATCGTGCTCGACCTGGAACAACCTCGGCAGAAGTTGCGGTGCTCGGCCTGCAGCGTCTCTGCAGAAACGGCATGCTTCGGCTTCGTCTCACGGGTCTCAGTCTCACCGGGCTCAAGAGCCGGAACGGCCCGGACCTCTTCCATCATGGTTGCCGGGACAAGATCCCACGACACAGCAAACTTGAAGACGTACCGGAGCCGGGAAACCTGCTTGTTAATGTGCCAGCGAGCCCATCAGGCTGCGACCATTTCTGACCGGACCAGCCGCAGTTTGACCGGACCGAATTCAGCCGCCGGCGTCTCGCCGAACAGCCGCCGGAGAATCTTCACCACACCTTTGAAGCAAGCCTGTTCCGCGGACGGCTGGCCGTCCGCTGTCTTGTACTTCGGGAGCACCTCTGTGACGAACTTCAGGCAGAGCGTGTTAATCGTCAGCGGGGCCGGTTCCGCTGATGCCGCTGAGACCGGAAGGGCGGACTCCAGGCCAGCGGCCCGGCTGGCGATGATGCCGGAATACCTGGCCTTGGACTCGGGCGTGCCGTAGCGACACTAGGGCGTGTGGACATTCCTCTTTCGGAGATTTCCTGGAATTGCAATGATCTTGCGGCCTGAAACTGGTCATGGAGGACCCCGCAGTGCCGCCGCGACATGCTCTCACGGATGAACAATGGGATCGCATCCGGAATTTGCTTCCTGGAAAGCCGGGCGATCCCGGCCGGTCCGGGGAGGACAATCGGCTGTTCGTGGACGCCGTTTTGTACGTGGCCAAAACGGGAGTGCCCTGGCGCGATCTGCCGGAGCGTTTTGGCAACTGGAACTCCGTCTGGCGGCGGTTTGACCGCTGGTGCGAGAACGGGGTCTGGGAGGCCTTCGTCCGGGAACTCGGCGAACTCGATCTTGAGGAACTGCAACTCGATTCGACATCGATCAAGGTCCATCTGGCCGTCGTTGGCGGCCGACGCGAAGCGGAGGAAAAAAAGAAGACGCGGACCGCCGTCGCGGCGTTGGCCGCTCTCGCGGAGGTCTGAACACCAAAATCCACGCGGCGGTGGAAAAGAACGGACATCTGGCGGCCATGCACCTGAGTCCCGGGCAGGACGGAGACGGCCCTCATGGCCGCGCGCTGCTCAAATCGTTCGAACCCGGACAAATCGAACACGTGATCGCAGATACGGCCTACGACGGAGATGAAACGCGAGACCAGATCCGGAAACTGCAGGCGAAAGCCTGCATCAAGCCCCACAAGAATCGCAAGACCAGGAAGCGCTACGACAAGCAGCGCTACAAACACCGCAACCAGGTGGAACGATTCTTCAACCGCATCAAACAGTTTCGCCGCGTGGCCACACGTTACGAAAAGACCCTCGAAAACTTCGCCGGCTTCGTCTGGCTGGCGGCGCTCATGGTCGATGTCCTATGAATGTCCACACGCCCTAGTCGGATGAGCCGATGCCGCGCGTCACGGGAACTGAGTGTGGCCTCGGTGGTTTTCGCGGCCTGATCTCAGAACGAGCCCACAAAGCCATCCGCATCCCCGCTCGCGCCTCATGCGGCTCCGCAGCACTTTTTGTACTTCTTGCCGCTGCCGCAGGGGCAGGGATCGTTGCGGCCGACGCGGGGTTCGTCGTTGACAATCGTTGTCGGTGAAAACGCGCGATCCCGGTCGTCGACATCGTCCCGGACGTGGGGGGCTGGGACATTTCTTCGGGGAGGAGGTTCCTGAAACCCGGCCCAGTGGCCCAGCTCGTTGACGGTGTCTTCGATGCCCGTCGGATCGCAGCGCTCCAGCGAACGCTGAAAGTGCGCATCCCCCTCTGCGATGTACCGCTCGACAGTCTTTAAGTCGACCATCCCCTGGTCGACGAGCCCTTGCTGAAAGGCGGTCTGGATTTCCTCCCGCGCTTCACGGGGTGCATAATCGATGAGATCGCAAACCATTCCGGTCGTCAGAGTCGTGTCTTGAGTTGCTAATGCGTTGCGAAGATGTCCCCGCAGGCGGTCGACGGCTGCGTCGCGCGTTATCCGCCCGTCGCGGACAAACTTCAGATAGGTATGGGTGGCCTGCCACCGCACATATTCGTTGAGATTCCGATCGGCAATCAGCTCGTCGAGCTCATCGGGGGACTCCGCCAGGAAGACGGCCAGGACTCGACTCAAGGACTCCGTGACGGCGTCGCCGAACAGGTCGAACGCGCCATCGCCGGGCACCGAGATCGCCTTCCGAATGGCTGGCCAGGCTTCTTTGGCCTGAAACTCAGTCAGCAGGAACAGGGCGAAGAAGGAGGAATCGGCGGCGACTTCTTGCCCTGCGGCGATCTTCGTCGCGGCGTCTTCAAGGCTTTGAATCAGGCGCGGAATGAACAGGTCGCGATGAGCCTGAACTGTGCGGAGGGCCTGCACGGGCAGTTTTTTTGTGCGCTGGTCCAACTCCTGCATGATCCGGTCGAGATCGATCTCCGCACTCCCAGCAGCCGCTTGCATCATCCCGCCCCTTGATCGGAATCTGTGACTTTGCCCTCGCACAGCAGTTGGCGGGCTTTACGTACACTTTGGTGCGGGTTCTCCCGCCACCAACTCGACTTGCACTCCGCGAACCAGCACGCAGCGGCGGAGAATATGCACAGTCGCTACGACGACGGTCTGGGGGCTCGCGCTTCGGCCCGCAGTTTCCATTCTCCTGCCTGGCAACTCAGTTTGAACTCTCCGACCAGCCGATGATCATCGCCAAACAACGTCCGCTTGCGGTGAACCATCTCGTCAACGAGTGCTGCGGAAACCGGGTCATTCGCGGTCAGGTTGCCAATACTCTCAATGAATCGTGAGTCGTCAACTGCGTCTTTGTAAACCACGGCATTCCAGACGGTGAACGCGAGTTGAAGCGCGGTTTCCTTCTGGTCGAGGGTCGCCCACGGGCCGAGTGGATCCAGCAGCGGTTCTGCAAAATCCAGGAACGTTTCTGAGATCTTTCGATCCGGAAATGTCAGTTTTTGCTTGGCCTTTGCCACGGCACGTCCGTTCATAATTCAGGGGCTGGTCGCCGGCGGACCTTCACCGGTCGATCTCGATCTGCCAGGCGAGGGCTGCGTGGGGAGTCATTCGGACGTTTCGCTGGGATTGAACGGCTCCGCTTCGTCGAGAACCCGCTGCCAGAGATCCTCGACGCCGAGCGCCGCCAGCCAGTTCTTCAGGTACGCGGCGTCGAGCAGGTCCGCCTGGAGTTCGTACACACGCAACACGTCGTTGAACTGCTTCTCGCTGCCGCCCGACTGCTTGCACCAGTGGAGCTTCATCAGAATCGTGTCTTCAGGCGAACTCACGTCGACGGACTGGTCGCCAAGGTCGATTCGCTGCCGACGGGCAAAGCGAGACTGGTCGAACGGAGAGTCGGTCAGCACCCAGAAGTCGACCTTGTCGCCAGTCGTCACTTCCAGAAGGTTGAACATCCGCTTCGCACGAATGGCCTCTGCGAGGGCGGACTCGCTCAGGTAGAAGCGATCCCCCCGAAAGGCCCGGATCAGCGGCTGGACATCCTTGGCGGTCAGGTTGACCACCAGATCGATGTCGTGCGTGGCCCGCGCCTCGCCCTGCAGACTCGACGCATGAGAACCGCTCAGCATGAATTCAATGCCGAGGCCCTGCAGAGTCTGGATGACATCAGTCAATAGTTCCTGTTGTGACATCGCTCTCGCATCTGCAGATAGACCTTCTCGAACGCGGCATCATCCAGGTCCGGGAATCGGCGACGCAAGCCGATCCGCATCAATTGCAGCGTCCGCTCGTTGAGTTTGAATACCTCCGCGAGCTTCTGCTGCGGAGTCAGGGTCCGGAGGATGCGGAGCGTCCGCTGATGGTTCGGCCGCATCTTCCTGGCCGGGAGCGTCCCGTCAGAAGGCACGTCGGCCTCCGGCGTCTGCGGCATCGATCGATCCGTCACGTCCACCAACTGCTACGCCTTCCCCACAACGGAGGACCGGGATCACGGAGCCCCGATCACATCCCGGAGAGTTCGAGAGGCTCCCTTTCGCAGGTCCGAAAGGGACCAGGCTGTTAACTCCGAGACGGTTGTTAACGCGAGAGTCCGAGAGTTTTTCGGCGGATTTCCGGGGTGCGGAGGGAACCCTCATGGTCCCTTTCGGCTCCTGGCGAATCTCTCCTGAAACCGAGACTTCTCCCGCCGCCAACCGTCGACGCAACGTCTTTGGCCACAACGCTATTTACGACGAACGCCCTCGACCCGAGATCGGGCAGAGGGCGTTAACTCGGGTGTTCCGCGGGTTCGCAGAACGGAAACTAGCTCCCCGATTAGGATTCGAACCTAAAACCTAGCGGTTAACAGCCGCTCGCTCTACCGTTGAGCTATCGGGGAAGGACTCGGGCGTGCCGAGAACGAGGACAAGAAATAGTGGATTCCGGTTCGCGTTGCAAGCCAACGTGAGTCGCAAAAATGGCGGCGTGCGGTTCGACCGGCAGGCTGGGGCGTTCCGATTCGCGGCCCGACGGAACTCTCTGGCTGGGTTGACGTTGGATTCCGACTCCGCTGCCTGGGGAATTCGCTGGCCGGCAGGGAATGGGCGGCGACGGTTGCGTCGCGGCGGCAGACTCGGAACACTCGCGGGGGCGACTGTTGATCTGACGGCGTTCGCCGGGTGAGTATTCGTTCTCGCGGGGGAGTTCTCGGATGGCGATTTTCAGCGTTTCCTTCCGCCTGACGGCGGTGCTGGCCGTGCTGACGACCGCCGTCGCGGCGCCAGCGGCGGAACCGGGTCCGCGGGAACTGGTGACCGGTTCGCGACGAATTCTGTTCCTCGGGGACAGTATTACGGCCGCCGGGCAGTACGTGGCGTTTTTCGATGCGTGGCTGGCGACGCAGGGGCTGCCGGCGCCGCCGGTTGTGATCAATTGCGGTCTGCCGAGCGAGACGGTTTCCGGACTCAGCGAGGAGGGGCATGCCGGGGGGAAGTTTCCGCGGCCGGATCTGGCGGAGCGGCTGACGCGGGTGCTGGAGATTGCGAAGCCGGATCTGGTTTTCGCGTGCTACGGGATCAACTGCGGCATTTATGAGCCGTTCGATGAGAGCCGGTTTGCGCGTTATCAGCAGGGGTATCGCGACCTCAAGGGGGCTATCGAGCAGCGTGGGGCGAAGTTCGTGGTGATTACGCCGCCGTTTTATGACGACCAGCGTGCTCCCAAGGGTTTTCCGTACAACGCCGTGCTGGACCGGTATTCGGACTGGCTGCTGGGTCAGCGGAAGTCTGGCTGGACGGTGATTGATCTGCACGGACCGATGACTGCAGAAGTCGGCCGTCGACGGGCGGATCAGGCAGACTTCACGTTTCAGCCGGACGGCGTGCATCCCAACGAGGCGGGGCACTGGTTTGTCGCCAGTCGGCTGATTGAGTGGTGCGGCGACGAATCGTCCGCTGGGGTCGGCTCGCCGGAAGAGATGCTCAAGGTGCGCGGGGCGCCCGAGTCGCTGCTGCCGCTGGTGCGGCAACGAATGAGCGTGTTGCGGGATGCGTACGTGGGGGCCGCCGGGCACAAGCGGCCGGGGGTGGCCAAGGGGCTGCCGATTCCGGAGGCGGAAGCGCAGGCGGCGGAGCTGTCGGCGAAGATCGGGGCGGAGGCTGCGAAGTCTCGGTGACGGCACGGGTTCCGTCCCCAAGCGATCTGCCGCTCCTGAGGAACACATCGGCATCTGGTACGTAGAAGTACCGTTTCTGTCCCGTGTTCCCCCCTCGCGAGGGCAGAGCGGCTTCCTTCCAAGATCGTTATCTACCGACCCTGCGATACCATTGCGAAAGTCCGTCGCCACAACATATAAGCATACACTGCTGTCTTCTGAAGCGACGACACCTGGGATGGATCGCCTGTCATGGGTCAACCACTGAGCCCGTTCGGCTGCGGAATTCGTGTTTACAGCGACAGTTTGCGAGCTATCGACGCGTCCAGGCAGTCGTGTCTGAACTGGTTCTCGGCGCTCGGAATTCCGGCGGCGGCCGTGGTTGCAACGCTCCTCCCCGGCCAAACTCCCGCTGTGCAATTCCAATTGCGACCCGATTACACGGAGGCATGGCTTCCAAAGTGCGACACGTTGGAGTTGGCGCAGAGACTGGGCCTGGCCAGTCGACACAATCCGGCGGATCTGGAGCAGGAGATTCTGGTTGCCATGCTCGGCAGCCCGATCCCGTTCGAGTTTCCCAGCGGCGAGGAATTCGAGTCGGCGGTCCGCATTCGAAAAAGCATTGCTGAGGCCGCCCGGAAGACCCGGCTGGAATTCCGAACCCACGAAGCGGAGCGCCCGGAAGAATACTGGCGCTACGACGAGGACCGCGGGTTTATCTTGCGCCCCGGACGATCCCTTGTGGACGGGCTGATTCAGGCGACTCAGCCCGAGGCATCGGGTCGGCTGTACTCATTCTCCTGCTGGCGAGCGACCGAATATGTCGCTCTGCTGGGAATTGCCCAGGAGATCATCGACCGCAATCCCGCACTCTACGAGCGATTGAGCTGCCAGGTGGAGACTCGCGCCTTGAAGGCGGCGGCCTTCGAGCGGGCCTGCCTTCGCAAACACGGTTCCTTCGCGCAACCGCTGCCGCCGCGATATTTCGTTCCCGGCGATCGGACCTGGTTCCGCAACCCGGATCGGATCTCGGCAGACGTCACCGGCTACGAGGGGAGTTTTACGTTCTATCTGGGGGCCGGCGAGTTCGCCGACTTCTGGCGTCCGGGATTGACATACACGCTGGCCACGAAGTGCCTGACGATCTACCACTGGCGAAACGGCGTCGTTCGCGATGCGGACGGCGATCTGCAGATCGACGAGGCGATTGTCGAACGGCGCGTGCAGGAGTCACTCGACGATCCGCAAGACACACGGCGGATTCTAGAGGAGATGGTTCGCGTGCAGGATCCGCCGGATGTCTTTGACGGCGGCTGCATCGAGCCCCATCGAGAGACACCGAGGATGGTCTGCACTGGAACCGAGGACCTCCGACTGCCCGATGTCGACGCAGCGCCCCAGCCGGTCCGCCGAACCGACGCGCGACTCCAGTCGCATGCCTGAGTCTTCCGATCAAGGAAGCTCATTGGGACTCTGCACGCCGTGGAATTCTGTGCTGCGAACACACCGCGTCGCAGATGCTACTCATCGACGGCGATCAGCGACGCCAGGACCTTGCGCGTGCCGGTAAATGTCCGCCGGCCGTGCATGGCGACGTAATTGTCGACCAGGGCGACGTCCCCTTTCTGCCAGGGGATGTTGAAGCTCAGTTCTTCCCCCAGCCTTGAGGCAACGTTGACGGCGTCGCGATCGAGGGTCGTGCCGTCGCCGAAGGTGATGGACTTCGACGGATCGTTGCGGTCGTCCTTCCAGCCCTGGAAGGCGGCGATGAGCTGGTTGAAGAAGACTTGCCGACCGTCGAGGAGCTGACGGACGGCGGGAAGGACGGGGGTTGTAGCGCGCAGGCAGCCGTCCGGGAGCCATTCCCACGAGTAGCCAAGAGATTTCAGCCGGGCTTCGGCGGCTTCGCGGGTTTCGGCCTGGAACGTGCTTTGCCAGCTCCGTCCCATGCCCGAGGCGGCGTCGTTTGCGGCGGGCATGACGTTGGTGTAGCGGAGTCCACGGGATTCGCAGTCGGCGGCGAATTGCGGGCATTCGGCTTTCAGCTTGGCGTAGAGGATGTCGGAGCGGCAGATCGGCGTGGCGCCGCCAGTCTCGGCGGGCTGCTCGCAGAAGAAGAACAGGCGACTGGGATAGATCGGCGTCTGGGCCATTTCGTGATGCAGAAAGATCGTGACGTTCGGCGGCGCTTCGTTAGCGGTGAAGACGCGCGGAGTTTTGACGACGCGGACGGCGTTCGACAGGGACTGCTCGTACGGAAAGTTCTTGAGCCCGAACGCGGCGATGAAGCGGTCCAGGTCTTCGGGGATGGCGACCGGGAAGCCGCGAAACAGGATCGCCCCGTGAGCCGAGGCCTGCTGGCAGAGATCGGCTGCGCGGGAGGCGAGCCAGGTGCAGGTGGCGTCGAGCGTGGCGGAACCGGGTTCGCAGGCGAGAACGAGGGGAAAGACGTGGCCGTCGGCAGGTTGCTGCCCGGGGACGGAAATCAGCGAGACCTGGGGGGCGTCCGTCATGGCGAATTCCTTGGAGCGACGGGAAGTCGTGTTTATTCGTAGATCGGGAAGAACGTATTGAAGGCCTGCTCGCAGAAGACGCCGGGGTCGTTGAAACGCCGATGGCGGTCGAGGGCGCTGATGTCCCGATGTTCTTCCGGGGTCAGCGCGAAGTCAAACAGATTCAGGTTCTCGGCGAGACGTTCGGCGCGGGAGGTCATCGGGACGATGGCGGTCCCCCGTTCGATTCCCCAGCGGAGCACGATCTGCGCGGGGGTTCTGCCGTGCCGAATCGCGGCAGCGGTGACGACCGGCTGATTGAGCAGAGACTCGCTCGGCTCCGCCATGCCCAGCGCGAGATAGGAGAGCGCCCCCAGGGGCGAAAAACCGGTGACGGCGATTCCTGCTTCGCGGCAGAAGCGGAGGAGCTTCTCCTGCGTCAGGAACGGGTGAAGCTCGATCTGCAGGACCGACGGCGGGATGCGACACTCGGCAAGGAGCTCGCGAAGCAGGGTGCAGTTGCAGACGCCGATGTTGCGGACCAGGCCGGCGTCGACGAGGTCTTCCATCGCGGCCCAGGTTTCGCGGAAGGGAACCCGGACGGGCTGCATTTTCGGCTCGGCCGCCTCGGGATCGAAGAGCCAGCCCGGCGGGTAGCGGTGTTCGAACGGGACGAACTCCAGCGCGATCGGGAAGTGAATCAGGTAGAGATCCAGCGAATCGAGCCCCAGATCACTCAACGTCCGCTCCAGCGCGGGGCGGACGTGCTCGCGGCGGTGGTAGGTGTTCCAGAGCTTGGACGTGACCCAGAGGTCTTCGCGGCGGCAGAGGCCGGCCTCCAGCGCCTGGCGAATGCCGCGACCGACGGCGGCTTCGTTGCCGTAGTCGCAAGCCGAATCGAGATGGCGATAGCCGGCCCGGATGGCCTCGCAGACGAGGTCCGGGACTTTTTCCTCGGGCATTTTCCAGAGGCCAAGCCCGACGAGAGGCAGCCGGTCGCCGGTGTTGAGAACGAGCTCGCGATCCATGACGATCAGTCCCATTTCAGAAGGGGCGGTCAGGAGAGTCCCGCGAGATAGCCGATGCCGAGAATGCCCAGGACCACGTAGACGCTGTTGCGCAACACCTGCTGGGACACGCGAGTCAGGAGACGGTGCCCCAGGAGGAGTCCGACGAGCATCGGAGCGACCGACCAGACGGCCATTGTACGGACGTCGGCGTCGATCTGAGATGTTCCGGCGAGAAACGACAGGCGAATCAGGCCGGTGGTCAGGAAGATCACGCTGAGAGTGGCGACGATCCGCTCCTTGGACCAGTCGCGGGCGTAGATATACGCCACCAGGGGCGGCCCGCCGATGTTGAACGCGCCGCCGAGGTTGCCTCCGGCGAAACCGATCCAGAAGGCGGAGCCGTCCGGGTAATGCAGGCCGCGATGGCGGACGAGGTAGAAATCAAATACGACCATCACCAGCAGGGCGGCCCCTAGCCAGCGTTTGACGGCGTCAGACGGCAGCGAGGTGAGGAACCAGAAACCCAGCGGAACGCCGGCCCAGGCGCCGAGCATCAGGCTCAGGGCGCCGCGCCACTGGAAATGCCGGAACGTGACGGCGACGTTGAGCACGCAGACGGCGACATTCAGCACGGTGACCGCCGCCTGGGTCTGTTGAACCGGGATGACCAGCGGCAGGAGGCCCATGACGGTGAGGCCGAAGCCGAACCCGCTGACGCCCTGCAGGAAGCCGGCGAGGGTCAGGATCAGGACGACGTAAAGGAGTTCGGTCGAGGACACGCGGGCGGGGCTCTGCAGGCAGGATCTGGAACGACGGGCCGCTCATTCGGGGAGCGGGCGGCCCTTGGTTTCGGGAAGGAACAGCAGCACGACCAGTCCCAGCAGGAACAGGCAGCCGAGAATCGACACGGCGAGTTGCAATGACATACCGGGGAGGGCTTTCAATTCGCCGGAGAGGACCAGGATCGACGCGGCGACGAGGCGGCCGCCGTTGAAGCAGACGCCGGCTCCGGTGGCCCGTAAGTGGTCGGGGAACAGCTCGGGGAAGTAGATCGCGTAGCCGGCGTGAATGCTCAAGGTGCAGAAGCCGAAGATCGGCAGAATCATGAGCTGCTGCGCATAGGTCTGCGGGACGTAGCAGGTGATCGGGACGATGATGAAGGCAGCGATGTGCATCAGGGCGAAGGCGCCGCGGCGTCCCAGGCGTTCGGCGAGGGGGCCGAAGGCAAGGAGCCCCAGACCGCCGCCGAGCGCCTGGACGATGCCGTAGGCGAACTTGGCGGACTGTTGGGCCTCTTCCTTCGACTTGCCGAGGCGGATCAGCAGGTCGGCGGTGAGATCCTGGCCGGCGACGATGACGCCCCAGAAGGTGCCGAGACCGACGGCGGCCAGCAGCAGACCCAGGATGGCGGAGTTTCTCCAGCGGGGCGTGCCAAACAGCTCGCGGAAGCTGCCGCGGGGACGCTGCTCGACGCCGGTCCGCTGCCAGCGTTCGGGTTCGCGGACGCTGGTGCGAACCCACAGCACGAGCAAGGCGGGGATGACGCCGATCACGTAGGCGTAGCGCCACTGCGTGCCGACGAGAATTCCCGCCAGGGCGGCCAGCCAGGTCCCCAGGACGCTGGTCGAGTGAAAGATTCCCGACGCATGGGCTCGGGCTTTGGGAGGAAAAACTTCCGCGACCAGGGCGGCCGCGACGGCCCATTCGCCGCCGACGCCGAGGGCCACGAAGAAGCGGAGGAAGGCGACGTGCCAGAGGTCAGTGGCGAAGAACGTGAGTCCGGAGAAGATGGAGTAGAAGAGGATGGTCAGGGACATGATCGGCTTGCGGCCGAAACGGTCGGCGAGCGAACCGAAGACAACGCCCCCCAGCGTGCCCCCGAGCAGGAAGATCGCCAGGAATCGGTCGCCCCAGAGTCGGACGGCCTGCGACTGGTCTCCCGCGCCGAGCAGGTCGGCGAGGAGCTGGCTGCGGGTGATGTTAAAGAGCTGGCCTTCGAAGGCGTCGAAGGCCCAGCCCGCGGAGGCGATGGCGAGGACCAGCCACTGGTAGCCGGTGACTTCTGCATACCAGGGGCCGTTCGACTCGCTCGGTGCTGCCACGCGTCAATTTCCGCCGAGGGCCACAGGCTGGCCGGTTTTGAGAGATTCTTCCGCCTTGAGGCACATGGCGACGGACCAGAGTCCGTCCGAACCCGAGCAGGGAGGCGGCGCGCCGTCGCGGACAGACTTCACCACCGCAGCAAGCTGGTCAACCAGCTCGTAAACTTCGCCCGAGGGCTTCTCGATGGCGATCTGTTCGATGGTCTCGCCGGTCTGCACTTTGAGCGAAAACGTCGGCTCGAAAGTGCGATCCATGGCCCCGCTCCAGGAGGCCCACAGAGCGCCGCGCGTGCCGGTAATCTTGGCCGTCTGGTGATGTTCCCAGGCGGCGAGCGTCTGGGAGATCACGGCGTAGCGCCCGCCGGGGAAGTTCACGATGGCCGAGAAGTTGTCGTGCAGTTCCGGGTGGTCGGGCTGCTTGCTGTTCGCCCGGGCATAGACGGACTCAGGATCGCCGGCGCCGGCGAAATACCAGCGGGCGAGGTCGAAGAAGTGAATCGGCTCTTCGAGGATCCAGCTACCGACGCGGTGGATGTCGTACCGCCAGCCCCCCGAACCGAGCCGATAGGGCCTGCGCCAGAGTTCGATGAGGGCGTAGAGGGGATCGCCGATCCGGCCTTCGTCGATGAGCGTTCGCACCCGGCCCCAGAGGGAGGACAGTCGCAATTCGTGGCCGACGGCGAGGACGAGCTTTTTCCGAGCCGCCAGGTCGATCAGTTCCTGGCTGTGCGCGATGCTGAGCGTCATCGGCTTTTCGAGCAGCAGACTGCGGCCGGACTCCAGAACGGCTTTTGCGACGGGATAGTGGAGATCCGAGGGAAGGACGACATCCACCAGGTCGACCTGGGCCTGCTGCAGCAGGTCTTCGGGCGAGCGATAGATGGTCGCTGCAGGGTGTTCGGCGTGGGCGGCGGCGGCGTTTTCGTCCGAGCGGGCGGCGATGGCGACCAGCCGGGCGCCGGGGACCGCCGCAATCGCGCGGGCGTGATGCCGCCCCCAGGCGCCGTAGCCGATCAGGCCGACTCGAACATCCGTCATGCGCTCGGGGCTCCCTCATCGAGGCCGGAACAGAAACGAATCCTTCAGCGAGCGCTAACTTTCGCTTCCGGACCGCCGGAGATCCGGTAGAGGTGGGTCGCCGAACGGAGGACCAGGTCGTTGCCAATCAGCGCCGGCGAGGCCATCAACTGGCCTTCGAGCGTATTGACGCTTTCCGAGACGAACTCACGCCCGGTCTTGAAGACGGTCGTGGCCCCTTCGCGGCTGCTGATGTAGATCCGGCCGTTAGCAAACAGGGGCGAAGCGGAATAGTTGCCGCCAATTCGTTCCTGCCAGACTTCCTTGCCGGTGGCGGCTTCGACGCAGGTGGCGATGCCGGCGTCGGAAACGATATAGACCAGGTCGTCGACGACGATCGGCGAGGGCATGGCGGGGACCTGTCGCTTCATCCGCCAGAGGACGTGCGACTCGGTGACGTCCCCCTGCCCGTCGGCGCGAATGGCGACCAGTTCGGGCTTCATGTAACCCGTGCAGATAAAGACGATTCCGTCGCTGTAGACCGGGCGCGAGACGTTGGAGAATCCGGAGCCGTGCCGGACTTTCCAGATCTCGGCTCCGGTCGCCGGGTCGTAGGCGACGACCCACTGGGCGCCGAGTCCGACGAGCTGGTCGCGGTCCCCCACGCGAATCAGGAGGGGGGTGCAGAAGGCTTTGTGAAGATCGCCCTTGTCCCCTTCCATCGGGGGACGCTTCGTGCGCCAGACTTCTTCGCCGGTTCGGATATCCAGACCGACGACCGACTGAGACTCGGTGCCGTCGCACTGCACGATCAGCAGATCGCCCCAGACGACCGGCGATCCGCCGGGACCGACACTGTGTTCTTCCGGCAACCGGGTCTTCCAGAGGACCTTGCCGGTTTCGACGTCGATGGCGGCGGTACCCATCGTGCCGAAGTGGCAGAAGAGCCGGCCGCGGTCGAGGATGGGGGTGGGTGACGCGTAGCTGTTGAGGCTGTGGATGGCTGCGGGGTTGTTGACCGAAAAGAGTTCCTGATCGTGGAGCAGCCTGCCGGTCGCCGCATCGATCTCCTGCCAGTGGAGCGATACAGAACCAACCACATCCATCTGGTTGGCGAGCGGATTGCCCGCCAGCTTTTCCTTGCGGGCCGCTTCCTTCTGCTCTTCCGTCAGCGGATGTTCGATGGCGGCGGTGACCCAGATCCGCTGGCCATCGGTGACGGGGGACGACCAGCCACGACCGGGGAGCGCGGTCTTCCAGGCAATGTTTTGGGCGTCGCCCCAGGCGATGGGAGGCTGGCGCTGGTCGGCCCGGCCGTCGCCGTTGGGCCCCCGGAACTGCGACCAGTCCTCGGCCTGGACGGCCGAGAGTACGAACAGCGAAGCCAGGACCGTCAGACTGCGAACCATCGGACACTCCGCTCAGACCAACACAGGGACCATCGGGCCGACAAGAGCGCCCGAGGAGGCTCCGGTTTACTGCTTTTCGGGGCTCTTCGCCAGCGAAACGCAGACGAGCTCCTTGTCGTTCCGGGCGAAGACGCAGCGGTCGGCGAAGGCGGGGTGGCTCCAGACGACGTTGCGACCGAAGCATTCGGCGGTCGGTTCCAGGATGTGCGCCCGGCTGATTTCGTCGTAGCCGGACTTCGAGAGTCGGGCCATGATCAGGTCGCCGGTTTCGCTGAAGATCAGGTGCCGGTCGCCATTCTTGACGAGAAACGCCGTTCCGTGCCCGCCGCGGCGTTCGCCGGTCGTGGGGGCAAAGGATTCCCAGAGTCGTTCGCCGGTCTTCAGATCGACGCCGCGCAGACCGCCGCTGCGGCAGTCGGCGCCGTAGATGACGCCGTCTTCGATCAGGGGCGTGCTGTTGGCGCAGTAGACGGCGGTCTTGGCAACTCCCCGCCAGACAACTTCCGCGCCGGGCGCGTCAGTTTTGAGTTCCAGCATGGCGGCGGCGTCGCCGATGCCGCTGGCGAACAGAGAATTGCCGGATTTCTGCGGAGCCATGATCGACATGCCGTACTGCGGTTCCAGCGGGACCGACCAGTACGACTCGCCCGTTTCGGGATTGAGGCTGTTGATCGACTGCGGATGCCAGATCAGCAGTTGGCGTTTGCCGGCGGCTTCAATGATGATCGGCGGCGCATAGCCCGGCTCGGTGGCCGACAGCGCTTTCCAGATCTCCTTGCCGGTGTCTTTGTGGAACGCGACCGCCACGCTTCCTTCACCGCCGACCAGGAGAATCAGCCTGTCGCCGTCGACCAGCGGGTGCGAGGCAAATCCCCAGATAGGAGCTTCCGTCTTGTAGGCGGCGGCGAGCTCCTGCGACCAGATTTCTTGGCCCGACTCGGCGTCGAGACAGGTCAGCCGGCCCTCGGCGCCGAGGGTATAGACTTTGCCGCCATGCACGGTCGGCGTGGCGCGCGGACCGGCGGGGTAGGAGATTTTGTAGGGACAGTCATACTCGTACTTCCACAGTTCCTTGCCGGTCGCCGCGTCGAAGCAGAGGACCCGCTCTTTGCCCTTCAATTCGGCCCGCTGACCGGGGTTGTTGAAGGCCTCGCCCGACTCTCGCAGATAGTCCGTCAGATACACTTTTCCCGCAGCCACCGCGGGGCCGGAATATCCTCCCGCGACCGGGACGCGCCACTTCACCACCGGACCATCGGCGGCAAATTCTTGGATCAGACCGGTTTCGTTCCAGACGCCGTTCCGTTGCGGCCCCATCCATTGCGGCCAGTCTTCAGCAGGTGCGGGGGAGGTCAGCCAAGCCGCGCACGTTGCCGCGGCAATCAGGCTCCAGGGATGATCCAGCATAGACAGGTTCCTCAGGACCCAAAGGATGTTCCGGGGTTCAATGCCGGTCATTCTAGGCGAAGCGGTCAAGGCACCCCAGCGCCAGCCGGCGATTCTCAAAGCCAGACCCCGCGGTTGTGGCCGACGGCCACGATTCTAGAATGGAGGCAACATCTTTCCCGGAAAGGGGCTGCGTTGACGATGCGACTGACGGAACTGATGGGCGAATTTGAGGGACTGGACTCGACCGAGCGACTGGAGCTCCTCGTGGAACTGGGCGACGAATTGCCCCCGGTCAGCGAAACTCGCGGCCCGGCCCCCTTTCCCCCCGAGTGCCGGGTGCAAGAATGTCAGACAGCGGTTCATTTGTGGGTTGAAGTTCAGGCCGGTCAAGTCGCGCTGGAAGCCGATGTCCCGCGCAAATCCCCGACCGTGCGCGGCCTCGTAACATTGCTCGTTCTCGGCCTGCAGGGAGCCTCGCCCGCCGAAGTGCTGGCGGTTCCGGAAGATCTGATCGGGCAGCTCGGGCTGGCGGATGCTCTGGGGATGACGCGCAGGCAGGGGGTGCAGGGGATGATTCGGCGGATCAAACAGGCTGTACTGGCTGAGTTGCCTGCAGACAAACCCGTTCCTTAAGTCGCGGACAGCCGCAGATTTTCGCTGGAAGCGCTCTCGCGTTTGCGAGTTTTCCGAGTATCCTAAAGGTCTGCAGAATGTGAAGAGGATGGAAACGCGACCGGTCGTAAGTTTCTAACGTCAAAATTGACAACACGTTAGCGACTGTTGCGGTATCTGTGCTCGATCCCGCCCACCCGGCCTGCCCGACGAGAATCTGACCGTTGAATTCTCCGCCCGGATCGACCGATTCCCGCAGCCGTTGCTGACGGGACGCTGGCGGTCTCCCCGCGGCTGCTAAGGAAGAGTGAAAAATGACGACCCAGACGGCCCCTGTGGAATCGATTCGGCTGCTCCCCTCCACCGATCTGCCGAACTACACCTACGTTCCCGGCACGGAGACGCCGCATCCCTATCGCGATCCTCGCGGCCATAGCTACCAGCGGAAGCATCCGGCTCCGAAGCCGCTGACGCCGGGGACCTGGGCCGAAAACCGCAGCTATCTGCTGGCGCTGGACTATTTCAACCACGGCTACTACTGGGAATCGCACGAGGAGTGGGAGCGTCTCTGGCGTTCTTCCGGTGCGGATTCGCCCGTCGGTCGGTTCCTGAAGGGGCTGGTCAAGCTGTCGGCGGCCGGCGTGAAAGTGCGCGAGCTGAGCATTCACGGCGTGCGCCGGCATGCCGCCTCGGCGGGCGAAGTTTTTGCGGACGTTGCGGCTGAAGTGGGAGACGAGCACTTCTGCGGTCTGCAGTTCACGAAGCTGCAGTTTGCGTCGGACCGGGCGGCCCAGCTCACCTACAAAGAGAAGTGGACTCCGGGCACGCCGTCCCGCGTCTTCCCGTTCGTCATCCTGCCCGAACCGCTGCCGCTGTCCTGAGACCGCTTTCAGACCGTTCAGCCACGAGAATTCGCCGCCCGCGTTTCCGATCGGAGCGCGGGCGGCGGTCTTTCACTGCCCGACTTGCCGAACTGCCGGTAGATCCGGCACAGTCGGCGCGATTCGAAGGCACTGACGACATGCCGGTCGACCGGTCGTCTGCGGGCGATCGCCAGTATTCAGAAATCTCTGAAGACGTTGCCTGAGAAGAAGTTGCGTCGTCAATACGATCTCCGAAAACAGCGTTCGCGCGCCTTCGCTCACGTCGAGAGGCGTTAGAACCCGAATAACAGGAAGGAACGATCCGCGTGGAATCTGAGTTGCGGCTTTGACGGCCGGCTCGGGCGGGACACTTCACCGGATCGATCCTGAAGAGAGCCATGACGCCGGAACGGAATCCGACGAAGTCCCTCGGTCCGTCCGGTGCGATGGGTGGTCACGCACTTTGATGGACGAAGGGCCAGGGCATGTCCCAGCGGATCCGGTTGATCCTCACGCTTCACAATCACCAGCCGATCGGCAATTTCGACGGCGTGTTCGAAGAGGCGTATCGGGACTCCTACGCGCCGTTCCTGGAACTGCTTGAGGAGTTCCCGGAGATCCCGGTCGTCCTACACAATTCCGGCTGCCTGCTGGAATGGCTGGTGGAGGAGCACCCGGAGTACGTCGATCGACTGCGGGCGCTGGTGCAGCGCGGCCAGGTCGAACTGCTGGGCGGTCCGTTTTACGAGCCGATTCTTGCCTGCATTCCCCGGCGGGACCGCGTCGGACAGATCTCCCTCTACCGGCGGTTTCTGGAAAAGACGTTCGGCACGAAGATCCGCGGCATGTGGATGCCCGAGCGGGTCTGGGAACAGGGCTTCACGGCGGACATCGCCGCGGCGGGGATCGAGTACACGCTGCTCGATGATATGCACTTCCGGAACGCGGGACTTTCCGACGAGCAGCTTCACGGCTACCACCTGACCGAGGACGACGGCCAGCTCCTGAAAGTTTTTGCCGGCAGCGAGCGACTGCGGTATCTGATTCCTTACGCCGATCCCGAGAAAGTCATCGCGCATGTGCGCGAGGTGGCGGAGAAGTCGCCGAATGCGGTGCTGGTCTTTGGCGACGACGGCGAGAAGTTCGGCGTCTGGCCGGGTTCGAAGGAGCTGGTTTACGGCAAAGGCTGGCTGCGGCGGTTCTTCCAGATGCTGCGCGAGAATCAGCACTGGCTGAAGATCACGACGCTGGCGGAGACGGTCGACCACGTTTCGCCGGAAGGGCGAATCTACCTGCCCGACTCCAGCTACCGCGAGATGACCGAATGGGCTCTGCCGAGCGAACGGCAGACGCAGTACAAGTCGCTCGTCGAGCGTCAGTCCGACCAGCCGGACTGGCCGCAGCTCAAGCCATTCGTCCGGGCCGGCTTCTGGCGGAACTTCCTGGTGAAGTATCCCGAAGCCAACGAAATGTACTGCCGCATGCTGCAGGTCAGCCAGAGGCTGCAGCAGTTGTCGGCGACGGATGCCGCCGTCAAGCAGGCGGATAAATTGAGCGAGGCGCGCAAGGAGTTGTATCGCGCGCAGTGCAACTGCCCCTACTGGCACGGCGCGTTCGGCGGTCTCTACCTGCCGCACCTGCGGAACGCGATTTATTCCAAGCTGATTGCCGCCGACACGCTCCTCGAAGCGGTGGCCGGGCGGAACGGGAGCTGGGTCTCGGCGGAGGCCGAGGACTTCAACAACGACGCCCGCAAGGAAGTGCTGCTGGCGAGCGACCGGCTGGTGGCGTACCTGGCGCCGAGCAAAGGGGGGCACCTCTACGAGTTCGACGTCCGGAGCATTGGCGTGAACCTGCTGGCGACGCTGAACCGTCGCCCCGAGCCCTATCACGACAAGATTCGCCAGCACGCCGGTAGAGCCGAGACGTCCAGCACCGGCGGAGGCGTCGATCCCAACGGGGGCGTATGCTTCAAGCAGCCCGATCTCGACCAGAAGCTGATCTACGACGCCTGGCCGCGGAAGAGCCTCGTCGATCACTTCCTGCAGCCGGCGTTGCCGGCAGCCGAATTCCGGGCAGGTCGCGGGCGGATTGGCGACTTCACGGAAGGGGTCTATCAGACCGTCCTGAAACGGGCCGCCGACCGCGTCGATGCGAAGCTGTGGCGCGACGGCCGCCTGGGCCCCTACTCCGTTCGCGTGAATAAAACGATTTCGCTCGATCGCGCCGCCTCGACGACGCTGCAGATTCGCTACGAGCTGGAGCGGCTCCCGGCGGGCCTGCCGATTCACTTCGGCGTGGAGTTCAATTTCGCCGCCATGCCGGCAGGAGCGGCCGACCGCTACTTCTACGACGAGCGGGGGCGACACCTGGGGGAACTCGGCCAGCAGCTCGATCTGCCCGTGGCATCGCGGCTCGGGCTGGTCGACGAGTGGCTGGGAATCGATCTGGATCTCGACCTGTCCGAACCGGCGGGAATCTGGACGATGCCGATCCAGACCGTCAGCCAGTCGGAGAGCGGCTTTGAACTCGTCCACCAGAGCTGTTCGGTGACGCCGCACTGGCAGTTTATCGCTCCCGACAACGGTCAGTGGAGCGTGACGATTCAGCTCTCGTGCGACACTTCGGCGGCGCTCGCCCGGAGACTGGCGGACGCGGCCCCCGCAGCGATGTCGCGGCTGGTGCGGGCGAGCGTATAATCCGGACTTTGAAATCAGAGTTCGGCCTGCGCTGACGCCGCACCAGGAGATCGCTTGTGACGCCGGATCAGAATTGGGACTGCCTTTGCGCAGGGATCGTCGTTGCCGACTTCTTTTGCGCCCCGATTGCGCAGTTTCCTCCGCCCGGCGGCCTGATCCTGACGGACGGCCTGCAGATGGCCATCGGCGGCTGTGCCGCGAACGTCGCGGTGGACCTGGCGAAGCTGGGGCGACGGGTCGCCATCTCGGCCTGCGTCGGAGACGACCTGTTCGGGCGCGCGGTCTGCGACATGCTGGCCCGGGAGAGGGTCGACATTTCGAGCATTCAACCGGTTGCCGAAGTCCCGACGAGCGGGACCTTTGTCATCAACGTCCGCGGCGAAGACCGGCGATTCATTCACTGCATCGGTTCCAACGGCGTCTACGACGGCCGCCAGATCACCCGGGATCAACTCGGACGCAGCCGGTCCTTGTATGTCGGCGGATTCGGGCTGCTGGAATCGCTATCGCCTGAGGCCGTCGCCCGGCTGTTTCTCGATGCGCGGGAATTGGGAGTTCCGACGCTGATGGATGTCGTTCTGCCGGCGGGACGCGACTTCGCCAGCTCGATCGCCCCCGTCCTCCCGTTCACGGATGTCTTTTTCCCGAATACCGATGAAGCCGCCGTCCTGCTCGGCGAGACCGATCCTGTCCGGCAGGCCCGCGAGTTTCTCCGACTCGGGGTCCGGACCGTGATCGTGACCTGCGGCGCGGACGGGGCCGTGATCGGAACGCGCGATGCGCTCTGGAAGTGCGGCGTCCATCCGGTCGAAGCGGTCGACGCCACCGGGACCGGGGACGCGTTTGTCGCCGGCTTCATTCACGCCCTGCTCGACCGGAAATCCCTGGAGGAGTGCATTCGCGCCGGGGCCGCCCTGGGAGCAAGCTGCGTCAGATCGATGGGCGCCACCACGGGCGTTTTTTCGGCGGACGAGCTGGCCGGGTATCTGGCGACTCATCCGCTGCCGCTGACCGAAATCTGACGGATCGGCGGCGCGTCAACGACAACAGGCCGGGACGAGTCCCGGCCTGTTGCGCAAGCATCTGCTTGTTGGCTGTCATTCGCGGCGGGCGCGCCCGCCGGCGAACTACTTGCTCTTCTTGGCGGCCGGCTTCGCCTTGGCGGCGGGCTTGGCAGCGGCCGGCTTGGCCTTGGGGGACTTGGCCGGCTTGGCGGCGGCCTTGGCCGCGGGCTTCGCGGCAGGCTTCTTGGCGGGGGCTTCAGTCTTCGGGGTCTTGGCAGCGGCCATGGTAATGGCTCCTGAACGAATCATTCGGGCACCTGATATCCACACCACTGTCTCTTCTCGGCACCCAAAGCAGAGAGACAGCTCAGATTGGCGACACTCCGCGGGGAGTGATCTATCCTCCGTGAAACTTACTGCCACCGACATGCAAGGGATCGTAGGGGCTTCCGAAAAATCGGTCAAGCGGAAAATCAAGCTATCAAACAATTTGTCCGATTTCGTTCGACTGCAACCTTAATCCGCGCCGCGGCGAATCTCGGTCGTAAGTCCACGCGACACCTCATTGCCGACAGTCTGTCTGCGCTCCGACTACGGCGACGACTGCAGCGATTGTGCCTGTGACGCTGAAGAGATCGGCAAGTCAATTCACGAAGTTTCGGGAAAAACGACGGATTGTTCAGTTGACGCGGAAGAAACGGATTTCGCGGGTGGGAGCCCTTGGGCGAACCTCCCAGACATCGACGCCCGCTATTCTGATGACAGCCTTCGGAGCGGAGCTCGGGATCGGAGGACAGGCGCCGCGGAGGTGTCGCGGTTCGTATCCTTGACGTGGCGGGAGAGGGGCGGGACCATCTGTCGGAATGCGCCCGCCGGGAGAAGTTTCCCGTGGTTCCGGGCCGAAATTCATCCGCGATATCGCATCGACGACGCGGGTTTCCCGGGACGGGGCGCCCTGACTGCACCCCACAAAGGTTGAGAGAGATGAGTGCGTATCGACTGTCCGCTGCGGTCCAGACCCTGAAGCCCTCCGCGACGCTGGCCGCCGCCGCGAAGGCCAAGGAGCTGAAATCCAAAGGCGTGACCGTCTACGACTTCACGCTGGGCGAGCCCGACTTCATCACGCCGGCCCATATCCGCCAGGCGGCGGTCGCGGCGATGGAAGCCGGACAAACGCACTACACGCCGTCGGGCGGGATTCCCGAGTTGAAGAAGGCCGTCTGCGGTCTCTACAAGCGCGACTACAGCCTCGATTTCACGCCGGCCCAGGTGCTGATTTCGAATGGGGCGAAACACTCGATCCACAACGTCATCGCCTCCCTGTGCGGTCCGGGCGACGAAGTCATCATCCCAGCCCCGTACTGGGTCAGCTACAGCGCCCTGGTCGAACTGACCGGTGCGACGGCGGTCATCGTCGAGACCACCGAGGCCAGCGGGTTTGTGATGAGCCCCGAGCAGTTCCGGGCGGCGATCACGCCGAAAACCCGGCTCCTGATGCTCAACAACCCCTCCAACCCGACCGGCGCCGCATACACCGCGGCCCAGCTTGAAGCGCTCGCGCGGGTCGCCGTCGAGAACAACGTGCTCGTGTTGTCGGACGAGATCTACGAGAAGCTGGTCTATGCAGGAGCAGAGTTCCGCTCGTTCGCCAGCTTCGGTCCGGACGTTGCCGCGCTGACGATCATTGTCAGCGGCGTCAGCAAAGCCTACGCAATGACCGGCTGGCGGATCGGCTGGACGATCGGCCCGGTGGAAATCATCAAGGCGATGGACAACCTGCAGAGCCAGGAGACTTCCAATCCCTGCAGCATCAGCCAGTACGCTTCGGTCGCGGCCCTCGAAGGTCCGCAGACGAGCGTCGAGGAGATGCGGCAGGAATTCGAACGTCGGCGGAATTACGTGATGGGCCGGATGCGTCCTTGGCGTGAGCGATTCGGCGTGACGTTCGCGGAACCGGGGGGCGCCTTCTACGCGTTCTTCAATGTCTCCAGCGCCTTCGGCAAGCCGCTGCAGGGGGGGAAGGTCGTGACGAACGCGACCGACTTCTGCACGGCCCTGCTGGAAGAGGCCCACGTGGCGCTGGTCACGGGAGACGCGTTCGGCGCCCCCGGCTACGTCCGCCTGTCGTTCGCCACGAGCATGGACGTGCTGAAAGCCGGGCTGGATGGCATTGAAGCATTCCTCGCCGGCTGAGATTCCCGGATTCGCCGAATTTTGCGAAGAAGCCCCCGCTGACGACATCAGCGGGGGCTTCTTCGATTGACTGTGAGACGCGAGCCGAAACTAACGAACTTCAAGCAACTCGACGATGAAGTGGAGAGTGGCTCCGCCCGGAATGTCCGGAGGCATGCCGTTCGGACCGTAGCCCAGGTCGGAGGGGATTTCGAGTTCGATCATGCCCCCCTCGCCAATGAGCTGCAGTCCTTCGGTCCAGCCGGGAATCACACGTCCCAAGGGAAACTCGATCGGCTGGCCCCTTTTATAAGAGCTGTCGAACTCTTTGCCATCGTCCAGCCAGCCCTTGTAGTGAGCGTAGACCGAATTCGCGGCGGTCGGCTTGCGGCCTTCGGACTTCCGGCGAATCCGGTACTTCAGTCCGCTCGCCGTCGCGGTGAACTCCTCAGGAGCATCCGCATCGACGAGGTTCGGGTCCGACTTGGGCGCGGCCGGCCCCGGGGCCGTCGGCACCGGCGGATTCGCGCCGTTCTGCGCCTGAGGTTCCGAACAGCCGGCTGCCAGCAACAGCCCCGCGAGACTCCAGCGACGCCACATCACCATCATTCCTCCCGAAACCAGATCCTGAGTCAGGTCGTGCATCACAGGCACGAAACAATAAGTCACCGACGGCCGACAACGCGCGTCGCCCTTGCCCGCACGGTCCCCGAACTTTACCGTGAGCGGGGCTTCTTGCGAAAGGAACTGGCCGATGCTTCGTCCCCTGCTCTGGAAAACTCCGCTCCTCGCGTCGGGCGCCCTGGCCCTGCTGATTGGCGGCTGCCTGCCGACGCCCGCCGAACCTCCCGCGAACAAAACTGAGGCCACGGCCCCGGCCGAGCCCGCTCAGGAAACGACGCCACTGCCGGCCGACCCCGCCGATGGCGAACCCTTCGATCTCGAAGAGGGCTTTACCCTGCTGACGCGGGACGACTTTGAGGCATTTGGGGCGGAACCCGAAACCTGGTCGGCGACGCCCGAAGGGATCCGCTCCGCCGGCAAACCGCGCGGCTATCTGTACACGAAGCAGCCCTACGGCAACTTCACGCTCCGGCTGCAGTACCGCTTCGATCGGCCGAAGAAGCTGCCCGACGAAGCCAAGTTCAAGGGGAATACCGGCTTCCTGATGTACATCACCGGCGAGCACAAGCTGTGGCCGCTCAGCATGGAAGTTCAGGGGAAGTACGCGCAGATGGCCGCCATCAAGGAGAACGGCGGCGCTGAACCCGCCGTCGTCCAGGATGACGAAGCGGCCCGCCAGTCGGCCCGGCGGACGGTCGGCCACTGGAACACGCTGGAAATCGTTTCCAAAGACGGCGCCCTCGCGGTTTCGCTGAATGGAACCCCGATCAGCAAGTCCGAGCCGAACTTCCTCAGCGAAGGACTGATCGGAATTCAGGCTGAGGACCACCCGTTCGAAGTCCGCCGGATGCGGATTCGTCCGGAGTAGAGCGTCGAGTTCCTTGACCATTGACGAAACGAGCCCGCTCCGGATCGGAACGGGCTCATTCTCCATGGCCGACTGTTGCGATTCAGCGGCTCAGGGCGACCGGGGTCACGCTGTCGGGCACGTTGGCCGCGATCCGGACCGAGCGGACGAACTTGTGGCAGCTCATGCACGACATCGTCACGCGCAGATACGCCAGCGACGCACCGTCCTGATTGTTGTCCTTCGCCATTTTCCCCATCTGCTCGCACGCCTCGCGAAATTCTGCGCTGTGCTGAGCGTAGACTGGCCCCTGAATCACGACCCAGTCCGACGCCTGGCTCATTTCCACGAGCTTGGTCGCCGACTTCTCGACCAGTTCGAGATCTTCCGTGCAGAGGCCGTCCAGGACATCCTGGGAATGCTTGAGCTTCTCGCGCATGAACTGCCGCAGCTTGGCATCGGCGGCGCCGGGGGCGCGGTCCGACTTGGGCTTGCTCTTCAATTCGTCGGCCGCTCCTGAAGCAGCAACGGCAACGGCAAGTCCCAGGACGGCGGCGCCGCTGAGAATCCAGGCCAGACTGTGACGCATCGTGGTATTCCTGAAAGTGAAATCCATCGCGCCCCGGGAAATCCTCGCCCGAGGGCTCAAGCCGAATTGACTTATCGCGACTTTCGGACAAACTACCCTGCCCGCGCGGGTTTTGCCAAGACGTGTTCCAAAGCTGCCCGCCGTCCCCAAGGATCAGCAGATGTCGACAGGTCTCCGGATTGTGATTGTCGGCGGCGTCGCAGGAGGCGCCTCGGCGGCGACTCGGGCTCGTCGGATGAACGAAGACGCGGAAATCACGCTGATCGAAAAGGACGAGCACATCTCCTTCGCGAACTGCGGTCTGCCCTATTATCTGGGGGGCGAGATCGCTCCCCGGGAGAAGCTGCTGGTCGCCACGCCGGAGCTGCTGCAGAAGCGGTTCCGGATCCGCGTCCTCACCAGGACGGAAGTCGTCGGCATCGATCGGGAAGCCCGCGCCGTGGCCATTCACGATCGTCGTACGGATGAGCGGGGGCTATTGCCTTACGACCGGCTGATTCTTGCGCCAGGCGCCGTTCCGATTCGCCCGCCGCTCCCCGGAATCGACGCTCCCAACGTGCTGGCGCTGCGGAATCTGGCGGACACGGATCGAATTCACGCCAAGATCCACGCCGCCGCGGGACGACGAGTCGCGGTCGTCGGGGCGGGCTACATCGGCCTCGAAATGGCCGAACAATTAACGGGTCAGGGCGTCGGCGTCGACCTCATCGAACTGCAGCCGCAGGTGCTGCCGCCGGTCGATCCCGAGATGGCCGAGCCGCTGGCGCAGGCGCTGCGCGACAAGGGCGTCCGCCTGCACCTGGGAACCGGCCTGGAAAGCGTCGAAGTCGACGCCGCTGGCCGTGCCGTCGCGGTGATTTTGTCCAACGGCGAGCGCGTACCGACCGATCTGGTCATCCTGGGGATGGGCGTCCGGCCGCTGGTCGATCTGGCCCGCCGGGCCGAATTGCAACTCGGACCGCAGGGCGGCATTGCCGTCAATCGCTCTTTGCAGACCAGCGATCCCCTGATCTATGCCGTCGGCGACGCCATCGAGTATCCGCAGGGACCGACAGGCGGCCCGCAGCGGATGGCGCTGGCCGGCCCCGCCAACCGGGCCGGGCGACTGGCCGGCGAACATGCCGCGACGGGGAACGCCGCGCCGATGGGCGCAGTCAGCGGCACCGCCATCGTCCGCGTCTTCGACTGGACGGCGGCCGGAACCGGTCTGAGCGTCCGGGCCGCGCACAAACTGGGACTGGCCGCCCGCAGCGTCACGATCGTCGCCAACCATCACGCCGGCTACTTCCCGGGGGCACACCCGCTGACCATCAAGCTGGCGTACGAAGAGCCTACGGGCCGGATCCTCGGCGGGCAGGTGGTCGGCCAGGAGGGGGTCGATAAGCGGATCGACGTCATCGCGACCGTCATCGCTTTTCGCGGGACGGTGCGGAATCTCGCCGATCTCGACCTGTCCTATGCTCCGCCATTCGGTTCGGCCAAAGACCCGTTGCATCTCGCCGCGTTTGCGGCCGTCAATCACCTGAACGGGCTCGAAGATTTCGTCGACGCCGACGCCGACCTCGCGCGGTATCAGGTAGTCGACGTCCGCTCGGCGGCGGAAGTCGCCGCCCGGCCGCTCGCCGGAGCGCCGCAGGCGATCAACATCCCGCTGGATGACCTGCGGGACCGGCTCGGGGAACTCAATGCCGCGGAGCCCACCGTGGTGTCCTGCGCCGTCGGACAGCGGGGACATGCGGCGAGCCGCATTCTCCGACAGAAAGGCTTCCGGCAGGTCTTCAACCTGAGCGGCGGCGCGACGATCCGCCAGCGGGCGATGCAGGCCGCCGGCAAGCTGCCGGGCCGGTAATGACAAACGGCTACGGGGTCGCGAACTTGCCGGCGAGCGCGTCCTGCTCGATCTGCAGGACTTTTCCGAGCCGGCGGACGTGACGTTCTTCGCGAGTAAACTGCGCACCGAGGAAGGCCTGGACGAGCTCGACGGCGACGGCTTCGCCGACGATCCGGGCGCCGATGCAGAGAACGTTCATGTCGTCGTGCTCGACCCCCTGGTGGGCGGAGTAGTAGTCGTGGCAGATGCCGGCGCGGATGCCGGGGATTTTGTTGGCGGCGACGCTGATGCCGACGCCGCTGCCGCAGATCAAAATGCCGCGGTCGGCCCGACCAGCAATAATGACCTCGCCAACTTTGCGGGCGAAGTCGGGGTAGTCGACGGCGCAGTCGGAGTCTGTCCCGCAGTCGACGACGGTATGGCCCGCCGCGACGACGAGGGAAGCGACTCTGTCCTTGAGCGGGAAGCCGCCGTGATCGCAGCCGAGAGCGATGTGCATGGGTGCTGAACCGATTGCGGGTTTAGGAGCCGTCACAATGATCTACTTCGACAACTCGCCGAGAATCCCGTCCAACACGTCATTGGCGCCGGTCGCGCTTGCGCGCGCCTGACGATATAATTCAGCCAGTTTCCGGGCATCAAACGGAACAGAGTCCATTCCCGAGAGATTCGGTATCGAGCTCAGGCGTTCCACAACCTGTCCATTCGGAGTAATCACGATCAATTCGAACCACTCCATTGGTGATCCGGCGTCATCGAATTCCTGGCAGCGTGAAACTTCAACTGAGCCGTGCCCGAGGATCGTGACAAAAGCGTCGCGCCGCGGTGTTTCAGACCAGACGATGTTGCGTTGGGGCGTTCCTCGAACCAGACGTTCCACCAGCGTCTCAAACTTCGAGGAGTCAACCTCTGGTGACAGTTCCGTCATTGGTCATCCTCCAATTCCAACACAACAGTACGACGCGCGGCATCGAGCTCGTTCTGCAGTTCGCGAAGAGAAATTCGCGTCTCGTCCGACGCTCGAATCGGCTGAGCCAACCAAGAGATTATACGGCTGAGGTAGTTCGGCTTGGAGAACTTCAGAGAATCCTGCGACCGAATTCCGACAAGCAGTTTCCGCAATCTGTCGCAGTCCAGGGCTTTGAGGCTCGTACCAGCACGCGCTGTGAGCAATCCATCGATCACCAGATCCGCCAACCCCAATTCCGTCGCAACCCAACGTGCCCGCTGCTTCCGGCGAAATCTCGCAACGGCATCCCGGGCCGTCGAGGCCATCCGCAACGCCCAGATGCTCAACCACAGCGAAGGCATGGCCAGCAGCAGCCCGAGGACACTGGCGACGTTTCCCCAGTTATCATTCAGCCAGTCCAGCACTCTTAAGGCCCCTCAAGACAGGCGCAGGCACCTCCTCGAAGTACAGAAGCGCTGTGAACATTATGGCAGGTCTGTCGACCCCATCAAGTACCGGTCGCATTCGCGGGCAACGCCCCGGCCTTCGTTGATCGCCCAGACGACCAGGCTCTGACCGCGGCGGCAGTCGCCGGCGGCGAAGACGCCCGGAACGTTGGTGACGTACTTGTCGAACGCGGCTTCATAGTTCGATCGGCCGTCGAGCTTGACTCCGAGCTGCTCCGCCACGGGCGACTCCGGTCCGCGGAAGCCGAGGGCGAAGAAGCAGAGCTGGGCGGGCCATTCCTGTTCGGTGCCGGGAATCACTGAGAACGGAGCCCCGCCCTGCACCGGCTTCGACCAGTCGACGCGAACGGTCTTCAGCGCCCGCAGATTCCCCTGGTCATCGCCCAGAAATTCGACCGTCTGGATGGAGTATTCGCGTGGATCGCCGGCAAGCTGCTTGCCCGGCAGGCGGGCATAGTCGTACGTCGCCGCGGCTTCCTGGTGTCCGTAATCCTGCTTGAAGACGCGGGGCCACTGGGGCCAGGGGTTGTTCGTCGCACGCTGGTCGGGCGGCTGGGGGACGACTTCGAAGTTCACCAGGCTGCGGCAGCCGTGACGCAATGAGGTCCCCAGGCAGTCGGTGCCGGTATCGCCGCCGCCGATGACGACGACGTCCTTGTCCTTGGCGCTGATGAAGTGCCCGTTTTTGAGGTGAGAGTCGAGGAGGCTTTTTGTGTTGGCGTGGAGGAACTCCATCGCCATGTGGATCCCCTTCAAGTCGCGGCCGGGGGTCTTCGCGAAGAAGTCGTTCGGCTTTGTCGCGCCCGTGCAGAGGACGACCGCGTCGAAGTCCTGCTGGAGCTGGGCGGCCGAAATGTCCTTCCCGATCTCCTTGCCGGTCACAAAGGCCACGCCTTCCTCGGTCAGCAGGTCGACGCGCCGCTGAATAACCTCCTTGTCGAGCTTCATGTTGGGGATGCCGTACATCAGCAGTCCGCCGACGCGGTCGGCCCGCTCGAAGACGGTGACGCTGTGGCCGACGCTGTTGAGCTGAGCGGCCGCGGCCAGTCCTGCAGGACCGGAGCCGATGACGGCGACTTTCTTGCCCGTCCGGACGGGAGGCGGGGCCGGCGTGACCCAGCCTTCTTCGAAGCCCTTTTCGATGATCGAACATTCGATGTTCTTGATCGTGACCGGCGGCTCGTGAATGCCGAGCACGCAGGAGCCTTCGCACGGAGCGGGGCAGACCCGGCCGGTGAACTCCGGGAAGTTGTTGGTCTTATGCAGCCGGTCGAGGGCCTCGCGCCAGTGCCCGCGGTAGATGAGGTCGTTCCACTCGGGGATCAGGTTGTTGACCGGGCAGCCCGCGGCCATGCCGTTGAGCAGCGTGCCGGTGTGGCAGAACGGCACGCCGCAATCCATGCAACGGGCTCCCTGCTTGCGCAGGTCGGCCTCGTCCATGTGTTCGTGGAACTCGTTCCAGTCGAGGACGCGCAGTTTCGGCAGACGCTCGGTCGGCACCTGACGCTTGAATTCTTTGAAACCGGTTGGCTTGCCCATCGTCTATATCAATCACAAAAGTCGAAGAATTTAACCACGGAGAACACGGAGATCACGGAAGGAAGTCAAAGGCGCTCAATTGACCAATCGCTGAAACTCAAGAGTGGGATGACGTCCGAAATTCACCAGTAAACCCAGTCGAAAACCAGTACTGCGTAGATAGTTCAAAACTTGTGCTCGATGATTGTCGTGCAACTCGCTGGCGGCCTTGATCTCGACGATGATTGCACCAAAACAAACAAAGTCGGGACGATACGTAACCCGCAGAGGACGATCCCGATAACTTAATGTCAATTCAGGCTGTGGAACGAAATCGACACCACGAAGGCCAAATTCGATCTCCAGACACTCCTGGTAGACTGGCTCCAGAAAGCCAGATCCCTGACGACGATGCACTTCGATGCACGCACCAATAATCAGGCTGCTCTGTTGTTCGAACACGAGGGCCATGAATCCCTCCGACTGATGCTCTTTGTTCCGTGCCTTCCGTGACCTCCGTGGTTAAACCTCTTCCCACTCAATTCTGCCCGGCCGCACCGGCCAGCGCGGGGGCCTTGGCGGCCTGTTCCTGCTTCTGCTCTTTCAGTGCCCGCTTGTAGTCGACCGGCATCACCTTTTTGAACTTGCCGAGCGCCGCGTCCCAGTCGTCCAGAATCGCCGCCGCGACGGTTGAGCCTGTGTATTTCTGGTGCTTGGCGATCAGTTCCCGCAGTTCGGCGACGTCCTGCGGTTCTTCCACCTTGTCCAGCTCGACCATCTCCAGATTGCAGTTCTCCAGCAGGTGATCGTGGGGGTCGTAGACATAGGCGATCCCGCCCGACATGCCCGCCGCCAGATTGCGGCCGGTCGGTCCGAGAATGACGGCGCGTCCCCCCGTCATGTATTCGAGCCCGTGGTCGCCCACGCCTTCCACCACGGTGGCGGCGCCGCTGTTCCGGACGCAGAACCGTTCGGCCGCCATGCCGCGGAAGTACGCTTCCCCCGAAGTTGCGCCATACAGCACGACGTTGCCGACGATGATATTTTCTTCGGGAACGAAACTGACATTCTTCGGCGGATAGACGATCACGCGACCGCCGCACAGACCCTTGCCCACAAAGTCGTTGCAGTCCCCTTCGACTTCCAGCGTGATTCCGCGGGTGACCCAGGCGCCCAGGCTCTGACCGGCGGAGCCCTTGCAGCGGATGTGAATCGTGTCTTCGGGCAGGCCGTTCACGCCCCACTTTTTGGAGACTTCGTGGCTGAGCAGCGTCCCCAGGGCGCGGTCGATGTTCTGCACTTCGATGTCCAGCGCGACCGGCTTGCCGTCCTGAATGGCCGGCTGGGCCTCCTTGATCAGGTCGTTGTCGAGCTGGTACTCGATTCCGTGCTGCTGCGCGATCGTGCAATGCGTCTCGACCCCCGGATGCGGCTTGCGAGCCGGGGCGATGACCTTCGACAGGTTGATGTTGCGGATCTTCCAGTGGGTGATCGTCCGATCGACTTCGAGCAGATCGCTCCGGCCGACCATCTCGTCCATCGTGCGGAAACCGAGCTGCGCCATGATCTCGCGAACTTCTTCCGCCATCATGAAGAAGTAATTGATCACGTGCTCGGGCTGGCCGTCGAACTTGGCCCGGAGTTCCGGATCCTGCGTGGCGATTCCCACGGGGCAGGTGTTGAGGTGGCACTTGCGCATCATGATGCAGCCGAGCGTGATCAGCGGGGCGGTCGAGAAGCCGAACTCCTCGGCCCCCAGCAGGCAGCCGATGACCACGTCCCGACCAGTCTTGAGCTGACCGTCAGTCTGCAGCCGCACCCGGCTGCGAAGGTCGTTCATCACCAGCGTCTGGTGCGTCTCGGCGATGCCCAACTCCCACGGCAGCCCGGCATGCTTGATGCTGGTCAGCGGCGAAGCTCCGGTGCCGCCCGAATCGCCCGCGATCAGAATGTTGTCGGCATGCCCCTTGGCGACGCCGGCCGCAATCGTGCCGACGCCCACCTCGGAGACGAGCTTCACGCTGATTCGGGCCTTCGGGTTCGAATTCTTCAGGTCGAAAATGAGCTGCGCGAGATCTTCGATCGAATAGATGTCGTGGTGCGGCGGAGGACTGATCAGGCCCACGCCCGGCGTCGAGTGCCGCGTTGCCGCGATCACCTTGTCGACTTTGTGACCGGGCAGTTCGCCCCCTTCGCCCGGTTTGGCCCCCTGGGAGATCTTGATCTGGAGCTCGTCGGCGTTGGTCAGGTACCAGGCGGTGACGCCGAACCGGCCGGAGGCGACCTGCTTGATCGCCGACCGCTTCAGGTCGCCGTTCGGCATCGGTTCAAACCGCTTGTAGTCTTCGCCCCCTTCGCCGGTGTTGCTCTTGCCGCCCAGGCGATTCATGGCGATCGCCAGCGTTTCGTGGGCCTCGGCGGAGATCGAGCCGTAGCTCATGGCGCCGGTGCAGAATCGCTTGACGATCTCGGACGCCGGCTCGACTTCTTCCAGCGGAATCGGCTTGCCCGCCTTGAAGGTCAGGAGCCCCCGCAGATGGCATTCGCGGGCCGTCTTCTCGTTGATCAGCTTCGCGAATTCGCGATAGGCGTCCTTGTCCCCCTGGCGGGCGGCCTTCTGAATGTGTGCGATCGAGAGCGGATTCCAGGCGTGCTTTTCGCCGGTGGCTCGCCACGCAAAGAGCCCCGTATTCGGCAGGATGCGCAGCCGCTGCTCTTCGCGCGACGGATAGCCCAGCTCGTGCCGGCGGAGGGCTTCTTCGGCCAGGATCTCGAAACTAACTCCCTGAATCCGGCTGGCGGTATCGCGGAAGCAGGCGTCGGTGACTTCTTCGTCGAGCCCCAGGGCTTCGAAGATCTGCGCCCCCTTGTAAGACTGCAGCGTCGAGATGCCCATCTTGGCCATGACCTTCAGGATGCCCTGCTTGGTGGCCTTGCGGTAGGCGGCGGTAATCTGCTCGTGGGTCCATTCCCCTTCCAGCTCGCCGTCGTCATGGAGCTGCCAGAGGGCTTCGAACGCCATGTATGGATTGACGGCATCGGCGCCGTAGCCAGCCAGCAGGCAGAAGTGGTGCACTTCGCGAGCCTCGCCAGTCTCGACGATCAGGCCGATTCGCGTTCGCTCTTCGTGGCGGACCAGGTGGTGATGCACGGCCCCGACCGCCAGCAGCGCGCTGATCGGCGCCCGCTCGGCGTTCATCGCCCGGTCGGACAGAATCACCAGGCTGTAGCCTTCGGCGATCGCCTGCCGGGCTTCGCCCCGGATCCGTTCGAGCGCCACCCGCATCCCTTCGACACCCTCGAATTTCGGCCAGGTGATGTCGATGGTTTTCGACTTCCAGCCCCGATAATCGAGGTGCGTCAGCGAAGCCAGCTCTTCGTTCGTGAGGATCGGGTGCGGCACGGCGAGCCGATGGCACTGCGCCTCGGTCGTCTCGAGCAGATTCCCTTCCGGACCGATGTAGCATTCCAGCGACATGACCACTTCTTCCCGCGTCGAATCGATCGAGGGATTGGTCACCTGGGCGAAGAGCTGCTTGAAATAGTCGTACAGCAGCCGCGGCTGGTCGCTCATGCAGGCCAGAGCCGCATCGTCTCCCATCGAGCCGAGCGGATCCTTCTTCGTCTTGATCATCGGTACGAGCATGTACTGCAGCGTTTCGGTGGTGTATCCGAACGCCTGCATGTGGTGCAGCAGGTTCTCGCCGCTCATCCGCGGCGACGACCCGACGGCGGGCAGTTCGCTGAGCTGCAGCCGCTGCTGTTCCAGCCACTGCTTGTAGGGGCGGCGGTTGGCGATGTCGTGCTTCAGTTCTTCGTCGGGAATCAGCCGGCCCTGGTGGAAATCGACCAGGAACATCTTGCCGGGCTGCAGCCGGCCCTTGAACTTCACGTTCGCCGGGTCGATGTCGAGGACGCCGACTTCGCTCGCCATGACGACCCTGTCGTCGTGAGTGACGTAGTAGCGGCTCGGGCGCAGGCCATTTCGGTCGAGCACGGCGCCGACGTAGTGTCCGTCGGTAAACGAAACCGACGCGGGACCGTCCCAGGGTTCCTGCAGGGCGGAGTGGTACTCGTAGAAGGCCCGCTTATCTTCCGGCATGCTTTCGTGGTTCTGCCACGCTTCCGGAATCATCATCATCACGGCTTCGGGCAGGCTCCGGCCGGCCATCAGGAGCAGTTCGAGGGCGTTATCGAAGTTCCCCGAGTCGGAGCAGTGGGGCTCGACGATCGGGAACAGTTTGCCGAGGTCGTCGCCGAACAGCTCGCTCTTCATCACGCCCTGGCGGGCATACATCCAGTTGCCGTTGCCCCGGACCGTGTTGATTTCGCCGTTATGTGCGATGTACCGCTGCGGGTGCGCACGGTCCCAGCTCGGAAACGTATTGGTCGAGAATCGCGAGTGGACCATCGCCAGGTGGGTCGTGTAGTCCGGCTCGCTCAGATCGCAGAAGAACGGCTGGACCTGCTCGGGAGTCAGCATCCCCTTGTAGATCAGGATGCGGGACGAGAGCGAACAGGCGTAGAACTTCAGCGCCTGCGGCAACTGTCCTTCGCGGATTTCGTGGCTGGCCCGCTTGCGGATGACGAAGAGCTGGCGGTCAAAGGCCTCCTGCTCGATGCCCGCGCTGGCGCCGACGAAAAGCTGAGCGAACGCCGGCATGGCGGCGCGGGCCGACGGACCGATATCCGCGGTGTCCGGGTCGACGGGCACTTCGCGCCAGCCGAGAACCTTTTGCCCCTGCTCTTCGACGATCCGGTTGACGGTCTCCTTGCAGAGGCTCCGCTGCTCGGGATCGGTCGGCAGGAATACCAGGCCGACGCCGTACTGACCGGCGACCGGCAGCTCGATCCCCAGTTGCTGGCGAACCGATTTCTGCAGGAATTCGTGCGGGATGGCGGTCAGCACGCCGGCGCCGTCGCCGGTGTTGGGTTCGCAGCCGCAGGCGCCGCGGTGGGCCATGTGCCGGAGGATTCGGAGTGAATCGTCGAGGATCTGCCGGGAGCGCTGCCCCTTGATGTGGGCCACAAAGCCGACGCCGCAGCTATCGTGCTCGTTCTCCGGCGAATAGAGGCCGTAAGCCCTGGGCAGGCCGTCGGCCTGGAACACTTCGGGATCGCGAATGAGGGGCAGTGGATCGTTCATCGCAAAATTCCACGGTCATCAGGGAAACCCGCCGCGGGGAGCGGACGGGAACCGGCACGCAGGGCCGGAGAATCAATCGAAAAAACTCAGACAGGATCGGGTCACGGCGGACGGACGCGGACTCAAGGTCCGTGGTTCGCCGCGACGGGCGGAGGAACGGCGGACGCCTCAGCGGGCGCCCGCCCGCGTTTACCGCCCGCATCGGCCTGCGGATCGGACAGATAGAACGATTCCGGCGGCTGGTGGAGCAGGTCGAGAAACCGGCTCACCGCCGCGGTCAGCGGCTTGTTCTTCTTGTAGACGATCCCCAGCGGGCGCACCCAGTGGACATCTTCGAGCGGGATTGCCTTCAGGGAGCCGATCTCGACCTCGCGGCGGACCGTCGGCACCGGCAGCAAGGCCACGCCGGACCCGACTTCGACGGCGCGCTTAATGTTCTCGATGTTGTCAAATTCGTGGACGACTTCGACGTTGACCTTGGCCTGCCGCAGCCGCCGGTCGAGCTCCGCCCGGACCTGCAGCTCGGGAGTGTACGACACCATCGGTTCGCCGTCGATTTCCCGAATGAAGATGCTGGTCCGGGAGGCCAGGCGGTGATTGGGGGGAACGACCAGCACGATCGGCTGTTCCTGCCACGGAACGCAGTGCAGTTCGCTGCGCTTCGGGGGAAATGACATCAGGCCCAGATCGGCCGAGTCGTCGAGAATCCGCTCCAGCACCGCCTCCGGGTGCAGATACCGCAATTCCAGCACGGCGTCGGGATAGAGCAGCTCGAACTGCTTGACGTAGCAGTCCATCTGCAGCAGGCCCACCGAATAGATGGCCGCCACCCGCACCGGGCCGACGACTTTGTCCCGCAATTGCAGCACGCGGTCTTCCAGGCGGCGGAACGACTCCAGGAGTTCCCGGGAACCTTCGCAGAAAATCCGCCCCGCGGGCGTCAGTTCCAGCGGACGCTTGGAGCGGTTGATCAGTTCGAGGCCGAGGTGATCTTCCAAGGCTTTGACCGTTTCACTCGCCACGGGCTGGGAAACGGAATGGACCTTCGCAGCCTTGGAGAAACTCCGAAGCTGAGCCACTTCACAGAAGATTTCGAGGTCTCGCAGGTGCATCACAGGAACGCCGACGTATCACAACGGCAAATACTGATCTGATCCGACTATTGCTGCAGCGAATGGCGAATCTTAGGGCTGGTAGATACTCCGGGTCAAGCAATTTCTGAAATTCAAATAACAGGCCCGATCCGGAAACTTGTTTGTGGGACGAGTCCAGCGGCCGTTTCTGCCGCCTGCAATGCCGCCCCCGACTTCTGCGTCGCCGAGAGAAAACTTGAGGACATCTCCCGTTCGGCCGTTTCTGCGGCCTTCGAAGAACGGTACTCTGATGCCGCGTCGATTGGACCTTACAACTTTCGGGAAGTCTCTGTGATGCTCGCGACGAACTGCTGGAAATCGTGTGCGTGGTGCCTGACTCTGTGCCTCGCCGTCGGCTGCGGCGGCGCCAAGGAAGAGAAGAAGGTCGTCGACGGGGGCGCGGCCCCGGCCGGCGAACCCGCGGCGAAATCGGCTCCCGCTCCCGCCGACGACGACCCGGCCGCAGCCGTGATGGCGGCGCTGGAGGGGGTGAAGTCGGGCCGGCTGCAGCAGAGCTACGATTTCTTTCCGCCGTCGTACCAGAAGGACGTCGATTCGCTGGTCAATCAGTTCGCCGGAAAGATGGATCCGGAAATCTGGCAGCAGTCGTTCGCCGTCCTGAACAAGGCGGTCCAGGTCCTGAAGACCAAGAAGGACCTGATTCTGGAAGGCCCGCTCTTCGCGGGTCCCGATGCCGGCCCCCAGGGAGCGATCGCCCGCCAGAACTGGGATGGCGCCGTCGCCTTCCTGGAGACCCTGGTCAGCAGCGACCTGGCTGACCTGGAGAAGCTGAAGGCGCTTGAGAGCCGGATGTTCCTGGAAAAGACCGGCAATCAGCTCCTGACTCAAGCCCTCTCGCTCGGGACCGCCGCCGGGCAGAATCCGCTGGAAACGCTCAAAGACGTGACGGTGACGGTCGTCAGCCGCGACGGCGACAAGGCCGTCGTAAAGATGGCCAGCCCGCAGGCCCCGGAACCTGAGGAAGTCGCGTTCGTCAAAGTGGAAGGCAAGTGGCTGCCGCAATCGCTGGTGGACGGCTGGAAAGAACAGATCGATCAGGCCCGGGCTCAGATCGACCAGATCAAGCCCGAAGACCTCGCCGCCGCCAAACCGCAGGCCCTCGGCCAGCTCAAATCGGTCGACGCCACGCTCGACAAACTGCTGGCGGCCAAGACGGCGGATGAAATCACGGCCGCCGCTGCGCCGCTGGTCTTCCAGGCCATGATGGCGGGCCAGATGTTCAACACCCCGGCGGCGTCTTCGTCTCCCCAACCCGTGACCATCCGCATCGTAGGCGAGCTATCCGATTCTCAGGCCAGCGAGCTGGCCGAGAAGCTGCGCGGGCTGGCCGACGATGCGCTCAACGCGGAAACGACCGTCCTCCCGCCGGAAAACGGCCACACGACGATCGAGCTGTCGGGCGTGAAGAGTGTTTCGGCATTCGCCGAGAAGCTGGAATTCGCCAGCGTCAAGGCGGTCGACAAGACGGAGCGCGTGATCGAGATCGAATTGAAGTAGCGGGCGGGTCGACGCGGCATGGAAACTCCGGGGAGACTGCATGAGCAGTCTCCCCGCTTCGTTTTCCGGTTCCCCGCCCCGCCTGAGAACGGCCCTCGCGGGACACCGCGTCTCTTCCCTGGCATTTGAGGCCACTTTCAATGCGAGGCGGAGCCTGGGCTGCGCGAAATCGTCAATTGTTGGCGGTCCCGGTTGATCCGGCTTTTGTTCCTGGAAGGACGGGGAGGGCCTGGCGGCGCTGGGCTGTCAGCGACTTGCCTAAGTGGTCGTCGATCCACGCGAGCAGGTCGCGATGCCGCACGGCGTTCAGGGCTTCGCAGATCTTTTCCTCGCTGATCCGCACGACCGACGCGGCCATCCCCAGAATCAGTTTCGTAAAGCCGCCGCGGCTGTGCTGGCCCTGCAAACGCTTGCCCTTGCCGATCAGCGATTCCAGCACTTCGCTGCTGGCCGGCAGACTCTGTCCGGGGAGCACGCCGCTCGACTGCTCGCTCACGAACTCCACCAGCCGCGCCGCCGCACGCTCACCGGCAGGCGTTCGGGCCACCGTCTCCAGTTGCCGGCGCAGCGTCTCGCCGGCGGCGGCGTGGTAGCCCGCCACGCGCAGGAACTCCAGCATGTGGTCCTTGACCGCCTGCAAGTCGTTCCAGTCCACGAGCGCCTCCCGGAAGTCGCGGATCCAGCCGAACTTCTCCTCGAGCCGCGTCAGGTCGAGACCCGCGGGACGTTCGGCCGCGGGCGTGTCGATCAGCCGCAGCATGCGGGCGCCCCAGCCGATCAGCGGCCCCAAGTTCAAGTAACGCCCTTTGACTTTCTGCGTGGGGGGAGCAAGGTGTCCGAGTTCCGTCTGCTTCACCCGTGGCTGCGTCTGCCCGCAGTGTTTGACGAACGCGATCCACCGCGGATCGGCGAGCAGTTCGTGCTTGAGCACGATCGCCGTCTTGTGGGCGATGTCGTGCAGCACCTGCGTCGTCGGGTGCTGTTCGCGGAAACGCTGAGCGCCGCCGAGAAGATCCGAACCCTCGTCGCTGAGGATGGCGGCCGGCACGCCGACCAGCCCGGCCGCAGCCGCGAGCTGCCGCTGGACGATCTCGCCGCTGGATTTTTCGACCGGCTGCAGCGCCAGCAGCGTCAGATCCTGGTGCGTCAGCGGCGCCGTCAGCGCTTTCCACGCCGACAATCGCAGCCCCGCGATGACCAGACACTTCCGCGACCCCAGTTGCAGCGTGTGGTCGACGAGGAACACCCAGTCGGCGGCGAATTCCTTGGGCCGCCGCAACTCGTGCAGTCCCAGCCGCAGCAGCCACGCTTCCGCAGTATTGGCCGCAGGAGCCCCCCGGAACTGGGGCAGGCTGTCCCGCAGCAGTTCGACCACCGCCCGGCAGCCGCGAAAGCTGACCGCTCCGGCCAGACAGAACTGCAACGTCAGGCCGATGGCCGCTGCCGAATACGCATGATGGGCCGGTCGGACGGCGTCCGGGAGGGGGCCAGGGGCTGCGTCGGCGACCCGGTCAGCGCCCGGATTTTAAGGCGGCGATCTCACGTTCCAGGTCCGCCGCGCGGCGTTCGGCCGCGGCGGCCCGCGTGCGCCACATCGCGCGGCTCTTCTCGACGGCGCGGGTCTGGTTCTGCAGGAGCTTGCAGGTTCGCTTCCACTGGCCGGACTTCGCCTTCCACCGATTGCGACTCCGCTCGAAGAACCGCACCAACTTGCCCGCCGGCGACGAATACCGGGCGACGGCTGTTTCGCTGGTTTCGCAGGTCATGACGTTCCTCCTTGAACAAAAAGCCCAGTGGAACAAAAACGCGACGATTCGCCGAGGCCAATTGCCCCTGAAAACGACGGATTTCGCGCAGCCCAGGCGGAGCCTTGCGAAGAGCTGGCTCCCAGGCGGAGTCTGGGAACCAGGAAAAAATTGACAGCCCTGAAGAATCAGAGTTGCCGGCCCGCATGATCTACCGTACTATTTCGATAGTACAGCAGTTCGATGCGGAGTCCCGCTATGTTCTTCTACATCGACGCCTCCAACGGCGTCCCCATTTTCGAGCAGATTTCCCGCCAGGTGAAGTATGCCGTCGCCCGCGGCGCCCTCCGGCCGCAGGAAATGGTTCCTTCAGTCCGCGAACTCGCCCAGCGGCTGGCGGTGAATCCCAACACGGTCGCCCGCGCCTATCGCGATCTCCAGGCCGACGACGTCCTGGAGCCCCTGCGCGGCGAAGGGCTCCAGGTGACCCGCAAGGCGGCTGAGCGCTGCCGCCGGGACCGGCAGTCGCTGCTGCGGCAGCGGCTCCACTCGTTTGTCGTGGAAGCCCGCCAAAGCGGCCTGCCCGACGATGAAATTCTCACGCTCTTCCAGGACGAACTCTCCCGTCAGCCACTCGCGGAGTCCCTGCCATGACGCCCGTCTTCGAACTCGACAACGTGACGAAACGCTTCGGCCGGTTCACCGCGCTGGACGGGATTTCGTTTCATGGCGATCCCGGCCGGGTCATCGCGCTGCTGGGAGACAACGGCGCCGGCAAGACGACGTCGCTCAAGATTCTGCTCGGGTTGCTGAATCCCGATCAGGGCCAGGCCCGCGTCTTCGGCCTCGACAGCCGGAAGCAGGGCTGGGAGATCCGCCGGCGCGTCGGCTATATGGCCGACAAGCCCGCCCTGTACGACTGGATGACGGTTGCCGAAATCGGCTGGTTCGCCGCCGGGTTCTATCCGCTCGGTTTCCAGGATCGCTACCGGCAACTGATTCAGAAGTTCGAACTGCCGACGGACCGCAAGCTGAGCAAACTGTCGAAGGGGATGCTGGCCAAGGTGGCCCTGTCCCTGTCGCTGGCCCATGAGCCGCAACTGCTCGTGCTGGACGAGCCGACCTCCGGTCTCGACCCGGTCGTCCGCCGGGAGTTTCTGGAAAGCATGGTCGACGTCGCCGCCACCGGCCGGACCGTGCTGCTGAGCAGTCACCAGATCGGCGAGGTCGAACGGGTCGCCGACGACGTGGTTATTCTCCGCGGCGGGCGCGTGGTGCTCAATGAATCTCTGGAATCGATCAAGAATTCGATCCGCGAGGTGATCCTGACCCGAGTGGAAGCCACTTCCGTCCCGCCGACCGGGGCCGACCTGGGGCAGATCCTTTCCAGCCGGCAGCACGACCGCCAATGGCGGCTGCTGGTCAAAGGGGCCGACGAAGACGCGTTGCAGCTCTGGACGGCGACCGGCGAGTTTCTCGACGTCGATTTCCGCACGCCGTCGCTGGAAGAGATCTGCGTCGGCTATCTGACGTCCCACGCCTCGTCCGGCCACGAGAGCAACGCCGCCGTTTCAGCGCCGGAAGGAGGCTCGCGATGAACGCCACCCTCGTCTGGCAGCGGATACTGTGGAAAGAAACTCGCCACCTTGGCCTGCTGGCGATTGCGATCGTCGCGATCTGCACTGGCATGTCGGTTCTGGCCGGCGCGGCGGCCGCCAATGGCGGCACGACGACGCAGCTCCTCTGGGGTCTGGCGATGTTTGTCCCGGGCTGCTATGGCTTCGGGGCCACCGCCATGCTGCTTTCCGGCGAAAAGGAAATGGGAACCTGGGACTGGCTCCGCAACAGCGGCGTGTCGCAGTCGCAAACGCTGTTGGCGAAAGCCGCGTTCGTCGTCAGTTCAGCGTACGCCGTTCAACTTGTGCTCTTTGCGTTCGCCCTGATCAGCGAGTCGCTCCATCCCTCTCCCCCCTGGATGACCGGCGATGACTACCGGATTCCCATTGGTCTGCTGGTCACTCTGGAGTTTGCCGCCGTCGGCTGGCTGGCGTGCGTCTTGGTAAGCCGGATCATCCCGGCCACGGTCTTGTGGCTGGGGCTGCTCATGCTGGGCACACTGGCGCTCTCGGTCCTGGCCACTCCTGATGGTTCGATCCAGGGGCCTCAACGAATTGTCGTCGCGATTCTGTTGACCTGTCTGCTGGCGCTGGATGTCCTGGTCTCGGTCTGCTGGTGGCGCTGCGAGCATCCGCTGCTGGAACTGCCGGGACGGATTCGGGCGGGGTGGCATCGATTTGCAGTTCGCGTGCTGCCGAGCGCGGCCCGATTCGAAGTCCCGTGGTCGGACTGGTGGCAGAGACTGTTCGGTCGGCGTGTGGCCGTCCTGGCCCGGCCCGAACGATCCGTGTTCGCCGATCAAAGGGCGGGACAGCGACTGAGCTGGAAAACCCGGCGGCAGATGTTGCGCACCCTGGGGCTGGTGGTCGGCGGTCTGGCTGTCTCATTTTTCATTGCGGTCGTCTTCGAAGGCGCCATCGTTGACCGCTTCCGCCGCAACGACAGCTTCAGCGCTCCGTGGGGCATGTGCGTGTTTCCGTTTTTCATCGGGCTGCTGGTTTTTCGCGACGAACAGTTGCAGGCCCGGTTCCGGTTTTACGCGGACCGCGGACTCTCGCCGCGATCGCTCTGGTGGACGGCGCAGCGATACTGGCTGCCCGTCATCGTCCTGGTGAGCCTGCTCATTCCCGTGATGTTTGTGACGAGAGTCCCGCCGAACATTCCCGCCGAATTCCGCTGGCACGTCTACCTCTCACTGTCTGGCATGCTGTGCGTGTCCTACGGCGTCGGCCAGTGGGCCTCGCTCGTCTTCCGCACGACGTTCTTCGCCCTCATTGGGGGAGTCCTGCTGCTGATCCCCTGCCTGGCCTGGTGCGGTCTGTCAATTCCTCTGCAGATCCCCCTTTGGCTGCAGGCGATTCCACTGACGCTCTGGCTGCTGGTCGTCACCTGGTGGCGAATGCCGGCCTGGTGCCTGGAAGACTCGGGGTGGAGGTCGCGCGGTAAACTCGGGCTGGCGATGATCGTTCCGCCCGTGGTGCTGGTTTTCGTCACGTGCGGTTTTCGGGCCGTCGAGTTTGTCACTCCCGGCTACCTGAATCACTCGCCGCAAGTCCTGCTCGCAGCGCCGGATTTCGCGGCCCCGCTGGACGATTTCTCCAGACGACTGGACGACCTCATGGGGGACATCGACGCCGTTTCCCGCAACACCGGCGCGGCGACGATCGAGCAGCAGGACGAATTCGCCTTGCAGAACCAGCACCTGTCGGATCGCTTCCGGCAGGACTTCCTGCCGGCCATTCTCGGCAAGGACTCCTCAAGGTCCGTATCGCGGATCGTTCTGCGGCGACTTCCCGGCTCGCTGCTGCAACTGCTGCAATACGACGTCGACCGCCGGATGCGCAGCGGCGAACAGCCTCACGTTGTATTGCGGGATCGCGTCGATCTCATGGAAGCGATCCGCCGGCTCGCGCTGCTGAGCTGGGGCTCCGCCAATCCTCAACTCTTTCGTTTGCAGTTCGCCTGGCTTCTGCGCGGGCTGCCGGAGAATCTCGATTCTCCGCAGATTTCCGAGGAGCAGGGGCGGGTCGCGCTCGACGCCGCGGCCCGTTCGCTCGCGGAGTATCCCGAGCCGTCGGACGGCGACGCCGACTATTTCCGCCAGCGCCGGGAACTTCGGCATCCCGATCCGGAGCATACGGCCGATCCGATTACCGACTGGATTTCCAGCGTCGCCCGGCGGCTCCCGTCCGAACGAATGCGGGCGGAGTGCTTTCTCTACTGGGAGTACATGGGCAGCAAACTGTACGGTTCCCGGGCCGACGTGCTGCTGGGCAGCTTCCACGCAGCGGCCAAGCGATTCGATTCCGTCTCCTATGACGAACTGCTGAAATACGAGTCGCAGGAGCAATATCGGCGAATATCGGTTCCGGCGCTCTGGAACGTCAATCCGCCATCGACTCATTCGTCGTATATGTCCGTCGAATTCCTCGACGATTCCCGCGGCTGGCTCCTCTCCGCAGGCTCGGTCCTGTTCCGTAAGGCACACGGTCGGCTGCCGGTTGACCTTGCCGAACTGACCCGTTTCTGGAAGCCCGACCCGCGGCTGGAGCTCGAACCGGGGCTCGACCAGCCGTTCGAGTACTTCCGGCAGGGGTTGGGGCTGGGAGAGCCTGCGTGGACCACAGACCTGGATAAGAGTCAGAAACCCTGGGCGCAACAGCCGCTGTGGTACATTGAGACTCGCGATTCGCGGAAGAACGCGGAAGAAGTGGCGCGTCATCCCGAGTGGTACAAGAGCTCCAGCCGCATCTACGGTCAGTTCTTCCCGATCCCGCCACGGATCGAACCAGATGAACCGCCGGCGAACGCGGGACAGGTCGAGAATCCGCCGGCCCCGGGAATGGGATTTCCTGCTGGAATGGTTTTGCCGGTGCAGCCGGAAGAAGTTCGGGGAGGCTCGGCCCCTTAAGGGCCTCGGGCGCGGTCGGATTCCGCAAACGTCTCCGCGGCGTCGAAATTGTTGGTCTCGTTCGCCGACTTCCGAAGCGTCGATCGGCGAATCGTGGATGCTGCGCAGATCGAACGGCCTGCGCCGTTGCAAATGCGTCGGCGGCCCCGAATTCCGGGCCGCCGGTACACTCGTCAACCCCGTTCCCAGGAGATCGAACGTGTCGCGAGATGCTCAGATTCTGACAATCGGGCTCGCATTGTTTGTCGCTGGCGCCATCGTCTTTTCAACCTGCTGGATGGCGCCCCTGCGTCACACAGATGCGTTCATCTATCGCTGCGGCGCATGCCATTCGCGGAACACCAAGGAGCGCCGGCAGTGGGTGTATTGCTGTCAGGAGTGCCGTCGGGTCACGTTCTTCACCGACTGGTTGTTCCAGAATCTGGAGCCCGAATGGCAGCCCCTCGAAGCCGTCAGCGGCCGGATTCCTGCCGTCCTTTCCACCGCTCCAGCGCCCGCTGAAGCTGCTCCGACCAGACCTTGTCCAGTTCTTCCTGCGTCGGCACGACCCCCTGCCTGACGCGGCCGAAGTACCAGCAGCAGGCTTTGCCCAGCGAGAACGTGTAGGCGAACGACATTGCGGCGTTGACTGTCGAGCCGAGGAACGGAATGAACTTCAGCGGCGCCCGGACCGCGAACCGCGCCAGCAGCCGACCGCCGACCGCCCCGGCCATTTTCAGCAGCCACTCCGCTTCCATCTTCTGGCCGTACAACTCCGCCAGCCGGTAGACCATGTGCGACTGCAGGCCCATCACCACGGGGATATCGACCCACGGCAGGGGAGCCGCGGACGCCGTCGCGCAGAGCCCGCTGTAGGACAGGATGATCGGCAGCGCCTGTTTTTCGAGGGCGTTTCGCAGCGGCGCCAGCTCCTCGGTAAGCTGCAGCAGCGTCTGTCGATACGCCGTCGGCAGCAACTCCATCAGCGTCGCATTCAGTCGGTTCGCCCCCAGGTCGATCGGGGAAAACCCTGAATCGGCGGCCGTCAGATCGATCGGTACGATCCGGTCGACCAGTCCCGCGAAGCGCTCCCGCTGCAGTTCCAGGCACCGCCGCAGGTCGTCCGGCAGGCTGTTCGGGATCAGTTCTCCCGACGCAAACGGATCGGGCTGGGGATGCTGCTCGCCGGGATAGGCTTCGTGCAGGCAGGTGAGCGCGAGAATCACGGGCCGGGACGGCTGTGCCGCACGGATCTTCCGGAGAGGGGCGAGCATCTCCGTCAGGGCGTGGTCGACGACGCGGACCGTCACCAGCACCACATGCGCACGGGACTCGAACGCTGCGATATCCTCGGCGGGATCGTAGGCCGCTTCCCCGAGGCCGCGCGTGTCGAGAAACTTGACGATCGGCTGCTCGGCGTCCGGAAAGTCATATTCCTCCGACGTCCGAGTGCAGGGCCGGAAGCCGCTGCCGACTTCCGCCGTGGTCGTCCCGGTGATTTCGCGAATGATCGACGACTTGCCGCTGCCGGTTTTCCCAAACAGCCAGATCACCGGAATCGGAGTGCGGGCCAGCAGCGCCGCCTCCTGACGTTCCAGTTCCTCCTCCGACAGCGGTTTTCGATGCCACCAGTCGCTCAACCGGGACAGCAAGGTGGAATTCCTGGTGCGTTGCCATAGGGCGGGCGCCATCGACGCTCGGCGATCGTAACGGAATTGGCCGCGTCCCGGCTCAGACGAACTCCAGTTCGACGAGCGAAAAATCGTCGACGAATGTCGGCTGTCCCTGCATCCGCTGCAACTCCTCGCAAGTGGCCGCCGTGCGACCGGCCGGGAGCGACTGCATCGACCGCAGCAGATCCCGCAGGCCTTCCAGTTTGACCATCGAGCCGTCCGACTTGAAGATTTCGAAGACGCCGTCGCTGAAGACGTAGAGCCGGGCCCCTGCTGGAACATTGATCGTCTGGTGCGCAGCCTCGCGGTCCTGAATCACTCCCACCATCAGGTCAGGGGTCCCGAGTTCGGCCGGTTTGCCGGCGGTCATGGAATACAGATACGCCGGCGGATGACCCGCCGCGGCGTACTTGAGCGTCCGTGTCGAAACCTCGTAGACGCCGTACCAGATTGTGAAGAACTTGCCGTGGTGTTCATCCATCGGGAACGCCCGGTCGAGCGCAGCCAGGACGCAGCCCGGATCGGCGAAGTCGCAACCGGGGAGCGTCTGCCGCCGGATCGCCGACTGGACGGAACTCGAATGAAGCGCCGCTCCCACGCCGTGGCCGCAGACATCGATCAGATAGATCGCCAGCCGGTCCTCGTCGAGCCAGAAGTCGCCGAACAGATCGCCCCCCAGTTCCGATGAGCTGGCGAACGTCCAGTCGATCCGCACGGGTCCGTCGCTGGTGCGCGCCGGAAGCTGGGAGCAGATGTACTCGCGGGCTTCCTGCAGCTCCCGGTTCAGGCGGTCCTGAGCGGCGACGAGCGCCGTTTTCGTTTCCAGCAGTTCCCGTTGCGTTCCGATCAGATCCACCATGTGAAGTTGCTGTTCGACCAGCCCCGCCAGATAGGTCAGTCCCACTTGATGATGTTCGTCGAACTCGCGCGCCTCGTGATCAACCAGGCAGAGGGTGCCGACCTTATATCCGGTCGGTCCGGAGAGCGGGTGCCCGGCGTAGAACCGGACGCGGGGTCCGCCGGTCACCAGCGGATTGTCGGCAAAGCGGGAATCCAGCAGGGCATCCCGCACAATCAACGGGCCGTCCTGATTGATCGCATGTCCGCAAAACGAGATCGATCGGGGCGTCTCGTCGACATCCAGCCCTTCCTGGGCCTTGAACCACTGCCGCTCGGCGTCGACGAGCGCGATGTAGGCGATCGGCACGCGAAACATGTGACGTGCGAGTCGCACCAGGATGTCGAACCGGTCTTCGCGCGGCGAATCGAGAATCTTCAGCGCCCGCAGTTCGGCCAGGCGTTCGGTTTCGTGAGCGGGAATGGGCGCCGCGAGCATGGTGCGATCCAGTGAGCCTTATTGAAGCACGTCCGAGATGGGGACAGCCTGCGGCGAGAGATCCGAAATTCGAAGCTCGAAATCCGAAACAAGCACCAAATCAGAAGCACGAAACGACTTGCGACACTCGGCCTTCCGCTGACGGCGTTTTCGAATCTCGGATTTGGAATATGTTTCGAATTTCGCGTTTCGGATTTCGTGCTTTTCGCCCCCCGGAGCCGGCCGTTCGGCAAATTCTACACCGCTGAGGGGGATTTCCACGCGGCGCACGGCTAACTGCTGGCGCTGCGGTAGTACCGGAGGGACCAGCGAAAGACGAGCCGGGAGGCGAGGAGCGTGCCGAACGCCGTCAGGAGCGTGAATCCCGCCAGCCAGGACGGATCGAGCACCATGCCGCCGATGACTCGCGCGGGGACGGTGACGACCAGCAGGATCGGCAGCACGTACGAGAACGCAAACCGGATCAGTTCGCCCGACGGCGAGCCGCTGTAGATGCTCCCCGGGTATCTGGCGAAAACCGTCACGTAGAACCAGAAGTCGAGCAGACTCTGGTTGCGACCGAGGAAAATGCTCGAACTCGCCAGCGCAATCATCAGGCTATAGAAGAATGTGACGGCCGCCGCGACCAGCAGCAGGAACATTCCGATCTGCAGCACACCGAGCGGCCGGCCGAGCTGCGTCAGGGAGTATCCGAGCAGCGAACCCGACAGCAGGACCTGCGTCACCATCGCCAGGTCCATTTTTTCGAACGATACGAGGAACTGGGTGTCGATCGGTTTCAGCAGCACGAAGTCCAGATTGCCGGTCCGGATCAGCTCGCTGAACTGGGCGCAGTTCGGCATGAAGAAGGCTTCCACGATCGCGTTGACCAGCATCCCGGTCGCCATGAACGTGAAGTATTCCTCCCGGCTCCAGTCGTTGATGAACTCGACCCGGCGGTAGATCAGATCGAACAGCAGCACCTGCACGGCGAACCAGAAGCCGCGGGTTACCAGCGTAATCACGAAGTTGCTGCGGAACGTCATCTCGCGGACGAGAGCGTTGCTGAAAAACGTGCCGAACACCCGGGCATACTGGCGGAGTTCGCTCATGGGGCGGTGACTTCTTCCCGGATCAGGCCACGTACTCGACGCCTTTGGGGCCGGCTTCCACTTCGCCGATCGACCAGGCTTCGATTCCTGTCGCCGCAAGCTGCTTGCGGATGCTGTCGACGTATTGCGGGCGGACGATCAGGCAGAAGCCGATTCCCATATTGAAGACTTTGTACATCTCGTCCCGATCGATGTCGCCCAGCTCCTGCAGCCAGTGGAAGCAGGGGGGGATCGGCCAGCGCCGCCGGTCGATTTTGACGTGGCAGTTGTCGGGGAGGAACCGGTCGATATTGTCCCGGAGACCGCCCCCCGTGATGTGCGCCAGGCCCGAGACCGCGGTACGCACCCGGTAGCGGGCCAGCACCGGCAGGACGTGCTTCACGTAGATGCGGGTCGGTTCGATCAGCATCTTGCCGACGGTCCGTCCGAGTTCGGGGACTTCCGAATCGACGGTCAGGCCGGCCAGTTCGAAGACGACCTTGCGAATCAGGCTGTATCCGTTGGAGTGAAAGCCGCTGGACGGAAGACCCAGGACCACATCCTTGGGACGCACCGCCTTCCCGTCCACGATCCGGGCTCGTTCGACGACGCCGACGCAGAAGCCCGCCATGTCGAAATCGCCGTCGTGGTAAATGTCCGGCATGATCGCCGTTTCACCGCCGAGGAGCGCGGCTCCCGCCTCGACGCAGCCGGCGCTGACGCCTTCGACGAGCTGAGCGATCAGATCGGGGTTGTCTTTCCCGAGCGCCAGATAATCGAGAAAGAGCAGGGGTTCCGCTCCGAGACACAGACAGTCGTTCACCGACATGCCGACCAGATCGATGCCGACGGTGTTGAACTGGCGGACGCGCTGAGCGACTTTCAGTTTTGTCCCGACACCGTCGGTTCCGGTCACCAGCACGGGATCATCGTACGTCTGCCGCCCCGGGCGGTTGGAGTGATTCAGCCGGAACAGCCCGGCGAAGGCGTCGGACAGCGGCAAGACGCGAGAGGTCAGCGTCCGCTGCATGAGAGCCGGAAGTCGCTGCATGGCTTCTTCGTACAGCTCAAGATCCACGCCGGCGGATTTATAGGTGACCGAGGACATCCGGGGGCCGTTCTTCGGAATGAAAGGAGCGGGTTGGAAAACAGACCGGGCTGACCCGATGATATCGCTCGGCCGGTCGAATTGCATTTCCGGCCGTCTGCTTCCACCTGTGGGACTATGATGACCGAAACCTCACCCGACAAACTGCCGTGGTACGCGCCCGGCTTGGCCTTCGGCTGCACGCAGTGCGGCAACTGCTGCACGGGGGAGCCGGGCGTCGTCTGGGTTTCCGACGAAGAAATCCAGCGCATTGCGGAGTACCGCGGCTGCAGTCTGGGCGAGATGCAGCTCTTCCATACGCGGATCGTGGGGGGGCGCTGGTCGTTGCGGGAGTATGCCAACGGGGACTGCACATTCTTCGACGGGGCGACGCGCGGTTGCACGATCTATCCGGTCCGCCCCACCCAATGCCAGACCTGGCCCTTCTGGGACTGCAATCTGGAGAGCCCGGAGACCTGGGCTCAGGTTCAAGCGCGCTGCCCCGGCGCCGGGAAGGGGGACTTTGTCCCACTGGACGAAGTGCGACGTCGCGCGGCGGAGGTCGAAGTCTGACGTCGTCTGTCCTGGGCCGTCCTTCGCCTCAAAACGTTTTCCCGCCGATGGTTCCGGCTTCAGGGGCGTCAACCTGCGGCGCCGGAGAACGATTCTCGTGCGGAAACGGACGCCGTTCGGGGTGTTTGCGGGAATTCTGCAGATTCTTCCGGCTGTAGTGAAGAAACGATGCGTGCGGGGCCGATAGAGGGAGTACGAGCGGGCTCCGCGCCCGGCGTGAGATGTCCGTTCGAGGTGGCGGGACGCTGGTTCGCTGCCGCAACTATCGCCCGGTTAAGACTTTGAAACACGAGACCGCCTGCCGAGAGCGGATGCTGGCGTTTCTCGGTGGAAATAGAGTGAAACGCCGCAGAATCGGCCTTCGACGGGCGGAACTGCGGATTGACGAAAACAGAGTTGAGGAAAACGGCTTGACGGTAAGTTCTACTTGGGAATACACTTGAGTCTCCTCGTCAGGTTGGAAAGGGCGTTCGGTGCCACCCACCGGCAAAGCTCGGGAGACCCAGTCGTGACCAAGAAAGAGATCGTCAAAGAGATTTCCGAAGAGATTGGTCTGACACAGCTCAAGACCAAGGAGATCGTGCAAAAGACTTTCGACGCCATCGTGAAAACGCTGGTCGAGGATGGTCGCATCGAGCTCCGTAACTTCGGGGTCTTTGAAGTGAAAAAGCGGGCCGCCCGCAAGGCGCGGAATCCCCGCACGGGCGACAAAGTCTTTGTGCCCGAGAAGTTTGTGGTGACGTTCAAACCAGGGAAGGAGATGGAGGAAAAGGTCCGCCAGCTTGAAGAAGCTGCGGCCCGCGCCGCTCTGGGACAGCACCTGCAGGAGCAGGCGGTCCCGGATCCGTCGCCCCCGCCTCTAACGCCAGCGGAAACACACGGATCGACGGACGGGGTGATGAACGGCATGGCGCCGCCTGTGGAGACGCAGGTCGCCGGGGCGCCAATCACTTAGGGAAAACGGTTCAGTTCCGGATTCCCCTTCGCCAACCCCGTCGTCCGATCATGATTGAGTCAGCGAAAGCAGGAGGCAGACGGCCTCCCGCTCTCGGAAACGGACGGCAATCCACTCCTGTTGGAGTGGTCGGCCGGGAAGGTTGATCGCGAGGGACCGCGACATGCCCGCAGGGGCGTGACCACGGAGGGAATTATGCGGAATCGACTGAGCATCGGATTGCTGTTGCTGGCTGCCAGCCTGGTTCAAGTCGGGTGCGTGCTCCCGATTTACTCGTCCTCGCCGGACCGGCGGGCCAAGCAGCTCATCAACGTTTCCGAAAACTATCGGCACATCACCGAGATCTGGGAACGAATCTGGTTCCTCGACAACCCGGATTTCAACACTCCCTACCGCACCCACGGCGGCGTGATCTAGCCCGCCCGTCGGGGACGGCCCCGGTGATCGCTGGGATCGCCGGAGTCGGCCGGTCGTTCGTTGTTCCGCATGGAACGAACGGCTACGATGCGCAGGGGTGGCTCGGCGCCAGCGTCACGTCGTAGAGACGCGACAGGATTTCTGCTCCGGACCCCGATTCCCCGGAGCCAGTGGACCGTGCCGCGCCTTGATGTTTCGCTGAACCGCCTGCACCTGGCCAACCCGATCCTGGTCGCGTCGGGAACATTCGGGTACGCCCGCGAGATGCAGGCGTACGTCGATTATTCCCGCCTCGGCGGCATCATCCCAAAGACGGTGACTCCTCTCCCGCGCGGCGGAAATCCGCCCCCCCGGACTGTCGAGACAACCGCCGGGCTGCTCAACTCCATTGGCCTCGACAACGACGGCCTGGAAGCTTTCATCGCCAAGCACCTCGATCCGTTACGGCAGCTTGGAACCTCGCTGATCGTGAATATCGCGGGGAAGAGCACCGCGGAGTTCGTCGCGATGGCGCAGCGGCTGGATGCCTTCGACGGCATCGCCGCCCTGGAACTCAACATCTCCTGCCCGAACGTCAGCGGCGGAGTGGACTACGGAACTAATCCGAAGCTGACGGCCGAAGTCGTTCGGGAAGTCCGCGGCCACAGCCGACTCCCGATCATCGCCAAGCTCACTCCCAATGTCACCAGCGTGCCGGAGATTGCAATCGCCGCCAGCGAAGCCGGGGCCGACGCGCTGGCTCTCATCAATACTTTCCAGGGCATGGCGGTCGACTGGAAACGTCGCAAACCGATTCTGGGAAATGGGATCGGCGGTCTGAGCGGGCCGGCGATTAAGCCGCTGGCGCTCCGGATCGTCTGGCAGGTTTCCCAGGCGGTGAAGACGCCGCTGATCGGGATCGGCGGCATCCAGTCCATCGACGATGTCCTGGAGTTCCTCGTCTGCGGAGCGACCGCCGTGCAGGTCGGCACCGCCAACTTCTATGATCCTGGCCTGGCGAACCGGCTGGTCGACGAACTTTCCACGGCGCTGGAGAGTCAGGGATTGGAGAGCGTTGGCGATCTGGTCGGAACATTGCAGTATCCGCGTCCCGTCGTCGCGGCGGCGAGTTGTGCGACGCCAGCCGCGTCTCCCGCCGGCCGCTGATCGTCTACTGGCGGAATGTTACGTCTTTGCGGCCGGGATCCTGCCGCCCCGGTTGCCTTGCCTTCGGAGTCGTCATGCGCGTCCTTTCCGGAATCCAGCCCACCGGCCGCTTTCATTGGGGCAACTACTTTGGCGCCATCCGCCAGTACGTCTCCCTGCAGACGAACGAGCAGGCCTTCTATTTCATCGCCGACCTGCACGCGCTGACGACGGTCCGCGACCGCAAGGTGCTGGAGCAGAATATTCTGGACGCCGCACTCGATCTGCTGGCGCTCGGGCTCGATCCCGCGCAGGCCACCCTGTTTCGACAGTCGGATGTTCCCGAGATCACCGAGCTTACCTGGTTGCTGATGACTGTGACGCCGCACAGCCTGCTCGAGAAGTGCCATGCCTACAAAGATAAGGTGGCGAAGGGGCTTCCCGCCGATGCCGGGTTGTTTACCTATCCGGTGCTGATGGCCGCCGACATCCTGCTGTACGACAGCGATGTCGTTCCGGTCGGCGTCGATCAGGTGCAGCACGTCGAGGTGACCCGGGATATCGCTCTGCGGTTCAATCACGCGTACGGCGGAGAGTTTCTGCATCTCCCCGAGGCGCGCGTGCTGGAGTCCGCGGCGAAGGTGCCGGGAACGGACGGCGAGAAAATGTCCAAGAGTTACGGCAATACGATCGAGATCTTCGAACCGGCCAAGGCTCTCCGAAAGAAGATCATGTCGATCAAAACGGATTCCACGCCGCTGGAAGCTCCGAAGAACCCCGAGACCTGTCCCGTTTTTACGCTGTATAAACTGTTCTCCGATGAACCGCAGCAGAATGCTCTGGCCGATCGCTACCGGGCGGGCGGAATGGGCTATGGCGAGGCCAAGCAGGCGTTGTACGATGCGGCGATGACTTATTTCGGGGAGGCCCGGCAGCGCCGCGAACGCCTGGCGGCGGATCCCGAAGGGCTGCAGCAGATTCTGCGAGCCGGGGCCGAAACAGCCCGCCGCAAGGGGCAGGAAGTCCTGCAGCGAGTTCGAGATGCGTGCGGTCTGGGTCAGCGACTGACTGCGACCTGATTTCCATCCGGTCGCAGTCCGACCGTCCAGGCGGGGACTTGCCATGTCGACAGACACGCTTGAATCGCGCGATCAGCCGGCCGCGACTCCCGCGTCGGGGAGGGCATCAACACTCCTCTGGCTCATTGGCGGCGTCCTCGCAGCCGTGCTGCTGGGACTCGCTGCGGGGCACGTTCCGTCGCGGCTGCGGCTGTTCTTCCTCTTCCCTATCATGCACGGCCTGATTCTCGCCAGCCTGCTGCAGGCCTGGCGGGGTCAGGTCTCCGATGCTCCGCCTCCCCGCTGGACGCCGATCTGGCTGGCGGTTCTGGTGGCTGTCAGCGTTGTGATCGGAGCCGTGGAGTCGGCTCGACACTGGCAGAGTGCGGGGGGACGAAAACTGCAGCCTGGAGCCGCGCTAGCTCGGCAGATGGTCGAGCAGATGCCGGCTGGAACAGAACCGTTCGACCCCGATGCCCGTCGAAAGCTGCTCGACGAACTGAGTTCCGCAGGGGACTCCCGGACGTTTGGAAGCTGGCTGGCGGCGCGGGCCGGCGGCATCGTTCGTCCCTGGCCTGAGATTCTGTGGGGGTCGGAGTGCCTGGCCGCGGTGTTGGCGGCGGTGCTGTGGAACCGTCGCGCCGCGTTTCACGCTGCCGCGGCCCCGACGAGGATTTCCGGGCCATGATTGTCGGAATCGGGACCGACATTGTCGAAATCGTGCGGATCGGGCGCATGATCGAGCGCCACGACGAGCATTTTCTCCGGCGCGTCTTCACGGCGGAGGAGATCCGCTACTGCCGGGACCGGCGGGAATACCTGCAGCACTTTGCCGGTCATTGGGCCGCCAAGCAGGCGGGGATGCGGGCGCTGGGAGCCGGCTTCGTCCGGGGGATTTCCTGGCAGGACCTCGAAGTGAACCGCGAGCTGCCGAGTCGCCCGAGCCTGCGACTCGTCGGCGGATTAAGGGATCACGCCGAGCGACTGGGGGTCGATGAAGTCCTGCTGGCGATCTCGCATTGCCGGGCCTATGCAACGGCGACGGCGATCGCAGTCCGTCGGGACTGACCATCTGTGCGGAAACCGGCGGATTTCGCCGACGCTTCGCAGTTCGCCCAGGGGGCAGTCCCTGTCAGAACCGGCACTTTCGATCCCTTCCGCATATTTTGACATTTTGCGGGGGATTCAGCCAAGCCAGTCGACGGCGTCAACCGATACCACTGCTACAACCGGTAGAGTCGGCGTGGACCGATGCGTCCGATCTGGCTCGAACGGTTCAAGGCTGTCTCGATTTTCCGACGCGACACGACCAGGAAGCTGAACATGTCCGGGCGGTGCACACTTGGTTGGATGACGCTGCTAACCCTCCTGGCGCCCTCATTGAGCCACGCTCAAGAAGGGCCTCCTCCCGGGTATTTCTATTCGGCAGCCCCTCAGGCGATTGGAGGGGGCCACCCCGGTTACGGGGCACCGCCGACGGGGCCCGGGCCGGGCGCCCAGAATTACTACGAGGAAATCCCGGGCGACACCGGCTGGCTCTACGACGAGTCGCCGATGGAGCAATTCCTGGTCAATGCGTTCCGGCACTCGTACTTCCGGGCGGAGTACCTGCTGCTCGACATCACCAATCCAGGAAATGTCGTCCTGGCAGAACCGAACGCTCTCGCCGGCCCCGACTCCAGCCTGATTGATCCGACGCAGCCGCAGTTCATCAGCGACTCTGCGACCGGGAACGTGCTGACCGGGCTCCTGCCGATCCTGAACGGCATTCAGATCAACGAAAACAACGGCGTCCGCGGCACGTTCGGATTCGAACTCCGCGACGGGACGATCGAAGCATCGGCCTGGGCGCTGCAGACGAGCTCGTCGGCCTTCGACGGAGCCGAATTCATCAACAACCCGAATTCGTTCTTCGAGCCGGTCATCTATCAGCCCGTCCTTCAGGAAGGCGCTTCTACGGGATTTCCGCTGATTTATGACATTTCCTACCGCGCTCAGCTCAAGACGGGCGTCTGGGGCTCGGAACTCAACTGGCTCTGGAGCGATAAGAACCCGAACGACAATTTTGATATTCGCCCCCTCGTCGGCGTCCGCTACTTCAATTTCAAAGAGACCCTGAAGCAGCGGGGCGACTACACCTACATCGACCAGTTGGCGGGCAGCACCGAGATCCTCGAACGGCAGATCAATGCGGGCACCGACAACTACATGTACGGTCCTCAGTTCGGCCTGCGGGCCGAGCTGACCAGCAAATGGGTCGATTTCGGGGCGACTCCGCGGGTCATGCTGGGGCTGAATTCGTACAAGGCCACACTGAACACGTCGCAGATTCTTTCGCCGACGGAGGAGCCCCTCTTCGTGAAGCAGACGAAGACGACCTTCGGCCCGATGGCCGATCTGCAGGTCTACAGCCGACTGAAACTGCACGAGAACTTCAGCATCCTGGTCTCGTACAATCTGATGTGGGCCGGACTGATCACGCGTCCCTACGACAACATCGTCTACGACACCTCGGTGACCCCGCAGTCGGGGGCCTTCCGACAGGACGTACGGACCACCGACGCGGTTCTGCAGGGGATCTCGATCGGCGGCGAATTGCGGTTCTGATCGCCAGACAACCCGAAGACTCCCGAAGCTCGGCCGACAGCCGGAGGAAACCCAGGTTTCCTCCGGCTGTCGGCGTTTTGCGGATCCGGCGAGCGCTGCCGCATGCGTTCGCGATTGACTCGTCGGGATGTGGGGAGATTTCAGGTCGCCGTTCTGAAATGGCGCCGCGTCGGTGAGATCTGTGCCGGGCCGCGCGATGGCGGACTCTTTGCGGGGCGAGCGCCGCCGCAGGAATGCGTGACCCGTGGGGCAGGCGCTATGGGCGGACTGGGACGCCGCGTCGCAGTGCTGCGGGCCGACGATATCGGGGGCGTCGGCCTCACCTGAGGCTGGAGGATTCTTGGCTGGGCCAGCCAACACGGCCTGCCCGGGCCTGGTTGCGAACCCTGTTCCGTGCGACTCGTGCTGGGATCGTATCGTCGGGCGATTGGTTGGCCCCGTAAACGCCACAAGCCCGGTTGACTGTTCGTCAACCGGGCTTGTGATTACTCATTCAGCAGGGCTGGAGCGGAGCGGAACCCCGATTCAGCCCTCCTCTGGCACAAACTACTTGGCCGGGGCCGGAGCAGCTTCAGCCGGAGGAGCCGGAGCCGGAGCGGCTTCGGCGGCCGGGGCCGGAGCGGCAGCACCAGCCGGAGCGCAGCAGCTCGGAGCAGCCGGCGGCGTGCAGGCAACCGGAGCGCAAGCAGCCGGAGCACAGCAGGTCGGGGCGGCAACCGGAGCACAGGCAACCGGAGCGCAGCAGGTCGGAGCGGCGGCCGGCGCACAGGCAGCCGGAGCACAGCAGCTCGGGGCGGCGGCCGGAGCGCAGCAGCTCGGAGCCGGGGCACAGCAGGTCGGAGCCGAATCGCAGCAGCGATTACGACGGACCTTCTTGCAACGGACCTTCTTGCAACGCGGGGCCTTCTGGCAGCAGGAGGTCGCGGGAGCGCAGCAGCTCGGAGCCGGCGCCGCACAGCCGTGACCATGACCAAAGAACAGGCCCGCCTGAGCCGGAGCGGCTGCAGACAGAACCAACGCGACCGCACAAGCGGCAGCCAGACCGAACAGACGATTCATCCTGATCTCCTCGAACACCGAACCACTGATGTCAACATCTGGAGCCGTTGACGCACGGACTCCCCCCATTTCTTAGCACCGGATCCGCGAGTGGCGGTGTTTGTTCCCCGCGGTTGGTGCATCATGCCAGCAACTCTGGGAAGACCCTTACGGTTCTCCCGATTGTGCAGAAGCAGAATACCAGAGAGGATATACCTGTCAAACCAAAACGGTCAAAAAAAAGCGAATGAGCACTCTGGGTGGTATGTGATGCGAGAATTGCGAGAATCCGTGCCCCCCCAGTTTCCAGAGTTGCTCAAACCCTGACGCTCGAATCCGATTCCGGCGAGAATGAGCCACGGGGGCGCAGACTGCAGGTCTTTCGCGACGAATCGTCCAGATCGTCAGATGCGTCGCTGGCTGACCAGGAGGGGCTGTATGTCGATGTGGACGATTCGCGGGACTCAGATTCCGTTGAGCGATCACCCATTGTTCATGGGCATCGTCAACGCCACACCCGACAGTTTCTCGGACGGCGGCCGGTTCCTGCAGGCGGATGCGGCGGTCGAGCATGCCCTCGGTCTGGTTTCGGAAGGGGCCGCGCTGCTGGATATCGGCGGCGAATCGACGCGCCCCGGTTCCGAGGCGGTTCCTGTCGAACAGGAACTCGAACGGGTCATTCCGGTCATTGCCCGCCTGGCGGAGGCCACGTCGGTACCGATCAGCGTCGACACGTGTAAAGCCGAGGTCGCCCGCCGGGCGCTGCGCGCCGGCGCCCGGATTGTGAACGATATTTCCGGACTGCAGTTCGATCCCGAGATCGTGAACGTCTGCCGGGACTTCGGGGCCGGCGTGGTGTGCATGCACATCCAGGGGACGCCGCGAACGATGCAGGTCGACCCGAAGTACGACGATGTCGTCGAAGAGGTCTACCGATATTTCGCCGAGCGTCTGGATTCCTTGACGCGGGCGGGACTGTCGGCGGAGTCGATCGTGCTCGATCCGGGGATCGGCTTCGGCAAGACGGCCGAGCACAACCTGGAGCTGCTGGCAGGAATTCCCCGCCTGCGGGAACTGGGTCGGCCAGTGCTGATCGGCCATTCCCGAAAGCGGTTCGTCAAACGAGTTCTCGGCCACAACGTCGACGAACGTCTGTTCGGGACGATTGGGATTTCACTGGCGGCGGCTGTGCGGGGAGCGCAGGTTCTGCGAGTTCACGATGTCGCCGCCAGTCGCGACGCCTGGCTGGCGTTCCAAGCGGTGGTGCGCTGGCCGAATGTCACGCTGCCGCCGGAATAGAAACCGGAGGGGGCGGGGTGGCTGGTGTCGGAGTCTGCGACGACCCGGGGTCTGGTGCGGGTCTGAATTCTTCGGGTCGGACCGGGGCTTCGCGAAGACGCTCCAGCCGCCGGCCACCCGAGTGAATTGCGAATCCGGTGGAAAAGCAAAGAGCCCGGGCCGCGCTGCGCAACCCGGACTCGAAGATTCTGACGGCAGTTCCGGACGGGATCACACGGCGACGTCGATTTCGTAGCCCTTGCGCTGCTCGCGGGAGAGCCACTGATTGGCCGACTTGTCGTTGGTGATCAACTGGGCAATGGAATCCCATTCCAGCAGCTTGCCGGTGCGGATCGCGATGTTCGCCAGGTGGCAGGTCGTCATGGCGCGGTGATGGCTCCAGACGTCGGACGCCGGCTTCGAGCGGTCCTTGACGCACTCGAAGAAATTGCCCATGTGGCTGCCGGGGTTCTTGCCCCGCAGAAGCTGATTGACGATGTAGTCCTCGGTGATCGGATTGGTTTCGAGATCCTTGGCCGGCGCCCCCTTCATCGAACCGCGGCTGACGTGGAACCGGCCTTCCGTCCCTTCGAACAGAATGCCGTTGCCGTCGGGCGAGCTGCTGACGATGTGCATCTCGATGTCGCCGGGGCACATCACCGTGACATCGAACTCGACCGCGGCGTTATAGCGATCGCTCTGGACCGGCATGCCATTCTCGAACTCGCACGGATGCTTCGCGGTCCCCTGCACGGACAGCGGTCCCGTCTCGTCGATACCGATCGCCCAGGAGGCGATGTCGACGTGGTGGGCGCCCCAGTCGGTCATTTTGCCGCCGGAGTATTCGTACCACCAGCGGAACTCGTAGTGACAACGGGACGCCGGGTACTTCTTGTTCGAGCTGTTGGCGGTGGTGCTGGAACGATAGGGCACGAGCGGCGCCTGTCCCAGCCACAGTTCCCAGTTCAGTCCCTCGGGGACCGGCGCTTCGTCGATGAGCCCGCTGTCGGTCGATCCGCCGATGTCGCAGACGACCTTCCGGACCTTGCCGATGCGGCCCTGCTTGATCATCGCGACGGCCTTGAGGAACCGCTGGTCCATCTCGGTCCGCTGCTGCGTGCCGACCTGGAAGACCCGGCCGGTCTCCTCCAGAACCTTGATGATCTGCTTGCCTTCGTGGATCGTCAGGGTCAGCGGCTTTTCGCAGTAGACGTCTTTGCCGGCCCGCATGGCGTCGATCGCGATCTTGCTGTGCCAGTGGTCCGGGGTGACGATCGTCACCACGTCGATGTCCTTGCGGTCGAGGATCTTGCGATAGTCCTCATACATCTCGACGTCGCCGGACGTCCCCTTTTTCTCCTGGATCCCCTTCACCTTGTCGCGCCCCTGCTCCATGTGGGACCGGTCGACGTCGCAGACCGCCACACAGTCGGCGAAGTTCAGCGCCGCGGGTCCGACCCCCTGCCAGCGATCTCCGGTGCCGATGCAGCCGAGCACCGGTCGGTCATTGACGCTCTGAAAACCGAGCGCGCGGCTGCTGGCGGACGTCGACCAGCAGGGCATGGCGGCGCCGGCCAGAGCGGCGGTGGTTTTGAGAAAAGTCCGACGATTGCTGCGATGGCTCACGGAAGTGCTCCTCGGAAGAAGTGGCTGGAGAAAGGGGGGCCGGATCAGGCCCCCCTCTGGAACGAAATTCCCTGCGACCGGGACGGCCTAGCCGAGTTTGGCGGCCTGTTCGCGGACGTGCCGCAGGCAGGCTTCCAGGTCGGACATGGGATTCTGCGGGTTCTCTTCGTACTCGATGGCCAGGCAATACTGGTAATCGAGTTTCTTCAGGGCTTTGAGGCAGCCGAGGACGTCGAGGTCCCCTTCGCCGATGATCTTGAACTGCTTTTCCCGCTTGTCCCCTTTGACCAGCGTCTTCACGTCCTTCAGATGGACGCCGAAGACTCGCTTGCCGAGCCGTTCGATCGCGGCGACGGGGCTTTCGTCGCTGCGGAGGTAATGTCCGGTGTCGACGCAGGCGCCGATCTTCGGGTGGCGATCTTTGACGACTTTTTCGACGTCGGAGATCTTGTCGTAGCGATGGCCGGGACCGTGGTTGTGGATGGCGATGGCGACGCCGTATTCGTCGACCAGTTTGTCGAGCAGATCGAAGGTTTCTTTCGACGGCTTGGGATCGGCGCTCAGGGCGGTCAGTCCCATCAGCTTTGCGAATTCGAAGTGCTCGCGAGCCTTCGTTTCGTTCTCGTCGAACCCGAGAACGCCGTAGGACATGACCGTCACGCCGGCCGCGTCGAGCAGCGCCTTGTGCTCCGCCACGGTCTTGGGGACGACCGCCTCGGGGAGATGTCCCGGAAAGGCTTCCCAGTACTTGAGGCCCAGCGTTTTTGTATGTTCCAGAGCGGTTTTCGCGTCAAAGCCGCGGAGCGAATAGCTCTGGAGCCCCATTTTGAAGCCGGCGTACGGGTCGGCCAGGCGCGCGGCCCGGGCCGTGCCCGGAAGGGTTGCGGCGGCGGCGCCGAGGGCCGCCGCTTGCAGAAAACCGCGACGGGACAGGCCCGTGGACGCGAACGGGGTATCGATCTTCACAGTCATGGACCAGACCTCTTTCTCAGCGGCACTTTTCACGGAACGGGATGCCGGGCTTGCCGGCGATTGCGCAGCACGACTCTATTCGGCTCCCTGCCCGCCGTAAAGGGGCTGTCCGCTCCAGCCGAGCTTTCGCCGCAGCGTCGTGTAGTAGCTGTGGTCCTTCAGTCGGGCCAGTTGAAACGTAACAGGCGCCTGGCGAATCTCGACGACGTCGCCCGGCTCCAGGGGGTGCTTGATCTGACCGTCGACGACCAGCATGGTTCCCGGCGGGGCATCGGGGACGGTCAGGCGGTAGACGCTGTCGGCGCGATCGACGACCGGCCGGTTGGTCAGCGTGTGCGGGCAGATGGGAGTGATTACGAATGCGGAGAGATCCTGCCGCAGAATCGGTCCGCCGGCCGCGAGGCTGTGAGCCGTCGAACCGACCGGCGTGCTGACGATCAGGCCGTCGCAACTGTATTGGGTCACCCGTTCGCCGTCGATCTCGAGTTGAATCCGCAGGAGGCAAAGGGCCGCTCCCGCCAGGACGGCGACCTCGTTCAGCCCGAGCCACGTCTCTTCCTGGCCGGCGCGGTTCTGCCAGCGGCAGGAATACATCAGGTGATGGACGACCTGGTATTCGCGGGCCACGAAGCGGGGAAAGCGTTCGCAGAATTCGGTCGGCGACAGATCCGCCAGGAATCCGAGCCGCCCGAGGTTGACCCCCAGCATGGGGCGCTGGTGCTGGCCGAGCTGGCGGCAGGTCCGCAGGATCGTGCCGTCGCCGCCGAGCGCCACGACGAGGTCCAGCGGTTCATCGGGCGACGGATTAAAGTCGTCGGGGGTGGAATAGCTGGGGACGGTCAGGCCGTATTCGCGGAGCAGGAACTCCAGGAGTTCCCGGCGGGCCTCGTCGACACGCGGACTTTCGTCGCGCGAAACCATCGCCAGACGGAGGCCGGACGCAGTAGTCATGAGTTTCCAGGCGGCTCGAAACCGAGGTGCAGGACGACTTGTCCGATCATAGCGGACAACGACCTGCACCGTCGACTACGGGGGAGCTTGCGCCTGCGGCGATCATCCGGGTTCCGGAGCCGCTGGACGATCAGGACGGCGACGTCGCCGCCGGCTCGATCTGGAGACACGACTGGATGACCGCGATCAGCCCTTTGCGATCGATCGGCTTGGTCGTGAACTCGGTGCATCCCGCTGCGAGACACTTCTCGCGATCGCCGTTCATGGTATGAGCCGTCAGCGCGATGACGGGCAACTGGAAGCCCCGTTCCCGCAGCAGAATCGTCGCGGCGTAGCCGTCCATCACCGGCATCTGCATGTCCATCAGGACGACGTCGAACGGTTCGTTCGCCGCCTCGGCGAGCAGGATCCGTTCGACGGCCTGCTGCCCGTTGTCGACGCATTCGATGACGGCGCCGGCCTTCTTGACCATATACTCGACCAGACGCTGATTGGCGGGGACGTCCTCGGCCAGCAGAATCCTGCGCCCGGCCAATGCGGGGGATCCCTGCGTTGTCGCTCGACTGGCTGCCGGCGCGTTGCTGATCGGGCAGACTTGATCGGGATCTGCGGGAATATCGCTGAGGGGGCCGGCGTCGAGGCGCAGCACGAACGTCGACCCCGCTCCGGGAGTTGAGCTGGCGATCCAGACGTCGCCGCCGAGCAGGCGGGCCAGACGACGGCTGATCGCCAGCCCGAGCCCGGTCCCCCCGTACCGACGACTCATGGAACTGTCCGCCTGCGTGAAGGGCTCGAACAGGCGGCTTTGCTGTTCCTCGGTCATGCCGATCCCGGTATCGGCGATTTCAAATTCGAGCTGATCCCGGACGTCGGGAATGCGCCGGACTGTCATCCGGATCGCACCTGAATCCGTGAACTTGATGGAGTTGCCCACGAGATTGACCAGCAATTGCTTGAGCCGGTGAGGGTCGGACTCGATCGTCTCGGGAAGGTGGTCGCCGTATTCGACCGTAATCGGCAGTCGCTTTTCGGCGGCTTTGACCTTCATCAGCAACTGGACTTCGGCAACGACTTTCACCGGAGAGAATCTCGATTTCTCGATATCCAGTCGTCCCGACTCGATTCGCGAGAGATCCAGAATCTCGTTGATGGTATTGATGAGCTGTTCCCCATTTCGCCGAATCGTGTTGATGGCTTCAATGCGGGATTGCGGCGCCCGGTCCATATCGCCTTCTTCGAGCAGCAGATCGGTGAAGCCCAGGATGGCGGTCATCGGCGTCCGGATTTCGTGGCTCATGTTCGCCAGAAAGTCGCTTTTCGCCCGGTTCGCCGCCTCGGCCGCCACCGCCAGCGTCCGCGACCGGTCTTCATTGATCTGCAACTGGGCGGTGCGGCGTTCCACTTCGCGCTCGATCAGCAGATGGGAATTCTCCAGTCTGGCGTGCTGGACCGCCTGAATGGTCATTTCCCGTCGGGACTGCTGACACGCAATCGCCAGGAAGATTGTTTCAAAGATGACCCAGCCAGAGTGCTCGAACGTGCGTACAATCTGCACAGACGCTACGCCATAAACCGACTCCGGGTAGAGCCAGCCGCGCAGACCATGATCGAATGCGGTCACCGCCAACGCCGGAACGAGGACTTTCCAGTCGCGGTAGAGGGAGAGAAACGCGATCGATCCGAAAACGTGAAAGTGGGTCTCAATCCGCCCGCCGGTCAGATGAATCAGCAATGCGGACCACAGCATCTGCGCCACCGCCATCACGTAGCGGGTCTCCGGACGTCCCGGCTGAAACCAGCCCAGGTACGCCGGAAATGCGGAGAGAGCTCCTCCCAGAAAGACCGCAGCATAGACGTTGGCGTGCGTCCGGCTCTGCGTTCCTTCCCAGGTCAGCGGCGACAGCGTCAAGGCGATGACGATTGCAAAGACCCACTGCAGCCCCATCAGGACCACGAACGCACGATCGGTCCGCCGCCAGACCAGGTCGAAGTTCTGATGCAGCAGCTCGCTCGCCCGCCGTTTCACTGAAGGGTCGTTCGAAACCTCGGATACGATATTTTTATGCATGCTTAGCCTTCGCAAGGCTGCGCTGAGGGGCTGTGAAACAGCGGACACCCAAAGGCCCGCCCGTGAGTCGTCGCCGAACGGCCTCGCAAGACCAGTTCCGCAATGGCCGCGCTCCCGGGATTGTCGCCGGCGTGACCCCGGGATTGCGTGATGCCCCCGTCGAACTGTCTCACGCCGTCGGCGTCGTACAGGAGCGTCCGGCCCGAGACGTCTGCCCGGAACCGACGTGCTTCCAGGCCGTCAACATCCGCAATCACCTGCACGCCCGGGATCCGGCGGGCGGCGTTCCATTGATCCGTCTGATGCCAGTTTTCTCCGTGCGACTGCGGCGCCAGAAAGACCGCGAGGACGGACGCCCGATCAGCGATCCGGGTCATCAGCCGGGACAATTCTTCCAGCGTAGCGCGGCTGCAGGGGCAGCGCGGATGAAGAAACACCACCACCATCGGGCGTCCGGGGACGCGTGGCAGTTGAGAGTCGGCGGGCCAACGTACGGCAAATTCGCGGGGCACGGCGGGCGTCGACGTCTCGCGCTCCAGCAGATACCATCCGGCCGACACGCAGCCGCCCCAGATTGCTGCACAGCAGTAGAGGCCGACTATGGCCTTGTGTTCAAGAGCCGCCCGAAGAAACACCGGACTGCGCATCGACGCCCTCGACTGGCGATGAAGAACGGGCAGTCAGAGCGCATGACTGGTCTGTTACCATTCCACCCCGCGAACGGTCCGTCGCCGTCAGAAAACCCACGAGCGTGATGCAGAATTGCGACGCGAGTGGCGTTCCCTCCTGTTGTTCGGGTCATGCCGCATCCGCCGTGCGGATGCCCGCATTTTCCATTCGCGGATTGCCGTCGTGCTATGACGACTTGCTGGATCTCCGGGAAGTCGACTTCGGCGTTTTCCGAGTTTTCGTCTGGTCCGACTTCCGCAGGGCATTCGCCTTCAAAGTCGACTCGTAATACTCGATATAAGTCTTTACGGGAAAGCGGCGAATGACTTCGCCAATCACCTCCAGCGCCAGGTCCTCGACCCTGCGGAACCGGATGCAGCTTTTCCCCATGTCCAGTTTCTTGCCGGTTCTGGCCCAGGCCTCCGTGAACCAGTTTTCCCGCTGGCCGCTGCAGCCGTCATCGGAGTCAGAGACGCACGAGAGATACAGCGACATGTAGTTTTTCTGCGATGCCAGACAAACAAGTCCCAACGGCTGCGTCGGATCGCAGTGATATCCCGCCGGGTAGATCCGGTGCGGAACGTAGTAGCCGATCATCCCGTACAGCATCCCCTCTTCGTAACCGTCGTCGAGGTTCGTCAGGATCACCTTTCGCACCGTGTCCAGGGCGGCGCGGCGGTCGGCGGGGAGCTCCGCCAGGTACTCGGCGACAGTGGCGGCGGAACTTTGCATCGGGTTTCCTCTCAGCAGTTCGCGACAGCGGCGTTGAGCCGATGCCCCGGTGCGGCGCTGTCGACAATGATCGCAGCGATTGCGAAACACCGACCGCCGATGGTCCCGACTCCGCAGGCGAAGGTCAAGACCCGACTGTCGAGGCCGGTCTGCAACGGACTGCAAAGAACTGCGACCACGGCCGCGGCAAAGGCTCCAATGCCCGCCCAAACGACTTCCGAAATCCGACGTTCCTCACGGCGAATCCAGCCCCGCGGGATGAATCCTCAGGAACACGAAGTAGGGATGATCGCCGACGAACAGCCTGGCCCGGTCGCATTCCCAGACCGCCCGGCCGTCGCGCTGGACGACTGCCGTCGTGTTGGTGAATCGCGCGAACCCGATCCGCCAGCGCGGTCCGTCGCCGGACTTCGAGGCCTCCAGCAGCATCAGCACCTCCGGGTCGGTCCCCTGCACATAGGCAAACAGGCCGCCGTCGAGCGCCTCGGAGGCATCCGTGGGATAGCGGTACAACGGCTTGGTCAGGAGCCGCAGGTCGCCGGGCTTCTCGTTCCCGACGTTGGAAGTCAGTCGGGCGGTGTATTGTTCGGCGATGCGGCGCATCTGCACGAGGCGCAAAGAGGCCGTCGCGGCAGGTTCCGGGGCGTCAGGGACGTCGACCCATACGATGCCGGGCCGGTCGGTCTCCCATTGCGGCACCGGCCCCCGCTGGCCGACCCGCGGCGGATGCCGGGACCGCAACGGCCCGGCGGCCAGTGAATGGAGTTCGTTCGAGATCCAGCGGTGTTCGGGGTCTTCAGGGGGGACGACGGACCAGATCGAGCCGATACACAGCGGCCGGCCGTTCCACGTCCAGATATAGGAAGCGCCGTGGTGTTGAAGCCCCCGCTCGGGATTTGTGTACTGCAGAATGGGCGTCGGTTGAAGTTTCAGCGAGTGAAATCCGCCGTCTCCGTCCTGCGCTTCGATCTCATATTCGGCGGCCGCGGCCCCGTAAAACTTAAGCCACGCCTGAAACGCCGCGGCATCCTTTTCGGCCGCCAGCGCGCTGACCAGCAACAGTACGACAGTCACGTGCAGTCTCCTGAAAGGAAGGTCAGGCCGTCACATTACAAGACGGAATGACTTCATGCAATCGGAGTTGAAGCGGAAGAGAGATCAGCGGGACCGCCGACAACCGGGCTCGCAGTCCGCGGGCACCGCTGCAGAAGAGATGGAGCGTCCGACAGCGTCACTGTGGATGCGGCCCCCTGATCGGTAACTGACAGGACGATTCGCTGGAAAAACGGGTTCCCAGGACGAAACGCGGGAACAAAGATCAGTCGTCGGCTCGAATGGCCCACCGCAGCTTCGCCGGCGACGATCGCGGATTCGCCCGCTGCTCCTCGGAGCCGGCACGGACGACATCGCCGGCGATCGACGAAAAGACGCCGCTCTGCAGCCCCGCCTTGAACGCCTGCTTGACCCGCCGGTCTTCTCCGGAATGAAACGTCAGCAGCGCCACGCGCCCGCCGGGCCGCAGACAATACGGCAATGTCCGCAGGAACCCGTCGAGCGAGCCCAGCTCATCGTTGACCGCGATCCGCACCGCCTGGAACACCCTTCGGACGGTCGCTTCCACGTCGTCCGTCGCCAGCCGCCAGCGCGAAATCGCCTGCCGGATCGCGTCGGCAAAATCGGCGGTTGTCGTCAGAGGTCGGTGCTGCTGCCGTTCGATGAGGGCTGCGGCCAACTCCTTCGCTCCGAACTGATCGGCGTTTTCAGTCAACAGCTCGGCCAGTTCGTCCGCATCCAGTTGAGCCAGCAGGTCCGCGGCGGACTTCCCCCGTGAGGGATTCATCCGCATGTCGAGCGGACCAGCGGCCTTAAATGTGAATCCGCGGTCCGGATCGTCGATCTGCATCGACGACAGCCCCAGATCCGCGAGCAGGACGTCGGCGCCATCCGGGGCGACTTCGGCGATCCAGGCCGCCGCGCCCGCAAAATTCATCCGTCGGACCAGCAGCGAGTCGGGGGGAAATCCGAGTCCTCGCAATCGGGCCTCGGTCTTCGGCAGCTCGATCGGATCAGCGTCGATCCCCAGCAGTCGCCCGCCCGGCTGGACAGCCTTCAACAGTTCCTGCGCGTGGCCCCCATAGCCCAGCGTGCAGTCGACCGCCGTCTCGCCCGGCTGCGGTTTCAGCACCTCCAGAATTTCGCGGACCATGATCGGCCGGTGCGATCCCGCAGGAGTCTTTCCCCCCGCCAGTACTCGGGCGACGTCCTCGGCGTACCGCTCCGGTTGCAGTTCCTTGTACTTCTCGCGGAACTGCCGCGGATGCGAGCCACGGTAACGCGGGCGTCGGGGCGGCTTGTCGGGAGCGGGTTCGGTCATCGTCGGGAAATCAGCTCTGCGGGGACTGCGGCTGCGAATCGTCCCCGCAGCTTAGCGGAATCCGAAGTAGAACAGCACGATCCCCAGCCCGATTTCCAGCACCTCGTGCTGTGTTTTCCAAGGTGTATTCACCAGCTCGGGCAGCGCGACGACGACCAGCGCCCCCAGCACCACCACCGCCATGGCGTCTCCCCAGAACGGACTGGGGGGATTGCGCCGCCGGCGATTGATCCAGCCCAGGATGCCCCGCAGGAACGATCCGGTCAGGTAGGCGAAGACCACCCCCAGCACCTTAACGACATCCCGCTCAAACAGCCGGTGTTCACGGTAGAGGTAGATCCCCAGCCCGACGAAGGATGCGATCAGGATCAGGCGGATCGAATAGCGCGGCAGGAACAGCGGATGGCGCTCCCGTCCCAGCACCCCCTCGTCTTCCAGTCGTTCAATCACCGACGTCGGCAGCGCCACAATTCTCCGGGCGGCAAAATACTGCGCCAGCGCAACCAGCAGCACCTGCATCCACAAAAAGTCGATTTCCCGTCCGCGAACCTGGTTGGAAACGATGACCCCCACAATTCCCAGCGTCAGCAGCGCCCGCACGCTCCCGGTCGGCAGCCCCAGGGGAGGCCACGTCCGCGGCGAACCTTCCATCTCGTCCATGGTGCATCTTTCCTGAAGGAATCGTTTTCGACATCTCTTTTACCACGGAAACGGAGTCGCGTGTCTGCCGGCTCACGCCGTCGGGGCGCCGATTGCGGGATTTTCACGGACTTTCCGCCAGCGTTGCAGCCAACCGGCCGACTGCCGACAATGCCATCGCGTTGCCCACGAACCGTCCTGACTTCTCCGAAAGCCGTCCGACCATGCAGGTCGTCATCACCGCCGTCGGTCCCGACAATCGAGGACTGGCCGATCCGATCGTCCACTACGTGGCGACCGCCGGGGCGAACATCTTCGAAATCCAGATGTTCGATCACGATTCGAAGCTGTTTTCCATGTTTCTGCGGATCGACTGGCCCGAGGAAGTTTCCTCCGTCGATACGCTGCGCGACGCGATGCTCGCCATCGGTCTGGAGAAGAACCTTTCGATCCGCACCTGGTCCCGCGACGAACGGACCACGCCGCCGCGCCTGGCGATCTGCACAACCTTTCGCCCGGAAACGTCTCTGGCGCTGCTCCGTTCAATCCGCGACGGTCGCATGCGGGCGACCCCCGCCGTGATGATCGGCAATCGTAACTCCTGCCGGGGAGTCGCCGAGCAGTTCGGCGTCCCCTGGCACAACGTCGGCGACGAACGGGGCGAACCCGACAACGAACTGATGATCCAGCTCTTCGACGAGTACGAAGTCGATTACATCATCCTCGCCCGCTACATGCGCGTCCTTCCCGCCGGCACCTGCTGGCGGTTCGCGGGCCGGATCATCAATCTGCATCACGGGCTGCTCCCTCCGTTCCCCGGTTTCCGCCCGTACGAAGACGCCTTCGAGCATCGGATGCTGACTTACGGCGCGACGGCTCACTTTATTATTCCGGAGCTGGACGCCGGCAATCAGATCATTCACCAGAGCACGTTCACCGTGCTGCCGGGAACTCCGCTGGAAGTCATCAAACGCCGCGGCGAGACTGACAACGAACCCAACTGCCTGGTCGAAGGAGTCCGCCGGGTGATCGACCGTGATGTCGAGCTCCACTTTCATCGCGTCA